>CAISDJ010000113.1 GCA_903884105.1 uncultured Pseudomonadota bacterium | reverse complement strand
GTCTACCTGCACATGTTCCGCGCGATGCTGTATGGCTCGTACAAGGCGCCACGCGAGCTGCTGTGGATCTTCGGCATGCTCATCTACCTGTGCCTGATGGCGGAAGCTTTCATGGGCTACCTGCTGCCCTGGGGCAACATGTCCTACTGGGGCGCGCAGGTGATCGTGTCGCTGTTCGGCGCCATTCCCTACGTCGGCAATGCGCTCGTCGAGTGGATCCGCGGCGATTACTACATCTCAGACATCACGTTGAACCGCTTCTTCGCGTTGCATGTCATCGCGCTGCCGCTGGCCTTGGTGTTCCTCGTCATCGCACACCTCCTGGCGCTGCATGAGGTGGGCTCGAACAACCCGGACGGCATCGAGATCAAGAAGAACAAGGGTGCGGACGGCCATCCAGTCGACGGCATCCCGTTCCACCCGTACTACACGGTAAAGGACCTTGTCGGCTTCATCGTGTTTGCGGCGGTGTTCGCGATGGTGTTGTTCTTCGCGCCGGACATGGGGGGCTATTTCCTCGAGCATGCCAACTTCGATCCGGCCAACTCGCTGCAGACGCCGACGCATATTGCTCCGGTGTGGTATTTCACGCCGTTCTACGCAATCCTGCGCGCAGTACCGAACAAGCTGATAGGCGTCATCCTGATGGGCGTCGCCGTGCTGTCGCTGTTCTTCCTGCCGTGGCTCGACCGCGCGAAGGTGAAGTCGATCCGCTATCGCGGCTGGCTGTTCAAGGCGTTCCTGTCGGCGTTCGCGATCAGCTTCGTCGCCTTGGGTTACCTCGGTATGCAGCCTGCAACGACTGCCTTCACCAATGCGGCGCGCGTCTTTGCGCTGGTCTATTTTGCCTTCTTCGCCCTGATGCCGTGGTACACGCGCATCGACGCGACGAAGCCGGTTCCGGAACGGGTGACTTACGATGCACATTAAGAAGGCACTGCTGCGGCTCGCCGCCTTGGGTCTGACCGCGGGCGTGTCGGTGCTCGCGCCGGCCGGCGTGTTCTCGATGGAGGCAGAAGGCGCTTCCGCCAAGCACGCCAATGTGGATGTCGCCAACACTCCGTCCCTGCAGCGCGGTGCCCGCAACTTCGTCAACTACTGCATGGGCTGCCATTCTGCGAAGTTCGTGCGCTACAACCGCCTGGCTCGCGACCTCGACCTGTCGGAACAGCAGGTGGTCGAGAACCTCATGTTCACGGGCGAGCGGCCTTTCGACACGATGCAGAACGCGATGCCGGTGGCCCAGGCCCGCGACTGGTTCGGCAATCCTCCGCCAGACCTGTCGCTCATCGCCCGCAGCCGCGGTGTTGATTACCTGTATACGTTCCTGAAGTCGTTCTACCTCGACCCTTCGCGTCCGACGGGTGTCAATAACCTCGCATTGCCAGGCGCCGCAATGCCACATGTGCTCTGGGAGCTGCAGGGTTTCCAGAAGGCGGTGTACGAGGGCGAGACGGATGCGCAGGGTAACGTCCACAAAACGTTCAAGGGTTTCGAGCAGGCCACCAAGGGCAAGCTGAAACCTGAGGAATTCGACTTGTTCGTGCGCGACACCGTGAATTTTCTGTCGTACATCGGCGAACCAGTACAGATGCAGCGGCGGAACCTCGGTTTCCGCGTGGTTGGCTTCCTGTTCATCTTCTTCCTCTTTGCCTATTTCCTGAAGAAGGAAATCTGGAAGGACGTCAAGTGACGCTGGCGGGCCGTAGCGCGGCTACGGCCCGTTTCGTTGATGCCTCTCGAGTCGCAATGAGGGTTGTCAGAGGGTCCCTCGCTTGATGACGCTTTTTTCCAAGGCGCTGGATCCGTGGAGCCACCGTGCGCGGCTGGTGATTGCGGAAAAAGGCCTTCCCATCGAGATCATCGATGTGGAAGAGGGCAAGCTGCCCGAAGACCTCCTCGATCTCAATCCCTACAACAGCGTGCCGACCCTGGTGGACAGGGATCTCGTGCTCTACGACTCCCGGGTCATCATCGACTACCTCGACGAGCGGTATCCCTATCCGCCCCTGATGCCGGTCGATCCCGTGTCGAGAGCCCAGTTCCGCCTGGCCCTGTTCCGGATCGAGCGCGACTGGTACAGCCTCGCTGCGCAGATCGAGGATCCGGGTGATCGGAAGCTCGGAGTGAAAGCACGCAGTATCCTTCGCGACGGCATCCTTGCGACTGCCGATGTCTTCAAGGCGAAGCCCTACTTTCTGTCGGATGAGTTCTCGCTGGTCGATGCCACCATTGCACCGATCCTGTGGCGGCTGCATTCATGGGGCATCGAGTTGC
Organism: uncultured Pseudomonadota bacterium; assembly: GCA_903884105.1. Lineage (GTDB taxonomy): Bacteria > Pseudomonadota > Gammaproteobacteria > Steroidobacterales > Steroidobacteraceae > CAIUGU01. The sequence goes on along the minus strand of CAISDJ010000113.1, from coordinate 128,467 downwards.
CTGTCCAGGCACAACCGGTGATCCGCTACGCGAACCTGGTCTTCGCGCGCCCCGCCTTCCGTCGTAGCCTTTCCGAAGCCGAACAGGACATGCGCCTCTAGGCGCGCTCGCGATGACCGACGCTCCTGTGACCTCGCGCAGGCCCTATCTCCTTCGTGCCATGCATGAATGGATCACTGACAACACCCAGACACCGCATATCGTCGTCGATGCCGGAGTCCAGGGCGTGAAGGTGCCCCCTCAGCACGTCAAGGATGGCAGGATCATCCTCAACATCAGCCTGAATGCAGCCCAGGGCCTGAGTCTTGGGAACGAGACGTTGAGCTTTCGTGCCAGGTTTGGCGGCGTGAGCCAGAACATCGTCGTGCCCATCCCGGCCATCATTGGCATCTATGCCCGCGAGTCCGGGCAAGGCATGATCTTTGGCGACAATGACGGCCCTGTCGGCACACCAGAGACGCCGCCGCCGTCGCCACCGTCTGCGCCTCCGTCCCCCGCGGGTCCCCGCAAGTCACACCTCAAGGTCGTCAAGTAGTCGCGCGTGAGAGTGGCCGTCGACTGTTCCGGATGCCGTTGTGGCGGCGATCAAAAACGGAAGGTGTAGTTCAATTTGGCGGTCAGATCTGCATAGGTCGACTGGTAGCCGCCCGGTGTCGCGGGATCCTGCAGATTGTGGTTCAGCACCAGGAAGGCTTCGCGACCGTCTTCCGGGACGTAGTGCAGCCGGCTGTTGATCCCGATGACGCCAGACACATTGTCATACTGAACCAGGTTGACCCATGACAGCTTCGACGAGAAGACGATGTCCGCACGTACGCTCGTGAGTCGCACGATGAAACTGCCTTGTGGCAGTTCCACATCACTGTAGTCATAGCTCAGAGAGGTCCGGAAGTGCTTCGTCGGCCGCCATGTCAGCTTGCCGACGAGATTGACGCGCTCGCCGGTGTAGAAGTCTCCCGCGCGGTAGAGGAAACCGCCGCTCAAGGAACGGCTGGTCGACGACGCGAACTCTCCACTGTACTCGCCGAAGGTGTAGTCACCAGTTGGTACGAAGATGCCGCGCGAGATCTGGAAGGGCGTGACCAGTACTTCGCGGCTGCGATAGACATTGAAGCGATAACTGTCATTGGGTCGAGTATTGAAATGCAACGCGCGCCACACGGTGCTCTGTGATCGCAGGCCACCGTCCAGCACTTCAGCGCGACGCGCATCGAGGCCGGTGAAGAGGAATTGGAAGGGCCCCGTACGCGGACGCCAGTGGTGCGCCACGCCCGCGGAATAGTCCTGGATGCCGCGCTCGTTCACGAAGCCGAGTGCCGGGTTGAAGTTCTCCCCGATCTCCTTGAAGCCGGCGTAGCCCTGGAGTCCCGTATTGCGGGGCACGCGAACGCCGAACCCGTACGCTCCCTGGCCGCTGTTGATGCCGGTGGTTTCGCTCCGCTGTACCCAGCCTTCCGCTTGCAGGTTGAGTCCGCTCGCGAGTCGGCTGTTCTGGTACACGAAGTCCGCGCCGATGAGGCTGTTGTCCAGGTTGCTGCGCGGGTCGCCGTGCGTCGCGATCACGCCGATGTTCGATTCCGCAAGCACATTCGCCGACGCGCGGCCGACAAACAGGTTGCTCGCATTGATGTTGGCGAAGTCATCCTGGCGAATGCCGAGAGCGCCCACGCTGAAGCGGCCGATCCGTCCGCTGACCTTGCCGCCATAATTGAGGTCCACCGGCACACCCGTGGGTGAGAGCCCGATGTTGCGCGAGAAGAAGGGGCGGCCATTCTGCCGTGCCGCGGCCGTCGGGGCCGCCGGACCGGGCTGGCCGAAGTTGCCCGAGCCAAGGTTGCCGAATTCGAAGACATCGAGATCCTTCAGGAAGAAGTCGCGCTTCTCCGGGAAGAACAGGTTGAATCGGGTGAGGTTGACCTGCCGGTCGTCGACTTCGGTGGCCGAGAAGTCCGTGTTGAACGTCAGAGCGGCATTCAAGGACGGCGTGACCTTGTAGAACACATCCATCGACGGGCGGACCTCGGTCTCGCGATGGGCCGGATCGAAGGTTCTTGACTGGCGGACGCTCACCGAGGGGACGACGTCGAGGCCAATGCCGTTCTCGAGCCCGGAAAATCCGCTGACGGTTCCTGCGATGCTCGGGTCCTGTGAACGGTTGCGCGATACCCATCCAATGCGCTCATTGGTGCTGGCGATGACGCGGAAGAAATTGATGCCCCAGGTGTCGCTGTCCTTGTTGAAGGCGATGGTCTTGTACGGAATGGCCATCTCGGCCGTCCAGCCCTCGCTGTCCTGCGACCCGGCACCCTCGAAGATGCCATCCCAGTTGAACTCCTGTTGGGTTACGTTCTGGAAGATTGCATCCACGCGTACACCGTTGGCATTCACGACGAACAAGTAGCCGCTGCGGCGGTTGTTGAGTGGATCGATGATGAGGCCGAAATGGTCGTCGCCGAGCAGGAATTCACCCTGGCGCAGGATGCGTGCCGTGACCGGCTGGGTGTCCCAGTTACGCGCGGCGACATAGAGCGCATCGGTGTCGTAACGCAGATAGATCTGCGTGCGCTGCGACGGTTTCGCGAATTCGGTGGGCTGGGTTTGATGCAGGTCTTCTATGAGCGTCGCGCCGGCCCATTCTTCTGGGCTGAAATGGCCGTCGATGACGGGCTTTGCCGTGGCGGGGCGGCTGATCGTGACGGCCTTGGTCATGGCTTGCGGGGTTTCTGCACCCGACGCCAGCTGTCCGAGTCCGATAAGCGTCAGGACGAGTGCGATCTTGACTTGAGGGCGTTTCATTCTTCTCATTACTTCCATCAGAGCCTGAAGGCATCCTTGATCCAGTGGACCCGCAGGTCGGGTCCTTCCGGCTCGAGGGCGACCACGTCAAAACGGAAAGGGTGATTGCGCAACTCGCGACGAACCAGTGTCAGGTAGCGCGCCGCCGCAATCAGCCGTTGCTGCTTCTTCCAGTCCACGGAACCCGCGGCGCCACCGAAGCGTGCAGTGCTGCGCAAACGAACCTCCACCAGCGCGACCACAGGGCCATCGCGCATGATCAGATCAATCTCGCCGGTGCGGCAGCGGAAGTTCCTTTCCAGCAGCTTCAGCCCCTGGGCTTCCAGGAATCGGCACGCAGCTGCCTCTGCTGCCATGCCCGCTTCCCTGCGTTGCATGGGAGTCCTCACTCGGGAATTGTTACGGAGTTGTTCCTCCGGCAACGACAACTGCCAGAGCACGCGGGCGACCATTCTCGACCCGGGCCCAGTCGAGTTCGCGCCGGACGCGTCCTCGATCGTCGACCAACAGTCTGCCGGTCATGCCATCAAGCGGCGTTGCGGTGGGTCTGGCGCTGCGCAGAACCGGAATCAGCTGGAAGGCATCGTAGCCGAAGGCATACAACCGACCCCTGCCTTTCGAGCGCGTGGGCCAATAGGAAGAGAGGGAGCGCCGCAGGTTGTTGGCCGTCGCATCGGGAGCAACGATCCAGGGCATGTCCGGAAACATCACGCCGTCGAGATCGGCGTTGGCGTCCGAGTCGAGTTCGAAGACATCGGAGGTCGCGTAGACCGGAAGGTCTTGTGATAAATGGAATCGCAGCGCCGGTCGCAGCGACCTGCCTTGGAGTGGCTGGGCGCCAATGAATACGAACTGCACGTCGCTTCGGGTACGCGGTTCGAACTCAAGACGCGTTCCCAAGGCTCCGGACAAGGCGTTGGCACGAGTCCGGCTCTGGTCGATCAGCAGCAGGCGGGTGATGGGCTGCGAGTAGTCGCGGGCGGCGGTGTCGTACAGCGTCTTGCCGAGCAGCGTGCCACCGGAGGCTCTGAACTCCGCGTCAAAGGCGCGCAACAATCGTTGCCCCCAATCGTTGTCAGGTACCAACGCGACACCGTGCGTGTGGCCATCTGCGATGGCGCGTCGGGCGACCTGGCGCGCCTCGTCCTCGGGATCAAGCGCGAACTGGTACAGCAGCCCAGGCGGAAGCGCGCTGTCAGGAAGATAGTTGAGGCCCAGCGAGGGCACGGATACCGACCCAGAGTCCGCGACGGCCTGCACCTCTTCTTTGGTGAGGGGGCCGACCACGAATTGCGCTCCTTCGTTGATCGCGCGCGCATACGCGGCTGCGGCGCCGAGGGAAGCGGAATCATAGATGTTGATCGTCGGACGCCGCGTCACATCCTGCGCTAGGGCGGCGGCAAGGAAGCCATCGCGGACAGCGACACCAGCTGCCTGCTGTCGTCCGGACAGCGGCAGCAGCAGCGCAACCTGACGCGGGTAGCCCACCGGAGCGACTTCGGCGGCAGTCGCCTGACCGAGGAGGGGGCCGGGCGCCTGATCGCCGCTTCGCCCTTCTGCGGCTTGCGATGCAGACGAAATGCCCACTGCTCCGATGCGTTGTGTCGGCGAAGGACTGGTGCAGGCGACGGCGGCGAGAAGGAGCAATGCGGCTGTCGCCGCTGGCTGGAATGACCAGACTCGAAGGACGCGTTCCATGACTGCGCTGGGGCGACTGACCTCGGGCCTGCGTGTCAAGCCAGTCGGTAACGGCGGCATCGATGTGGAATACTCAGCCATTGTTTTCAGTCAAGCAAGGGTTACCAGAACCGTGTCCGAGCTTCCGCCAGCGACCGACCCCGACCTGCCCGGCGCGTTGTACGTCGTCGCCACCCCGATCGGCAACCTGGCCGACCTCAGTACTCGAGCGCGCGAGATACTCGGAAGCGTGGCGCTCATAGCTGCAGAGGATACCCGTCATACGCGCTCCTTGCTGCAGGCTTTCGGGATTGCCACGCCCCTGGTGTCGTTGCATGAGCACAATGAGGCCGCCCGCCTGCGGCCGTTGGTCGAGCGGTTGCAGCGTGGCGAAGCCGTGGCGCTGGTCTCCGATGCCGGTACCCCCCTGGTCAGCGACCCCGGGTTCGGGCTTGTCCGGGCTGCCCTCGATGCAGGGATCAAGGTGACGCCGATTCCTGGTCCCACGGCGGCGATCACGGCCCTGTCGGTTTCGGGACTGCCGACGGACCGGTTTGCGTTTGAGGGTTTCCTGCCCGCCAAGTCCGTCGCGCGCAAGAACGTGCTCGCCGAGCTCTTGCAGGAAGCGCGTACGCTCATTTTTTATGAGGCACCCCATCGACTCAGCGAAGTGCTGCTGGATATGGCAGAGGCACTGGGTGCTGAACGGCGCGCCAGTATTGGCCGCGAGCTGACGAAGCGTTTCGAGACGATGTATTACGGCACGTTGGCGGAGCTCGCCGAGCGTTCGAAACAGGATCCGGATATGTCCAGGGGCGAGCTCGTGATCGTGGTAGCAGGGCTGACCGCTGCGCGGTCTGCGCCTCTCTCCATAGACGCCGACAAGGTGCTGAGGACGCTGCTGGAAGAGCTGCCGGCTGCGCAAGCGGCAAAGCTCGCTGCGCGCATCACTGGCGAGAAGCGGTCCGTGTTGTACGAACGCGCCGTGCAGCTGCAGAAATAGGCGAAGCAGCGGCGATCGGCGCACCGGGTCGAACGTGGCCAGCAACGATTGCTTGCGCTACCTGCGCTCTGCCCCCACCATGCGCGCCGGGAGTCAGCCAGGCAACCGCGGTGCCCATCTTCACGGGTGGGCATGGAGGAAAGTCCGGGCTCCACAGGGCGAGGCGCCAGGTAATTCCTGGGGGGCGTGAGCCCACGGAAAGTGCAACAGAAAGCAAACCGCCTAAGTGCCGTTTTCGGACGGTGCCGGTAAGGGTGAAAGGGTGCGGTAAGAGCGCACCGCGTCGGTGGTAACACTCGACGGCACGGCAAACCCCGCCTGGAGCAAGGCCAAATAGGGGGGCAAGCGGCTTCGCGCCGCGCGTGTGGCCCACACGTGCTCCCGGGTAGGCTGCTTGAGGTACGCGGTGACGCGTATCCCAGATGAATGGTTGCCCACGACAGAACCCGGCTTATCGGCTGACTCCCACTTCTCCATGCGCCATTCGGCGCTCTACGGGGCCGCGCACTGCCCAGCGGGCCTTGATCAGCAATAAAATAGAAATAAATACTAATCAAAGTATCGTGTGCGCCATCTATAGATTAGATTTTTATAACAATTTTCTCGCCAAGGATTGAAGCCATTTGCGCGCGCTCGCGCGGCGACCGATTCGAGGCAACCCGCAGGCCCCGGGTTCCGACCCGACCGCTATTTCACTATCTCTATCAAGAATCGTTCATAAGACGCTGATTTCGATACTGCCTTTCAAACCGCGTCGCGAGCCTGCGACGCCGGTCGAGCCTAAGTGGCTGTGGCCTATGGAGAAATCCTTGAATCTTCGTTGACTTAATCTGGCCTGCGTCCCTATAGTGCAAGTGAGTGGGAAAAAGTGGGATGAAATGGGTCACGGAGACGCATAAAGCACCTCCCGTGCCCGTCTGGGGCTTGCCATGTTTCGCGGTGCCAACAAAGTCACGCTGGATGCCAAGGGGCGCCTCGCGATGCCGACCCGTTACCGGGAACGGATCGTGGAGCGTTCGAGCGGGCGTCTGGTGGCTACCGTCGATCGGTCAGATCGCTGCCTGCTGATTTACCCGCTTCCCGAGTGGGAGGAAATCGAGCGGAAGCTGATGCGGCTGCCGACGCTGAACCCGGCTGTCCGTCGGTTGCAGCGGCTGATGGTCGGGCATGCCACGGAGCTCGAGCTCGACTCGCACGGCCGCATTCTCATTCCACCCACCTTGCGTGAATACGCGGCCTTGGCCCGCGACGTCGTGCTGATCGGGCAAGGCAGTCGCTTCGAACTCTGGGATGAGGCGCATTGGGACCAGAGCCGCGAATCGTGGCTGAAGGTTGACGAAGTGCCGGAAGAGCTGCCGCCGGAGCTCGAATCGCTGTCGCTCTGATGGAAGCGCATGCGCCGGTCCTGCTCACCGAGGTACTGGAGGGGTTGAACGTTCAGCCCGCAGGTCGGTATCTCGATGCGACGTTCGGGCGAGGCGGGCATACCGCGGCGCTGCTCGCGAGGCTGGGTCCGGGCGGTACTGTCGTGGCGCTCGACAGGGATCCGGAAGCGATGCGCGCAGGTCGCGCACGCTTCAGTGGTGAGCCGCGGCTGACATTGATACGGGGACCCTTTGGTCGCCTGACGGAGCTGTTGGCGGCAGCAGGTCAGGCTGCGGGGTTCGACGGGATGCTGTTCGATCTGGGAGTGTCCTCGCCGCAGCTGGACAACGCTGTTCGAGGATTCAGTTTTTCGCACGACGGTCCACTCGACATGCGCATGGACAACGAAACGGGGATGACGGCGGCTGCCTGGCTGGCGCGCGCGCCGGAGCACGAAATCGCCACGGTCATCCGCGAATACGGCGAGGAGCGCTTTGCCAAACGGATTGCCCGCGCCATCGTGACTGCGAGGCACGCCGAGCCGCTCACACGCACCGCGCAGCTCGCCAAAGTCGTTGCCGAAGCCGTGCCCGCATGGGAGCCCGGCAAGCATCCTGCCACCCGCGCGTTCCAGGCCATTCGCATCCAGGTGAACTCGGAGCTCGCCGAAATCGATGCGGCGCTCGCGCAATGCATCGACTTGCTGAATCCGCGTGGCCGTCTTTGCGTGATCGGCTTCCATTCGCTGGAAGACGGCGCGGCGAAGCGCTTCATGCAGCGACAAAGCCAGGAAGATCCGGTGTATGCCGGGCTTCCGCAGGTCCCTCCCCATGCTCGGCCGAGGCTCCGCCGCGTGGGCAAGGCCGTGCATCCGCAGGATGACGAAATCAGGCGCAACCCCAGGGCCCGCAGTGCAATCCTCCGCATCGCGGAAAGGCTGGAAGCATGAACGCACTTGCACGCATTGCCGTACCGATCCTGTGGGCACTTGTCTTTGTCTCGTGCATCGGCGTTATCTGGTCAAAGCACCAGTCGCGCAGCCTGTTCGTTGAATTGCAGAACCTCGAATCGAGCCGCGACCAGCTCGATATCGAGTGGGGCCAGCTGAAGCTGGAACAAAGCGCATGGGCCACGCATGGCCGCGTCGAGCAGATGGCACGTACGGACCTGCAGATGGTGATTCCGCGTCCGACGGAAGTGCGGCTCGTTCAGCCATGACGACTGCCGCGGCCCCAGCAAGCAGGATGCGCGTACTGTGATCGGCACACCGGTCCGTTCTGGAGAAGCCCGCTCCTTCACGTTCGACCAGTTCCGGGTACGCCTGCGGGTGGTGCTCGGAATCATTCTGGTATTCGCGTGCGGCCTGGTCATCCGTGCCGTGGACCTGCAGGTACTCGATGACGGATTCCTGGAAGGGCAGGGGGAGGCGCGTTCAACTCGAGTCGCGAAGCTCTCCGCCAATCGCGGCAGCCTGCTGGATCGCAATGGCGAGCCGCTGGCCGTCAGCACGCCTGTCGATACTGTCTGGGTCAACCCGAAGGAAGTAGCGAAAGCGCATGCTTCCGACCAGATTCCGCGTCTCGCCGAGGCGCTGAACCGCGATCCCCAGTGGGTCGCACGGCGGATTACCGGCAACCTGGATCGCGAATTCGTCTATCTCGTGCGACACATGCGCCCGCAGGACGCCGCGCAGGTCAAGGCGCTCGGGATTCCCGGCATTTACCTGCTGCGCGAATACCGCCGCTACTACCCGGCAGGCGAAGTGACCGGGCATGTGCTCGGCTTCACCAGCGTCGACGATGTCGGTCAGGAAGGACTCGAGCTCGCCTACGATCAGTGGCTGGGTGGCCAAGCTGGCGCCAAGCGGGTCATCCAGGATCGCTACGGCCGTACCGTCGAAGACATCGAGAGCATTCGCTCGCCGCGTCCCGGGCAGGACCTCGTCACGAGCATCGACCTGCGCATCCAGTATCTCGCGTACCGCGAGCTCAAGGCTGCTATCCAGCAGCACAACGCGAAGGCGGGTTCCGTCGTCGTGCTCGACGTGACCACAGGCGAGGTCCTGGCGATGGTGAACCAGCCCGCCTACAACCCGAACGATCGTGATCAGTACACGGCTCCGCGCTACCGGAATCGCGCTGCGACCGATATCTTCGAGCCGGGATCCAGCATCAAGCCGTTCGTGGTCGCGGCCGCGTTTGCGGGGGGCAAGTATCACGCTGGCACTGTCATCGATACGACACCCATCCGGGTCGGCATCAAGACCATCACCGATGAACATCCGCTCGGGCTGATTCCGCTCACGACCGTGGTCGCCAAGTCGAGCAACGTGGGCATGACGAAGATTGCGCTGTCCCTGAAGCCCGAGAGCATGTGGGGCATGCTCGATTCGTTCGGCTTCGGCAAGGTCACGGGCAGCGGATTCCCCGGCGAGTCTGCAGGGCTGCTCAATCACTACTCGCATTGGCGTCCCATCAGCCAGGCGACCATGTCCTATGGTTACGGCCTGTCGGTGACGCCGCTCCAGCTCGCGCATGCGTATGCCGTCCTCGGCGGTGAAGGGATCAGCCGGCCAGTCACCATGCGGCGCGTCGAAGGGGCCGTCGCCGGCGAGCGTGTCATTGAAGAAAGCGTCGCGCGCGAGTTGCTCAAGGTAATGGAGGGCGTTGTCTCGCAGGACGGTACCGGCAATCGCGCGGCGCTGATCGGCTATCGCGTGGCGGGCAAGACAGGCACGGCCAAAAAAGCGACGCCGGGGGGGTATTCAGAGGACGCCTATTTCGGCGTGTTCGGCGGTGTGGTGCCGGCGAGCAATCCTCGACTTGCGGCGATCGTCGTCATCGATGAGCCGCGCGGCAAGCAGTACTACGGCGGCGATGTGGCAGCCCCCGTCTTCTCGAACGTCATGGCCGGTGCGCTCCGGCTGCTCGGCGTGCCTCCGGATGGGCTCGACACCGTGCCTGCGACGACACTCGTGCGCGCGTTGTCCGCTGAATAGCGCTGCTCCCAGATGTCACAACACGCCATGACGCTCACTCACGACACGCAAGCTGGGGCACCTCGCGCAGCTTCGCGTCGCGTTGCGAATCTGCGGCAACTGCTGGCGGGGATCGCGGAAGTCGCCGCGCCGGACATCGGCATTGCGGATATCTGCATGGATAGCCGTGACGCGACGCCTGGTAGCCTGTTCATGGCAGTGGTGGGTACCCAGGGGCACGGTCTCAAGTATCTCGACAAGGCGGCGGCCGCGGGTGCCCGAGTGGTCCTGTGGGAGCCGACGCCTGGAACGACGGCGCCCGGTCCGCGGGACGATTTGCTGTCGATCGCCGTTCCCAATCTCAGGCAGTTCATCGGGCGGATCGCTGATCGCTATTTCGAGCAGCCCTCGGCGCGCGTCCAGGTTGCCGGCATAACCGGCACCAATGGCAAGACCACGACGGCCCACTTGATCGCTGCGGCAATGGGCGCAATCGGTCAGCCCACGACCTACGCGGGAACTTTGGGCTATGGCCGCATCGGTGCGCTCAGTCCGTCCGCGCACACGACGCCGGATTGCATCACGGTACATCGTCGGCTCGCGGAGCGCTGCGAGGTTGGGGACAGGCACGTCAGCATGGAAGTGTCTTCACACGCACTCGACCAGGGCCGGGTAGATGCTGTGCGCTTCCATACCGCCGTGTTCACCAATCTCACGCGTGATCATCTGGACTACCACAAGACACTGTCAGCCTACGCTGCGGCCAAGGCCCGCCTGTTCCAGACAGCGGGACTCGATCATGCCGTGGTCAATGTAGGCGATGACTTCGGGAACGAACTCGTACGCAGGCTTGCCGGCAAGATGGCAGTGACTGCCTACCACGCAACACCTCCTGGCGCGAACGTGCCTGCAGGGCACCAGCTTTTCGCCCGCAGTCTTGAGCGCGGCAGCACCGGGCTGTCGATCGCGTTCGACGGCAGCTGGGGGCCGGGAAGGCTGCGATCGCGGCTCGTTGGTGACTTCAATGCGGAGAACCTGCTGGCGGCATTGGCCGTGCTACTCGGCTGGGAAGTGTCATTGGACCGTGCGGTCCAGGCACTCGAGGCGAGCCCGTCACCACCAGGACGCATGGATGTCCTGCCGTCGACAGGGCCGATGGTGGTGATCGACTATGCACATACGCCCGATGCGCTTGCGAAGGCGATCAAGGCAACCCGCCAGCACACGGTGGGTCGAGTCATTTGCGTCTTCGGCTGCGGCGGCGATCGCGATGCGGGCAAGCGGCCAATGATGGGCGCTGTCGCCGAGGAGCTGGCCGACGTAGTGGTTCTGACGGATGACAACCCGCGACGCGAAGAGCCGGCGCTGATCATCGCCGCGATCCAGTCCGGCATGCGACATGCGAATCTTGTGCGTGTCGTGCGCCAGCGTGCCGAGGCCATCGCGACCGCGCTCGATCTTGCAGGGCCCTCGGATGCAGTGCTGATTGCCGGCAAGGGGCACGAAACAGGGCAGGTTACCGGCGACGAAACCTTGCCGTTCCACGATCGCGACGTTGCGTTGCAGGCAATGCGGCAGAGAGGGCTCTCCTCGTGACGCGCACGCTTGCCTATCTGGCGCAAGTCACCGGCGGTCAGCTCCGCGGGCAGGATGGTTCGTTCGACGGTGTTTCGATCGATAGCCGGACGGTCCCCGTGGGCGCGCTGTTCGTTGCGCTTCGGGGGCCCAACTTCGATGGGCATGCGTTTGCAGCCGACGCTCAGAAGCGCGGCGCAGCGGCGTTGCTCGTCGAGCATGCGCTGAGCGTCGATCTGCCACAGGTCATCGTCCCCGATACCTCTGCTGCCCTGGCTCGCTTCGCCAGCGAATGGCGTCGTCGCTTCAGCTTGCCGCTGGTGGGCGTGACGGGCAGCAACGGCAAGACCACGACCAAGGAAATCCTCGGCGCGATCCTGGCAAGGGAAGGGGCGTGTCTGGTTACGCGGGGCAATCTGAACAACCATCTTGGCGTGCCACTCATGCTCCTCCAGCTCGAGTCTTCCCATCGCAGTGCCGTCATTGAAATGGGTGCCAATCACGGCGGCGAGATTGCGCACCTCACAACGCTTGCCCAACCCACGGTGGGACTTGTGACGAATGCGGGCGCGGCTCACCTCGAGGGCTTCGGCAGCCTAGAAGGGGTGGCGCGTGGCAAAGGCGAGATGTTTGCTGCATTGGCTGGTCGTGGCACGGCCGTCGTCAATGCCGACGATGCGTTTGCATCCCTATGGAAGGGGCTTGCCGGGTCGTCGCGCGTAATCACTTTCGGAATCGATGCGGCGGCGGATGTGGTCGCTCGCGATGTCCGTCTCGAGGCGGGGCCTTCCGGCTTCCGTTCCATTTTCGATCTCGTGATGCCGGCGGGTGTACGCAGCGTGACCCTGCAGCTCGGTGGGCTCCACAACGTTCGAAACGCTCTTGGTGCGGCAGCTGCAGCCTCGGCGGCCGGGGCGAGCTTTGACAACATCGCTGCCGGCCTTGCGCAGGTGAGGCCCGTTGCTGGCCGCCTGGATCTGCGACCAGCGCTGCATGGCGCTTTCCTGGTAGATGACTCCTATAACGCCAACCCTACGTCACTGCATGCGGGGCTTGAAACGTTCCGCAGCATGCCGGGGCGTCGCTGGCTGGTCCTCGGTGAAATGCGCGAGGTCGGAGCCGGCGCCGATGAACAGCACGCCGAGATTGGCCGTTTTGCACGCGAGAGCGGCATCGAGCGCCTGTTCGCCGTCGGCGAGCAGGCCCGGATTTCCAGCAATGCGTTCGGCAGTGGGGCGGAGTGGTTTGCCGATCTCGATGCGCTGATCACTGCCGTCGAAGCGGGTCTCGAACCGGGTGTAACGCTCCTGATCAAGGGTTCGCGCAGCAATCGACTCGAGCGTGTGGCCGCCGCGCTCGGCACCGAGTCCGCACCGGCTGCGAGCAGAGGACACTAAAATAAAATGCTGCTTTATCTCGCACAGTCTCTCTCGCAGGTCTATACCGGCTTCAATGTCTTCAGCTATCTCACGCTGCGGGCCATTCTTGCTGCCTTGACAGCGCTCATGATTTCACTCCTCGTCGGCCCGTGGATGATCCGTACGCTCGCGAATCGTCAGGTCGGCCAGCGAGTACGTGACGATGGCCCCAAATCGCACCTGCCCAAGGCAGGAACGCCCACGATGGGCGGGGTGTTGATCCTGGTCGCCATCTGCGTCGCCACGCTGTTGTGGTCGGATCTCTCGAATCGCTTCGTGTGGATCACGTTGGGTGTCACTCTGGCCTTCGGCATGATCGGCTTCTGGGACGACTACCTGAAACTGGTGGTCGGCAATTCACGTGGCCTGATCGCCCGCTACAAGTACTTCTGGCAGACGGTGGCGGGCCTCGGCTGTGCCATCACGCTGTACGTCACTGCCAAGAGCCCGGCGGAAACAACCCTGCTCGTGCCGTTTTTCAAGAGCGTGATGCTGCCGCTTGGCGGGGCCTACGTCGTGCTTGCGTATCTCGTCATCGTGGGCGCAAGCAACGCGGTGAACCTGACCGACGGTCTCGACGGTCTTGCCATCATGCCTTCCGTAATGGTGGGTGGTGCACTCGGCGTCTTCGCCTATGTCACCGGCAACGTGGTGTTCTCCGGATATCTCGGCATCCCCTACGTTGCCGGCGCCGGCGAACTGCTGGTGTTCTGCGCATCGCTGGTCGGGGCTGGCCTCGGGTTCCTCTGGTTCAACACGTATCCCGCCCAGGTTTTCATGGGAGATATCGGCGCGCTGGCGCTGGGTGCGGCGCTGGGTGTCGTCGCTGTCATCGTGAAGCAGGAAATCGTGTTGTTCATCATGGGCGGCGTCTTTGTCATGGAGACCGTCTCGGTGATGTTGCAGGTGGCGTCCTTCAAGCTCACGGGCAAGCGGATCTTCCGCATGGCGCCCATTCACCACCACTTCGAGTTGAAGGGTTGGGCCGAGCCGAAGGTCATCGTGCGCTTCTGGATCATCACGGTAGTCCTGGTGCTCGTGGGCCTTGCAACCCTGAAGGTGCGTTGACGGAATGACCATGGCTACTCGCAAGACGGACCTTACCAACCAATCTGCTCCGGCGCTGACGGGGAAGACGGTGATTGCCGGCCTCGGACGGACCGGCCTGTCGTGCGCACGATTCCTCAAGGCCAGTGGAGCGGACTTCGCCGTGACTGACAGCCGGCCGTCGCCGCCGGGACTAAATGTCGTGCAGTCACTCGTGCCTGCCGGGGCCATCCGTGTCGGCAGCTTTGATTCACGGCTGCTCGATGGAGCGGCGCAGGTGCTTGTGTCTCCCGGCATTTCGCTGCGGGAACCGATGTTGGTGGAAGCCGCTCGGCGTGGCATACCGCTGCTCGGCGACATCGAACTGTTCGCGCGGGTCGCAAAAGCCCCGGTCGTCGCTGTGACTGGTACCAATGGCAAGAGCACCGTGACAACCCTGGTGGCTCTGATGACCCGGGCCTGCGGCCGCGCGGCGCTTGCGGGCGGCAATCTGGGCCCGCCCGCGCTTGAATTGCTGGACCAGCCAGTTCCCGATTTCTATGTGCTCGAGCTGTCGAGCTATCAGCTTGGGACCACAACAAGCCTTGAGACAACCAGTGCGGCGGTCCTCAATGTCACGCCTGATCACCTGGATCGCTATGACTCGATCGATGACTACGCGGCGGCGAAAGCCCGGGTTTTCGCGGGCGCCGAAACGGCGGTGATCAATCTGGACGATCCGGTCGTCTGCGCAATGCCGCGTGCAGGCCAGCGCGTGCTTGGTTTCAGTCTCGAGAAGCCTGCCGCCTTCTCCCTCCGGGAAAAGAGCCACGATCCAATCTTGCTGCGCCATGGCCAACCGCTCGTGGCGATGTCCGAGCTGAAAATTGCCGGACTGCACAACGCGGCCAATGCGCTTGCAGCCTTCGCGATGCTCGAGGCAATGGATCTGCCGCTTGAGAGCGCAATTGATGCTCTCAAGCAGTTCAGTGGCTTGCCGCACAGGTCGCAATGGGTTGCGGATATGGCGGGCGTCCGCTACGTCGATGACTCGAAGGGAACGAATGTCGGTGCAACGCTGGCGGCTGTGGCGGGCACGCCGGGTTCTCTTGTAGTGATCGCAGGTGGTCAGGGCAAGGGACAGGACTTCTCGCCACTCAGGGAAGCATTCAGGAGCAAGGTCCGGCACGCGGTGCTGATGGGGCAGGATGCGATGCAGCTTGCGACGGTATTCAGCGGCGTCTGTACGATGGAGTTCGCCGCCGACATGGACGATGCCGTCATGAAAGCCGCCAACGCAGCTCGCCGTGGTGAAACGGTGCTGCTGTCGCCGGCCTGCGCCAGTCTCGACATGTTCCGTGACTACGGTCATCGCGGCGATTCGTTTGCCATCGCGGTCAGGAGGCTTGCGCGATGACCGCCGCAACACTGGCCTATGCCCGCTCCACAGGGCGTCCGCGCCGCTTCATGTTTGATCCGGTGCTGGTGTTGGTTGTCGCGGCCTTGCTGCTGGTCGGGCTCGTGATGGTGGCTTCGGCGTCCATCGCAACTGCCCAGCGCGAGTTCGGCAATCCCTTCTACTACCTGGAGCGCCAGCTGTTTGCGGTTTGCCTCGGGCTCGTCGCAGCCGGCATCGCCATGCTGATCCCGTCGTCGGTGTGGGAGCGCATGGCCTTTCCGCTGCTGCTGCTTGCGTTCCTGCTGCTTATCGCTGTACTGATCCCGGGCGTGGGGTCGGTGGTCAATGGCAGCCGTCGCTGGATTCCGCTTGGCGTACTGAACCTGCAGGTCTCTGAAGTCACGCGCGTGCTGTTGCTGACGTATCTCGCCAGCTATATCGTGCGCCGGCAAGCTGAACTCAAGGACAACCTGCAGGCCTTCCTGCGTCCACTCGGTGTGCTGACGGCTGCAGCGCTGTTCCTGCTGCTGGAGCCTGACTTCGGTGCAACGACGGTGCTGATGGCAACAGGGCTCGGCATGCTGTTCCTCGCAGGCGTAAAATTGCGGAACTTCTTTGCACTCGTGGCGATTGCAGTGTGCGGAATGGGGGCACTCGCGGTGACTTCAGCGTACCGCCTGAAGCGACTCACGTCGTTCCTCGATCCGTGGGCGGATCCGTTCAACTCCGGCTTCCAGCTCACACAAGCACTGATTGCCATTGGTCGCGGCGAGTACTTCGGCGTCGGCCTGGGCGGCAGTATCCAGAAGCTCTTCTATCTGCCGGAGGCGCACAACGACTTTGTCTTCGCAGTGCTGGCAGAAGAGTTCGGTCTCGTCGGCGTGATCATCACGCTCTCGCTGTTCATCGTGCTGGTGGCGCGCGCCTTCCATATCTCGCGGTTGGCAGCCCAGGCAGGCCTGACCTTCCAGGCGTATTTCGCGGCTTCTTTCGGGATCTGGGCCGGCGTGCAAGCCTTCATCAACATCGGCGTGAACATGGGTCTGCTCCCGACGAAGGGACTCACGCTGCCGCTGCTGTCATACGGAGGCTCCAGCCTGCTCGTGACACTCGGGTGGCTCGGAATGATCATGCGTATTGCCCACGAAGCCAGTCTTGCCGGGCGCTCGGCCGTGCCGCGCAAGGAGCGGGCGTCATGACGGCGCGTACCGTACTGATCATGGCGGGAGGCACCGGTGGGCACGTATTCCCGGCGCTGGCTGCCGCGCGCGTGTTGAGTGAGCGGGGCTACGATGCGGTGTGGCTCGGGACCCAACGCGGGCTTGAGGCCAAGTTAGTGCCACCTCACCACATTCCCATGGAGTGGATTTCAATCAGCGGGCTGCGAGGCAAGGGCTTCATGGCCCTGTTCGCTGCGCCGGTAAAGTTGCTGATCGCGATCCGCCAGAGCATCGCGGTGATTCGCCGTCGCCAACCCGTCGTCGTGCTGGGCGCCGGTGGCTTTGTATCGGGGCCGGGCGGTATCGCAGCCTGGCTGACCGGCCGACCCCTCGTCATTCACGAGCAGAATGCCGTAGCCGGCATGACCAACCGGATTCTGGCGCGCTTCGCCAGCCGGGTGCTCGAAGGATTTCCGAACAGCTTCCCCGGCAAGATCCGTGCGGAACACGTCGGCAATCCGGTGCGTCGTGAAATCACCGCTTTGCCAAGACCCGAGGACCGCTTTGCCGGACGCACGGGAAAGCTGCGGCTGTTTGTCTTTGGTGGGAGCCAGGGCGCAGCGAAGTTGAATGCGGCATTGCCGGCGGGTTTGGCGTTGCTTCCGGAGGCGGAGCGGCCCGAGGTTCTCCATCAGGCAGGTGAGGGAAACTTCGAGCAGACAGTGGCGGCGTATGCCGAGCGCGGTGTGAGAGCTGAAGTACGCGCCTTTGTCGACGACATGGCGGACGCCTACGCGTGGTCGGATCTGGTCGTCTGCCGCTCGGGTGCCTTGACGGTGGCCGAAGTGGCCGCCGCAGGTGTTGCGGCGGTCTTCATTCCATTTGCGGCGGCCGTGGACGATCACCAGACTCGTAATGCGCAGTTTCTGGTGGATGCAGGCGCTGGCAGGATCGTGCCCGAACGTGAGTTGACGCCGGCGCGTCTGGCTGCAGAGCTCGCCGAGTTGTTCAATGCCGGCCGTACGCGTCTTGCGGCGATGGCAAGCAATGCGCGCCGCGTCGCCATTGTCGATGCCGACGTGCGTCTCGCCGACGCGTGTATCGCTGCAGCCGGAGGTGTGCGATGACCGATCGCATGCGGCGCATCAATTGCATTCACATGGTCGGCATTGGCGGCAGTGGCATGGGTGGCATTGCCGAGGTGCTGCTGAATCTGGGGTATGCCGTCCAGGGGTCAGACCTGAAGCCGAATACGGTGACGCGCCGTCTGGAATCGCTCGGTGCACGGATCGTCATGGGCCATGCCGCAGCGAATGTGCAGGGTGCCGATGTCGTCGTCGTTTCCAGCGCGGTGAACGAGGCGAACCCGGAAGTCGTCGAGGCACACGCTCACCGCGTTCCGGTCGTCCAACGCGCCGAAATGCTGGCGGAACTGATGCGGTTCCGCTTCGGGATTGCCATCGCTGGCACGCATGGCAAGACGACCACGACCAGCATGGTGGCGAGCCTGCTGGCAGAGGGCGGACTGGATCCCACCTTCGTGATCGGCGGTCGCCTGAAGAGTGCGGGGACCAATGCGCGCCTGGGTACGGGTCGCTACCTCGTCGCGGAGGCCGATGAGAGCGATGCGTCCTTCATGCACCTGCAGCCGATGATTGCCATCGTAACCAACGTCGATGCGGATCACCTGGCTACGCACCAGGGTGATTTCGAACGCCTGAAGCAGAGCTTCATTGATTTCCTCCACAACCTGCCCTTCCACGGACTCGCCGTGGTCTGCGCGGATGACAAGGAAGTGGCGGCACTGTTGCCACGGATCGCCCGGCCGATGGTGACCTACGGCATCGAGCAGTCTGCCGACCTCCGTGCCATCAACATCGTTCGTCATGGCATGCAGTCGACCTTCGACGTGGTGCGGCCTGGGCATGACAAGGTCCTTTCGATTCGACTGAACCTGCCTGGCACCCACAATATCCTTAATGCGCTCGCTGCCATCGCGGTGGCAACCGACCTCGACGTGCCTGACGAGGCCATCCAGTCCGCACTGGCGCACTTCCAGGGAATCGACCGTCGCCTGCAGCAGCTTGGCGATGTGCAGACCGAGGCAGGCCGCGTGACGCTCGTCGACGACTATGGTCATCACCCCACCGAGATTGCGGCGACGCTCGAAGCGGTGCGGCAGGGGTGGGCGGGCCGTCGCATCGTGCTCGCGTTTCAGCCGCACCGTTACACGCGCACACACGATCTGCTCGACGACTTTGCACGCGTGCTCGCCACGGTGGATGCACTAGTAGTGAGCGAGGTCTATGCAGCTGGCGAAACGCCCATTGCCGGCGCCGACGCGAAAGCGATCTGCCGGGCAGTGCGATCGCATGGGCGTGTCGAGCCTGTCTATCTCGACAAGATCGAGGAACTCGGTGAGGCCCTGAAGCGCATCGTTCATGATGGCGATGTCGTCGTGACCATGGGGGCGGGCAGCATCGGCGCGGTGGCGGGCGAGCTTCCAGGGGTGCTGCGTGCCGCAGGCAAGGGGAAGCAGGGCCAATGAACGCCGTGTCGCTGCCACCCGGCTTGAACGCTCGCGTGCTCAGGAACGAGCCGATGGCCAAGCACACCTCGTGGCGAGTGGGTGGGCCGGCGGACCTGTTCTTCCGTCCGCTCGATGCCAATGATCTGGCAGCCTTCCTGCAATCGCTGGATGCCGACCTGCCGGTGGTGTGGGTAGGCCTTGGCAGCAATCTCCTGGTTCGCGATGGCGGGCTCCGCGCCGCAGTGGTTGAGACCTTCGGCGCGTTCAGTGAACTTGATCGACTGAATCAGACCGACGTGCGGGTCGGCGCCGGCGTCTCCTGTGCGAAGCTCGCGAAGCAATGCGTTCGCTGGGGCCTCGGTCCCGCCGAGTTCTTCGCGGGAATCCCGGGAACCATGGGCGGTGCACTCGCGATGAATGCCGGGGCATTCGGTGGCGAGACCTGGCCGCATGTCGTTGAAGTCGAGACCATCAATCGCAAGGGCAAGCGGCAGCGCCGGCCCGCGAGCGACTACCGCCCAAGCTATCGGCACCTTGAGGGGCCGGAAGGGGAATGGTTCCTCGGTTGCAAGCTGCGCTTCGAAACGCGGCGCGACAGCAACGAGAACGAAATCCGTCGGTTGCTGGCGCAGCGCAAGGAAACCCAGCCGATCGGCGAGTTGTCCTGCGGGTCCGTCTTTACGAATCCGCAAGGAGATCACGCTGCCCGGCTCATAGAAGCCGCGGGCCTCAAGGGGTACCGCATCGGAGGAGCGCAGGTCTCGGACAAGCACGCCAATTTCATCATCAACGACGGCCATTCGACGGCTGCCGATCTCGAGCAACTGATCGAGCACGTCCGCAACACGGTGGAGGAGGTGCACGGCGTGCGTCTGCACCCCGAAGTCCGCATCGTCGGCGAGTCTCTGCCGGAGCGCCCGGCATGAGCCGCCTGATCACCAATCCTGCCGATTTCGGTCGCGTAGCCGTCCTCATGGGAGGGACGTCGTCGGAGCGCGAGGTCTCGCTCAGTTCCGGCACCAACGTGTTCGATGCGCTGAAGCGCCAGGGCGTCGACGTTCACGTCGTGGATGGCATCCCGGCGCTCTGCGAGGCATTGACGCAGAAGAAGTTCGACCGTGTCTTCAACATCCTGCACGGCAATCGCGGTGGCGGTGAGGATGGGGTTCTCCAGGGGCTGCTCGACGCGTTCGGGATTCCCTATACGGGATCGGGCGTGCTCGGTTCTGCGCTGTCGATGGACAAGATCCGCACCAAGCAGGTGTGGTTGTCGTTGGGTCTGCCGACTCCGCGGCACATCGGACTGGCCCCCGGGGCGGATCTGCGTGCTGCCGCGCTGTCACTCGGGTTGCCGGTCATCGTGAAGCCAGCCTGCGAAGGGTCGAGCGTCGGCGTCAGCCGGGTCTTCAAGGAAGCCGAGTTGCCGGCAGCGGTGGGTACGGCAGAGCGCTACGGCGAGATGTTGATGGAAGAGCTGATCGTCGGCGACGAATACACAGTAGGGATTCTCGGAGCCCAGGCCTTGCCCAGTATTTGCATCGTGCCGGCAGGCGAGTACTACGACTATCACGCCAAGTACGTTGCCGAAGACACGCGTTACCTGTGTCCTGGTCTCGAGGGAGAGGCCGAGGCTGAGATGCGTGGCCTGGCGCTGCAAGCGTTCCATGCAGCCGGCTGCAGCGGTTGGGGGCGTGTCGACATCATGCGTTCTCGTGAGGGACGCAATTTCCTGCTCGAGGTCAACACCGCTCCCGGGATGACGAGCCATTCGCTGCTCCCCAAGGCCGCCAAGGAAACCGGCATCGAATTCGACGCACTCGTCTGGAAGATCCTCGAGAGCAGCTGCGCTTCATCCAATGGAGGGCCGCGCTGATGTTCGCGTTCCTCGGCACACGCAATCGCAATCGGCGCAAGGCGGCCGAGCCGAAGATCCGCCTGCCACAGTTGAACTGGCGGCGGTTGGGAGTGACTGCTGCTGGCGTGGCTGGGGCGGCTGCGCTGCTTGGCCTATTTTCAAGCCTGCTTGATCGCCCGGTTCAGCGCGTTCAGGTCGAGGGCAAGTTCCTGCGGGTGGCGCCTGTCGAGATCGAACAAGCGGTGGCGCCATTTGCCGCGACCGGGTTCCTGTCGATCGACCTGAAGAGCGTGCGTCGGTCGCTCGAGAAGATTGCATGGGTCGATCGCGCGCAGGTCGAGCGCAGCTGGCCGAACGGCCTGCGGGTGTTCATCACGGAGCAGGTCCCCGCAGCGAAGTGGGGGGTTGACGGACTCCTCAATACCCGGGGCGAGCTGTTCCTGCGCGATGCCCGCCACATGCCGCCAGAGCTGCCGCAGCTCGACGGTCCGGAAGGCAGCGAAGCCGAAGTCGCGAAGCTCTATCTCGAGACGTATCCGCGGCTGCTCGCCGTGGGCATGCGGCTTGCGAAAGTCGAGCTCGACCCGAGAGGGGCGTGGGAACTCGGGCTCGGTAACGGCGTCGTGGTGCGGCTCGGCCGCCAGGACGTGCCGCAGCGACTGGAGCGATTCATTACGGTGGCGAGTCCGCTCGTCGCCACACGCGCCGCAGACATCACTTACGTTGATCTGCGCTACAGCAATGGATTTTCCGTCGGCTGGAATGCGGGGGTCATACCCGATGTGGCAACCGGCAATGCATCCGGACCCGCACGCACCGTCCGCCGCCTCGAGGAAGTGAAACCTGATGTCTAGAAAGAGCGACCGTAACCTGATCGTCGGCCTCGACATTGGTACCTCCAAGGTGGTTGCCATCGTCGGCGAGATCTCCAGCGACGGCGTCATCGAGGTGGTGGGCATCGGCTCGCACCCCTCCCGCGGCCTGAAGAAGGGCGTAGTGGTCAACATCGAATCGACGGTGCAGTCCATCCAGCGGGCCGTCGAAGAAGCGGAGCTGATGGCCGGCTGCGAGATCCATTCCGTCTACGCCGGCATCGCGGGCAGTCATGTTCGCAGCCTCAATTCCCATGGCATCGTCGCGATCCGGAACAAGGAGGTGACGGCGGACGATGTGGAACGGGTGATCGATGCCGCTCGCGCGGTGGCCATTCCTGCCGACCAGAAGATTCTGCACATCCTGCCGCAGGAATTCATCATCGATAATCAGGAGGGCATTCGCGAGCCGATCGGCATGTCCGGTGTGCGCCTTGAAGCCAAGGTGCATATCGTCACGGGTGCGGAGAGCGCCGCCCAGAACATCGTGAAGTGCGTGCAACGCTGCGGATTGTCGGTCGACGACGTTGTCCTCGAGCAGCTCGCGTCGAGCTACGCCGTGCTGGCGGAGGACGAAAAGGAACTGGGCGTCTGCCTGGTCGATATTGGCGGCGGCACGACGGATATCGCCGTTTTTTCCGGCGGCGCGATCCGTCATACGGCGGTGATACCGATCGCCGGCGACCAGGTTACCAACGACATTGCCGTGAGCCTGCGTACGCCGACGAACTTCGCGGAAGAGATCAAGATGAAGTACGCGTGCGCGCTGTCGCAGCTCGCGAACTCCGACGAGACGATTGAAGTCCCGAGCGTCGGCGACCGTCCGCCACGCCGTCTCGCCAGGCAGACCCTCGCCGAAGTCGTCGAGCCGCGTTACGAAGAGCTCTTTGGGCTGGTCCGCGAAGAGTTGCGCCGTTCCGGCTTCGAGGAAGTGATCGCGGCGGGCGTCGTCCTCACGGGTGGCAGCTCGAAGATGGAAGGTGCCGTGGAGCTCGCCGAAGAGGTGTTCCACATGCCCGTACGCCTCGGCATTCCGCAGCACCTGACCGGCCTGGTCGAGGTCGTGCGGAATCCGATTCACGCTACAGGCGTCGGACTGCTGCTGTACGGGCGCGAGAACTACTTGCGGGGACGTCGGCCATCGCAGCTCTCGGGCAACGTGCGCGGGCTGTTTGATCGAATGAAGGCTTGGTTTCAGGGGAGTTTTTAGGCACGGAGGGCGGGCAGGTGGGTAAGCACGGACACGACGAGAAAGGGGGCTGGCTGGCGATGTATGAGCCTGGCGCAGCCCCTGTGGCTGGCTACCGGTGGGAGCGGACTGCGGAATGGGCCTTTGACGAGAAGGCGAACTCCACAGTCCGGACCAGCCGGTGGCAGCAGGTCCAGAAGAGTCAGGGTTTCGATTTTACGGTTCAGGCTTTTGGTCTTAAGCAACGAGGGGAACAGCAATGTTTGTACTGGCAGATTCCGAACATCAAGGCGCGGTAATCAAGGTCTTCGGTGTGGGCGGTGGTGGCGGTAACGCCGTTGCCCACATGGTTGCCACCGGCATCGACGGTGTCGACTTCATTTGCGTCAACACCGACGCGCAGGCGATCAAGCACGCGCGAGTGAAGACCGGCCTGCAGATCGGCTGCAACATCACCAAGGGCCTCGGTGCAGGGGCCGACCCGGAAGTGGGTCGTCAGGCAGCCATGGAAGATCGCGATCGGATCATCGAGCTCATCGAAGGTTCCGACATGCTCTTCATTACTGCCGGCATGGGCGGCGGTACCGGGACGGGTGCGGCACCTGTGGTGGCCCAGATCGCGAAGGAGCTCGGCATTCTGACCGTGGCGGTCGTGACCAAGCCGTTCGACATGGAAGGTTCAAAGCGTCGTGCGATCGCCGAGCAGGGCATCGCAGAGCTCGAGAAACATGTCGACTCGCTGATTACGATCCCGAACCAGAAGCTGCTGACGGTACTCGGCGGCGACTGCACGTTGCTCGATGCGTTCAAGGCTGCCAATCAGGTGCTGCAAGGCGCCGTTCAGGGTATCGCCGAACTCATCACGCGTCCCGGCATGATCAACGTGGACTTTGCCGACGTGCGGACCGTGATGGCGGAAACCGGCATGGCAATGATGGGTTCGGGTACGGCTCGTGGCGAGAACCGCGCGCGTGAAGCTGCCGAAGCCGCTATTTCGAGCCCGCTGCTCGAGGACATCAATCTGCAGGGTGCTCATGGGATATTGATCAACGTGACTGCTGGCCTTGACCTCAGGACCAGCGAGTTCAGCATCGTGGGCGATACGATCAAGCAGTACGCGTCGGAAGATGCGAACGTCGTCGTCGGTTGCGTAATCGATCCGAATATGACGGACGATATCCGCGTGACTGTGGTGGCCACGGGCATTGGCCGGCCAGCCGAGATCCACGTGCAGACCCAGCCGGACAGCCGCAAGATGACGGCAATCGCAGGCGGCCGTGCCGGTCGGGCCGTGCCGACGCTCGAAGACCTGAACGTGCCGACCTACATCCGCAACCAGCGCGAACAGCCGCAATCTGCCCGCCGTGCCGTCGGCGACGGGATCGCTCTGAGCGACGACAGCTCGCTGCTCGACATTCCGGCTTTCCTGCGCCGGCAAGCCGACTAAGCGCGAGGAGGGTCAGGAGCCGGGTTTCGGGAGACGCCTGAAGCCCGGCAACCCGAAATCATGGTAGGTTATCCGTCCATCCCCTGCGGTGGCCGGAAATCGCGGATCAATCGCCCGTTTCCGCTCTATAGACTGGATCCTCCATGCTGCGACAACGAACGCTGAAGAACACGATACGCGCGAGCGGCGTCGGGCTGCACAGCGGGAAGAAGGTCCTCATGGTCCTGAAGCCCGCCCCGGTCAATTCGGGCGTCGTCTTCCGCCGGAGCGACATGGACGGCGTTGCGGAAGTGCGTGCCTATGCCGAGAACGTGGGCGACACGATGCTCGGAACAACGTTGATGAACGGCGACGTCAAGGTCTCGACGGTAGAACATCTGCTGTCCGCGTTCGCCGGACTCGGCATCGACAACGCCTATGTCGAGCTGTCCGCGGCCGAAGTGCCGATCATGGATGGCAGCGCCGGACCCTTCGTGTTCCTGCTTCAGTCTGCGGGGATCGAGGAGCAGTCTGCCCCGAAGCATTTCGCCCGCATCCTCAAGACCGTCAGGGTCGCGGAAGGCGACAAATGGGCCCAGTTCGAGCCGTTCAACGGCTTCAAGGTCAACTTCCAGATCGAGTTCGATCACCCGGTGTTCAAGAAGCGGTCGCAAACCGCGACCATGGATTTCTCGTCGACGTCGTTCCTGAAGGAGATCAGCCGCGCCCGCACCTTCGGGTTCACTCGCGATCACGAGTACCTGCGGGCACGCAATCTGGCCCTGGGGGGGACGATGGACAATGCCATCGTGCTCGACGACTACCGTATTCTCAACGAGGACGGTCTGCGCTACGAAGACGAGTTCGTGAAGCACAAGATCCTCGACGCGATCGGCGATTTGTACCTGTTGGGCCGCAGCCTGATTGGCGAATTCAGCGGCTACAAATCGGGGCATGCTCTCAACAACCGGCTCTTGAGGGCCATCATCGCGGACGCCGCCTCGTGGGAAGAGGTGACGTATGACGATGTCCGGGACGCTCCCATTTCCTACGTCGTCGCCGCGGCGATGGCCTAGGTTGGCCCCGCTCGCCGGGCCCGACCTGGGCCCGTTTGGATGTCTGGTCAGACGCCCCGGCGGCCCACCCTGACCTTCAATTTGGCGAATTCCGGCCCACCGTTGGCTTTGAGACTCTCAAGCAGCCCCTCCGCTCCATAGCGGAGCTGGGGGCACCAGGCTGCCGAGTCCATGGTGACGGATAGGGTCTCGTCACGGTAACTCGCAGAAAGCACGTGACTTTTCTGCTCCTCCGGCAAGCTTGCTCGGACCTGCTCGGTGAGGGAAAGGGCGGCTTTGGCTCGCTTTTCGAGGTCCGCCACCTTGGCAGGCAGGGAGAAGCCCAAGGGCTGGAAGGCACTCGACATAAGCCGGTCTTCGGTGCGGCCTGCCCTGGAGTGAGGGGCGGACGCTTGATCTTTTGGCGGCCTCTTCTGCATAGTCAACGACACTGTACAGGGCAAACCCATCGAAAGGTGGGGACGCAAAGCCACCGGTCTGAAAGTCCGGCCGATTACCGGACCACGATAGCGGGGTTACCAGGATGAGAAAGCCAGAGGCTTCGCTTGAAGATTTGGGTCGGCCTGATCCGTGCCCGCGCCCCCATGCCGTGACTGCGCGAAAACACTGCGAGGCCAGGATCGCATGAACGTCATTCTTTACTCGAATCGCGGCGGGCGTGCCCGTCAGTTCCAGATCGATCGGCGGCTCGCGCTGGCCGGTGGCATCAGCGTCTTCCTGTTTGTCGTTGCGGCTGTCTTCTTCGCCGGCATGCGCGTCGGCGGCGGTGGCTTCTTCCTCACTCCTTCTTCCCAGGTCCTCGAATGGTCTCACCAGCTCGAGTCCCAGCGTGCGCAGGTGCAGGAAGTCCGCACCCAGCTCCAGGAAAAGGTCGACGCCCTTGCCAGCCGCGTCGGCCAGATGAATGCCGACGTGATCCGGCTCGATGCGCTTGGGCGGCGGTTGACGGAGATGGCTGACCTGGACAAAGGCGAATTCAATTTTGATACGGCACCCGCACAAGGGGGCCCCGAACGATTGCTTGATGGCGTCGCAGCTGCCGCGCCCGACCTTTCTTTGATGCTGGACAGGCTCGCCAGGCAGCTTCAGGACCGGGAGCGCCAGCTGGCCGTGCTTGAGAGTCTGATCTCTACGCGCAATCTAAGCCGCCAGATCGTCCCGGGCGGCCGGCCGGTCACCCAAGGCTGGATTTCATCCTACTTCGGACAGCGAGCCGATCCCTTTACGGGCAGGACTGCCTTTCATGCCGGCCTCGATTTTGCCGGCAAGGAAGGCTCCGATGTGGTGGCGGTTGCCTCGGGCGTCGTCACCTGGTCCAAGGAGCGGTTCGGCTATGGACGTTGCGTGGAAATCAACCACGGCAACGGCTACGTCACGCGGTATGCCCACAACTCCAGCAATCTGGTAGCCGTTGGCGCTACCGTGCAGAAGGGTGACTCGATTGCCCGGATCGGCTCAAGCGGCCGCTCGACTGGCCCTCATCTGCACTTTGAAGTGCTCAAGAACGGGCGGCCCATCAATCCGATGACGTTCGTCGGCAAATAGACGGATTGGGGCTACCGCTCGCGGTAGCTTAGTTCCCCAAATACAGGTCCCTACGCCCCTTTCAGGCGACTTCCCCCTTTGAATTCCGTTGCTACGGCCCAACCCTTGGGGCCGCAGGCCGGCGTCCCGACCCTGCCGGGAATAGGCCCCCCACACGTGTACAATACGCGGCCTTGAATAGATGCACTGACGGAGTTTCCGAGTGGCGAACTGGCTTACCAGGCTTTTTGGCAGCCGCAATCAGCGGGTAATCGGCGGGTATTCGAAGCTTGTCAGCCGCATTGGAGCGCTGGAGGGTTCCCTGACCCCTTTGAGCGACGAGCAACTGAAGGCAAAGACGGGAGAATTCCGCGAGCGCCTTGCCAACGGCGCCACTTTGGACGAACTGCTCCCGGAGGCCTTTGCTACGGTCCGCGAGGCTGCCAAGCGTGCGCTCGGCATGCGTCATTTCGATGTGCAGCTGATCGGCGGCATGGTGCTGCATCAGGGCAAGATCTCCGAGATGCGAACCGGCGAAGGCAAGACGTTGGTCGCGACGCTTCCCGCCTACCTGAATGCGTTGCCCGCCAAGGGCGTCCACGTGGTGACGGTCAACGAGTACCTCGCGCAGCGTGACGCCGACTGGATGGCACCCGTCTTTCGCTTCCTGGGCCTTGAAGTCGGCGTGATCAAGAGCGGCCAGAGCACTGCGGAAAAGCGTGCGGCCTACGCAGCGGACATCACCTACGGAACGAACAATGAATTCGGCTTCGACTATCTGCGCGACAACCTCGCGTTTCGTCTTGAGGATCGTGCCCAACGCTCGCTGACTTTCGCAATCGTCGACGAAGTGGACTCCATCCTCATCGACGAGGCCCGCACGCCTCTCATCATTTCGGGGCCTGCCGAAGAGAGCACAGAGCTCTATCTCAAGATCAACCAGCTTGCCCCGAGTCTCAAGCGCCAGGAAGCGGAAGAAGGCGAGGGCGACTTCTGGGCCGACGAAAAGGGCCGGCAGATTCATCTGTCCGACTCGGGCCATGAGCGGGTGGAGGACCTGTTCCTTGAAGCGGGTCTGCTGCAACCTGGGCAGAGCCTGTATGACGCCGCGAACATCCGCCTGATGCATCACCTCAATGCTGCGCTGCGCGCTCATTCGCTGTATCACCGCGATGTCGAGTATATCGTGCGCAATGGCGAGGTCATCATCGTTGATGAGTTCACCGGCCGCACCATGCAGGGGCGGCGCTGGTCCGACGGCCTGCACCAGGCCATTGAAGCAAAGGAAGGCGTGCGGGTTCGCGAGGAAAACCAGACCGTCGCGTCCATCACGTTCCAGAACTACTTCCGCATGTACGCGAAGCTCGCGGGCATGACCGGCACTGCAGACACCGAGGCATTTGAGTTCCAGCAGATTTACGGGCTTGAGGTCGTTGTCGTGCCGACACATCGCCCGATGGTCCGCAAGGACCACGCGGATTTCGTGTACTTGACGCAGAAGGACAAGTTCGCGGCGATCATCGAGGACATCAAGGATTGCGTGTCGCGCGGCCAGCCGTCGCTGGTCGGTACGACGTCGATCGAGACCTCCGAGTACCTGTCCGAGTTGCTGAAGAAGCAGAGCATCAAGCACCAGGTGCTGAACGCCAAGCAGCACGATAAAGAGGCCGGGATCGTCGCGCAAGCCGGCAGTCCAGGGACAGTGACCATTGCCACCAATATGGCCGGTCGCGGTACCGATATCGTGCTCGGTGGCAATTTCGAGGTTGAGCTGGCCTCGATGGATCC
The DNA here is from genome assembly GCA_903884105.1 of uncultured Pseudomonadota bacterium. Classification (GTDB taxonomy): domain Bacteria; phylum Pseudomonadota; class Gammaproteobacteria; order Steroidobacterales; family Steroidobacteraceae; genus CAIUGU01. The sequence goes on along the minus strand of CAISDJ010000113.1, from coordinate 99,811 downwards.
TCCTCCTGACGAAGCGGCTCGTCTGCTGGCAAAAGCCGCCTGGCAGCAGCGTCACGACGCGGTGCTGGCAGCAGGCGGCCTGCACATCATCGGCACCGAACGTCACGAATCGCGGCGTATCGACAACCAGTTGCGCGGCCGTTCGGGTCGTCAGGGCGACAACGGCTCCAGCCGGTTCTACCTGTCGCTCGAAGACAACCTCATGCGGATCTTCGGTGATCCTGAACGTACGAAGCGGTGGCTGCAGACCGCCGGCATGAAGGAAGGCGAGGTCATCGAGAGCCGCATGCTGTCGAAGCAGATCGAGCGTGCGCAGCGCAAGGTCGAGGCGCATAACTTCGACGCCCGCAAGAACCTGCTCGAATACGACGATGTGGCGAACGACCAGCGCAGGGTGGTGTACCAGCAGCGCTCCGAGGTGATGGCCGCCGAGGATGTCGCCGATGCCATCGCCGGCATCCGCCGCGAAGTGGGAGACGCGCTGATCGATCGGTTCGTGCCCCCTGAGAGCGTGGAAGAGATGTGGGATGTCGATGGCCTGACGCAGTCGATCGACCGTGACTTTGCCGCGAGTGTCGATCTCAAGGGCTGGCTCGAGACCGAGAAGAACGCAGGCGAAGCCGAGTTGCGCGCCCGCGTGCATTCCGCTGTTGATGCGGCGTATGAGACCAAGGTCCAGCAGTACGGTGTGCCCGTCATGCGCCATCTGGAAAAGGCCATCATGCTGCAGCAGATCGACCTGCATTGGCGTGACCACCTCGCGGCAATGGACTATCTGCGGCAGGGCATCCACTTGCGCAGCTATGCGCAAAAGAACCCGAAGCAGGAATACAAGCGCGAAGCATTCGAGTTGTTCAGCGCGATGCTCGACCGGATCAAGCACGATACCGTTTCGATGCTGTCCCGGTTGCAGGTGCGCAGTGAAGAAGAGATCCAGGCCGAAGAGGCTGAGCGCCAGCACCGGCTGGAGCGGGCAATGCAATTGCAGCATGCCGCTCCCGAGTCGATCACGGCACAGCCTGCCGCCGAAGAATTGCCCATGTCGGGCCATGATCAAGCCGTTGCGCCGTTCGTGCGCGACACAAAGAAGGTTGGGCGCAACGAACCTTGCCCTTGCGGGTCGGGCAAGAAGTACAAGCATTGTCACGGCGCGCTTGAAGGCTGACGCCGGTTCGGTTGACTCGCCGGCCATCCACGTGCTGGCCGGCGCCCTGTTCGACGCCGCAGGGCGGGTGCTGATCGCGCAGCGACCTGCCGGCAAGCACATGGCTGGCAAGTGGGAGTTTCCCGGCGGCAAGCGAGCAGACAGTGAGCCACCCTTTGTAGCGCTCTGCCGCGAGCTGCACGAGGAGCTGGGGGTCCATGTCGCCCACGCCCAGCCGCTCATCCATTACGAATACACCTATTCTGACCGGGTCGTACTACTCGACTTGTGGTGCGTGACAGACTATTCCGGTGAGCCGCAATCGCGTGAAGGGCAGAGTCTCGCGTGGGTGCCTGTGCAGCAGCTCGGGGCAGTGGACTTGCTGGAGGCAGATCGGCCGATGGTCCAGGCTTTGCTGCAGTACGTCGGTGCGGCGCTCTCCGAATAGCCGGGAGACGCGGCCGGCTTTGCAGGCGCGGACAAGTGAGTCCGAGGCTCGCTAGGGCAGTTCTTCGCCATCCTGCGATTCGCCATCGATCAGCTCGCCCGAGCCGTCGTCCGGGATCGCGTGCTTTTCGGTGGCCCAGGCGCCCAGGTCAAGCAGCTTGCAGCGCTCGCTGCAGAAGGGACGCCAAGGCGATACCTCCGACCATTCAACCGGTCTGCTGCAGGTTGGGCATGCAACGATCATGGCCAGTGGATTTGCTGTCGGTCGCCGGGTCGGCTCAAATGCAGGTTGTCAGCAGAAAGGGAACGTTTTCCGAGGCCTGCACCGGGCGGGTCGAGGCGACGTTGTTGCCGGCCAGGAAGCGGATCGTGCAGCGATGATGGCTGCCGCTGATCTCGGGAAAATACTCCGTGTCGGCCGGCAGCGCCACGCGCAGCAACTGGCAGGGCGCCTCGCGTTCGAACGTCAACAGGAATACGCCGGCGTTCGCCACTTCCCGACGCGGACGCGCGTTCTGCCGCGTCAGCCACAGGAGTTCCGTGACTGCGTCGCAGAGGGGACGGAGCACACTCAGCCACTCGTCGAACGCTGCAGACTTGGCTGCCCGGGGCTGATTGAGCCAGCAGAAGAAGTCCGGCAGATCGAACTCGCAGGTGCCACCCGGGATTGCGGTGCGATGTTTGATCGCATTCAGGAACTCGGAATCGCGCAGCTTCTGCATGAACAGTGCGCCGGCGGCATTCAGTTCGGTTCGCAGCCTCGCAAGATTCTCTAGCACGGCGTGCAGCCTGCTGGTATCGACGCCTGGCCGGGACTGGAACTCATGCATGGCAGCCATCTGCCGCTCAAGCTCCTTCAGCACATCGCTGCGGATATCGCCTCGTGCCGTAATGGCGAGCATCTCGAGGATGGAAGCGACAGCAGCACGCGCGGCCCAGGTATCGGACCGTTGCTGATGGTAGAGCGTCTGGGTGTAAAGGAACTCAAGGCGCAGGAACGTCCGCATGCGCTCATTGAGCGGCTGCTCGTAGATGATCGTGGTAGCGCTCGGCTCTGTGCGCTCGGTAGTCTGACCAGTTTCTGGCATCCGGCTATTCTGCGGCAGCTAGGCGGAGTTGGCTAGACGAGAAAGGGATTCGACCCTGCCATTTCGTATTGCGAGCCGCTTGCGCTTGCCAGGCGGCGGTCGGTTTCGGAGCCAGCCGAGCCTCCGGGCCTGATGGCTCGCTAATTGTCTGATGGTGCGCGATCCCGCATGCCCAGGTATTTCTGGTGCAAGGCGGCGACCTGCTTCTTCAGGTCAGCAAGGCCAGCCGTATTGGTGAGGATGTCGTCTGCTGCCGCCAGCCGTTCCGAACGGTTTGCTTGCGCCGCCATCATTCGGCGCGCCTGTTCCGGGTCGACCGCGTCGCGGGCCTGAAGTCTTTCCAACTGCGTGCCTTCAGGGGTGTCGACGACCAGAATGCGGTCGACCAAGTGGCCCAGACGGTTCTCCACCAACAACGGCACCACGAGGACCTGGTAAGGCCCCGTCGATTGCTGCGACCGACGGCTGAGTTCGGCGCGCACGGCCGGATGGAGGACGTCCTCAAGCAGCTTTCTTTGCGCGGCATCTGCGAAAACGTGCTCGCGCAAGCGACGTCGATCGAGATGCCCGGACGGATCCAATACCCCGGGTCCAAACAAGGCCACGATTCGTGCAAGAGCGGGCTGGCCCGGCTCCACCAGCTCCCGGGAGATCACATCGGCATCGATGACTGGAATGCCAAGGTCGGCGAACTCGTTGGCCACGGCGGATTTGCCGCTGGCAATGCCACCCGTCAACCCGACGCGCAGGATCGGTCTGGTCACTTGGGTCAACCTTGAGGGTTCATGACGGAGGTGCCATCGGGCTAGTGCAACCGACTGAGATAGGCATCGACCAGTTGCGGTCCCCACATCAGCGCGATCCATCCCGCGGCTGCCAGATAAGGCCCGAAGGGAATCGGAACCTGTCTGTCACGGCCCCGCAGCACGATCATCAGGATACCGAAGACGGCGCCCGTGACAGCCGATAGCAAGATGACCAGAGGTAGCATCTTCCAGCCGAGCCACGCCCCGAGGGCGGCGAGCAGCTTGAAATCACCGTAGCCCATACCCTCCTTGCCCGTGGCCAATTTGAATAGTTGGTAGACCAGCCACAGGCTCAGATAGCCGGCGGCGGCGCCGATCACGCTGCTCTCGGTGCTCACAGGCAAGAGTGCGGCAGGGCTGTGAGCGAGGCTGGCCAGAAGTCCGAGCCACATCAGCGGTATCGTCAGGCTGTCAGGCAGGACCTGATGGTCAATGTCGATGCACGTCATTGCCACTAGCATCCAGGTGAGGACCAACGCACCTGCGGTGAAGGGGCTGAAACCAAACTTCCACGCGACCAATGCGGACAACACGGCCGTGGAAAGTTCGACTATCGGATAGCGTGCGGAAATGGGCGCACGGCAACCACGGCATCGGCCTTTGAGGGCCAGATAGCTGAGTACCGGGATGTTCTGAAGCGCGGTGATCTCTGCGCCGCAGTGGGGGCAGCCCGAGCGAGGAACCATCAGGTTGTATTTGGGCGGGGTAACCTCGCTTCCGGGAGCAACAGGGGGTGATCCGGATGCGGCACCCAGGATCTCCACGGCCTGTGCCTTCCACTCGCGCTCCATCATGATCGGCAGGCGATGAATGACCACATTCAGGAAACTGCCGACCAGCAGGCTCAGTACGAACACAGTGCTGATGAAGAGAGGTACTGAAGTGGCGAAGAGTTCAATCATGGTCTGGTTCTGCGCTGGAATCGGTTGCTCTGGTGGTGGGTAATCATCTGCCTTCCTCTGTACAAGAAAACGCCGCGAAGAACGCGGCGTTCTCGATTCCAGTGGTAGTCGTAACCTCGGCTTTAGACGACTGCGCCCAGCTTGAAGATCGGCAGGTACATCGCGATGACGAGTCCGCCCACCAGTACGCCGAGAATCGCATGATCATCGGTTCAAGCAAGCTGCTCATGTTGTCCACGGCCGCATCGACGTCAGCTTCGTAGAAGTCGGCGACTTTGGAGGACATGGCATCCAGCGAGCCGGATTCCTCACCGACGGCGATCATCTGCACGACCATGTTCGGGAATAGACCGGTATTTTCCATGGATCTCTGCAGTCGTTGTCCGGTTGCGACTTCATCACGGACGCGCAAGGTCGCTTCCTCGTAGACGATGTTGCCAGTTGCGCCGGCGACCGAAGTGAGGGCTTCCACAAGCGGTACGCCCGCCGCGAACATTGTCGAAAGTGTTCTGGCGTAGCGAGCAATGGCGGCCTTGGTGACGATCGGACCAATGATCGGCGCTTTGAGGAGGGCCTTGTCCAGCCACTGGCGCATCGGGCGGGAACGTTTGTAGGTATAACCGATGAAATAGGCCGCCGCGCCCGCCACAATTGCCAAATACAGGCCCCGAGCCTGCACAAACCGCGACATGTCCACGACAAACTGCGTGAAAGCAGGGAGGTCGGCACCAAAGCCCTTGAAGAGGCTTTCGAACTGCGGGATGACGAAGACCAGCAAAATGATGGTTACGATGACCGCCACGGCCAGCACGGCGATGGGGTAAGTCAGTGCCTTCTTGATCTTCTTCTTCAGGGCTTCCGTCTTTTCCTTGTAGGTGGCGATTTTTTCCAGCAGGCTTTCGAGCGCACCGGCTTGCTCACCTGCCTCGACCAGATTGACGAATAGATCGTCGAAATACAGGGGATGCTTGGCAAGTGATTCGTGCAGCGTGGTGCCTGCTTCAACGTCCGATTTGATCGCAAGAACAAGCTTCTGTACCGAGGGCTTGTCGTGGCCGTTGCCGATGATGTCGAAGCACTGCACCATCGGGATACCCGCCTGCAGCATGGTTGCCAACTGGCGGGCAAATAGCGCGATGTCCTCGGCAGTGACCTTCTTGCCGCTCTTCATGAGCCGCGATTCTTTTCGGACCTTCTTCGCGACCACACCCTGCTTGCGCAGGTCGGTGCGGACGGCGGCTTCGCTGACTGCGAGCATGCGTCCCTTGATGCGCTTGCCGCGCTTGTCCATCCCTTCCCAGGTGAACGGGAATTGCTTCGACGCAGTGACTTCTGCCATATCCGTTAATCTCTTGAGTCAGCGAGAGGCGCGATCCGAATCGGGCTAACGACTATTCGACAGTGCACTGATTGATTTCGTCGAGGCTGGTGATGCCGACGCGCGCTTTCTCGAGTCCGGAGCGGCGCAGGTCCCAGACCCCTTGCTTTTCGGCTTCATCCGCGATGTCCACGGCGTTGCCACCTTGCAGGATGATGCGACCGATAGTATCGGTGACCGCCATTACCTGATAGATGCCGCAGCGGCCTTTGTAGCCGTCGGTGCACTGGTTGCAGCCGACCGCCTTGTACAGCGTCATGCCGGAATCGATTTCTGCCTGCGTGAAGCCTTCCTTCAGCAGTGCCTCGGAAGGAAGATCCACGCGAACCTTGCAGGCCAGGCACAGCTTGCGAGCCAGGCGCTGGGCAATGATTAGGGACACGGAAGTCGCAATGGCGTAGGGCTTGACGCCCATGTCGATCAGGCGCGTCAGCGTTTTCGGCGCGTCGTTGGTATGCAGCGTTGACAGCACCAGGTGTCCTGTCTGAGCAGCCTTGATTGCGATCTCGGCGGTCTCGAGGTCACGGATTTCGCCGACCATGATGACGTCTGGGTCCTGACGCAGGAAGGCGCGCAGGGCGCCTGCAAACGTAAGACCGACCTTTGGGTTCACGTTGACCTGATTGACTCCGGGGAGGTTGATTTCCGCCGGATCCTCTGCGGTCGAGATGTTCGTGTCTTCCTTGTTCAGGATATTGAGGCCCGTATACAGCGACACCGTCTTGCCGCTACCGGTCGGGCCTGTCACCAGGATCATGCCGTGCGGACGTGCCAAGGCGTCCATGTACAGCTTCTTCTGGAAGGGCTCGTAACCTAACGCGTCAATGCCGAGCATGGCGCTTGAAGGATCCAGGATACGCGCAACAATCTTTTCCCCGAACAAAGTGGGGCAAGAGCTGACGCGGAAGTCGATGGCGCGGTTCTTGGAAATGCGCATCTTGATGCGCCCGTCCTGCGGCACGCGGCGTTCTGCGATATCAAGCCGCGACATCACCTTGATGCGAGCCGAGATCTTGACGGCCAGCTGCACGGGTGGACTGGCCAGTTCTTTCAGCATGCCGTCGATCCGCAGGCGGATGCGGTACGTCTTCTCGTAGGGCTCGAAATGGATGTCCGACGCGCCTTTCCTGATGGCATCGAGCAGCACCTTGTTGACGAAGCGGACGATAGGCGCGTCCTCGACGTCGTCACGGCCTGTAGTATCCTTCTCGGCAACGTCGTCGCCGCCCATGACGTCAAGATTCTCGAGGTCGAGGTCGTCTTCGGCCAGCCCCGAAATCTGTGTATCAGCCTGTTCGATGGCGCGAGCGACGATCTGCTGCAGCTTGTCGTCTTCGACGACCACGGCTTCGACTGACATGCCCGTCTGGAACTTGATCTCGTCGATCGAATGGAGGCTGGTGGGGTCGGATACAGCGACGAACAAGCGCTTGCCCCGGCGAACCAGCGGCATCACACGGTGCTTCTGCAGCAGCTTGTCGGACACTAGCTTGACCACGTCCATGTCCGGAACAATGGACTCGAGGTCGAGGAGCGGGACTCCGAACTCCTGGGCAGCCGCGATGGCGATTTCGCGAGCGTCAGCGATGCCGTTGGAAACGAGGTGCGAGACGAGGTTGGTGTTGGCTTCCTTGCTGGCTGCAATGGCCTGCAGCATCGTCTGCTCGTCCACCAGCCCGTCCTGAATCAGGCGCTGCGGGAGGCCCTGAAGGGCGACCCGGGCAGTACTGAGGGCTGGAGCGGCGTTGTCAATCATAGGGTTACGGTGGGTCGAGGCAGTTGGATCGTACGCTACTCTTACCCTAAGTGGTTTCACCAATCAATTGTCAAATTCATCTGGATTTTGAACATGCCAGTCAAACTGTGGTGGGAATTGCGTCACAACCGAGGACAGGGGCCATCGATGTACCACCCAAGATTCCCGATTCGCGATTGATCTGGTTGTGCTTGTCGGTGCCGTCGTAAAAAAAAAGGAAGCCCCTCCGGAGAGGGGCTTCACCAATAGATACCTATTGTCGTCGAAGTCGCTTAACTGCGGCAGTTGGACGGCAGGTACTTGTTTTCGAGGTCCGAAGCCGTGGTGGGGTCCGGAGACATCGTGATGTTGTCCGGCACGGTGGCGTTACCGCAAACCCAGACGACGTCGTTGTTCACGCTCAAGCCGGGCTTCAGAACCAATACCTTGGTGGCAAGGTTCACGGCATTCGCCTGCTTGCCGAAGAGGATGACGATATTGCCGCCTTCGACCGTGATGTTGTCAACGTACTTGCCCGAAGGAAGATTCGCAACATCGCCGCCCGCAACACCGATATCCGCCGGCCATGCGCCGTTGTTTGCGTACGCTTCAGCAACACCAGCCTTAACAGCCGATGCGAGGTTCAGGCCTTCAGTCACCTGAGCGCGGATCGTGTAGTCCTGGTACGCGGGAATGGCGATGGCCGCCAGGATGCCGATGATCGCGACGACGATCATCAATTCGATCAGGGTGAAACCCTTCTGGACTTGCTTCAGCATTTGAATCTCCTAACAACTAATGGGATTGGAAACCGACGGCAAGATTCGCCTGAGCTAGTCTTAAGCAAGCGCCGTGCCACAAGCCGCGGATGGCCTAAGACATTGATTAGGTGAGGTAATAAATTAATCCGGGAGACTCTGGAAGCAGGGCACGAATCTTCAGATGTGCCGCAAATTGACCGGATGTGACACGAATTGTCACTTTCCGCCGGCGAACCGCGACGTGCGGATCTGCCGTCAAGCGCTCGCGAAGGGGCCGCCCCCGTCCTAAGTGGTCGGCCACGGCCCACTGAACTAAAGGGTTCTACTCCAACCCCAGCTTCTTGATGCGATAGCGCAGCGACCGAAAGCTCATTCCGAGCAGGGCGGCGGCTTTGGTCTTGTTGTAGCGAGTCTGCTCAAGCGCCCGCACGATCGCATCGCGTTCGATGTCCTCAAGTGCATCACCCAACGGTTCGCCGGCGGCGACTGTCCCCGTCGTGGGCTTCTCCAGCACCCCGGCGGCGGACCGCAGCTGCAGGTCACTTACATCGATATGGGTACCCGAGCAAAGCGTGGCGGCCCGTTCCAGCACGTTCTCGAGCTCGCGCACATTGCCTGGGAAGGGGTAATTGCGCAGGGCATTGAGCGCTGCATCTGTCAAAGCGGGGGCCGGTTGCCCCCTCTGCTTGCCCAGCTTGTGCAGGATGGAGTCGACGAGCTCCGGGACATCCTCAAGCCGTTCGCGAAGCGGCGGAACGCGGATCTCGATGACGTTGACGCGATAGAACAGGTCCTCGCGGAAGCGGCCCGCCGCGACTTCTGCGGCGAGCGGTTTGTGCGTGGCGCTCAGGATCCGCGCGTCGACGGACAATTCCTTGGCCTCGCCCACGGGCCGGACCGTTTTCTCCTGGATGACTCGCAACAGCTTCACCTGCATATGCAGCGGCAGATCCGCGATTTCGTCCAGAAACAGCGTACCGCCTTCGGCATTCTGGATGAGTCCGCGTTTATCGCTGACGGCGCCAGTGAAGCTACCCTTCTTGTGGCCGAAGAGTTCACTTTCCATGAGTTCGGTGGGAATGGCGCCGCAGTTCACGGGAACGAATGGCCCTTCACGACGCGCACCTGCCGCATGGATCAGTTGTGCAACGAGCTCCTTACCGGTGCCGGACTCGCCGAAGATGTGCACAGGGGCCTGGCTGCGGGCGACCTTCTCGATCATCTCGCGCAGGTGCAACATGGCCCTCGCGTGGCCGAGAAGCCGGATCCCGGGCCGTTCGCCCGTAGGTTCAGCAGAGCCGGTGAGCTTGAGCGTCGCCGTAATGAGCTTCCGCAGTGACGCAAGGTCAAGGGGCTTCGAGATGAAATCGAAGGCGCCCAGCTTCAGTGCTTTGACAGCCGACTCCACATTGCCGTGAGCCGTGATGACGGCAATCGGCAACTGTGGGCGGTTCGACTGTACCCATTCAACCAGGCTCAGGCCGTCACCGTCGGGAAGCTTCATGTCGGTGAGGCAAAGATCGAATTTCCCCGAGCGCAGCGAACTGCGGGCGCTGGTGAGGTCGGGGACCGCGACGACCTCGATGTTCATCCGCTCGAGAGTGATGCCGAGCAGCTCGCGGATATCGGGTTCGTCGTCGACGACGAGCGCTCGCGGACTAGCCATTTCTTCTAAAGTTCCCAGCGCTGCGGATCTGCAAACACGATCCGGAAAATACTACCACCACCCGGCCGCGGCTCGTAGAAAAGCACGGCGCGATTGCACTGCGCGAGTTCGCGCGCGATGAAAAGGCCGAGACCCGTTCCGCCCGGGGCTGCAGTGAAGAAGGGTTCGAAGATCTGTTCCGCATGCGCCGCGTCGATGCCCGGTCCGTGATCGGCCACCTCGAGGTAGGGACGCTGGTTCGACTGTACGCGCCCGATACTGATGTCGATCGACACCTGTCCCTCGTTGGTCCGGCCGTACTTGCATGCGTTCTCGCACAGGTTCCAGAGCAGCTGGTGCAGATGGGAGGGGTCGACGCGGATCTCAAGGTCCGGGTCCGTTGACGAAAAGCGCAGCTCCTTTGCCGGGATCTGCAGGGTTTGCCGGAACTCCGCGAGGAAGTCATTGAGCCAGCCGGTGAGTTCGATCCGTTCCTGGCGCGTCGAGTCCCGGCGGGAGAGTTGCAGCACGTTCTCGACGATGGTGCTGATTCGCGTCCCGTTGGCGTGAATGATGTCGATCAGACGCTGGTCCTGCGGAGTGACCGCCTCCGACTCCCTCAACAGCTGCGCCGCGTGGCTCATGGCCCCCACCGGGTTGCGGATTTCATGCGCAATGCTGGCGCTCAAGCGCCCTAGAGCAGCGAGCTTCGTCTGCTGGACCCGCTCGGCGATCAACGTGGTGTCCTCGAGGAAGATCAGCGTCGGGCCGCGGTTCTCGGCTTCCAGCGAGATGAAGTGCGGCACGATCAGGGCGGTTCCCTGGGCTGACAGCATGGAGAGCGTGTTCGATTCCCAGTCGTAGGTCTTGCGCCGCCAGGTATCCAGCAAATACAGCAGCTTGGGCGCGACCTCGCCCAGCAGCGTGCCCGGTTTCACCGGGCTGCCTTTGAGCAGTTGTTCGGCCGAGCTGTTGATGAGCCTGATGCGGTCCTCCGCATCCACCACCAGGATGCTTTCGCGCAAGTGCTGGACGATGAACTCATTCAGCTCGGCCAGGTCGGCGAGATCGACGTCCTTCTGGAGGATGAGCGCCTCGCTCTCCCTCAGGCGTCTCGCAACGGGGTAAGCGCCCAAGGCCAGCATGAAGGCGATGGCACCCACGATGCCTGCCGGCGCCAGGTCGCTCCAGTCCCCATGGCCCTCGAGGATCGAAAATCCCTGCTGGGTCAGCAGGCCCAGCGTGGCAAGGGCGGCAAACATCAGGGCTTGGCGCGGTGCGACAATCAGGCTGCCGGCACCAACTGGAAGGATCAACAGGACGGCCAGGCCACTGATCAAGCCCCCACTTGAGTAAGTCAGCAAGTTGATCGCGAGCAGGTCGGCAATGACGTGGAGCAGAACCTGGAGCGTGGCGTCCGGCCAACGATGCCGCAGGCTCGATATGCAAACCACGGCGAACAGGAAGTAGGCCGTCAGCACCCCCACAAAGAGCGCGGGATAAACCTGTCCCACCGGGCGGGGCACGACCAGGGCGAACAGCCCGCTGAGGACGATGGGAACCAGCAGACGGAACAGGTTGAGGAGCGCGAGAATGCGCCACGCGAGGTCGGTCGAAGCGCTTTTCGGCGTATCAGGTACGGGTGTACTCATGGTTGGGGTAGGCTAATCCGAGGTTCCTCAACGCTACCACACCGATCGCCACCATTCGCGCCGCGCTCTTTGCATTTTCGGCCATTTGCTACAGAATACGCGCCCTTGAGCGCGCTAGGCTGCGGCGCAGCATCACAGAATTAAAGTGCCTCTCCACTCTCCTTAAAGAACCGGAAAGACCCGCCGATGAACTTGCACGAATATCAATCCAAGCAACTCTTTGCGCGCTATGGAATTCCGGTCCCGACCGGTTACGTCGCCTCCACGCCCGCTGAAGCAGCCGATGCCGCTCGCCGGATTGGCGGCAGCAAGTGGGTCGTCAAGGCCCAGGTCCACGCGGGTGGCCGCGGCAAGGCGGGCGGCGTCAAGCTCGTCGACAGCCCAGAAGCGGCTGCCGATGCTGCCTCCAAGATGTTCGGCCGTCGCCTCCACACCCACCAGACGGGTCCTGAAGGGCTGCCCATCCATCAGGTGTTCGTCGAGTCCGGCTCGAAGATCGCGCGCGAACTCTACGTCAGCCTCGTGCTGAACCGGGACAAGGGCCACATCGCCTTCATCGTGTCGCCGGCTGGTGGCATGGACATCGAAGAAGTCGCCGACAAGACACCCGAGAAGCTGATTCGCGTGGACGTGCATCCGGCGACGGGCCTCGAGCCCTACCAGTGTCGCGTCATGGCCTTTGCCCTTGGCCTCTCCGGCGCCCAGATCGACGAGTTCTCGAAGATTGCGCAAGCGCTGTACAAGCTCTACCTCGAACAGGACGCAAGCCTGCTCGAAATCAACCCGCTCATCGTCACGGGCGAAGGCAAGCTCATTGCGCTCGATGCCAAGATCAACATCGAGGACAACGCATTGTTCCGCCAGAAGGAGCTCGCCAGCTGGCGCGATGAAACGCAGGAAGACGCCACCGAGCGCGCGGCGGCCAAGCACGAACTCAACTACGTCTCGCTCGACGGCGACATCGCCTGCATGGTGAACGGTGCCGGTCTCGCGATGGCGACGATGGACCTCGTGCAGCTGCACGGCGGCAAGCCGGCCAACTTCCTCGACGTCGGCGGCGGCGCGACCAAGGAGCGCGTCACCGAGGCGTTCAACCTGATCCTGTCGAACCAGAAGGTTCGCGCGATCCTCGTGAACATCTTCGGCGGCATCGTCCGCTGCGACATGATCGCCGAGGGCATCATCGCGGCCGTCAAGGACGTCGGCGTTAACGTCCCCGTGGTAGTGCGCATCGAAGGCACCAATGCCGACGCCGGGCGCAAGATCCTGGCCGACAGTGGCCTTGCGATCATCGCGGCCAAGGATCTGACGGACGCCGCCAAGAAAGTCATTGCCGCGGCCAAGCCGGTCGGCAAGTGATCACCCTTTAAGACACAGAGCCTGAATTCCTCCTATGAGCATTCTCGTCAACAAAAACACCCGCGTGATCTGCCAGGGTTTTACCGGCAAGCAGGGCACCTTCCATTCGCAGCAGTGCATTGCCTACGGTACCAAGATGGTGGGCGGCGTCACCCCGGGTCGCGGTGGTGAAAAGCATCTCGGCCTGCCGGTCTACAACACAGCTCGTGAAGCTGTGAAAGCCACCGGCGCCACGGTCAGCATGATCTACGTGCCGGCACCGTATGCGGCCGATGCCATCCTCGAAGCCGCAGACGCAGGCGTCGAACTCATTGTCGCCATCACCGAAGGCATTCCGGTGAACGACATGGTCAAGGTCAAGGCTTCGCTCGCGAGCTACGGCAGCCTGCTCATCGGTCCGAACTGCCCCGGCATCATCACGCCGGGAGAGTGCAAGATCGGCATCATGCCGGGCTTCATCCACAAGCCGGGCAAGATCGGCATCGTGTCGCGTTCCGGCACGCTGACGTATGAAGCTGTGTACCAGACGACCAGCAACGGCCTCGGTCAGACCACCTGCGTTGGCATCGGCGGCGACCCGGTGCGCGGCATGAGCTTCATCGACGTGCTCGCACGCTTCGAAGAAGACCCCAAGACCGAAGGCATCATCATGGTCGGCGAAATCGGTGGCAGCGACGAAGAAGCGGCTGCAGATTTCATCCGTTACAACGTCCGCAAGCCGGTCGTTGCGTACATCGCGGGCGTCACGGCGCCGCCTGGCAAGCGCATGGGCCACGCGGGCGCCATCGTCTCGGGCGGCAAGGGCACTGCGGACGACAAGTTCGCTGCTCTCGAAGCGGCTCGCGTGCGCACGGTGCGTTCGCCTGCGGAACTCGGCAGCGCGATTGCCGAGCAGATGGAGAAGCGCCGCGTGCTCGTCCAGCGCGCTGCCGCCACTGCGGCGATCAGCGTGAAGCCGAAGGCAAAGAAGAAGGCCAAGGGCAAGAAGGCTGCGGCCAAGCCGGTGGCCAGAGCAAAGACGAAGGCAAAGACGAAGGCAAAGGCAAAGACAAAGGCAAAGACGAAGGCCAAGGTCGTCAAGACCAAGTCGAAGCCCGCTCCGAAGAAAGCCGACCGCAAGGCCAAGAAGCCTGCCAAGGCCAAGTAAATCACAAGAGGCCGGCGGGATGAGTTTTTCTTCCCGCCGAGCCTGATTCCCCGCAACGATCCCTTATCGACAACGGCTGTGCCTCCCACTCTTCGCATCGCCGTCGCCCAGCTCGATCTCTTCGTCGGTGATGTCGAGGGGAATACCCAACGCGTCATCGACACCGCCCGCCAGTCGCGCGATGAGCTTGGCGCTGCCCTCGTCGTGTTTCCCGAACTCGCCCTGTCGGGCTACCCCCCTGAAGACCTGCTGTTTCACGCCGGCATGCGTCGCCAGGTCACGCGCGGACTCGATCGAGTGCGTGCGGAGACGCAGGGCATTACGGCGATGGTGGGTTACCCCGAGTACGCCGACGGCACGATCTACAACGCGGCTGCGATCGTTCGCGATGGCGCGAGTCTTGCCAATTACCGCAAGCAGTTCCTGCCCAACTACAAGGTCTTCGACGAAAAGCGCTACTTTCGCGGCGGTACCGAAACGAGCATCGTCACGCTCAACGGGATCAAGGTTGCATTCCTGATCTGCGAAGACATCTGGGAACGCGAGCCCGCAGTTGCAGCAGCCGCTCACGGTGCGCAGCTGTTGGTGGTCAGCAACGGTTCGCCTTACTCGCTCAACTACCAGCAGCGGCGCGAAAGCGTCGTGCGCGATCGTGTGCGCGACACCGGCCTGCCTGTCGTCTACGTGAACCTGCTTGGCGGCCAGGATGAACTCGTGTTCGACGGGGGTTCCTTCGTCATGAACGGAGCCGGCGAGATCGTGCAGCGGTTGCCGTCCTATCGCGAAGCGCTGGTGCCTGTTGATCTTGACCTGATCGATGGAAAAGTGATTCCTCGTCCGGGCCCGGTCGAACCGCTGCCGTCCGAAGAAGCGAGCATCTACGGCGCGCTCGTCCTTGGGGTGCGGGACTACGTGAACAAGCACCGCTTTCCCGGCATCGTGCTGGGGCTGTCGGGCGGCATCGATTCGGCGCTGACTCTGGCGATTGCCGTCGACTCGCTCGGCGCTGATCGTGTGCATGCCGTGATGATGCCGTCGCGTTACACATCGCAGATGAGCCTGGACGATGCGGCTGCGCAGGCGCGTAATCTCGGCGTCCGCTATGACGTCATTTCCATTGAAGGCATGTTCGAGTCCGCACTGGCGGCCCTCACCGATGTCTTTGCAGGCAGCAAGGCCGATACGACGGAAGAGAACATCCAGTCGCGCTGCCGCGGCCTGCTCCTGATGGCCATTTCGAACAAGACAGGACGTATGCTGCTGACGACGGGCAACAAGAGCGAGACGGCTGTCGGCTATGCCACGCTGTACGGTGACATGGCGGGCGGCTTCGCGCCGATCAAGGACCTGAGCAAGATCCTCGTGTACCGCATCGCGCGCTTCCTGAATGCCCGCGCGGGGGTCGAGAGGCCGGTCATTCCACAACGCGTGATCGACCGTCCGCCGACAGCCGAACTCAGGGAAGACCAGAAGGATTCGGATTCGCTGCCGCCCTACGAGATCCTGGATCCCATCCTGGAGCTGTTCATCGAGGACGACCTGTCGGTCGATGAGATTGCAGCGCGTGGCTTTGATCGGGCGACGGTGGGGCGTGTGCTGGATCTGGTGAAGCGGAATGAATACAAGCGTCGCCAGGCGCCGCCCGGCATTCGCATCAGCGATCGCGCGTTCGGGCGCGACTGGCGTTATCCGATCACGTCGGGCTACAAGACCAGCAACTGAGTGCTTGTCTGGCGTAGCGTCCCAATCGCTACCAGAATTTCCACCAGGACGATTTCACCGATGACGGGTCATCCGCGGTGGCCGCGAAGTTTTCACGCAACACCTTGTCGGCATCCGCGGCAAGATCGGTCATCCCCAGGTTCTTGTACGATTCAGACATGATGGCGAGCGCATCGCGTACGGCCGGGGCCCCGTCGTAATTCTCGATGGTGTACTTGGCGCGGTTGATGGCGCCTGCATACGCACCGCGGGTGAGGTAGTAGCCGGCCACATAGGTCTCGTAGCTCGCGAGACGGTTGCGCAGGAAGATCATGCGCTGGCGGGAGTCAGCGGCGTATTCGCTGTTGGGGAAACGCTGCACGAGCGTCGCGAAGGCCTGGTAGGACTTCGTGGCGTCGATCGGGGGGCGTTCCGACAGGTCCGCGCGGAACCAGCGCTCGATCACGTTTGGGTTGCGCTCGAAGGCCACGAGGCCCTTGATGTAATAAGCGTAGTCGATGCGCGGATGCGTCGGATTCTCGCGAATGAACTGGTCGGCCTGGTCCGCCGCCGATTCCGGCTCGCGGTTCTTGTAGTAGGCATACATCAGGTCCAGCTGCGACTGCTTGGTGGCATTCGCGAACGGGAAGCGGGCTTCCATCTGCTCGAAAATGAACACGGAACGCGCGTAGTTGTTCCGCGCCATGTCGTCCTTGGCCATGCGGTAGGCGTCGTCCGGATTCTCGAGGTCCCGGTTGGGATTGTTTTTGCAACCGGCCAGTGCCACGACCGCGACCAGCAGGGTCGCGACCAGCGCGCGCGGCAGGGAACGGGGATCGCGGTCGGGCATCGGGGGCATCCGGTGGGTCAAGGCTGGCGAGTATAGACCAGAGAATGGTGGTCAGTGGCCGGTGGCCGGTGGTTGGGACAGGTCCTGCTCTCTTTCGTTCGCGCAACGTCCATTTCGGATATTCTTCGCCCTCGCAGAAACACGTTGATGCCGGATTGGGGGTCAGGCTGGAATCCGGCGTGAACCGGCGTGGGACCTGAGTCCCCGTCCCTCCATCCCCGACCACCGACCACCGACCACCATCCAGCGCCTGTCCCATTCCCATGCCTTCCCATGCCCTGACCATCCCCCTGGAATTCGCCGGCCGCCGGCTGGATCAGGCCATTGCCGAACTGCTGCCCGAGTATTCGCGCACCCGCCTCAAGGACTGGATCGACGCGGGCAAAGTGCTGGTGGACGGCCAGGTCGTCAGGCCGCGCGACCGACTGGTGGGCGGCGAAGCCATCCAGATCGAGGCGGAGCTTGAGCCCGTGGGCGAGGTCAAGAGCGAGGCCATCGGCCTTGACGTTGTGTACCAGGACAAGCACGTCCTCGTCCTCAACAAGCCGGCTGGCCTCGTGGTCCATCCCGGTGCCGGCAACGCGGCGGGGACGCTGCAGAACGCGCTCCTGCACTTCGACCCAGGCCTCGAAGTGCTGCCCCGGGCGGGCATCGTGCACCGGCTGGACAAGGACACCAGTGGTTTGATGGTGGTCGCCCGGACCGTAGAGGCGCATACCGCCCTGGTGCGCATGATCGAGGCGCACGAAGTCGAGCGGGACTACGAAGCCGTGTGCGTTGGCGTCATGACCGCGGGCGGCACTGTGGACGCACCGATCGACCGGCATCGTCAGGACCGATTGCGCATGGCGGTCCGTCAGGGCGGACGGGATGCCGTCACCCACTATCGCGTGGTCAAGCGGTTCCGCGCGCACACCCATGTCCGGGTGAAGCTTGAAACCGGGAGGACGCACCAGATTCGCGTGCACCTGTCCCATATCCACTATCCGATCGTCGGCGACGGCGTTTACGGAGGCCGTCTGATCCTGCCGAAGGGAGCCTCCCCGGTAGTCGTCGAGGGGTTGCGGGGGTTCCGGCGGCAGGCGCTGCATGCGGCGCGGCTCGCGTTCACCCATCCCGTTACGGGGGAGCCCGTGGTCTGCGAGGCGGCCCTGCCCACCGATATGCAGGGCCTGCTGAAGCTGCTTGCAGCAGACGCGGCGGCGGACGCGCGGGCCGCTGCGGCCCGGCGCTGACTCGGTTCGAACCAGCGTCTTGCCAGCGCCTGACCTGCAATGGATCGAGCCGGACTGGCCGGCGCCCACCCACGTCCGGTCCGCCTCCACGCTGCGGCTTGGAGGTGTCAGCGGCGGCCGGCACGCCAGCCTCAATCTCGGCGCCCATGTCGGTGATCATCCCGCAGCCGTTCTCGAGAATCGGCGACGCTTGCGTCGGGCGCTCAAGTTGCCCACGGAGCCGTTCTGGCTCAATCAGGTTCATGGGGTTGCTGTGGCCCAGCCGGCATGGCGGACGGGGAGGCCACCGACTGCCGACGTCTGCGTGTACAACGCCGCCGCCGGCGGACAAGCAGGCGTCTGTGCGGTGCTGACCGCCGACTGCCTGCCCGTGCTGTTTTGCGACCGGGCCGGGACGCGTATTGCTGCAGCCCATGCCGGTTGGCGCGGCTTGGCCGCTGGCGTGCTGGCGAGGGCTGTGGAGGCGCTTGGGGTTCCCGGCGACCAACTGCTCGCGTGGATCGGGCCCGCTATCGGTCCCGCGGCCTTCGAAGTCGGTGACGACGTCGTTCAGGCGTTTACGGCGGCGCATCCGGATGCGAAGTCGGCCTTCGTGCCAAACCCGAAGGGCCGCTGGCAAGCCGACCTGCCCGCGCTCGCGAGGCAGGAGCTCAGCCGCCTCGGTGTCAGCGACGTCCATGGCGGTAGCCGCTGCACGGTGTCCGAGCCGGATTCGTTTTTCTCGTACCGGCGCGACGGCCAGACTGGCCGCATGGCCACGCTGATCTGGCTGGACTAGCCACGCTTGACGAGCGTGCTACGCTCGCACGCTGTCCCTGCTCCGGGACCTTTCCCTGTTACGGTAAGCGCAAACCTCTACGTATCATGTCGATTCTGTCCTGGGTCATTCTGTTCACGGTCGGCAGCGGCGCGCTCAGTGCGCTGACGGCCGGCCTGTTCCTGATGCTCTCCGAGCACAGCCGGCAGCGCGTGCTGCCCCACCTGGTGAGTTTCGCGACCGGTGCGCTGCTCGGTGCCGCGCTGCTGGGGCTGATCCCGCACGCCATCGAAACCGCAGGCGTGGAAAACACCCATGGCATCGGCCTCGCCCTGCTGGGCGGTATCCTGGTGTTTTTCGTACTGGAAAAGCTGGTCCTCTGGCGGCACTGCCATCACGACGAATGGGATGTCCATCCGCACGATGCTCACACGCATGGGCCCACCCACCAGCAGCGTGACGCCGCCTCGGCCTCGCTGATCCTGATCGGTGACGGCTTCCACAACACACTGGACGGTGTCCTGATCGCGGCAGCGTTCCTGACCGACGTGCATCTCGGCATCGTCAGCGCCATTGCCGTCTTCGCCCACGAGATTCCACAGGAAGTAGGCGATCTCGCCATCCTGCTTCAGGGTGGCATGAGCCGTACCCGGGCATTGATGCTCAATCTGCTGACCAGCCTGACCTCGGTGGTCGGCGGCATCGTCGGCGTCCTTGCGCTTGGCTCGGTGCTCGAATACCTCCCCTATGCCTTGGCCATCGCTGCGTCGAGCTTCCTCTACGTTGCCGTGGCGGACCTGATTCCCGGACTGCATCGCAGAGTGGACATCGCGTCCGCGATCCAGCAGTTCGTGCTGATCTCGATCGGCGTCGCCCTCATCTACTTCACGCACTCCGCGGCACACTAGGTTCCCTAGGTAGAATTCCCGGAGCGGCGTACTCCCCTGACGCCGCACACTAAATGTCCGGTTGGAGTCGCGGTCAACCTGAGGTATCGCTCCAGCCGGTTGAATTTGGCGCTGTCCGGCCCCAATTCCGCTCGCACGCCGACAATTCTTCCAGTTCCGGGGCGTTCCAGGAGTTTCGGGCGCGCCGGTCAAGGTGACAATTAATGCGAATGGACAAGCTCACAAGCAAATTCCAGCTGGCGCTCTCCGATGCCCAGTCGCTGGCGGTAGGGCGCGACAACCAGTTCATCGATCCGATGCACTTGATGATGGCCCTGCTGGACCAGCAGGGCGGGTCGGTGCGGCCGCTGCTCGACAAGGCGGGGACCAACGTCAATCTGCTCCGCTCCCACCTCGGTCAGGCGCTGGACCGGCTGCCCAAGGTCGAGGGCACTGGGGGCGACGTCCAGCTGTCGAGCGAGCTCGGCAAGCTCATGAACCTGACGGACAAGCTTTCGCAGAAGCGGGGCGACCAGTTCATTTCCAGCGAGCTGTTCGTACTCGCTGCGCTTGAAGACAAGGGCCAGCTCGGTACGCTGCTTCGCGATACCGGCACGGTCAAGGGCGCCCTCGAGAAGTCGATCGACGAAATGCGGGGTGGCGAGAAAGTGACCGATGCCAATGCCGAAGAAAACCGCCAGGCGCTGGAGAAGTACACCGTAGACCTGACGGAGCGCGCTGCCCAGGGCAAGCTCGACCCCGTCATCGGCCGCGATGATGAAATCCGCCGCACGATCCAGGTGCTGCAGCGCCGGACCAAGAACAACCCGGTCCTCATCGGCGAACCCGGTGTCGGCAAGACGGCGATCGTCGAGGGACTCGCGCAGCGCATTGTCAATGGCGAGGTCCCGGAAGGCTTGCGCAACAAGCGTATTCTCGCGCTCGACATGGGTTCGCTGATCGCGGGTGCGAAGTACCGCGGCGAATTCGAGGAGCGGCTGAAGGCCGTGCTCACCGACCTCAAGAAGCAGGAAGGCCAGATCATCCTGTTCATCGACGAGATCCACACGATGGTCGGCGCCGGCAAGGCCGAGGGCGCGATGGACGCCGGCAACATGCTGAAGCCCGCACTGGCACGGGGTGAGCTGCATTGCGTCGGTGCGACGACGCTGGACGAATACCGCAAGTACGTCGAGAAGGATGCAGCCCTCGAGCGGCGCTTCCAGAAGGTGCTGGTCAACGAGCCCTCCGTCGAAGACACCATCGCGATCCTGCGGGGCCTCAAGGAACGGTACGAAGTTCACCACGGCGTCGACATCACGGATCCGGCGATCGTGGCGGCCGCGACTTTGTCGCATCGCTACATCGCGGACCGGCAGCTGCCCGACAAGGCCATCGACCTGATCGACGAGGCTGCCTCCCGCATCCGCATCGAGATCGACTCGAAGCCGGAGTCGATGGATCGCCTCAGCCGGCGTGTCATCCAGCTCAAGATCGAGCGCGAGGCGCTCAAGAAGGAAAAGGACGAGGCGTCCGTCAAGCGGCTGGCACTGCTGAACGAGCAGCTCGCGCAGTTCGAGAAGGAGTACTCGGACCTCGAGGAGATCTGGAAGGCCGAGAAGGCGTCGGTGCAGGGAGAGGGCCAGATTCGAGCTGAGCTCGAGAAGGTCCACATGGACACCGAGCGGGCGCGGCGTGCGGGCGATCTCGGTCGCATGTCCGAACTGCAGTACGGCAAGAAGCCGGAGCTCGAGAAGCGCTTGAAGGCGGCGCAGGCTGCGGAGGGCCAGGCGCCAACTCTGGTCCGCAACAAGGTGACCGAAGAGGAGATCGCCGAGGTCGTCTCCAAGTGGACCGGCATTCCGGTCTCCAAGATGCTGGAAGGCGAGAAGGACAAGCTGCTGCGCATGGAAGAAGCGCTCGCGAAGCGCGTGGTCGGACAGCTGGAAGCGGTGACGGCCGTCTCTGATGCAATCCGCCGTTCGCGTGCAGGCCTCGCGGACCCGAACCGTCCGAATGGCTCGTTCCTGTTCCTTGGGCCTACCGGCGTCGGCAAGACCGAGCTGTGCAAGGCGCTGGCCGAATTCCTGTTCGATACCGAAGAGGCGATGATCCGCATCGACATGTCGGAGTTCATGGAAAAGCATTCCGTGGCGCGATTGATCGGTGCCCCTCCGGGCTATGTCGGTTACGAGGAAGGCGGCTATCTCACCGAGGCGGTTCGCCGGCGTCCGTATTCCGTCATCCTGCTGGACGAAGTGGAGAAGGCCCACAGCGACGTGTTCAACGTGCTGCTGCAGGTCCTCGACGACGGCCGGTTGACCGACGGTCAGGGGCGTACGGTCGACTTCCGCAATACGGTGATCATCATGACGTCGAATCTCGGCAGCCATGCCATCCAGGAACTGGCAGGCGAGCCGCAGAACGACAAGACGTACTCCAAGATGAAGTCCGCGGTGATGGATGTGGTACAGAGCCATTTCCGGCCCGAGTTCATCAACCGCGTCGACGACATCGTCGTGTTCCACCCGCTCGGCCGAGAACAATTGCGCTCGATCGTCAACATCCAGCTCGGGTACCTTCGCAAGCGTCTGGCAGAGAGGGATCTCGACCTCGCCCTCGACACGGCCGCTGCGGATCTGCTCGGCGAGGCGGGTTTTGATCCGGTCTACGGCGCGCGGCCGCTCAAGCGCGCGATCCAGCAACAGGTCGAGAATCCGCTGGCGCAGAAGATCCTGCGCGGCGAGTTCCGCCCGGGCGACCGCATCGCCGTGACGGTCCACCAGGGGCAGCTGGTGTTTGCGCGGGGGGCGTAACGAGGCACGGAAGTCAGGCAAGCTGAGGAAGCTAAGGAAGCTAAGGAAGCTAAGGAAGCAAGGAAGCAAGGAAGCAAGGAAGCGAGGAAGCCAAGAAGCCAAGAAGCCAAGAAGCCAAGAAGCCAGTGGCACAGGTGGCTACCTCTCCGCGCCTGCTACTCTGGCCTCCCCGGCTTCCCTCACTTCCACCGCTTCCTGCTTCTTTTTCGCGGCGGCGCTTCCCCTATAATGCGTCGCCCGGGGAAAACCGGATCTTGACCGACCTCAGCCCAGCAACTTTTCACCAGAGCCATGCCGTTTTACGAATACCAGTGCAGTGCCTGTGATGCCCATGTGGAAGTCCTGCAGAAGATTTCCGATGCGCAACTAAAGAAGTGTCCGGAGTGCGGCAAGCAGAAGCTGACCCGGCTGATTTCCGCTCCCGTGTTTCGCCTGAAGGGCGGCGGCTGGTATGAGACCGACTTCAAGTCGGACAAGGAAAACAAGCGCAACCTGGTCGACCAACCCGGCGGCGATTCCAAGGACTCGAGTGTCGACGCGACGGCCAAGCCGCTGGACCCGAAGCCGGCGGAAGCCAAGGAAGCCCCCAAGCCGGCCGCCGAAAAGCCTGCCGAAGGTGCCAAAACGCGGTCTACGGCCAAAGTCGGCAAGTCTGCCAAGGCCAAGGCCAAACCCGCTCCAGCCAAGCGAAAGGCCGCCAAACGCTAGCCGCTCACCCGCGCGCCGCATGACCTCTCCCAACGGGAGAGGTGTGCCTCAACCCCTCTCCGGGCGGAGAGGGGAACGGAGTGGGTGAGGCTGGCTTGCGCCTGTCAGGGGCGCTCCGTAACATCCCGCGGCTCTTCTCACCGGCAGATCTTCCAAGTCCCCATGCGCACTCACTATTGCGGTCAAGTCAACGAATCCCTTTCGGGCCAGGCCGTGTCCGTCGCTGGCTGGGTACACCGCCGCCGCGATCATGGCGGCGTGATCTTCATCGATCTGCGGGACCGCGAAGGCTTGTTGCAGCTCGTTTTCGACCCCGCAAACGCCGAGGCGTTTGCCCAGGCGGAGCGGCTGCGGAGCGAGTATTGCGTCCGCGTCAGCGGCCAGATTCGTCCGCGCCCGGCGGGAACGGCCAACGCCAATCTCGCGTCCGGCCAGGTCGAGCTGCTTGCCGGTGACATCGAGATCCTGAGCCGCTCGGAGACGCCTCCCTTCCACCACGACGAAAACGTCAACGAGGAGCTGCGACTCAAGTACCGCTACATCGACCTGCGGCGAGACGTGATGCAGAACCGGCTGCGCCAGCGTCATCGCATCACGCAAGCAGTACGCAACTGGCTAGACGACAGCGGCTTCATCGATATTGAAACGCCGATGCTGACGAAGGCGACCCCGGAAGGCGCGCGCGACTACCTCGTGCCAAGCCGGACCCATGCCGGCCATATCTTCGCGCTGCCACAGTCGCCGCAGCTGTTCAAACAGCTGCTGATGATGTCGGGCTTTGATCGCTACTACCAGATCGTGCGGTGCTTCCGCGACGAAGACCTGCGCGCCGACCGCCAGCCGGACTTCACGCAGATCGATATCGAGACGTCCTTCCTTACTGAAAAGCAGATCACCGACCTCATGGAGGCACTGATCCGGAACGTGTTCAAGAAGGTGCTGGATGTGTCTCTGTCCGATCCGTTCCCGCGCATGACGTACGCCGAAGCGATGCGTCGCTATGCGTCGGACAAGCCCGACCTGCGCATTCCGCTTGAACTCGTCGACGTCGCCGATCTGGTGCGCGATTGCGAGTTCAAGGTTTTTGCTGGCCCCGCGTCCAACCCGAAAGGCCGCGTCGTTGCGCTCAGTGTCCCGAAGGGGGGCGAGCGTCTGTCGCGCAAGGAAATCGACGACTACACGGCCTATGTCGGCCGCTACGGCGCGAAGGGCCTCGCCTACGTGAAGGTCAACGACGTGACCAAGGGGCGAGAGGGCCTGCAATCGCCCATTCTCAAGTTCCTGAGCGATGCCGCCGTGGCAGGCATTCTGTCGCGCACGGGCGCACAGACAGGCGATCTGATTTTCTTCGGCGCCGATACGGCGCAGGTCGTGAACGACGCCATCGGTGCGCTGCGCCTGAAGATCGGCGCGGACCTTGGGCTTGTCGAGGCCGGCTGGCGGCCGTTGTGGGTAGTCGACTTCCCCATGTTCGAGTGGGACGCAACCAACAAGCGCTGGTCAGCCCTGCACCATCCGTTCACGGCGCCACGCATCGACGATCCCGCGCAGCTCAAGAGCAATCCGGGTGAGGCGCTGTCGATGGGCTACGACATGGTGTTGAATGGCTCTGAAATTGGCGGTGGTTCCGTACGTATCCATCGTACCGACATGCAATCGACTGTGTTCGAGCTGCTCGGCATCAGTGCCGAGGAAGCCGAGCAGAAGTTCGGCTTCCTGCTCGAGGCGCTCAAGTATGGTGCCCCGCCCCACGGCGGTCTCGCCTTCGGCCTTGATCGTCTCGCCATGCTGATATCCGGTGCGGACAGCATCCGCGAAGTGATCGCGTTCCCGAAGACGCAGACGGCCGCGTGCCCGCTCACGGACGCGCCGACACCGGTGACCGATGCCCAGCTCAAGGACCTGCATATCCGCGTGAAGCTGCCCGTCAAGGCAGACTAGATAGCAGGGGACGCGTCCCCTTGATTGCTTCAACCACCATGCCCGCACCTGATCTCGTCATCCTCGTCCACGGGTTGTGGATGTCCGGGATCGAACTTGTCTCCCTCAAGAATCGCCTGAATTCCGACGCCGCGTTCGAGGCCGTTCCCTTCTCCTATCCCTCCGTCAGCGGGTCGATGCTCGACCACGTGGCTGCATTGCGTGAATTCGCCCAGGGGCAGAAGGCCGAGCGCATGCATTTCGTCGGGCACAGCCTCGGTGGGCTGGTGGTGCTCAACCTGCTCGAGGCAACCGCCGACCTGCCGCCGGGACGTGCCGTGCTGCTCGGCGCGCCGCTTCAAGGCAGTCGCGCAGCGCAGGGTCTCGCGCGCTGGCCGCTCGGGAAAGCCATGCTGGGCATCACGATGCGACAAGAGTTCCTGCCCACGGACGGAGTCGAGCCCAGGGCGACGGCGCGAACCTGGAATGACAGGCGCGAAGTCGGCGTCATTGCGGGATCAAGCGGGTTTGGTCTCGGGCGACTGGTTGCGAAGCTCGACGGGGAGAACGATGGCACGGTGATGGTGGAGGAGACGCGTCTCACCGGGGCCCGAGATCACCTCGTACTGCCTGTCACCCATACCGGCATGTTGTTTTCCAGCGAAGTGGCAAGGCAGACCGCGGCCTTCTTGCGAACTGGCCGGTTCGAAAAAGGCGACTAGCGATTCGCGATCAGCTCGGAACCCTTCCTGCTTGGCTTCGCCCAAACGCTAGCCGCTAGCCGCTAGCCGCTTGAGCCGATAGAGCGCTTCCAGCGCTTCGCGCGGACTCAGTGAATCCGGGTCAAGTTCAGCGAGCGCCTCCGAGAGCGGATGGGTGGCGGCAACAGCCGGTGCTGGCAGCAGTAACTCCTGCTGCAGCTGCGGCGCATGCGTGCTAGCCGACCGGCGTTCCAGTTCCGCGAGATACTTCTTCGCAGCCGCGATCACCTTCGGCGGGACGCCGGCAAGTGCCGCGACGGCAAGGCCGTAGCTCTGGTTTGCCGGTCCTTCCTTGACGGCATGCAGGAAGATCAGCTGCTCGCCGTGCTCGGTGGCATCGAGGTGCACGTTGGCGCAGGCGTCCAGCTCGGCGTCCAGCGCGGTCAACTCGAAGTAATGCGTGGCGAACAGGGTAAACGCCTTGACGTGCTTGCCGATGTGCGTCGCGCAGGCCCAGGCGAGCGACAGGCCATCGTAGGTACTCGTGCCGCGCCCGATCTCGTCCATCAGCACGAGGCTGTGGCCGGTGGCGTTGTTCAGGATGTTGGCGGCCTCGGTCATTTCCAGCATGAACGTCGAACGGCCGCCTGCGAGGTCATCCGACGCGCCGATGCGGGTGAAGATGCGGTCGATGGGGCCGATGCGGGCGGAGGTGGCCGGCACGTAGCAACCGATGCGCGCCATGATCACTATCAGCGCAGTCTGGCGCATGAAGGTCGACTTGCCGCCCATGTTCGGGCCGGTAATCACGAGTAGCCGGCGCTGGTCGCCTAACCCCAGGTCGTTCGGCACGAACGGCTGGTCAATGAACAGTTCAACCACCGGATGCCGGCCTTCACTGATTTCAATGACGGCTTCGTCGGTGAGGTCGGGTCTTGCATAGCGCAGCGACACTGCACGTTCCGCAAACGTGGCGAGCACATCGAGTGCCGCCAGCGCCGCGGCAGTCGCTTGCAGTCGTGCGACACGGTCGATCAACTGGTCGAGCAGCCCGTCATACAGCCGCTTCTCGCGCGCGAGGGACCGGTCGCGGGCGCCCAGGACCTTGTCCTCGAACTCTTTGAGCTCCGGCGTGATGTAGCGCTCCGAATTCCGGATGGTTTGCCGGCGGATGTAGTCCGCGGGCACGCGATCGCTAAGGCTGCGATTGATCTCGATGAAGTAGCCCTGCACACGGTTGTAGCCGAGTTTCAGGTTCGCAATGCCGCTGCGTGCCTTCTCGCGCGCTTCGAGGTCGAGCAGGTACTGGTCGCTGTGCTCGCTGATCAGTCGCAGCTCATCGAGTTCGGCATCGTAGCCGGGAGCAATGACGCCACCTTCGCGCAGGAGTGACGGGGGTGCTTCAACTACCGCGCGCTTGAGCAAGTCGACGACGTCGGGATGAGTACCTGCTTCGCCTGCAAGCGTCATGAGCAGCGGGGCGTCCTGCTTGCCGAGGAGCGCCTGCAATTCAGGCAGGCGTGCGAACGCGTTGCGCAGCTGCGCCAGGTCGCGTGGGCGCGCGGACTTGAGGGCGACGCGTGCCAGTGACCTCTCGATGTCGCCGACATGCCGCAGTATTTCGCTCGCGTCTCCGTAAGCCCGGTTGCCGATCAGGGTCTCCACCGCTTGCAGGCGGAGTTCGACGCTGTGCCTGCCCCGCAGGGGTCGATGAATCCAGCGTCGGAGCTCGCGTCCACCCATCGCTGTAGCCGTGCGATCGAGGACGCCTGCCAGCGTGCATTCGGGCCGGTCGGTCAGCGAGGCATCCAGTTCGAGATTGCGGCGGCTTGCGGCGTCCAGCAGCACGGCATCGGAACGCGACTGTGTCTGCAGGTTCTTGAGGTGCGGCAAGGCGGCCTTCTGTGTGTCGCGAACGTAGTGCAGCAGGCAGCCGGCGGCGCGGATGGCCAGCGGCAGATCGGCACAGCCGAAGCCAGACAGGTCTCGTGTCCCGAACTGATGACATAGCGAGCGTGTGGCCGAGTCGAGATCGAAGTGCCATGGTGGCCGCTCACGGACGCTGGCCGCGATCGTGATGGGCAGGGTGGTGGCTTGTTCGGCGACGAGGACTTCGGCTGGTCGCAGCCTTTCCAGTTCGCCGGCCAGTGCCTCCGTGCCGATGGCTTCCAGTACGCTGAACCGGCCGCTGGCGAGTTCCAGCCAGGCAAGCCCGAAGTGTTCGCCTTCGCGGCACACCGCGCCGAGCAGCGTGTCGCGGCGTTCTTCAAGCAGGGCATCGTCAGTCACGGTGCCGGGCGTGACGATACGGACGACCTGACGTTCCACCGGTCCCTTCGACTTCGCGGGATCGCCGAGTTGCTCGCACAGAGCGACCGACTCCCCTTTGCGGACGAGGCGCGACAGGTAGGTTTCAACGGCATGAAACGGCACACCGGCCATCGGGATGGGCTGGCCGCCTGATTGCCCGCGAGCCGTCAGCGTGATGTCGAGTAACCGCGCAGCGCGGCGTGCATCGTCGAAGAACAACTCGTAGAAATCGCCCATCCGATAGAACAGCAACACATCAGGATGCTGGGCCTTGATGCGCAGGTACTGCTGCATCATCGGGGTGTGGCCGGTGAGGTCGGGGGGCGGGGTGGTCAAGTGGGTGTCAGGGAAGCAATGGAAGCAGGGGAAACCAGATAAGCCGAGATTAGCGCGGGATCGTATTGGCCCGGCCGGGGCAACGCAACCGCGAGGGCGCCGGCTTCCTCAGCTTCCCAGGCTTCCGAGACTTCCGGGCCTCTCCCGTTCGGCCAACCACAACGCGCTCAATTGACCAGCTGTGGCTGTCCCCGGCCGGCCGCGAAGGGGTACTTGGCAAAGATCTGGCCCACGGCCGACGTCACCGCGGCTTCCCTGTTCTCCTGGTCCTCCTGGGACACGGTCCCTACCGCCACGCCTTCCCAAACCAGCTGTTTCTGTCCGCGTTCGACGATGTCGATGTTCAGCGTGCCTTCCGTGTAGTCGCTGGTGATCGCGTCGGTCTCCCACTGGTAGCCTGCCCACGTGCGGTAGCGATTGCTGCGATAGCCGTAGTAGGGGCGCAGCGTGGTGTACGGGGTCACTGACTGCTTCGGCTCGAACTTCATCGAATAGTTGATCAGCAGGTCGGGGTTGTCGGATTGCGTGTAGCCGCGCTGCTCCATCTGGCGGACGACGGCGGCGCGGATGTATTTGCCTGCAATCGTTTCGTAGCCCGCGCGATTCTCAGTCGGCTCGGGTACGAAGCCGAACGAACGATAGCGGCTGAAGTCGACACTGCGGTCGTAGTCCGTGCGGATATCCGGCGCCGTGGCGGCGCAGCCCACGAGACCGACCAAGGCGGCAAAAGCGAGAAAAGTACCGTTCGGGGTCATCGTCATCACCTGCTTCGGAACGGAGCCCATCATAGCCATCCCTGTCAGGTTGGGCAGCGCGGACTTGCCGAAGTTCGTCGCCGGCAAGCGCACTTTCCGGCAAAGCACGCAGTAGTTGTCCGGGGGCGGGCGGTAGAATTCGCGGCAGACCGAAGAACAATGAGGGTGGGTATGGTCAGCGACGATGAGCTCTTCAAGTTGGTCTCGAAGGTGGGGCACCTGCTGGTCGACTCCAGACGCAAGCTGGTGACGGCCGAGTCATGCACTGGCGGGTGGGTCAGCAAGGCGATCACCGACGTTCCAGGCAGTTCAGCGTGGTTCAGGGGAGGAGTCGTCAGCTATGACAACAGCCTGAAGCAGTCGCTGCTGGGCGTGACCGAGGAAACGCTCGCGATTCACGGCGCAGTCAGTGATGCCACCGTTCTCGAGATGGCCTTGGGTGCGCTGGAACGGGTCGGCGGTGACATCGCCCTGGCGGTGAGCGGCATTGCAGGTCCCGATGGCGGGCAGCCGGGCAAACCGGTGGGGACTGTCTGGTTCGGCTGGGCGTGGCGGCACGGCCAGGCCGTGCATCATCGCACCCGACTCAAGATCATCGATGGGGGCAGGGAAGAGGTCAGGAGACGCAGCGTCATGACCGCTCTGAGCGGGTTGCTCGAGATCTGACGGCGCGGTGCGTGTGAGCAGTTCTGCCGCTGTCCGCCGTCTGTTCTTCGCGTTGTGGCCCGACGACAGGTTGCGGGATGCCCTCCTGTCAGTGATCCAGCCGCTATTCGCCACCCCAGTCGGCCGCGCCGTGCCAGCTGGCAATCTCCACGTGACGCTCGCGTTCCTGGGTGGCGTGGCGCCAGACCAGATACCGCCTGCGCTGGCAGTGGCTTCGGCACGTGCCTGGCCCGAGGCGGACCTCGTATTCGATCGGCTCGCGTGGTGGCCGAGAGCGAAGCTGCTCTGCCTGGAGGCGAGTTCCCTGCCCCCCGATTTTGCCGCTGCCGTTCAAGTATTCCATGAGGACCTTCGACTGAGCGGGTTCAGGGTGGAACGTCGTCCGTTCCGCGCGCACATCACGCTGGCCAGGAATGTCTCTCACCCCCCTGGCGGTGGGGTGGGGGATCAGACGATCTCGCCGTTTGTCTGGCCGGTGAAGGGAGTGGCCCTGGTGGCGTCGACCCCGACACCCGAGGGGTCCCTCTATCGGGTACTGGAGCCCCGCTGACCCGCCTATTTCCGCCTGTTTTCGCCAGATATGCGGCTCTCTACCGCCGTTCGCCTGTGCAATGATCTCGACGGCGAGGGTCCCCACGACCGGTGTACACGGAGGTGGGGATCTGTATAATTACCCAGTAGTTCGGATTTGCACCTCCCACCGCT
Organism: uncultured Pseudomonadota bacterium; assembly: GCA_903884105.1. Classification (GTDB taxonomy): domain Bacteria; phylum Pseudomonadota; class Gammaproteobacteria; order Steroidobacterales; family Steroidobacteraceae; genus CAIUGU01. The sequence continues at coordinate 69,400 of CAISDJ010000113.1, read as the reverse complement.
CTCAAGGCAAACCCCAAGGCATCACCAAGATGGATGACAACCGCAAGAAGGCATTGGCCGCCGCCCTCGGGCAGATTGAAAAGCAGTTCGGCAAGGGCTCGGTCATGCGCCTTGGCGACGCTGGCGATAGCTACGATGTAGAAGCCATTTCAACGGGTTCCCTGGGGTTGGACATTGCCCTCGGCGTGGGTGGGTTGCCGAAGGGGCGTGTCGTTGAAATCTACGGGCCGGAATCCTCAGGCAAGACGACGCTGACCCTGCAGGTCATTGCCGAATGCCAGAAATCAGGCGGAACCGCCGCATTCGTCGATGCCGAGCACGCGCTCGACCCTTCGTATGCCGAAAAGCTGGGCGTCAACATCACCGACCTGCTGGTCTCCCAGCCGGACACGGGCGAACAGGCCCTTGAGATCACCGACATGCTCGTGCGCTCGGGTGCGGTCGATGTGATCGTCGTCGACTCTGTCGCCGCGCTGACACCAAAGGCGGAAATCGAAGGTGAAATGGGCGATTCCCACATGGGCCTGCAGGCCCGTCTGATGTCGCAGGCGCTGCGCAAACTCACTGGCAACATCAAGCGCTCGAACACCATCGTCATCTTCATCAACCAGATCCGCATGAAGATCGGAGTGATGTTCGGCAACCCCGAGACCACGACCGGTGGTAACGCGCTCAAGTTCTATGCGTCCGTGCGCCTCGACATCCGCCGTATCGGCGCGATCAAGAACGGCGAGGAAGTGGTTGGCAACCAGACGCGCGTCAAAGTCGTGAAAAACAAGGTGGCGCCGCCGTTCCGCGAGGCCGAGTTCGAAATCATGTATGGCCAGGGCATTTCGCGTAACGGAGAGATCATCGATATGGGCGTGCTGCATGGCTTCGTGGAGAAATCCGGCTCCTGGTACGCGTACAATGGCGAGCGCATCGGCCAGGGCAAGGAAAATGCGAAGACCTTCCTCGAGCAGCATCCCGAGAAGGCGCGCGATATCGAAGGCAAGCTCCGCGAAAAGCTTTTACCCAAGGTCGTGAAGCATGAGGCTGCCGCGAAGGAAGCCTGACGCCGCGTTGAGGAACTCCCCTGTCCCAGGCCGCAGCGGCAGGGTGCCCTTGAGGCCATGAATCAGGACTCACGGCAGGTCTCGGATGGCAACTCGGCGGCGATTCCCCAAACCAGGCGATGAAAAATCTGCGGACGGGTCTGAGGCAGCCTCGGACCCGTCACGTATCCGCTCCTCCGCGATCGGGTTGCTGGCCCGCCGGGAGCACTCCACCGGTGAGCTCGGGCGCAAACTGGAGTCCCGGGGTTACGACGCTGAGGTCACCTCGGAAGTGCTTGCGGAGCTCGGACGCAAGGGCCTGCTCTCCGACGAACGGTATGTCGCCAGCTTCATTACCCATCACGCCGCCCGCGGACAGGGCCCAATGCGGATCCGGTCCGAACTGCGCGAGAGCGGGGTAGCCGCAGAGCTGGTAGAGCGCTTGCTCGACGAGGCCGAGGTGGACTGGCTGGACGTCGCCCGCAGCGTCCGCCGAAAGAAGTTCAGTGGGCCCCTCCCTGCCAGCTTTGCCGAGCGTGCAAAGCAGTCCCGCTTCCTGCAATATCGCGGGTTTTCACAAGACCAGATCCGGGCCGCTTTCGGTCCAGACGCAGGGGTTGACCCCGATTTCGCGTCCGATCCTGGCCTTTGAATCGTAACGCCCCAACGCGAAGCCAGACGCGAGCATCATGACGAGTCCGAAGCCAGTAACCAGCAGCGAGCTGCGTGCTCTGTATTTGCGGTTCTTCCGCGAGCGCGAACACCAGATCGTGGCCTCCAGTTCGCTCGTCCCGGGCAATGACCCGACGCTGCTCTTCACGAATGCCGGCATGGTGCAGTTCAAGGACTGCTTTCTGGGCAAGGAAAAGCGCAGTTATGTGCGCGCCGCCAGCTCACAGCGCTGCGTTCGTGCCGGCGGCAAGCACAACGATCTCGAGAACGTGGGCTACACCGCCCGGCATCACACGTTCTTCGAAATGCTTGGCAACTTCAGCTTCGGCGATTACTTCAAGCAGCATGCCATCCGCTACGCTTGGGATTTCGTGACGGGCAAGGAGTGGCTGGGCATCGACCCAACTCGCCTGATGGTCACCGTCTACCACACGGATGACGAGGCCTTTGACATCTGGAACAAGCAAATCGGCCTGCCAAAAGAGCGCATCGTGCGCATCGGCGACAAGCCGGGCGGCGGGTCGGATGACGCCGCGAAATCCCCGTCGGGGGACAATTTCTGGCAGATGGGTGAAACTGGCCCGTGTGGCCCGTGCACCGAGATTTTCTACGACCATGGCGCAGAGATTCCCGGCGGTCCTCCGGGTTCGCCCGATGCCGACGGTGATCGCTGGATCGAAATCTGGAACCTGGTGTTCATGCAGTTCGACCGCTCGGCTGATGGTGTGTTGACGCCGTTGCCGAAGCCCTCCGTGGATACCGGTATGGGTCTCGAGCGCGTTGCCGCGGTGATGCAGGGCGTGCATTCGAACTACGAGATCGACCTTTTCCAGGGCCTGATCGCGGATGCGGCGAAGGTCACGGGGGCCGCGAGCCTGGCATCGGGTTCACTACGCGTGATTGCCGATCACATCCGTGCTTGCTCCTTCCTGGTTGCAGATGGCGTGTTGCCCTCGAATGAAGGCCGCGGCTATGTGTTGCGGCGGATCATCCGTCGGGCCATCCGACATGGCTACCAGCTCGGACAGACCAAGCCGTTCTTCTACCAGCTGGTGAGCGCACTTGAGCGTGAAATGGGCGCTGCGTATCCGGAACTGAAGGCGCAGCGCGCGCATATCGAGCGGGTCCTCCGGCAGGAAGAAGAGCGCTTTGCGGAAACGTTGCTGCAAGGCATGTCGCTGCTTGAGGCTGCCATCGGCGGGCTCAAGGGCAACAAGACGATTCCTGGTGAAACCGTGTTCAAGCTGTACGACACGTATGGCTTTCCAATGGATCTGACTGCCGACGTCGCGCGCGAACGCGGATTGGACATCGATCAAGCAGGTTTCGAAATCGCGATGGCAGCGCAGCGTGACCGCGCGCGTTCCGCCAGCAAGTTCAACGTCGACTTGCGGGGTGGCGCGCAAATCGAAGGGCAGACCGAGTTTTGTGGCTACGACGATCTCGAGCTGCCGACCCACGTCACTGCGCTGATTGGCGAAGCCGGAAGTGAGGTCAAGACGGCATCTTCCGGAGAGTCCGTGCAGGTCATTCTGGAGCGCACGCCGTTCTATGCGGAGAGTGGTGGCCAGGTAGCGGACCATGGGTGGCTGTCGGGTCAGGGCTTGCGCGTCCAGATTACCGACGTGCGCAAGGCCGGCAAGTCCATCGTGCATGTTGGCAAGATCGTCGATGGCACGCTCGCAGTCGGTTCGCAGGTGACGGCGTCCGTCGATGCGGAGCGTCGCGCAGCCGTGCGCCTCAATCACTCGGCGACCCACCTGATGCACGCGGCGCTGCGCAGAGTGCTGGGTACCCATGTCACGCAGAAGGGCTCGCTGGTCGAGCCGGATCGCCTGCGTTTCGATTTCTCGCACTACCAGCCGGTCACGCTCGAGGAGCAGAGGGCTGTGGAGCGCTTGGTGAATGCGGAAATCCGTGCGAACGCACCGGCAGAAACGGAGCTGATGGATTACGAGGCTGCAGTGGCTTCGGGCGCCATGGCGCTGTTCGGTGAAAAGTACGACGACGAAGTCCGGGTGCTTCGTATCGGCGCCTTCTCGACCGAACTCTGTGGTGGCACGCACGTGGAACGTGCGGGCGATATCGGACTGTTCAAGATTGTGAGCGAAGGCGGAGTCGCTGCGGGTGTCAGAAGAATCGAAGCGGTAACCGGGCAGGGCGCCCTCGATTGGGTGACCGGCACTGACCAGATGGTGCGCGAAGCCGCGTCCCTGGTGAAAGCCGGCCGCGATGATGTCGAGGACAAGATTCGCCAGCTCATCGAGCGTGCCCGCAAGCTGGAAAAGGAATTGGCACAGGCCAAAGCCAAGCTCGCGAGCGGACAGGGCGACGATCTTTCGGCAGGCGCAGTGGATGTCGCCGGTATCAAGGTAGTGGCGGCTCGTCTGGACGGTACTGATGCCGAAGGCCTGCGAGTGGCTGTCGACCAGCTCAAGGCAAAGCTGCAATCAGCGGCGATTGTCCTCGCGACAGTCGACAGTGAAGGCAAGGTGGTCCTGGTAGCCGGCGTCACGGCTGACCAGGCCAAGCGGGTCAAGGCGGGTGACCTGGTCAACGCCGTTGCCCAGCAGGTTGGGGGCCGCGGAGGGGGGCGCCCTGAGTTGGCACAGGCAGGCGGGACGGAGCCGGCCAACCTGGACGCGGCCCTGGCCTCCGTTGTCCCGTGGATTCAGGCCCGCCATTCCTGATCTGGTCGAAACTTTGCGCGGTTCAGGGGGATCACTGATCCATGGAATGCTGGGGCTGTCATCGGCTTTACGAACGTCGTAGCGCATTTCCCGAGCCAGCCTGAGAATCCAGCGCTACAATCCATAAAACCGACTGAAGGAGCAGGAAATGCTGATTCTGACCAGGCGCGTAGGCGAAACGGTGATGATCGGTGAGAACGTCACCTTCACCGTGCTGGGCGTCAAGGGCAACCAGGTGCGCATCGGTGTCAATGCACCCAAGGAAGTGGCCGTTCATCGCGAAGAGATCTTCGACCGCATCAAGCGCGAGGAGCAGGTTCCTCCAGCCCGTCCGGCCACCGGTTCCGGCACCTGAACGCGAGTTTTTAGGTCACAGCAGCCTTTACTGGCCCGCCCGTGGCCAGTATCCTTGCCCCCCTTCGCGGCGGGGCTCGACCCTCGAAGCGCAAGACCCACCGACCACAATGTCGGCGGGATGATGCTGCGGAGAGTTGGCCGAGTGGTCGAAGGCGCACCCCTGCTAAGGGTGTATGGATCAAAAGTCCATCGAGGGTTCGAATCCCTCACTCTCCGCCAAATTTTTCTTTCTTGCTTCTTCTTGCTTTGGATTTCTCCAAAGAAAGAAGAAGAGTTTATGCACGCGGCGTCTGCCGCACTATGTTGATATAATCAGGTTTAAGCGCGCCCGTAGCTCAGCTGGATAGAGTACAACGCTACGAACGTTGGGGTCGGGAGTTCGAATCTCTCCGGGCGCACCACATCAAAAGGCTCACGGTCTCAATGACGGTGAGCCTTTTTTCTTTGGCGCGCCCTTGAGCGCTTCTCACTGCGGCAGCCTTGCCTGGGGACGGCTCGCATCCATGCGAGGACATGGGAAATCGATTGTACCGATGGCAATCCGGCGATCCACGTGGCCCATTTCGGCGTGTGGAGCCGGGTTTCAATCCGCTACAATGGTCGGAATGTCTCCGCAACGGAGAGCAACGAACAACGATTTAGCGCGAACCTTAGGAGAACTTATGTCGGATATCACCCTTTTGTCGCCCGGCCGGATCGGCGGCATGGAAACGCGGAATCGCATGATCATGTCGCCGATGACGCGCAGCCGTGCCTTGAAGGGCGGCGTCCCGTCCGAACTCGCGATCGAGTACTACACGCAGCGCGCCTCGGCCGGCCTCATCCTGTCCGAAGGCACCGCGCCATCGGCAGTCGGCCTCGGTTACGCCCGCTCGCCTGCAATTGAGTCCACTGAACAGATTGCCGCATGGAAGAAGATCACCGACGCCGTGCATGCGAAGGGCGGCAAGATGTTCTGCCAGCTGATGCACGTCGGCCGCATCGGCCATGACGCGAACCGCTACACCACCGAGCCGCTGGTTGCGCCATCGGCGATCAAGGCCGCCGGCCAGATCTGGACCGACGAGCAGGGTATGCAGGATCACCCCGTTCCGCATGCGCTGTCGACCAGCGAAGTCGTCAAGGTCATCGAGGATTTCGCGCAGGCCACTCGCAACGCGATGGCTGCCGGTTTCGACGGTGTCGAGTATCACTGCGCTTCCGGCTACTTGCCGATGCAGTTCCTGTCCACGAACGTGAACCAGCGTACCGACCAATACGGCGGCAGCGTCAACAACCGTATCCGCTTCGTCATGGAAAGCCTCGACGCCATGGTTAAGGCCGCGGGTTCGCCGCTCAAGGTCGGCATCAAGATTGCCCCGTCGATGCCGTTCAACGACGTGCAGGATACGGATCCGACGGCAACTTATACGACGCTGGTGAAGGCGCTTGCGCCGCTTGGCCTCGGGTATCTCCACGTACTGCAGACCGTGGTGCCTGGCACGTGGGAGATGCTGCGTCCCCATTACAGTGGCACGTACGCAATTGTCGGCGGCCTCACGCAGGCGACTGGCGAAGCCGCCCTCAAGTCCGGCCTTGCAGACTTCTGCGTCTACGGCAAGCTGTTCATCGCGAACCCGGACCTGCCGGCCCGCTTCGAGAAGGGCGCCGAGCTCAATGCGTGGGATGCCACGACGTTCTACTCGCCGGGCCCGAAGGGTTACACCGACATTCCGGCGATGGCCTGATCTCACGCGCGGCGCGATCGCATATCGCGTCGGGTGGGTCAGCAGGGGACAGACTCTTCCTACCTTGGGTAAGAAGGGCTGTCCCCTCTTCTTTGGTGGTGGCGGCGGCCGAACCGGCAGTCGCGCACGGTAGTGAAGCGGCCTGGCACCCGGCTAGAAACGGAACGTGTAGCGGAACTTCACGCTGGTGTCGAACGCGGCCGCGGCGAACGCATTGTCCTTGTCGCGGTCCTGCATGTTGTAGTTGAGGACGATGAAGCCCTCCTGCCCGGCCTTCGGGATCCACTGGAGGCGCGTGTTGAGGCCGATTTCCTCGGAGACGTTGTCGTACTGGAACAGGTTCACCCAGAACAGCGTGGACGAAAACGCGGTTTGCGTGGTCAGGGTCGACAGGCGCGTGATGAAGTCGCCCTGGCGCAGGTGGATGCTGTTCCAGTCATGCGTCAGCGCGAGCCGGAAGTGGCGCGACTGGTTCCAGTTGAACGTGGAGGCGATGCCGGTCCGCTTGCCGTCATAGAAATCGCCGACGGTCGCCGTCACGCTGCCAGAGAAGGCCAGCTGCCCTGCGGTTGTGATGCTGAGCTCGCCCTGATCGAAAGCATACTCGCCCGGCTGGACCGTGAACTGACGGCCAGGTTCCGAGTACAGGATGAAGGGACGCTGTACGACTTCCCTGTTCTGCAGGTAGCGCAGTTGAGCCTTGTGCCGGGAGCTGGTCTCGATCTCGGACAGTCGGTATACGAGCACTTCGGTCTGCCGGCCACCGTCGATGCCATAGACGAGTTGCGCATCGATGCCGGCGAACCAGGACTGGATCCTGTTGCCGCGAAAGAACTGCGTGTAGCCCAGGTCGGCGGTGTAGTCGCGGATATCCGTGCGGTTGACGTACCCGAGCGCCGGATTGAAGTTGCGCCCGATTTCCTTGAGGCCGACGCCACCGCGGAGTCCCGCTGAATTCGGTGAGCGCAGGCCGGCGCCAAACGCCGCGTCATTGCTTTCAAGGCCGGGCGTATCCGATACCTGGTACCAGGCTTCTCCCTCGATCGCCTGGCCGCCCGGAAGCCGGTTGTTGAGGTAATGGAAGTCGCCGCCGATTACCGAGTTGGCGATGCTCGATACCGGGTTCCCGTGCGTGAAGACCATGCCCACGGTGACATCGCGGAGGAGGCCGGCCGAGACGCGTCCTACAAGCAGGTCCGACGCATCAACTCCAGCGGACTCGTCCTGGTGAATCGCTAGTGCCCCGATATTCCAGCGTCCCACGCGGCCGCTGATACGGCCACCGTAGTTGATATCGACGGGTTCACCGCTGCTGCTCAGGCCGATCTTGCGCGAGAAATAGGGCCTGCCATTCTCCCGTGCCCCGCGCAGCGTAGTCGTGTTGGAAGTCGTGCTGTTGCCGATGTTGCCGAACTGGAAGAGATCAAGGTCGTTCAGGAAGAAATCGCGCTTTTCCGGAAAGAACAGGTTGAAGCGGGTCAGGTTGACCTGTCGCGTATCGACCTCCGTGGCGGAGAAATCCGTATTGAGGGTCAACGCTGCATTCAGCGAAGGCGTAAGCCGGTAGAACACGTCCAGGGACGGCTCGAAGTCTTGTCTGGTGCTGTCGGGAGCGAAGCGCTCCTTCCGGGTCCCGGTCAGGGATGGCACCACTTCGATACCGAGGCCCTGGTCGATCCCCGTGATCCCGGTCAGTTTGCCAAGCGTGCTCGGGTTGTAGGTGCGGTTGTAGGACACCCACGCGACTTCCTCTCCCCGGCGGCGAATGCCACGCCCGAAGTTGAATCCCCACGTGTCGATGCTCGGGTCGAAGGACAAAGACTTGAACGGAATCTCGACCTCGGTGACCCAGCTCTTGCCGTCGACGCTGGCGGCGACGTCCCAGATCGTGTTCCAGTCGAGCTGGAACGAAGTGGGGTTCTGGTACAGCGCATCGTGGCGGACGGCATTCAGGTTCGATTCGAAGCGGTATCCCATCCGGCCAGTATTGAAGGGGTCCAGGATGATGACAAAGCGATCGTCGTTCGGCAGGCCCAACCCGTGGCGGTTCGTTGGCGCCGCGATCAGTTCGGGTTCGCTGTCGAACATGCGTGCCCCGATGTACATCGCGTCCTTGTCATAGATGACGTAGACCTCGGTGCGTTCCGTGGTCGGCGTGCCGTCGCCCGGGCGGATCTGGTGGAAGTCGCTGATGACGTCGGCCTGCTGCCACACGGCCTCGTCCAGGCGACCGTCGATGACCGGGCGGCTTTCGACCCGCACTGCCCGTGCCTGCTTCGGCCCACGCGGGTCTTTGACCTCCGATTCCTGGGCATCGGCGGTCGCGAAGGCTCCGAGAGAAGTTATTCCGGATACGGCAAGCAGTGCAGCAAATCTCATCCCCAGGCTTCCTTATTGCTTCTTCGGTCCGGGCTAGGACACCACAATCCTAAAACAGTGCCCATGAAATGTGTGGCGACGTGCCTTCGGGGGCATCTTCGATGACTTGCGCCGCCTGAGGCGCCTGATCGCGCGTGGAGCGCTATGCTAACTTAAAGCCGCCCTCTTCCCGTTCGTTGCGAGTCAGGAGCGTTTCATGAAACCCCGTTACTTTGCCGCTGTCATGCTTGTCGGCGTAGTGGAAACAGCATTCGGCCAGGGTCAGCCGGCTGTGCCAAAGAGCCTGCAAGCCTGGGAAGATCCCGCGCAACCTGCGGTGCTGGCCAAGTGCGGGAATCCCGCACCCGCATTCAAGATGCCGTCGATGCCCGCCGTGGTGTCCGCTGCAACATCCGCGGCCGTTACTCCTCCAGCCGCCGTTTCGATCGCCATTCCCGGCGTGATTGAAGCGGGAAAGTCCTGGAAAGTCGTTTGGGAAGGCACCGGCAACAATGCCGACGGTCCGATCGCGAGCGATGACGGCGGCCTGCTGTTCGCCCGCAACGATCACAGTGACGTGCTCAAGCTCGACTCGAGCGGCAAGGAAACGATCGTTCATCGGGAGACCAGGACGGGAGGCTCGCTGTCGAGAAACTCAAAGGGCGAGTTGTTTGTCGTGGCCCGCGGACTGAACCCGTCGATCCTGCAACTCGAGCCGCAGCGCAAAGTGCTGGCAACCACGTTTCAGGGTGAGCCGCTCGATTGTGTTGGCGGCATCCTCAATGATCTTTCCGCCGACAGCAAAGGGGGCGTCTACTTCACGCTGGGCGGGCTCTACTATGCCAGCGCCAAGGGAGTCATCACGCAGTATGGCAAGGACCTGAGGACGAACGGGCTCATCCTGAGCCCGGACGAAAACGTCCTCTATGTCACCAACGGGCCGACAGTGGCGGCGTTTGACGTGCAGGCTGACGGCTCACTCAAGAACCAGCGCGAGTTCGGCAAGCTGTCGAGTGGCGGCGGGGACGGTTCCACCATCGATTCCGAGGGCAGGCTGTACGTAAGTACCGGGCACAATGTCGATGTCTTTGCGAAGGACGGCAAGCGCCTCGGTACGATCCCTGGACCCGAAGGACTACATGGCGTGGCATTCAGCGGTGCCGACAAGAAGACACTGTATGCCGTGGTGCTGACCGGATTCATGTCGCAGAATCGCAAGAGCACCGTCGTCGCTATCCCGACCATCGCCCAGGGTTTCAAGGGGCGGTCGAAGTAAGGTCAGTCGTTCAGGGCGGAAGGCCAGCCCTGAACTTCCAGGTTGGAACCGCTACCGATCGTACTGCTTCAGTACTGTCCCATCCGCGAGGGTGATCTCGACGAACATCCCACCCTTGGCGCCATCACGCATCGGCTTGACGAGGAGCGTGATGTTGTCGCCGGGCTTCAGCGTGCCGGGGCGCCAGCCGAGCCGGATAAGCTGATTGGGGCTGTTGCCTTCGATGCTCCATTCTTCCTTGGCTCCGGCTTCATTGGTGACGTCGAGCTGAATCCAGGAGTGGGGATTCGTCCATTGAAATTGCTTGACGGTGCCCACCAGCTTGATGGTCTTGGCCTGGTCGAACATGCCCGTCGAATGGTGTGCAGAGCCCGTTCCTGCGTAGGCCATCGACAACGCGGCGAGGAGCAGGGTTATTGAGCGAAGGGGGCGCAGCATGGTCGGCCTCTCTACGGTTGAGTGTGTCATCGTTTACTTCGCGAGATCGATCACGCGGCCATCGGTTCCGAGTGTAAGGGTCTTGCCGCTGGCATCGATGGGATTGCGGTTGTTCTCGCGGCAGGCATAGTCGTACACGCGGGCGCTGGCTTCGATTCGCCGAAACTGCCGGACGATCTTGTACGGCTCGGTCAGCGCTCCGGGGTCGATTACCGTGACGTCGGCAGTCAACGTATCCGGCGCCGTAATCCGGAGGCGGGTGACGACGTGAATCTTGTCGCTGAAGACCACGCCGTTGCGATCGAAGATGGTGTCGCCGTCGTTCTTGATGCTGACGGTGTCGAACACCAGCGCGTCGCCTTCCCAATGACCGACGGAATCGCCGGTATACGTGGGCCACATCAGGTCTGCGGCTGGATGGTCGCGACCGTCGGTGTAGATGCGCATCAGGTTCGGGCCGTTCTCGGTGAGAATCCACACGCGCTCGGGCCGTACGACGAATTCATAGGAGTCCGGCAGGTTCAGCACGCGCGGGTAACCCACGGGAATGCCGCAGAAGCTGAGTGGATCGGGAAAGCGGTCCTGCTTTGCGAGCTCGGCGTTCGCCTCAAACTTCTTCTGCCACGCAGGGTTGTAGGGTGGCAAATTGCGCTCTCCAACCTTGGCCGGGCCGCCGTTGGTCGCACTCGCGCGGGACTCTCCACGACCGCGCAGTTGCCACGCGCCGCTCCAGTCGGGCAGCTTCGCGGCTGCCTCGGCCGCCCAGACGGACATCGGTGCCGTGAAAGACAAGGCAAGTGCCACTGCCAACAGGACTGATGCGCATCGATGTCTGGCCACGGTCGCGTCCCCCCTGTTCCTCTTGATTCAGGTATCAGACCAGAAAAGCCGGTGCTAGGGAACCTCTGCGCAAGCTTGGCGATGGCGTTGCGCCGATTCCGACAACGACACTGTGCGAAAGGACGTGAGGGCCCATCAGGCCTCCCTGATGAAACCGGGCCTGCACGGGTCAGGTGACGCCTGCAAACGTTAGTGCAGGCGTTCGACAACATTCTACTAACAGCGTATCAACGGTTAACTTCTTGATTTTTATCGTGGCGGTGCGCACGCTGCAGGCATGTCCCGCTGTGGCCCCAGGGATTCAAGAACAACTTTAAGGAGACTAGGAGATGACCTCTAATTTCGCCTTGCGGGTTGGGCCGGTCGTGGCAGCAGTGGCGCTCGCCGGTACTGTGTTGGTCGGGTGTCAGAACGAAGCCAAACCGGCGGCGCCTGCGGAGACGCCCTACCACCTGCGCGCCACAGTTGCCGAAATCATGGATTCCATGGTGATGCCTGCTGCGGATGTGATCTGGAATTCCACGGCCGTGACCGAGTCGCTCGAGGGGACAAAGGACTCCACGCCCAAGAACGACGAGGACTGGAAGGTCGTGGAGAGGGCCGCCGTCATGCTTTCCGAAGCGCTCAATTCCCTGATGATCCCGGGACGCCACGTGGACAAGCCGGGTGCGGTTCCGGATGACCCTGAGTCCGAGCTTGCACCGGACAAGATCGAGGAGATGATCCGCAAGGATCCGCAAGTCTGGATCGGTTTTGCGCAGTCGATCGACGGCACGGTGGAAAAGATCCAGGGTGCGATCAAGGCGCGCGACCTGCAGGCGATCAGCGATCTGGGCGGCGAACTGGATGAGATCTGCGAGAACTGCCACCTGCACTTCTGGTATCCGAAGCAGGAAAAGAAATGACGGGCTGAGTCCCACCGGGCACCTCGGTCCCGGATTCCAAGTCGGCAAGGCAGGGGGCAGCAATGCCCCCTGTTTTCATTTGTGTCTCAAGGTCGGCCCCGCCAGGGCTGGCCGTTATGCAGCGCGTCGAGATTGTTCTCGGGACACACGAACTCGAGTATTTCCTCAGTGGGGATCAGGCCCGCCTTCAACTTGAACTTCCACTCGCCGGTATACGCCTCCGGATCCGTGGCAGTGATCTCGATTTCGAGGCGACCACGCTCGGGGCGGGTATACCGTTCGACGACATGCAGCTTCTCGGTGTGCACGCCGAATGCGGGTGCGATCTCGTTGAAGCCGATCGTGTCGACGACGAGCGTGTCGCCCTCCCAGCGGCCCGTCGAATGACCCATCCACGCCGGATTCCACTCCTCCGCGGGAGGGTGAGGGCGGCCGTCCAGGAAGATCTGCCGGTAGCCCGGTGTCGTGAATTCGGTGATATGGATCAGCACGTCCCTGGCCTGGACGAATTTGTGCGGGAACGGCAGCGTAATCGGCACAGCCGACTGTGGCAGGCAGTACACCGCAGGGCCCTGCTGGTTGAGCTTCTGCAGCTGCTTGTTCATGTCGTCCGCCCACTTCTGCAGCGGGATCGGCGCGCGAACGCCGCGGTCCTCCGGAATGACATACCACATGCCCGACAAGTCCGGCTTGCCGTCCGCCGTGCGTGGCGTGGGACCGCTGACGTCGCCCGCCCGTGCACGCATGTCGGCACCGAGCATCGTCGGGTCGTCGCCAATGGTGCCGAGGTTGATGCCCCACGGTACGGGGATGTCGGACTTCAGGACCTTGCCGCCAGTGATCGTGATGCTCTTCTGCTCGTACGTGTTGTACATCGCGCTCGCGATCGGGATGTTGAGGTCGTACATGCCAGGCGCGAGGCCCGTGATGCTGAACACGCCTGAGTCGGGCAGGGGGATGGACCTGGTTTCACCCGTCGCCGTGTTCTTCATGTGTATGGTGGCATCCACGTTGACGATCTGTGCGCCATTCGGATCCACCAACCGGCCCTCGAAGCCCCCCGTCCTGCCCTGCGCAAAGCACGCGCTGGTAAACGCGGCTGCCGTTGCCAAGAGCACGACCAGCCTCTTGAATGTCGATCCCATGGATTCATCCCCCTTCGGGTGTTCTGTCTTGTTGTAGAGGACGGCCGACTCCTGACTGAGGCTAGGGTGCCGGCTGTGCTGCATTGCGGCGACGCGGGGAGTCGCTGGGTGCCCGATAAAATACTCGATCTTCTGGTTTGCACAATTCCTTTCCATTCCTCAATGGACTAGTGCCGCGAGGGCCGCGATCTGCGGGCCTCCTGACTGATCTCGCCTCCAGCGCGGGAATGCTGGTCTAGGGTGCAGCACCGGAATCCGGCGCAGGTCGTCAGCCACCCAAGACCGAGTCGCCGGAGCGCGTGCAAGGGTGCCAACGTTACTCTGTTCGTTCAACAACGCCCGGCAACGGTTAACTACTTGATCGATCGCGGGTGAGGTGCGCATGCTGCACACCAAGACTTGCTGCCCGGGAGACGGACGATGAGCGCAATGAATCCCCTGCCCAACGCAGCGCAAGCCGCGCTGCTCGTGATGCTGGGCGGGATCCTGGGTGGTTGCCACAACGAGGCCAAGCCGGCTGCGGCTCCTGCGTCCGACTTCCGACCACGTGCATCGATCGCGGAGGTCATGGAATCTGTCGTCGTGCCCTCTGCGGACGTGCTCTGGAACGCGACTGCCTATGACATCAGCGCTGAGGGCGTGAAGGATTTCTCGCCGAAGACCGACGAGGACTGGGAGAAGGTGGAATGGGCGGGGGTCAACCTGGCTGAGGGATTGAATGCCCTGCTGATACCGGGTCGCCGCGTGGCCCCACCCGGTACCGTGTCCGAGTCCCCCGAGCATGAACTGAATCCCGCACAGATCGAGGAAATCCTGAAAAAGGAACCGCAGGTCTGGGTGGGGTTCGTCCACGCGCTTGACGACACGGTGCAGGAGATTCAGGAGGCGATCCGCAAGCACGACCTCAAGGCACTGAACGAAGCCGGTGGAGCCCTCGATGAAGTGTGTGAGAACTGCCACCTGCACTTCTGGTATCCAAACGATGCCAAAATCATCTCGCCGCAGAAGTAACCCCCGGACGGGTGACTGGATTGCCCGAAACGTTGCGGGGTGCGCCGCAATCGGTACGATTGTCCCCCTGCGGAAGCATGGCGAGTCTGGTGCAATGAACAGAGCCAATCTCATCTACATGGTCGGCCTGCTGGCGCTGGTCCTGCTGTTTGTGCCGCTGCGTCGTGCCATTCCGAACGACTGGGTCTTTGTCGGGGGGGCGGCGATCTACCTCATCACACTGCGGGTGATTGTTGCCCTGCTGGCAAAGCACGGGTCCGGTTCCCGTGACCGACCCGGGCGGGGCTAACGCCGGCCGTTCGCACCACCACACCGAGGGTAGGCGAGAGGGCGCTGGACGCTCGAGACAGGAAGGGTCACCGATTCGACTTCAAATCCGCTTATGATTGGCGGCGCCACGCCCTTGGGGGGCCAGTCAACACGGAGATCACGATGTGCGATGAACATACGCAAGAAGATGCAAACGAATACTTGAAGAGCAATGCCGCCCTGACGCGTCGCCAGTTTGGCGCCCTGTCCGTCAGTGCGGGCCTGGCTTTTGCCCTGCCCAAGGTGGCAAACGCTGCTGAAGTCACCGAAAGCGAAGTCACCATCAAGACGCCGGATGGCACGGCGGACTGCTATTTCGTGCACCCGAAGACGGGTACGGCGCCTGCAGTCCTGGTCTGGCCGGATGCTTTCGGCCTGCGCACTGCCTTCCGTCAGATGGGCAAGCGTCTCGCCGAGTCGGGCTACAGCGTGCTGGTGGTCAATCCTTTCTACCGCACCGCGAAGGCTCCGGTCATCGCTGAAGGCGCAAGCTTTGCCGACCCTGCGACACGCGCAGTGCTGGGGCCGCTCATGGCTGCGCTGAATGCGACGACCCACGTAACCGACGCCAAGGCTTTCGTCGCCTGGCTCGATACTCAGCCCAGCGTTGCCAAGAACCGCAAGATGGGGACGACCGGATACTGCATGGGTGGACCGATGGTCATGCGCACGGCGGCAGCATTGCCCGGCCGCATCGGTGCAGTGGGTTCATTCCACGGCGGCGGCCTCGTGACTGACAAGCCGGACAGCCCGCACCTGCTCGCCCCGCAAATCAAGGCGCAGCTGCTGGTCGCCATTGCCGAAAACGATGACATGCGTGAGCCGAACTCGAAGGACGTGCTGAAGAAGGCGTTTGCCGATGCCAAGCTCTCGGCCGAGATCGAGGTCTACAAAGCGCAGCACGGCTGGTGCCCGCCCGACTCGCAGGTCTATGACAAGGAGTTGTCCGAGAAGGCCTGGAGCCGCTTGCTGGCGACGTTCAACAAGGCGCTGGCATAAAGCCACTCAACGGCGCATTGCGCCGGACCGGACAGGGGCGGGTGGGGTTGACCATCCGCCCCTTTCTTTTGTGCCGTCTTGACGTTTCTTTCATGGATCATTACGGCGCCCTGTGACAGCATTTCGGCCTCAATAGCATCCAAGTTCCATACCAGGCTTGCAGGAATCCCTGATGAATCGAGTTGTGTTGCAGGGCGTCGCATTCGCGGCGCTGTGCGGTTTGTCATGCACTGCGTTTGTGTCGCCCGCGCACGCCCAAGCCTCTGCCACCAGCGGTCCCACGATCGCCGTGACGCACACGCCCAAAGCTCCGGTGATCGACGGCAAGCTCGATGAGCCCGAGTGGCAGCTGGCGGGACTGATCACGGACCTTAGGCAGATCCGCCCCGGCGACGGCGCGCCGATGTCGGAGAAGACCGAGGTTTACGTGATGTACGACAAGGATGCGCTCTACGTCGCCGCACGCATGTGGGATTCCGGCGCGCCGGGCGAAGTATCGGCGAACGTCATGAAACAGAACTCGCAGTTCACCAATGACGATCGCATCGCGGTCATCATCGACCCGTTCAATACCGGCCGCAACGGGTACCGCTTCGAGGTGAATGCCAACGCCGTCCGCAACGACATGCTGTACCAGAACGGCTCGCTGCAAGCGGAGTGGTCGGTGATTTGGGACGCGGCGGCCACGATGGGTGAGGGGCAGTGGTTTGCCGAGTTCGCGATTCCCTTCAAGTCGCTGCCGCTCGATCCGGCGATCCATGACTGGGGGTTCAATGTCTCGCGCGCCATTCGGCGACGCGGCGAAGAAGCAGTGTGGGTCTCGCGCAATCGCTCGATAAGCCCCAGCATCGTCGGCCTCGCCACGGGCTTCAAGGATCTCGACCAGGGCCTTGGGCTGGATGTGGTGCCGGGCGTCTCCGTCACCCACAGCAAGTCCTACGTGAATGCGACGTCGGAGACGAACACCGAGCCGTCAGTCGACCTCTACTACCGCATTACGCCTGCCGTGACGGGTTCGCTGACCATCAACACGGATTTCTCAGCGACCGTGGTGGACGACCGCCAGGTGAACCTGACGCGCTTCAACCTGTTCTTTCCGGAAAAGCGGCAGTTCTTCCTCGCTGACTCGGACTTGTTCGACTTTGGCCGGTTTGGCGGTGCCGTCTATCCGCCCGGCATCCGTACAGTCAGTGCGGCGTCGCAGCGCAACGGCCAACCGTTCTTCTCGCGGCGCATCGGCTTGAGCGCGATCGGCACACCCGTCGACATCGACTACGGTAGCAAGCTGAGCGGTCGCATTGGCCGTTACACATTTGGCGCAATGGGCATTCGGCAGGGCGAGTTCGGGCCGCCAACCGGTCCTGCCCTCGATCCCACCTCGCTGTTTGTCGGACGGGCGACGATGGATGTTCTCTCGCAATCCAGCATCGGCGTCATCGCCACCTCAGGCAACTCCCAGGGAGCCGTGGACAACTCGCTGGTCGGTGCCGACTTCCAGTACAACAACAACCGGTTGCCCTGGGGCAGGCCGGTGCAGGCCGAGGCCTGGTACCAACAGACGGAAACCGAGAACCGCACCGGCGATGACTACGCGCTTGGGCTAGGATTCCGGGTCCCGGCGTCAACCGGCCTGCGCGGCGGCTTCATGCACAAGGAGATCGGCCGCAATTTCAATCCCACGATGGGGTTCGTCAGTCGAGCCAACATTCGCGACGAATGGGCCGGCCTGGGGTACGTGTACCGTTTCCAGAAAGGTGCGCTGCTGAGTTCCACGACTGAAGTGGACGCGCAGGTCATCCGCGACCTCACCACCGACGAGCGTCTGTCGCAGTACCTTTCGCTGCGGGCACTGGAACTCGAGACCCGCTCGCGCGATATCCTCAAGGTCTACGTCATGGAGAGTTCCGAAAACCTGCTGGCGCCGTTCGCGATCTACAACACCGCAGTTCGCCGGGTCGTCGTGCCCGTGGGCGAGTACAAGTTCACCGAGTACGGTCTCGACATCGAGACAGGGGCGCAGCGCGCCGTGTCCGCCAAGTTCAACTACAAGGGCGGCGAGTTCTACGACGGCGATCGCCTCAATCTAGGCGCCGAAGTCAGCTGGAAGCCGATCCGCTATTTCAACCTGCTTGCGGGCTACGACTGGAACCGGATAGACCTGCCCTACGGCAAATTCATCACGCGCCTGACGCGCCTGACTGCGGAGGTCGCTTTCACATCGCGTCTCAACTGGATCAATATCGTCCAGTACGACGACGTGTCGGAAGTCTTCGGCGTCCACAGCCGCCTGCAGTGGATCCCGCGCGCGGGCAGGGAGTTCTACCTCGTCTTCAACCGCAGCTTCGAGGATTTCAACAAGGACGGAACGTTCCACTCGGTCACGTCGGAGATGACGGCGAAGGCTACCTACACGTTCCGGTTCTGATCCTGCTGCGCCCGTCGCCAGCGGCGGGCCGGCCGCTGCTGGTACCCGGGAACTCCTGAGCGAATGCCCGCCTGGAAGCTGGTCGTGACGGTTCTCGGGTTGAGTTGGCCGAGCCCTGCGAGGACGCCCCGTGCGACCTTGCTGAGATTCAGCAGTTCTGCCACCGCGTCCGCGAGTTCGGCGGTCGAGGTCTTGAGAAGGGCCTCGTCGTGCCTGCGTTCGGTCAGGTCGTGGAATTCAGCGACGCCGCCGTGAGGTTGCCCCGTTGCCGGATCCACCAGGGGAATCGTGCTGATGGAGATTCAGGTCGGCGTGCGGTCCTCGTGGATTGCCCGCCTGCCGGGGTCGATCGACGTGCGGCCGCGCATCTGGTCGAGGCTGAGGCACAAGATGTGTTCAACGCTCGAACTCCAGATCACGATCTCACCGGTCACGTTGTGGACCACAAAGCCGTTCATCAATGGAAACCAGTTTCCAGGCGGCATGGTGTCCGACCAGAGGCGGATTGCCAGCGCTGAGCAGTCAGTCTGGGCGCGTGATGACGGTTGGGGGGGGGCGGATCAGCTACGGGAGGAGTCCGCTGACTGCACCACGGGGTTCACGGGTGCGAGCTGCCTGATGCTTTTGATCAGCTCAGCCGCCTGACAGGCCGCCTGCCAGGCATCATCCGCGCACGCCATTTCCTCATTTGCAAGCGTGCCTGGTGTCAGGAGAAGCTCGAGGTTTCCGATTATAACGCCCAGCCGACCGTTGAGTGCATGGACCAGGCTCTCGAGGTCGGGTGGTGTATTCACTGCGAGCCCGATGGAGGAAAATGGATTCTGGCGGCCAGTGCCAGAAGGTACTCTTCGACCTTCGCCTGGCCAATCTCCGTGAACTCGACGAACGCCCTGCGGGAGTCGCTCGGGTCCGGCACCCTCACAACCAGGCCAGTGTCGACCAGCTCGCCGACACGACGCAGTGCCGTCGTCATCGGGACGGGCGTTGCCAGGCAAAGCGCGGTCACCGAGATGCGGCGAGCCTGAAGGTGCGCATTCATCAACTCCAGCATCATCTCCCACGCCGGCCCCAATGAAAGTCCTTCGCCAAGTATCTCCCGGTCCAGCGACTGGGCGGCCAGTTTGTGAGAGAGCATGTTGCGCAGGAGTGACCTGGAGTCGGCGGTCCCCTGCGTGAGGTGGGGCCCAGTGAGCGCGTGATGAACTCCCGATGTCGGCTTGCCTGCGGACTCCCGCGGCAGACGCGAGGAGCGAAGGGCTGTTGCCGCCTTGAGGGCCCGGTTTACTGAATCGACCAGCTGCAGCTTTGTCGCCGGCTTGTGTATGTAATCCGAGGCTTGGAGACGCAGCGCCTGGACCGCCGATTCGGTTGTCGCAGCACCAGTCACGACGATGAACTTCAGCCAGGGCCGATCGCTGTGCTGGCTGCGAGCCAGCTCGATCAGTTCGAGGCCCCCGAGATCCGGCATATTGAGGTCGGTGAGGACGACATCGACGGCAGGCAGCGACCCGAGCATCGAGATGGCTTCCCCCGGAGAGTTCGAACAAGCGGGGAACAGTCCTGCGCTGGCCAGCATCCTGCTGTACACGCGCAATGAAAGTGGATCGTCATCGACTATGAGAATGTTGGGCTGATTCATCTGCCGTCAGGAACGGGGTGCTCAGGCCCCTGCTCAACAGCGGGTCAAGCCTAGGGACGCACGGCGCGACGGCATTTGAGCCTAAAAGGACGCCTTCTTCAAGGGATTGCCCACGGAAAAAAGCATGCTATCCGGATCAATCTTGACAAACCCCATTCGCTCCAGCTTGTTCAGGGAGCGGATGAGCGAGGGCAGGGGGAGTCTGGTTCTGAGTGAGAGCAGGCTGATACTCATCGGGCCGCCGCTCTGGATGGTTTCGAGTATCTTCAGGACTGGTGAAATCCCGTCGCTGAGTCGCTGGGTCGGACTCGAATCATCCGCATCTGAAGCGATACCTCGCATTGCAGGGATGCTTGTTTCCAATTGCTCCTCCAGCCTGTCGCCCAATATTCGAAAAGCGAAAAGACTCTACAGCAATGGAGGCGGATCTGATCTCGAGATGCCACTGGAATGGATGCAATTTGTCCAGTCCTGCAGTCAGGGTGCGCTCAGCGTGCCGCGCAGAGCGCTGAGCAGATCTTCCGATCGGTAAGGCTTGGTAAGGAAGGCATCCGCACCTGATGCGAGCGACAGCATCCGGAATTCCTCTGGTGCATGGCCTGTCAGCATTACGATGGGGATCCGTGCCAGCCGCAACGTGATCTCATGCTCGCGCCAGAGGCGTACGACTTCGCTGCCGTTGAGCTGCGGCATTTGCAGATCCATGACTGCCGCGGCAATGCCCCCTGTCAGCAGGACGTTGAGGGCCGCTTTGCCGTTCGGCGCCGTGACGGTCTCGTATCCGGCACGTTCCAATTGCCGGCACAGCAGCTTCTGATTAAGGAGATTGTCCTCTGCGATCAGCACGACTTTGCTTCGCTGTGGCAGGGTCCGCGAGGCGTCTGTTGTGACGATGGATCGAGGAGAATCGCCCGCCGTGGCTACCGGCAGCATTCGGTTCATGACTACGTAGAATGCAAGTACGCTGCCTTCGCGGGACGAAGATTTCAGTTCAATTTCTCCGCCCATCGTGTTCACCAGCTGCCGGCAGATCGACAGGCCGAGGCCAGCACCACCGTTAGCCCTTGTCAGCGATGTGTCTGCCTGTGCGAAGCTCTGGAAAATCTTCTCCTTGAAGTCTGCGGGAACGCCAATCCCCGTGTCGTGAACCTCGAACTCGAGACGCACGCAGTCGACGCCTGCCGGGCGGGAGCGACAGTAAATGGTGATGCCACCACACTCGGTGAACTTGAGGGCATTGCTCACCAGGTTGACCAGGACGCGGCGCAGGCGGTCCCGGTCGCCGTTGATTGCTGCTGGCAGGTCGCTGTCAATCACCATGCGCAGCGTCAGGTTCTCGCTCCATGCGTCGAACCGGAATTGCCGTTCAACTTCCTCGAGCATGGCTCGCGGTTGAAAGTTGGCGTTTGCCAGGCCTCTACCTCCGGTTTCGAATCGCGTGACGTCCAGAACGTTATTGACCAGATCCAGTAGCGAGGCGCTCGCCGTGCGTGCTGCCGACAGATATTCCCTGTCCGCCTCACTGAGTTGGCTCAAATCGATCAACTCGATTGCACTCATGATGGTGGTGAGGGGAGTGCGGATTTCATGGCTCGCAATCGCGAGAAACGACATTTTGGCGCGGCTCGACTCCTCTACCAGCGCGTGCGCCCGCTCGAGCTCCCGCCTCGCCTCGCGTCTCTCAGAGACGTCCCTGATGAACGCGATATGCGCGGCGGATTCCCCGGGCGGGCAACGCATCACCGAAATCTCGATATCACAGCGCGTACCGTCGAGTCGTTGCGATTGCAGCTCCACAGGAGCGTCCAGGAGTTCGGTACCGCTGAAGATACTGGCGTATGCCTCATGATCTTCCGGGGGCGACAGCAGATCGCTCGCGCGGACGCCAATAGCCGATTCCCGCGGCCAGCCGAACAGCTTGGTGGCGGCCGGATTGAATTCCACGATGCGCCCGGAGCCATCTACCGCGATGACGCCTTCGCTCGCATTCGCAATCAACATCTCGCGCAGGAGAGCCTGCTGACTGACTTCGCTCCGGACTTTTGCAAGATCGCGCCCGACCCGGGCGCTGCCTACCATGAGTGCGGTCGCATCGAGCAACGGCTTCAGTCGTTGGTCGAACTCGGCGGGGAACCCGCCGGGTCGGTTTGCGAGGCCGCACATCCCGATGAGTTCGCCACCTGCCTTGATCGGAATGGCCGCAAAAGACATCAATGGCGGATGCCCTGCCGGGGTGCCGCCGCTGGCCCGGTGGCTAGAGGGGGCATTCGTAATAAACAGCTCCCCCGTCAGCAGTGCATGGCCGAACAGGGTGTTGAGGTTGCGAAACTCAAGGCCCGTCTCGATTCGCTCGGCGTAATATGCGCGACTCGCATCATCCCAGCCGATGTCGGTCGCCGCGAATGTCTTGAGATAAGGATTGGAAAGTTCGTCGCGCAGCACCTCGCTGACAAATCCGAATTCGCTGCCCGTCAACTCGAGTAGCGCATTGAGGACCGCATAGAACGGTTTGCTGGGTAAGCCGTCGGCGATCGTCTGGCGGTGAATCCTGGAGACCTGCGCGAGCATGCGCTCGCTCCAGTCTCTCTCTTGCAGATCAGCTTCGCTCATGGGGGGGGCGCTCGGGTTGAGTTAGTGCGCATCCGATCTGCTGTCAGTAGCGAGTTGTCGACCGTAAAACTGGATCAGTTCCGAAGGAATCTTACCTATCCACATTGGAAGGGAGTCTGAATTGCAACCAAAACGGATGCAATTTGCCAAGGCATCCAATCCGTCGTTTCAGGCGGCCCCCTAGAACCCGACCCTGTTCGACCACGGATACCACAGGTAGCGGCCGAAGAACACCACGCCCAGCCATAGCGCCAGCGACAGCGCGCCCGCGAGCCTTGCGGCTTGCGGCGGTGGAGACCCCAGATCCCATTCTCCGATGGTGCGGTAGGCACCCTTGTGGAACGCCAGCATGTTCGCGCCTGCCAGCAGCATCAATAGCATCTTGATCAGGAACGAGCGGTTGTCCACGAACGTCGTGACATTCAGGACGAACAGCACCATTCCTGTCACGGCGGCACCGGCAAAGGCTGCCCACGTCCAGGGCAGAATGTGACGCACGAGTTCGGTGACGGGCCGCTGCATCAGTGCATAGCCGAGCAGCCTGAGATCAAGTGCCGCAATCGATCCAACCACGAATGCCTGGAACAGGATGTGGGCGGCGTCGAGGAGTGGAAAGGCGTAGGCATTTCCCCCGATGGCATGTACGAGCGGCCATTCCTGCATTGCTCGCAACGCTTGGGCCAGTTCCGCGGGACTCATGCGAACGGAATCCAGCGGCCGGCGATCACGGCAGCGGTCCACGTCAGCACCAGCAGAATCGCGAGAGCCATCGCCGCAGGCGTCCTCACCTTCAGTCCGTCTTGCTGCCTGTTCGTGGCCCTTTCGATATAGAAGAGGAGCGCCGTTCCGCAAACCACCAATACAAGCTTCGGCACGAATGCGGGGCTCAGGAGGATGCGCTGTGGCCACCGCACTATCAGCATGATTCCCGTGACCAGCATCAGTGCCAATGCCGTGCCTACCCACGGTATGACCTTCCGGGTGAGGCTCGCCAGCGCGTCATGAGACCGCAGACCCCCGAGCAATCCGATCGCGACGAAGCCGTTCGCGGCAATCACGACTGACATGCCAAGCAAGTGCACCGTCTGCACGGAGACAAGCAGTACCGGGACGGAGGAGCTCACCGCCCGCAGCCAGATGCTGGGTGTCGTGGCGGCGAGCCACCGTACGAAGTCCTGAAGTTCGGGGCTGTCGTAGTACACCCACGCAGAGTAGCGCGTGGGAGGCAGAGTGGTCCACTCGCAGCTCGAGGTTGCCTTCCCGGAACCGCCACCGTTCTCAAGCTGGCGGGGCAGCCCGACCCCATTTTGCCAAGTGCAGAAGTAACGGGGGCATCGTCCTGAGTATAGTGAACGCATGAAGCTTCTCTCCCAGGCAGTTCTTGACGACCTCGCGGCGAAGGCGACGGCGTCTCCCCGCAAACGTGCCCACCTCAACCTGCACGAGGCTCCGTCGGACTTGCTGCAGAGGTTCTTCGTCGCGGCCGACCGGGACACCTACTTCAGGCCACACCGGCACCGGACGAAGTCGGAGCTGACCTTGGTGGTACGAGGCCGATTCGACATCCTGACCTTCGATGATTCGGGGACCGTGGTCGCCCGCTGGAAGGTGGGCGAGGGCACGGACGCACTGGGGTATGAGGCAGCATTGATGACGTGGCACACGTTGGTGTCCCGGGTCGATGGGGCAGTGTTCCTTGAGGTGAAGGAAGGGCCTTACGATCCCGCGGTCGCGGCGGAGTTTGCTCCCTGGGCGCCTGCCGAGGGAGACAGCCGCGCTGCCGCCTGTCGTGAATGGATGCGATCGGCCCAGCCAGGGGATCGGTTCCACACTCCCCTCAGGTGATCGGCTCCGCTTCCTGAGCTGCGCGTTCGAGCGCCGGCTTTTCCAGTGCCTTGAGCAAGGCATCGGGGTGCACGGGCCTGCTCAGGTAGTAGCCCTGAGCAAAGCGGCAACCAAGAGACTGCAGTACCGCGACGTGCGATGCGTGTTCCACGCCTTCGGCCACACTGGACATGCCGAGGTTCTCCACGAGCATGATGGTGGAGTGCAATACGGCGAGTTCATCGCTGCCGGTGGCGAGGTCGCTCACGAATGAGCGGTCGATCTTGATGGTGTCGAACGGATAGTCGCGCAGGCACGACAGCGACGATGCCCCCGTGCCGAAATCGTCCATGGCCAGGTGTACGCCAAGCGACCTCAGTTCCTGCATCAGTTTGCGGGTTGCGGTCGGGTCACGCATGACTTCCCGCTCGGTGACTTCCAGCTGGAGGGACTCCGCGGGAACGCCGGTTCTCTCAAGCGTAGCTTGCACCCGCTCCAGCAGCTTCTTGCCAAGCGCGAGTTCGGCGCGGGAGACGTTGACGCTGACGGTTTCCGGCGCGCGTTCCGGATCCTGGCGGCGCCATTCCGCGAGTTGCCGACACGCTTGCTGCAGCACCCATTCACCAATCGGGATGATGAGGCCGGACTCTTCCGCAACGGGTATGAATTCGGCGGGGGAGATGTTGCCGAGTACCGGGTGATTCCAGCGGAGCAGCGCTTCCGCCGAAGCCATGCGGCCCGTGGACAGCTCGACGATGGGCTGGTATGCAAGGCTGAGCTGGGATGTTCCGAGTGCCTTGCGAAGGCCGCTCTCGATCGTCACGTGACGCGTCAGTCGCGTATGCATCGCCTCGTTGAAGACAGCCGAACAGGCACGTCCCGAGCGCTTGGCCTCATACATTGCGACGTCGGCGTTGCGGATGACCTCCTCCGGGCTTTCCAGGCACTGCTCGCTCGTGACAATGCCGATGCTGGCCGATGAATGCACCTCACGACCGTGGATGGTGTAGACAGGCGCAAGGGAATTGAGCAGCCGCTCCGCAACGCGTGGCGCATCCTTGCCGACAGCCAGGTCGTTGATGAGGATGACGAACTCGTCTCCACCGAAACGAGCAATGAGGTTGCCATTTGTGTCGTCGCTCATCGCATCCGTGGAGCGAAGTGCAGCACGCAGCCGTACGGCGATCCGCTTGAGGAGTTCGTCGCCCGCTTCGTGTCCGAGGGTGTCGTTCAGCAGCTTGAAATGGTCGAAGTCGAGGAAGAGCACTGCGAACAACGGCTGCTGCTTTGCCCGCACGCGCGCAATCGCATGGTGCAATCGCTCCATGAACAGAGCCCGGTTCGCGAGGCCGGTGAGCCGGTCGCAACGCGCGGCCTGGGTCAGCTTCAGCTCCATCACCTTGCGCTGGGAGATATCCTGCACGAGTGACCAGATGACGATGCGGTTGTTGGCATCCGTCATGCGCATCCCGGACAGCAAGACCGGAAAGCGAGAGCCGTCCTTGCGGATGAACTCCTTTTCGTAAGGACCGTATCGTCCAGATTGGTTCAGCGACTCAATCTGTTCCTTCTCTTGCGCGGCATACGCGATGGGAGTGATGTCCCAGTACGTCAGGCTCTCGAGTTCCTCGCGGGAATAGCCGGTCGGGCCGAGCAAGGCGTCATTGGCCTGCAGGAACCGGCCGGTCGCCATGTCGTTCAAGGAGATGCCGACGGGTGACAGCTCGAACAGGCCGCGAAACTTGCTTTCGCTGTCCTGGAGCCGCTCCTGCTCCTTGGCGAGGACGAGAGTCGCTTGCTCTGCGCTGCGTGCCGCTTCAGTCGCGCGGTGCGCAGCGCTGAGGCCACGTAGTCTGATGAAATAGAACATGATCGCAAGGCCCAGGATGACGAGACCGGCAGGGACCAGGCCATAGAGAGCCCACTTTCGCGCATCCACCATCCGAGAGAGGTACACGCTGGCATCGACGTCAACGCCGACGACGCCCACCTGACGGCCACCGGCGTCGAGGATCGGCGCCCACCCGCTGATGAACGAGCCCCACGCATCGGTGTAGGGTTCCTTTGATGCATCTGGAGTCCCCGGCGTCTTGCCGTTGCCAAGCGCCGCGAGGATCGCCGGATCGTAGTCCTCGTAGACATCCCAGACCCCTGCCTGGTCTTCGACGCCGTCGTGGTCGTGGTCCCCGGGGTCGGCGGCATCGAGCACAAAGCGCACGGTGGAGCCGTCGAGTACCGCGGTATAGACGTACCTGACGTCGTTGACCGCCGCTCGCAGCCGCCGCAACGGTTCGACCACTTTGCGGTAGTCCTCACCGTTCAGCTGATCCGGGTCACGAATGCTTGCGTGCAGGGACGTATCGACCTGCTCTGCCGCCGCCTGGGCAAGGCCAATGAGATAGTGGCGATAGTTCTCGCGCAGCGTGACCTGCGAGGTGATCCACATTCCTGCGATCCCCGCACCCAGTGCGCAGGTCGCGATGGCGGACACGAGGATGGCCTCAAGGGCGGCTCGGCGACGGCCAGTCGCACTGAGGCCGGTCGTCTGATGCATTGCTGAAGTTGCGTCGTGGATCATTAAGCGAGCTCTGGGACGGTCGATGGCGCAGCGGCCGGACGGCAATGTGGCCGGGTTGAATTCCAGGTTGAGGCAGCGCTTCCATTGCGTCCCGGTTGGCCGCAGGAAAGTGGAAGCGCATGCGATCAAACTCGTATCGGCCCGGAACAGCGGCAACTTGGGTTTTGGACGGACGTTCTGTGATAGATTTCACGCCCCTCATGCGCCCGACCACGCATTGCCGCGTTCCCCGATGAGCAACCAGCAAACGACTCTAGGCCGCATTGAATCGGCAGAGATCCTGAAGGCCGCGTCAGCCCTTGGGGTGCTGGCGGGCAGTGCCCAGGCGGGTCGCCGGCTGCTGGCGATGCTTTGCAATCCGAAGATCACTTCTGCCGAAATCGCCGCAGCCATCGATAGTGAGCCCGGGTTGGCCGCACGGGTGCTGCGAGTGGCGAATTCCGCGTTTTACGGACTGACTCGCAAGGTCAGCAACATTGATCGTGCTTTGCTGCTGCTGGGGCTGAACGCGGTACGCGGTATCGCCGCCGCTGCATGTCTGGATCGCGCGGTCCCGCAAGGAAAGGACGCACCGCACATTGACGTCGCGTCGTTGCTTAGCCACAGCGTCGCCGTGGCGGCGGCGGCGGCAGAGGTGGCGAGACTGCGCAAGCCCGAGCTGGCATCGGAAGCGTTTATTGCAGGACTCCTGCATGACTACGGAGTCCTGGTGCAATTGCGCGTGGATCCCTCGGGTCTGCAGGAGTTCTCGAAGCAGCTGCGGTCGCGGCCCGAAGGCCCTGCCAGTGAGCTGGAGGCGTTGCACGTAAAAGTGGCACATCACCACTGCGCGGCCGTGATTTTCGAGGAATGGAAGCTGCCCGCCAACCTGGTTGCAGCCGCGCGGCACCACCATCATCCGGACGATGCTCCGCAGGCCTACGCTGAGATCGCGGCGCTCGTGCATGTCGCCGATCACTTGAGTCGTGCGTCCAAGATGGGCTTCGCCTATGAGCCAGCCGCCGAGCCACCGTCCGTGGCTTCGATGGCGCTGCTCGGCATTACCGGTGAAGACCTCGAAGCACTCTGCGCCGAGTTGCCGGGTCGCGTGCAAGCCCTGCAACAGTCGCTCAACGTTGCTTGAGGTCCGGTGAACGAACCGTGAGATGCGCCAGCCACGAGCGAACTGTCGCGAGTCGGGCGGCTGGTCTTGCGTGGTTGTCGTGCCTGGTGCTCATGGGCTGCGGCAGGAAGCCCGCGGAGACGGAACCCGTTGCGCCCACGCCCGTGACCGAGTCGCGAATCGTGATGGGATCGTCGGTGACAGTCACCGTCTGGACCCGAGATGATCCCGCCGCAGAAGCAGCCATTGCCGAAGTCTTCCAGGAATTCGGGCGGCTTGAAGACCTCATGAGTGTGTGGCGGGAAGGGAGCGATGTGCTGCGCCTGAATGCCGCGGCGGGACTGGCGCCCATCCGGCTCAGTCCCGAGGTCATCGAGGTGCTCGGCATCGCGCGACATTACAGCGAGCTGAGCATGGGCAAGTTCGACGTGACATTCGGACCGCTGTCCGGGCTATGGCGATTCGATCACGACCAGGATGACGTGATGCCCGACCCCGCTGCCATCGCGGCGAAGTTGCCGCTGATCGGTTGGGAAGACCTCGTAGTGGATTCTGCTGCGGGAACCGCGCAGCTCCGTCGCAAGGGAATGAGCGTGCATCTCGGCGGCATCGGCAAGGGTTATGCCGTTGACCATGGCGCGGCAATCCTGCGTCGCCACGGAATCGAGAATTTCCTGATTCAATCGGGCGGCGACATGTATGTGGGAGGTCACCCTGAAGGACGCGCCTGGCGCCTCGGCATCCAGGATCCGCGCGGCCCAGCAGACACGCCCTTTGCCGTCGTCGAGCTTTCAAACGCCACGTTCAGCACGTCCGGGGACTATGAGCGCTTCTTCATGAAGCACGGACGGCGCTACCACCACATTCTTGACCCGGATTTCGGGCAGCCTGCAATGGGGTGCCGCAGTGTGACCATCGTGACATCCCGGTCCGTGGATGCCGATGCCCTGTCAACGGCCGTCTTCATACTCGGGCCAGGGGCGGGAATGGCGCTGATCGAGCGGTTGCCTGATGTGGAAGGCGTGATCGTCGGCGCTAGGAACGAGGTTCTGGTGTCGTCTGGCTTGAAGGATCGCCTGACAATAATTTCGCCACCTGCTGACGGGCCATGAGTCGCGCCTTCTTGGCGATGAGCAGCCAGTGCGGGCACTTCGCCTTGTTGTCGTAGAGAATTTCGCAGTCATCGCAGCGCACGCATTCCGATTTGATGATCATCCGCTTGCGGATCGCTCCCCACTCGCACGTCTTCTCGCACAGCTTGCAGGAACTGCATTCGGACCAGCGCTTGATCTTGAATGCCGTGGTGACGCTGGCGACGAGGCCGAGCGCCGCTCCCAGCGGGCAGAGGAAGCGGCAATAGAGATTGCGGATGAATACCGTCCCGAGCAGCAATATGCCGAGGCCGACCCACAGCGCCGTCGAAGCCTCGAACGTGAACATCCAGAACGGCTCGATGTAGCGGTAGAACGCGATCTTGCCGGTTGCGAAAAACACGCCGATGGCCCCGAGCAGAATCCCGTACTTGATGTAGCCGGCGCGCCTTTCGATGGCCGGCGGGATCTCAATCCTCAACTTCGCCGGCAGCACCGCATCCATCAATTGCGTGAACGCGCCGTAGGCGCAGATGCGCCCGCAATACAGGCGGCCCCACAATACAGTGGTCACGGCCGTGAAGATCGCGAACGCGTACCACGCCATGCTGTGCGAGAAGATCGGCAGATTGCCAACCAGCACGCCGAAGATGTTGACGACCGAGATCAGCTGGCTCTTGTAGAACCCCATATAGAGCACGGACGCGACCAGCGTGACGTACTTGAGAGGGATGCTTTTACGGAAGAAGCTGACCATGGCCAGAGACGCAAACGCTGCAAACAGGGCGATATCAAGGGCCTGTTCTTTCGCGAGTTCTGCGAGGGTCGGTTCCGCCTCCTCGACCTCTTCGAAGCCCCAGTCGTCTGCCGGGGCTGTCTTGTCGGCGGCTGGCCCGGTCTGCGCGTAGGCGGGGCCGCCCAACGTCATCGCGCACAACATCAACGCGAGGACCAGGGCGAGACCCCGGCGGAGCGAGACGGGGAGGGTCATGGCCTATTTCTTGTCGGGCGGCGTGAGGAGTTCACGCGCGATGCGGCGGGCACTGTTGCGAACGGCGCGGCTTGCCGACGTCACGCTGATGCTCGCCCGTGAAATGGCATCGATGTCCATGCCTACCTTGAATGGATCGCGGATGTTCTTGCCCTTGAACTGCGCAGCGAATCCGGGGGTATCCACCGAGAAATCCCCATAGGGCTCGCGATGTTCGGTCACCACGACTCCTTTCAGGATGCCGGTGGTGTCCATGCCGACCAGCATCTTGATCGGGCCGTCGAAGCCGCGCTCGAGGGGCTCGAGTTCCGTCGTCCACCAGGCGAGGCCCAGCAGCTTCGGTTCTTCGCCCTTCGGGGCCGCTGCATACACTTTGTAATGTGCCGGACTGCCCTGCTTGTTGGAGAAGGTCGCCGCATCCGGGAAAATGACCTTGAGCTGCGACTTGACCACAGGGTCCATTGGCGGCTGGGCCTGGCCCATCGCCAGGGGGGCGATCAGGCAACCCAAAGCAACGGCGAGAAATACTTTGCGCAAGTTCAGAATACCCCTTCGTGAAGTAGCGCGCATGATGACCGTCGCGCCATTCGCCGGTCAACCGCCATTGAGCCCTCTCTATGGATAACTGAAAACATGATTATAATCGCGCCATGAAAACCCAATCCCTCACCGCCGTCATCGTGCTCGCCTCCTTGAGCATTGGCCGTTCCGAGGGCGCCACTGCGCCTCCGACGCTGTACGAGCGACTTGCCGCCGCTACCAGCCTCGAATGCCGGTTCACCACCGTGGCGGCGAGTAGCTGGGAGAGCGGCGTACCCAAGACCGAAGTCCTTCCCAAGGAGCTCAAGTTGACGTTCGGTAAAGTGAACGTCGATGAAGGTACGGCAGATGCCAACAGCCAGTTCGGCGACTTTTACGTCGCGGTGCGCTTTTCCAACGGCTACCTGCACCTGATGCAGATGTTCAGTTCAGGGCCGCTCTACACCACCACGGTCATGGCCCGGGAGACGAGCGACGGGCGCATGATGGCGATCCACACCCGCCACGAGTACACGCCGGCCACCGTTCCGGGATTCACCTCCCGGCCCGAAAGCTATTTTGGAGACTGTGCGATCGGCAATTAGGTTCCGCGCAACCTTCCTTATGCTGCGCCGCCGCACCATTGCGGGCACCTTCGCATCTACAAGGAAGTTCCCCTGAATAGCCCCGTCCTTGACCAACTATGCGCGGCAACTCTTGACTCGGAGCATGGCGCGCAGTCACATTCGAGTGATTGGTCAATGCCGTAGATATTCAAGGTGAGCCGTCATGGGGGTTGTCATGCAGTCGCGCTTTACCGGTTTGGTTGTACTCCTTGTGGCTGCGCTCGCGGCCCATGCCGAAGGCCAGCCGCTGGCGGATGCCGCTGAGCAGCAGAACTGGTCCACCGTCGAATCACTGCTCAAGCAAGGCGCGAATGTGAACGCGCTGCAGGCCGACGGTTCCAGCGCCCTCCTCTGGGCGATTCATTATGACCGCGCCGAAACGGCAACCTTGCTGCTCAGCAAAGGCGCGGACGCCAATGCGAAGAATCGCTATGGGATCACGCCATTGGCCGAAGCCGCGCAGAACGGCAACGCCGCGATCGTGGAGCGACTGCTCGCTGCGGGCGCGGATGCAAATGTGGCCCTGCCGGAAGGTGACACACCGTTGATGAATGCGTCCCGGACAGGCAGTGCTGCTGTGGTCAAGTTGTTGCTGGCGCGGGGTGCCACCGTCGATGCACGCGATGCATGGCACGGCGAGACCGCCTTGATGTGGGCCGCTGGCGAGAACAACGCCGAGGTCGTGGGCCTGCTCGTGAAGGCGGGCGCTGATCTGAACGCAAAGGCAGTCGCCTTCGACTGGAAGGGCATCAAGCACGGTGGCGTGCAGTCGCAATTGCCGGCGGGTGGTCTGACGCCATTGCTGCAGGCTGCGCGGCAGAACTCCGTAGAGGCCGGTATTGCGTTGCTTGCGGCGGGCGCCGATCCCAACCTCAAGGATCCGCAGGGCATCAGTCCGCTGCGCGTTGCGATCAGCAACGGCCATCTCGATCTCGCGAAGCACCTGCTGGAAGCAGGCGCCGACCCGAACGAAGGTGGACTTGTCGAGGCGATCAAGTACCGCACGACACCGATGATGCGGGCTGCCAACAACCGCGAGAACGCGACTTCAACGCTCGAGCTCATCAATCTGCTGTTCACCAAAGGCGCCAAGGTGGATTCCCTGGCTTCTGTGGGATTGCCGAAGAAGGATGCCTTTGAGACGGGTAGTCCGGCGGGCGTCTCGCCGTCTGAAACCGCGCTCTATCTTGCCGCCGGTGCCCAGGACATCGAACTGATGCAGCTCTTGATCGGCAAAGGCGCGGATGTCAATCATGAGACCGACAAAGGCTGGACGCCGCTCATGGTTTCGGTAGGCAGGACCAACAAGCGTCCTGCCACGAACGGCGCTCCCGCGATCGACCTCAAGCCGGCCGCAAGGCGGATCGAGTCAGCGAGGTTACTGCTTGATCACGGCGCGAAAATCAACGCGGGTGACAAGACCGGCATCACCACCCTGCACGTGATGGCGGGCCAGGGTGAAGATGCAGTGGTCGAGTTCCTCGTCGGTCACGGCGCACAGCTGGACCAGAAGGACAACAGCAACCGGATGGCGCTCGACGTGGCGCGTGCAGTGCCGATCGTGCCGCCCGAAGGGGCGCAAGTCTCGACGGATCCTCGCGATGCACCGCGGGTCCACCAAAGCACGGCCGAGTTGTTAAGCAAGCTCATGGCCAGCAACAACCTCAAGGAAGTGCCGTACGTGCGGCCCGTGGCCGACGGGGAAGCCAAGGCAGCGGGCAAAGTTGCGGGCAATGACAGAACGGGCCCCAAGAAGTCGGTCACCGCCATCATTCTCCGGGACTAAGCGATGAGCAAGATGACTATCGGAACCGCCTCGGCTGTTCTGCTGCTGGCTGGATGGGCGATCGCGCCCCCCGGTGCTCAGGCTGCCGAGAAAAATGACCGCTGGGAGATGCTCGACAAGTATTGCGTCCGCTGTCACAACGACATCGAGTTCAAGGGCAAGACATCTTTTGAATCCCTGAATCTCGAAGACCTGCACGCTGACGCCAAGGTATGGGAGGGCATTGCCCGCAAATTGCGGTTGGGTTCCATGCCGCCTCGCGATGTCGACCAACCCGAGCGCCAGCAGGTACAGAAGTTCGTGGTTTCGCTCGAGTCGGAACTCGATGCAGCCGCGAAAGCGAAGCCGAATACCGGTGCGCCCATCCTGCATCGCCTGAATCGTACTGAATACGCCAACGCCATCCGGGACGTGCTTGGTCTTGCGATCGATCCTTCCGGGCTGATCCCACCCGACGACTCATCGGGCGGCTTCGACAATATGGCGCAGGTCCTGACGATTACTCCCGCGTTGCTCGAGGGCTATCTGTCGGCGTCCGCCAAGGTGGCGGCAATGGCGATCGGCGACCCGGGGATCCGCCCGGTCTTTTCCACCTATCGCGCCAAGGCGGACCAGTCGCAGGACACCGCCGTGGAAGGCGCTCCCCTTGGCACCATGGGCGGTCTGGTCATCGACCATTACTTCCCGCTCGATGGCGAGTACCTGTTCGAACCCAAGCTGTACCGCGGGATCCTCGCAATGGTAAGGGGCCTTGAGACTCCGAACGCACTTGAGATCACGATCGACAAGCAGCGAATCCACGTGGCCAATTTCGGCGGCTATGAGGACAACCTGAAGTCACACGGCAATGCCTATGCGACTGCGGACGAGGTGGATGGCCGCCTGTCCGTGCGCGTACCCGTGAAGGCAGGTCCCCACCGCATCACGGTGACTTTCCTGCGCAAGCCGCCG
Organism: uncultured Pseudomonadota bacterium; assembly: GCA_903884105.1. GTDB lineage: Bacteria > Pseudomonadota > Gammaproteobacteria > Steroidobacterales > Steroidobacteraceae > CAIUGU01. Next base: position 35,497 of record CAISDJ010000113.1, on the reverse strand, counting down.
GTGCAATCCGCCGAGGTCTGGCAGCAGTACCAGCGCACGCTCATCGACAGCAACGAAGACAAGGGCACTCCGCATCTCGATAAGGTAAACATCGTTGGTCCCTACAACGCCGCAGGCGCGGGACCCACACCGAGCAGGCAGAAAATCTTCACGTGCCGGCCGGAATCGGCTGCAAAGGAAGAAGCATGTGCGAACGAGATCGTCTCCAGCCTGTCGCGTCGCGCCTGGCGGCGGCCGGTCGAAAAGGCCGAGACTGCCGAGCTGATGTCGTTCTACAAGCTGGGCCGCGAGTCGGGCTCCTTTGATAACGGCATCGAGATCGCGATTCGTCGCATCATCTCCGGGCCGGAATTCCTGTTCCGCGCCGAAGTCGACCCGCCGCACCTCAAGCCCGGCACTCCGTATCGCATCACTGACATTGAACTCGCGTCGCGCCTGTCGTTCTTCCTGTGGAGCACGGTGCCCGATGATGAACTGATTACCCTTGCGAGCAAAGGCAAGCTCAGGAATCCGAAGGCCCTGCAGGCGCAGGTCCAGCGTATGTTGGCGGATCCGAAGTCAAACACCCTGGTGACCAACTTTGCGTCGCAATGGCTGACCCTGCGCAATCTGCAAAGCGTGGTTCCGGATCCGGCGCTGTTCCCCGACTTCGACAACAACCTGCGCGAAGGCTTCATCCAGGAGACGGAGATGCTCGTGGAGAGTGTCATCAAGGAGGATCGCAATGTCGTCGACCTGCTGAATGCCGACTACACGTTCGTGAACGAGCGGCTGGCGCGTCACTACGGCATTCCGGGCGTCTACGGAAACCGCTTCCGCCGAGTCCAGATCACCGACGAGGCGCGTCGTGGCCTGCTGGGTCAGGGCAGCTTCCTGACACTGACGTCGGTGGCAACCAGGACGTCGGCGGTCCAGCGCGGCAAGTGGGTGCTGACGAACCTGCTGGCCAGCCCTCCGCCCGCCCCGCCGCCGAACGTACCGGCACTCGAGGCGAGTGCCGGTGGTGAGCCCAAGACCCTGCGCGAACAGCTGTCTGCACATCGTGCCGATCCAGTTTGTTCTGCCTGCCACAAGGTGATGGACCCGATCGGCTTCTCCCTTGAGAACTACGACGCCGTCGGCCGGTGGCGCGACAAGGACAAGGGACTCAAGATCGATGCGACCGATGTGGCATTTGATGGCAGCGAGGTGGGAGGCGTGTCCGGGCTGCGCAGTTTCCTGCTGAGCAAGCAGGACATGTTCGTCCGGGCATTGGCTGAAAAGATGATGAGTTTTGCGCTCGGTCGGGAGGTCGACTATTACGACATGCCGGCCGTCAGAACCATCCTGCACAACGCCGCGGCGCAGCAAAACCGGTTTTCCTCAATTGTGATGGGCATTGTGACCAGCGATGCGTTTATGATGCGTACTGTTGCAACCCGGGCGGACGGCGTTCTGACGACGTCCATTGAGCCTGACGCAAACAACGGCCGTTAAGTTGGCCGGCAAGTATTCGATACAGAGCTGACAGATTCGAAATCGATTGGCCCGGCAGGCGAGAGAGGATCCGAAGAAATGTTTATCACTAAAAAGCATCTGGACCGACGGACGTTCCTCCGTGGCGCAGCTGGAGTGGGCATCGCCCTACCCCTGCTCGACGCAATGGTTCCCGCCGCGGTGGCTGAATCGCTCACGGCAGCAAAGGGGCAGATGCGCGCCGCGTTCGTGTACACGCCGCATGGCGTGATCCTGAGCGAGTGGGTCCCGAAGGCGACCGGCAAAGGCTACGAGATGACATCGATTCTGTCGCCGCTTGCGGCGCATCGGGATCGTATGACGGTCTTCAGCAACCTCGCGCTCAACCCCAACAATACGGCCGGCTCTGGCCACGCCAGCGCCAGTGCAACCTGGCTGAGTTCGGCTGTTGCCAAGGACACCAAGGGCGCCGACGTGCAGTCCGGCGTGACCATCGACCAGATGATCGCCGCCAGGATCGGCCAGGACACGCCTTTCCCGTCCCTCGAGCTCGGCATCGAGGACACGTCCAACATGGTGGGTGTGTGCGACGGTACCAGCAGCTGCGGTTACCTGAACACGATTTCCTGGCGGACGCCGACCCAGCCCCTGCCGATGGAAATCAATCCCCGTGCCGTGTTCGAACGCATGTTCGGTGATGGCAGCTCTGCCGAGCAGCGTGCCGCGCGCGCGAAGGCCGACCGCAGCTTGCTCGACTCCGTGAATCGCTCGGCTGCGAGGTTGCAGCAGTCACTGGGCGGCGCAGATCGTGCCCGAGTCAGCAGCTACCTCGAGAACGTTCGTGAAGTGGAACGCCGCATCGTGAACCTCGAGAAGCGCACGTCCGATGAGCGCCTCGACATTCCGGATGCGCCTGTCGAGATCCCGCAGCTGTATGAAGATCACGTCAACCTGATGTTCGAATTGCAGCTGTTGGCCTTCCAGACCGACATGACGCGAGTCAGCACGTTCATGATGTCTCGCGAGCTGAACAACCGCACCTATCCGCAGATCGGTGTGCCTGACCAGCACCATGCCACTTCGCACCACGGCAACAAGCCGGAGAAGATGGCGCAGCACGCGAAGATCAATACGTATCATGTGAGCCTGTTCGCCGGGTTCCTGGATCGTCTGGCCAAGACCCAGGATGGCAACGGCAGCCTGCTCGACCACACCATGATCCTGTACGGGAGCGGCATGGGCGAAGGCAACGTTCACAGCCATGACCCCATCTCGAACCTGCTCGTGGGCGGCGCCCTCGGTCGTCATCAGGGTGGCCAGCATATCCAGGCGGCCCCCCGCACACCCATGGGCAACCTGCTGCTCACCCTGCTTCACAAGGCGGAGATCGAAGCTCCGAGCATCGGCGACAGTACCGGCACGTTCGCGGTCTGACAGGCTGGAAATCGTATCCCGCCCCCTCGAGAGGGGAGGCGGGATTTTTTTTGCCCGTGACCTTCTCAGCCAGCCGTCACTCGATCGTAGACCCGCCTCATCCTGACAGAGGGCAGTCCCCCTCCTGACACACTGGTGCTGATCTGCAAGTGTTTGCGGTCCGGCGCGAATCCGAACTGGTGTTCGATGCGCCTGCCATCCGTCGCCCTGATCGAGACCACGAACTGGCCGTTGGCCCAGCCCACGTTCTGGTCACCCAGTCCGTCCGTGATCGAGACGACGGAGGCTTCTCCGAAGACGTACTGCCGGGTGCCATCCACGCTCTTCGTAGTCAGTTCCCGCGCCGATTGCGTTACCGTGATGTCGTCCGGCTGCGATAACAGCGCGATCAGCTCCTTCGTGCGGGGAGGGCCGACAAACTCGTCCCGCCGGCTACGGATGCGCCCCCGGTCATCGCTGCCCGACTCGGACATCCGGCGGCGCAGCGGTGGATCAAGCTCGTCTTTCACCGCGGCCAGCAAGCTGTCGAGATTGTCGCTTTGGGTTCGGTTCAGCCGCCACTGCCCTGACAGGTCAACCCCTTTCGGCACACGCGGACTGGAGGGAGTGACACCGCAGCCGGCGATCATCAAGCCCGCGACAAGCATCAACATTGCTGCTCGCAGGAATCGGGCACGCCGATGCCCGTCCGAGGGTGCTTGGTTACCAGAGCCGGTCAGGGTCAAACCCTGTTGCTTCTGTCTTTCATCCATTGCATTGCCGCCCGTCGTCGATCGCCAAGAGCTTGGGCAAGGAGTCTAAGCCAATCCAAGGCCACCCGAGGCTTTCTGGTGCGCTTTGGGGAATGGACTGATGGTAGCTTGAGCTCGTTTATTCCCAGCCGCTGGCATACAGTGCAGAGATCGATGGTTCGGCAGAAGCGGAAGGGAGTGGTTCATGCAGCAACGTTTGTGCACCTTGGGGACCCTGATGACGTGCCTGTGGCTGCTCCCGGCAGCCAGCCAGTCTGCCCAGCCCGTGGCGCCGTTGCGCCAGCAGGTAGAGGTCCTGCAGTCAGGCCAGATGCGGGTCGACAAGGTGAAGGAAGGGCTTTTCGTGGTGCGTGGACCTTTTGTCCCGTGCGCCACACGCGGCTGCAGGCCCAACGGCCCTGACGATGGCTTGATCCACGAGCCCGGCGACGTGGCGATCCGCGTCACGCCGGAAGGCCTCATCCTGATCGACGACAAGTATCCCGAGAACATCCTCGAGGTCTTGTCCCACGTACGCGGCGTATCGTCGCTGCCGGTCCGCTACCTGCTCAATACCCACCATCATGCCGATCACGTGAGCGGCAACGCGAACCTCCGGGCCCTCGGTGTCGACATCATCGGCCATCGCAACATCCGCGAGAACTTCCTCAGGATCAAGCAGCCCGGCGAGCCCAATATCGTCTTCGCAGACGAGAGTGCGGTGTACCTCGGAGGAGTCGAGGTGAAGCTGATCCATTTCGGCAACGGTCATACGAACGGCGACACGGTCGTGTACTTTCCCGACCTGAAGACAGTGCACATGGGGGACCTCGTCATCGATGGCATGCCGGTCATCGACTACGCAGGCGGCGGCAGCGCGATCGAATTCATCAAGACGATCGACAAGCTGCTCGAGCTCGACTTCGACACGGCGATTCCGGGCCACGGGCATGTGATGACGAAGGCCGATGTCCAGGCCTATCGGGCGCGATTCCAGGAGATGAACAACCGCATGCGGACGCTGGTGAAGAAGCGCTTTCCCCGCGACCAGATCCTGACGCTGGACCAGGCGCGCATCCAGCTCAAGCTGTCTGATCTCGGCTGGGAGAATTCGGTGAGCACGACCGCCTTCATGACGAGCATCGGGCTGTACTACGACGAGATGGCGGCGGCGCCATAACGCCGGACGGTTCAGGTCGCGAAGACTTCTCGGCCACGCGCCAGCCGTACGCCCGCTTCGGCAAGTGCCGTCGCAAAGCCGTCACCGCTCAGCGCGGTGTATTCCGCCACGCGCGCCGTGCCGATGGGGTCGGCGGGCGGCGCGTGTTGTGCCACGTGCACCATCAGCGCGTCGAACCTGCGCGCTTGGGCAAGCCACACCTTGACGTCGAGTGCGTAGTCATCGGCCGCGAGATCGAAACCGTACACACCGAGCAGCCGCTTGGTGCATTGAAAGCCGGCGCGCTCTGCTTCCCGTGCCAGTCCGACACCGCCGAGCAGGTCGATCACGGCACCCTTGAAGCCGCTCCCCGATGCCGGGCGGCTGAGGCGGATCCAAGGTCGTGAATCCCCGTAACGTCGTTCCATTTCACGCAGGAGGGCAGACCGGATCTGGGGAAGCTGGTGAATGTGGCGATGGCCGTCTACATAGTCGGGTGGCGTGCCGGTTGCCGTTTCGAAGGCATCGAGCTGGAGTGCGATCCGCCGCGAGACGTCGCCAGCTCGCAACTGCCGCACATAACTGGTCATGACCAGCGTGGGCCAGGGCATCGCAGCACCGAATTCCGTGAAGTCGAGGTGCAGCCCGACATCGATCCGTTCCCGGACGCTGGGTGTGAGGCTGCGCGCTGCATCGTTCCACCGGGGACTCAACGTCAGGCAGGATGTTGCGGTCAGGCGGCCGCGCAGGGCCAGGTCAAGCACTGCGGCATCGATGCCTTCATCCAGGCCGAAATCGTCAGCGCTCAGGATCAGCGGAGTCATGTCTTGAAGGGGCATGTCGAGCAAACACCCAGCCGCGGCTCAGAAGGAACGTGGAGACGGAGACCACGAGGAGCACAATGGCGAGTGCGATGTAGAGGGGCAAGGACGTTACCCTGAGCAAGGTCAGCAGCAGTGCCTGGTTGCCGACGAATGCCATGCCGGAAACGGCAAAGAGCCGCGGCAATGCGCGCTGGTGCGGTACCTCGGTGGCAGAGAAGCTCAATGCACGGTGCCCGAAATAGCTGACGGGAAAGGCGCAGAGGAAGCCGATGAGATTGGCAGGGCCGGGGCGCAGCGACGCAAAGGCGTTGAGGCCAAGCGTCATGACGTAGTGGACCAGTCCCGCTGCGCCGCCGATCGCGAGAAACCACCCGATAGAGTGGTCAGCCTTGCGCATGCTCTCTCGGGATGCCTTGTGCCTGGATCCTGCTGTCGTCCTGGGTAGCATGCCGCCACTCAGCGACCACGTAGGTGGGTCGCCCCTTGACTTCGTCGTAGACTCGGGCGAGATACTCGCCGAGGATGCCGATGAACAGCAGCTGCACTCCGGAGAAAAACATCATGCCCACGACCACTGTGGGCCAGCCTGGTACGTCAGTCCCGTGCAGGATGTGGTGAGCCAGTTCATAGCTGCCGTAGGCGAAGGCCAGCGTAGCGAGCGCTGCACCGACGATGCTGGCCGCACGCAATGGCAACACGGAGAAGCTGGTGATGCCCTTCCACGCCAGGCCCGCGAGCTTCAGGCGCGAGAACTGGCTGTGTCCGTGAGTGCGCGCGAGGGGGATGAATGGAATGCCGATGCTGCGGAAGCCCACCCATGAGTAGAGGCCCTTCATGAAGCGGTTGTGCTCGGGCAACTGGCGCAGCGCTTCGACCACGGTGCGGTCCATCCAGCGGAAATCGCCCGCATCCGGTGGAATGTCGATTTCACCTGCACTGCGCAGCAGCTTGTAGAAAAGGTGCGTGCCGATGCGCTTGAACGGCGATTCCATGGCCCGGTCCGTGCGCACCGCATAAATCATTTCGTAGCCTTCGCGCCAACGCTCGAGCATTTGAGGAAGCAGCGCAACGGGATGTTGTCCGTCGGCGTCCATGCACAGGACGACGTCGCCGTTCGCATGATCCAGGCCGGCCGTCAGGGCGGCTTCCTTGCCGAAGTTACGTGACAGGCGCAACACGCTTGCGTGGCAGGCCGGGTCGAGCAGGGCAACCGCGTCGCCCGTGCCGTCGGTACTGCCATCGTCGATCACGATGACTTCCCATTCCAGGTCCAGGCTGGCGAGTGCATTGGCCACGCCGCCGACTGTCGTGCCAATGCATTCCGCTTCGTTGCGTGCGGGAATGACGACGCTGACTCGCGGTCGGAGTGGTCGAACCGCACGCACTCCCTGCGCAGGACCACTGACAGGCCGCCGCGGCGAGCCGGGTGTGCGAAATGCAATCTGGGTCGCCATGTCCAAACCTCGCCGCCCTCGTCAATGATTCGTCAACAAAATCGCGCCCGCGACCAAATTCGGGGCACCACAGTGTAAGGCTGGCAGCCGCGGAAACAATTCCCTTCGCCAAGGTCCCTGAGCCAAGCAGTTCCCTTGATGCTTCAGCCCGCGTGGCTGCCGCCCATTCTGGCATGTTCGAGCGCCTCGTACCGTATGGGTGGGCCTGAATCGGAACCCTTGCGTTCCAGCCACTCCGTGGTTCGGCGTGCTTCCGCTCCCCGACATCTGCTAGCGTCACACCATGGGAGACAAGTTGCAGGGCGGCGTAACGAGCGGGGATGTCTGGGCGGACTTCTGGTCCGCCGACCACCCCATTTATGTCAATGCGCGACATGCCGCGGTCCACTACGACCGCATCGCCGCCGATTTGGCGGGCCTGCTCAAGGACGGGTCCAAGCCGACGGTGGTCGATTGGGGATGTGGGGATGCCTACGGAGCCCCCGTGCTTGCAAAGTCCTGCGGGGGCCTGCTGCTTTTTGATGCCGTGGGTGCCGTGCAGAGGAGGATTGCGGCGCGCTTCGCGGGCGCTGCCGGAATCCGTGTTCTTGACGACCAGGCGTGGCGGTTGCTGCATGACGGCAGTGTCGACGTCATCATCATGAACTCGGTGGCACAGTACCTGAGCCAGGGCGAATTCGAGGCGGTCCTCGATGATTTCCGCGCACGGCTGCGGAAGGACGGAGTGATTTACCTCGCTGACATCATCCCGCCCGACGCCGGTATGCTGCCGGACGTCGTGTCGCTCCTCGCGACCGGGGCCCGCCATGGGTTCTTTCTGGCAGCCTGCTCAGGGTTGGCGCGGACGTGGTTCTCGCGTTACCGGCAGATCCGCAATCAGGCCGGCTTCTCGACTTACAGCGAAAAAGCGATCGACGCGCTCGCTCGAAAACACGGATTGAGCGCCCTGCGCCTGCCTGCGAACGTCGGCTTCAACCAGCAGCGGATGACGTTCCGTCTGCGTCCCGCTTGAGCAGTCTGGCCAGCATCAGCACAGCAGTGATGGCGGCCAGCCATGCCAATCGGCTGCCATACCGGTCGGCGGGATTCGAGACTGCGCCGCAGATGAAAGCGTTGCCCAGGTAAGCGAGCATTACCAGCGTGGCAAGGGTCGCGGCAATCCGTTCCCGCTTCCAGAGCGCCATGGCAACCACACCGATCAGCAAGACCAGGCAGGCCAGCATCACGGGCACATGCAACCAGTTGATCACCGGGATCGGCGAATTCGAGACTTCGGGATAGTTCTGCTGGCGTGCCCTGTTGAAAGCCGCTTCATCGCGTGGATAGAACCGGTGAATCTCCTTGTCGATGAAGCCGCCCATCGTACGAAAGCCTTCGCCGGTCCGGATGACGACGAGCTGCTCAGCCGCCAACTTCAGCGCCCCGGTGATGAATTCAAGCGGATAGCGCCTGATGATGATCTTGAGGTCTTCTGCCGATTTCGGCGGCACCTTGTCCCATCCGCCAGCCTTCCACAGGCTGCCGTTGTGCCACAGGAACTCGTTCGCGTTGTTCGGCAGGTCGTTGCGATAGGGACAGAATACCGACTGGTACTCGCCAGGCTTGTCGCAGGTCTCGGCCAGATACCGCTCGCCCAGCCCCTGCTCGAAGAGCACCGCGAAGGTCAGCAACGGTGTTGTACGCGGCGCGAGGAAAACTCGTCCCGTCACCATCCAGTTGGTGGCGAGTGACAGGACAACGCCGAGCACCATGCCTGCTGCAACGCCACCTGCTTTCATGGGGGTGAACGGCCAGCCCCGGCGGGTCAGCCATGCCATCACCCAGATGCAGATCAACAGACCGGCCACCATGGTCACGTGCGTCGGATGGGTCATGCAAGCGATGCCCAACAGCACGATGAAGACCCACCTGCGCGCAGGGGTCAGGGCATCGTCACGCAGGGCCAGTATCAGGCAGAGCAGCACCGCAGGCGCCGTGAAGATGTCCGGCATGATCGTGCTGGCGACCCATGGAAGGCTGGTCAGCGTAAACGCGAAGGCGAGCAATGCGACGAGCCGCCAGCCACGCAGCTCCGGCGTGAGCAAGCGCCAGGATTCGAACAACACATATGCCGCAATGACCGCCTGCAGGATCAATGTGGCCCAGATCGAGTGGGCGGCCCACCCTGCGAGAGCCAGAAACCCATACCCGGCAGTGCGATAGACCGGCAGCTTCCAGGTGAAGCCCATCGACACGTAATCGATGGTGTCGAAGTACAGCACGGGATAGCCGTTCCACAGCGCCGGCAACATCAACGCCACCGACAATGCGACCACTGCCATCAGCGAGCGCGTCCAGCCGAACGTCTCTGCCTGCGTCATGAACGCGGAGGGCAGTGGCAGGGCGGAACTCGGATCAGTCTTCATCTTATTCCCGCGGATACTGGGCTCGAAGTTCGCTATGTGCCTGCCTGTGCGACGCCGCTTTCGCTGGCTGGCAGTGCAAGCCGGAGCAGCAAACCGCGCGCATTATGAAGGAATCCATGCCCCGATGCTTGGAGGGCGCGGGCTCCCCGGAACAACGGATCACCGCTGCCTTGCGACCAGCCGGGCTGGGTTCCGCCTTCCTTAAGCAGATACGCCGAACTCTGCTGCAGTGCAGCCTGCAATGACCTGCCGGGCGTGAGGGTCGAGTGCTACGCTTTCAGCCGGCAACGGAGACAGCGACGCAGGTCATTTCGGCATGGCAGTAAATGAAGTGGTGATCCCGGTAGACGACTCGGTGAATGCGATCGATGAGGCGCTGACGTCCACCCGTGCCCTCGTGGACCTGGCAACGGCTTGGCTTGCGAAGCACTGTGAGCGGGAAGGTCGCATCGACGCCGAGCGGCTCGATGAGCGGCAAGTGGCTGCCTACGAACTGGCCTTCGCAAGCGCCGAACTGCTCGCGGCGGAGACCCTCGCGGCCTATAGTCGCCTCAATCCGGCTGATACCGTATGCGAGGCACTTGCCGCTGTCGTGGCTGCCGACGCCTTGCAATCCGTCCACACACGGCTGGGTCCGTTGCGGACGGAGTTCGGACTGGAAAGAGACGTCACCGACGCTGCGTTTGCGAACAAGGCCGTACGGAACTGCATCGAGGCCGGCAGCGAGCCTGGGTTTCGCTGCTCCGTTGGCAATCGCATTCTGACGGGATCCGATGAGGTCGCGCCGGCGCCCCTCGATGAGGACCGCAGGCTGGCACAGGAAACGTTCGCTCGCTTTGCAAGGGAGCAGGTGGCGCCTGTCGCCGAGCACATCCATAGAGCGGACACCGACATACCGGAAACCCTGCTGCAGCCATTGCGCGAAATCGGGTGTTTCGGTCTCTCAGTGCCGCAACGCTTCGGGGGGTCCGCACCGGATGACCGCGACGACCATCTGATGATGGTCGTCATTACCGAGACCCTGTCGCGGGCTTCGCTGGGCGCGGCAGGCAGTCTCATCACCCGGCCCGAAATCATGACCCGCGCGTTGCTGAAAGCCGGGACGCCGCTGCAGCAGGCAGAGTGGTTACCAAAGCTCGCAGCAGGCGAACCACTCTGTGCCATTGCGATCACCGAGCCGGACTTCGGCTCCGATGTGGCGGCATTGCAATGCCGAGCGACCCGCACGAATGGTGGCTGGCTGATTGACGGCGCGAAGACGTGGTGTACGTTTGCCGGCAAGGCGGGCATCCTGTTCCTGGTGGCCCGGACGGAGGCGGACAAGTCGCTCGGGTATCGCGGACTCAGTGTATTCCTCGTCGAAAAGCCGGCGAGCGACGGCCACGCATTCGAGGTTGAGCAGCCAGGGGGAGGCAAGCTGAGCGGCCGGGCCATTCCCACCATCGGCTATCGCGGCATGCACTCTTTCGATCTGTCGTTCCGCGGGTTCTTCGTGCCGGATGCAAACCTGCTCGGCGGTCCGGAGGGACAGGGCCAGGGGTTTTATGCAGCGATGGCGGGTCTCACCGGCGGCCGAATCCAGACTGCAGCCCGAGCGTGCGGCGTCATGCAGGCTGCGCTGACGAGCGCTGCGCAGTATGCAAGGGACCGTTGGGTATTCGGAGCGCCGCTGGCCGCGCTGCCGCTGACGCAGGCAAAGATCGCACGCATGGCTGCGTGGCTGGCCGCTTGCCGGCAGTTGACCTACCGCGTCGCTGGTGAACTCGACGACGGTCGGGGGCAGATGGAAGCGAGCCTCGTGAAGCTGCTCGCGTGCCGCACGGCAGAGTGGCTGACGCGCGACGCGATGCAGATGCACGGCGGCATGGGCTACGCCGAGGAATCGGCGGTGAGTCGCTACTTCGTCGATGCGCGGGTGCTGTCGATCTTCGAGGGATCCGAAGAAACGCTGGCGATCAAGGTAGTCGCCCGCGAGCTGCTGCAGCGAGCGCTTCAGTCGCGCTGAGCGGAGCGACGCGCGTCGCGCATGTCGAGGACCGCACGGGCCCGTGCGACGACTGGACGATCGATCATCTGTCCTTCAAGCAGAAGCGCGCCGGCAGCGCGCTCGCTGGCTGCAGCAACTACTTTTTCTGCCCAGCTCACTTCGGCTGCCGTGGGTGCAAAAGCAGTATTGACCAGGGCAACCTGCGTCGGATGGATGCAGAGCTTGCCTCCGAATCCGAACCGACGCGCCCGCTCCGCATCGCGAATGACCACTTCCGGCTGATCGATCACGGGCGTGACGCCGTCGATGGGCGGCGGCAGTCCCGCAAAGCGCGATTCGATGACGAGGCGGCTCCGTACGAAATCGAGCTCGTGCTCCGTGCCGGGAATGCCGGCGTCCAGACAGAAGTCGATCGACCCGAAGGCGATTCGCGACAGGCCGGGTGTCGCGGCGAGGTCACGCAGTGCGATGACACCGGCAACGCTTTCGACCAGCGCCACCAGGGACCGGGTGCCACCCAACGCCGCTTGAACCACCGCGAGGCTCGCACCATCGGCTTTCGGCAGCATGATGCCGAGGGCCTGCGACGCGACGACCATCGCCAGGTCTTCTGCAAACTCCGGCGTGCCGTGTGCGTTGATTCGCACCAGTGCCCGCCCGCCGCCGTGCAGCCATTGCGCGACCGCGAGGCGCGCTGCGGGGCGATCTGCTGGCTGAACCCCATCTTCGAGGTCGGCGATGATGCAATCGGCGCCGCTGGCTGCGGCCTTCGGCAATCGCTCCGCGCGATTGCCGGGAACGAACAGGAAAGACTGTGGGGTCAACATGGCCATCTGTTTAGTATGATCGACGCACCGCGTAAAGGGCGAGTTGAGTCAATGGCAGGCGACACAGGATCAAGGCGAGCGAGGGCAGCGTGACGGGAATTCTGGCAGGCATGAGGGTCGTTGAGGGCTGCGCATTCGTCGCGGCTCCGTCGGGCGGCATGACGCTGGCGCAACTCGGTGCCGAGGTGATCCGCTTCGATCCCCCAGGTGGCGGGCTCGATGCCAAGCGCTGGCCGGTGACCGGCAACGGCGCGAGCCTCTACTGGGCCGGGCTCAACAAGGGCAAGAAGTCCTTCGCGGTGGACATCACGCGTGCGGAGGGCCAGGAGCTGGCGTCGGCCTTGATTACGGCGCCCGGCGAGAACGCCGGATTGTTCCTGACGAATTTCCCCGCGCGCGGCTGGCTTGGCTACAAGACGCTGAAGCTCAGGCGGCCGGATCTCATCTATCTCGCGATCACCGGCGATCGTCATGGCGGATCCCAGGTCGACTACACCGTGAATTCACGGGTCGGCTTTCCGTCGCTCACCGGCATGCCGGGCGAAGACGAACCCGTCAATCACGTGCTCCCGGCTTGGGATCTCGTGACGGGGCAAATGGCGGCGGTGGGCTTGCTGGCTGCCGACCGGCAGCGGCGGATCACGCACAAGGGCGAGTACGTGCAGCTCAGCCTGCTGGATGTGGCGCTGGCGACGCTGGGCACGCTCGGGTTCCTCGCCGACGCGGAACTGCATGGCCAGGAACGGCCCCGTTACGGCAATGACGTGTACGGTGCGTTCGGCCGCGATTTCGCGACTCGCGATGGCCGGCGCGTGATGGTCATCGGACTGACGCGCCGCCAGTGGGCCGGACTCCGCACGGCTACCGGACTCGCTGCAGCATTTGATGCAGTCGGACGGTCGCTCGGCCTCGATCTCGACGAGGAAGGCAATCGCTTCCTCGCCCGCGAGCAACTGAATGCCGTTCTGGCGGGCTGGATTGCAGAGCGCGACTCCTCTGAAGTCTGCCGCGTGTTCAAGGCACACGACGTATGTTTTGGTCCGTACCAGACCGTCACGGAACTGCTGCGCGACGACCCTGAGGCGTCTGTCGACAATCCACTATTCAAGCGGGTGACCCAGCCCGGCATCGGCGCCTATCGCATGCCAGGGTCGCCGCTCTATTTCTCGAACGCGACCCACGAGGATCCGCGGCCGGCTCCGCGACTCGGTGAGCACACGGACGAGATTCTCGAGACGATGCTGGGACTCGGCGGCAGTGAAATCGGCCGCCTGCATGACCAGGGAATCGTGGCAGGGGTGAAGTAGCGACATGACAAAGGCACCCATCGACGTCTCGGGACCCTGGTTCGAGGACCTGTCGCGCGGCCAGGAGTACGACGCACCGGCGGTGACCCTGACTGCCGGGCATGCCGTGTTGTATCAGGCGCTCTGCGGCGATCGCCTGCGGTTGCCGCTCGATCACAGCGCCAGTCGCCGGGTGACAGGCAGGCACGAACCGCTGTTGCATCCGATGCTGCCCATCAACCTCGCCATCGGGCAGTCCACGTGGGTATCGCAACGCGTGAAGGGCAACCTCTTCTATCGCGGCCTGATCCTGCATCGGCAGGCCCATCTCGGCGATACGCTCTATACGCGGACGAAGATCGCGGCCTTGCGCCAGAACCAGCGGCGGCCGGACCGGGCTGCCACCGGGATGGCCGTGCTCGAAGTGGAAACCCGCAACCAGCAGGGTGACACGGTGCTTAAGTTCTGGCGCTGCCCGATGCTGCCGTGTCGCGATTCCACTGCCGACACTGGACACAACGACGATCTCGACAGTATCGGCACTGCGCCGCTGACCGACGCCTTGGTCGCCGCGGTTCCCGAGTGGCCGCCGGACGGCAGCGAGGCGTCGTGGTCCGGGATGAAGGCCGAGAACCTCGAGGCGGGACAGGTGTACCGGATCGACTCCTGGGACACCGTCACGGCCGCACCCGAGTTTGCCCGCGTCACGCTGAACATCGCGATGACGCACACCGATGCCCGCAGTTCCTATCTGGGCGAGCGACTGGTCTACGGAGGCCACGTCCTCGCGATCGCATTCTCACAGGTGACGAGGGCGTTGCCGAACCTGCTGACGATGATCGCGTGGGAGCGCTGCGATCACCTTGCACCGGTCCTCGAAGGTGATCGCCTGCGCACGGAGGTGACCCTTGTCGCCAAGGTGCCGGCACCTGGAGGGACACTGCTCGAGCTTGCCGTTCGTACGTTCGGAAGCCGCGGAGGTGGCACTGAGGTGGGTGGAGTCGAGGCGCCCGTACTCGACTGGGTCGTCTGGGTGCTGTCAGCGTGAGCAGGCCCGCCTGATCGAAGGGGTGCCGTTCCTGGCCGGAGCAACGCGGTCTACCTACGGCAGCCAGGTAGTTGACACCTGGCTCGCACGGAGGCAGCTCCATGTCACGGTCGTCGGCAGGTTTGACGATAGTGCTCTGCTCAAGTGCTTTGCGCAGCGGGCACTAGGAGTCATTGCGGCGGCCACAAGCATGGAAAGCGATGTGCTCAGGCAGTACGGTCTCGTGCTGCTCGGGCGCGCGAGCGAAGCTACGCAGTCGCTCTTCATCATCAGGCCACGCCGCCAGCGGATCCATCCGCTAGTGCTAGAGATCGAGCAGGCCGCGCTGCACGCCTAGCGACCGTCCCTGTGCTTGCATGCGAAGGCCGGTACAATTCGCGCCGCCCCTTCGCCTGTCACAGTCGAGTCAGCTTGATGTCGCGCTCCCGCGCCGCCCGTTCCCGAAAGTCCCATGGTTCGCGTCGGCGCAAGCTGAAGCTGCTGGCCTTCTGGCCGCGCGCGCAAACGACCAAGCGGTGGTGGCGCCGACTGCGCCGCCTGCCTGCGCGCATGCAGATGCTCGTCGGCATCGCCTTCGTCTGTGTCCTCGCGCTTACGGTGAATGTCGCCTACCAGGTCATCCGCAAACCTACGGAACTGTTCTTCCCGGTCAGCGGCACCCTCTACAAGAGTCCGGCCGAGACGTGGGATGAATATGCCCCGATCTTCAAGCGGCACTCGACCGCGTCGATCTCTCCCGAGTTTCTGGCGGCCCTCGCGCAGACCGAAGGGTCCGGCAACCCGATCGTCAGGACGTACTGGCGGCTCAAGGTGACTGACAAGCCCTTCGACATGTACCGCCCGGCATCGAGTGCCGTCGGCATGTACCAGATTACGGACGGGACCTTCGCCGAGTCGCGGCGCTACTGCGTGCATAACCACGTGGTCGTCGAGGACGGTCCGTGGAACGACACGAAGTCGTGCTGGTTCAACTGGGCCTATTTCCGGGTCGTTCCGAGCCACGCGGTGGAGCTCACGTCCGCTCATCTCGATCGCAGCGTGTCGAGCGCCCTCGCGAGGGCCGGCATTCGGTCGGCGTCGCCCCAGCAGCGTCAGGATCTCGCAGCGGTGATTCATCTGTGTGGCGCGGGGGCGGGAGCGGTCTATGCCCGCCGGGGGCTGCGGTTTGCGCCCAAACAGCGCTGCGGCGACCATGACCCTCGCGAATACCTCGCCCGCGTGAACCGGATGAAGCAGGTCTTTGCGGACCTCAGGCGAAAGGACGTCTGACACCAACGTCGTTACGCACGCCCAGCGCCGCCTGTGCCAGAATCACGCAGCTCTTGATGGCAGCTTCGAGGATACAAGAATGCAACAGCCAGCGAAGGCACGGAGAAGCGGCAACTCGACTGCGCACATCCTCTTTGCCAGCCTGATCGGCACGACGATCGAGTTCTTCGATTTCTACATCTATGCCACGGCTGCCGTGCTCGTCTTCCCCAAGCTCTTCTTTCCCTCCGCCGATCCGACCTCCGCCACGCTGCAGTCATTGGCCACGTTTGCGCTCGCGTTCTTCGCGCGTCCGGTGGGGTCGGCTGTATTCGGACATTTCGGCGATCGGGTCGGTCGCAAGGCCACGCTGGTCGCCGCGCTGCTGACGATGGGGATCTCGACGGTGCTGATCGGCTTGCTGCCCACCTATGCGACCATCGGTGTTGCCGCACCGCTGTTGCTGGCCCTGTGCCGTTTCGGGCAGGGCCTCGGCCTCGGCGGGGAGTGGGGCGGGGCAGTGCTGCTGGCGACGGAGAACGCGCCGCCCGGCAAGGGCGCGTGGTACGGCATGTTTCCGCAGCTCGGGGCGCCCATCGGCTTCCTGTGCTCCACCGGCATCTTCCTGGCCTTGAGCGAATCCTTGAGCGATGCGGAGTTCTTCGCGTGGGGATGGCGTGTGCCATTCCTCGCCAGCGCACTGCTCGTGTTCTTTGGTCTCTATGTGCGGCTGCGACTCGAGGAAACCCCTGCGTTCCAGAAGGCCGTGGACAACAACGAGCGGGTTCGACTGCCCATGATGGCGGTGCTGCGCGACTATCCGGGCACGCTGGTGCTCGGCACGTTCGCGGCCACGGCGACGTTCGTGGTGTTCTACCTGATGACGGTGTTTTCGTTGAGCTGGGGCACGACGGCACTCGGTTACTCGAGGCCCAGCTTTCTGGTGCTGCAGATGATCGGCGTACTGTTTTTTGCGCTGACGATTCCGTTCTCGGCAATGATGGCCGACCGCATCGGTCGCAAACCCATGCTGGTGGCGGCGACCGTCGGCATCATCGCGTTCGGGATGCTGTTCGAACCGCTGTTCGGCTCCGGCAGCCAGGCCAGTGTGCTCGTGTTCCTGTCGCTCGGGCTCGCGCTCATGGGGCTCACTTACGGGCCACTTGGAACGGCGCTGTCAGAGCTGTTTCCAACGGCCGTGCGATACACCGGCGCGTCGCTGACGTTCAATCTCGCCGGCATCACCGGTGGGTCGCTCGCGCCGTACATCGCGAGCTGGCTGGCGGGCCGGTACGGTCTCGCGAGTGTCGGGTACTACCTAAGCGCGGCAGGCCTGCTGACGCTGATTGCATTGTTGTTGCTCAACTTCGGTGCTCGCCAGGGGAGGTCGCAAGGCCAGTGATGCGAATCCCGGTGCTGTTTGCGTTGCTGGCAATCGGTGTTGCTGCACCCGCCGCCGAGCGCGTGGCCCCGCGACGTACCCCGCCGGTCGCCGTTCTCGTCAAGGGCGAGAAGCGCTCTGCGGATGTGCGAGAGGCGGTCGAGCGAATGTTCCTGGGGACGAATTCACTCCGGAACGCTGGAGGTCGCGCGACGCTCTCCCGCGATCCTGCGCTGACGGCCGCAGCCGGTGCGTTTGCCGACTTCATGGCGCAGACCGACCGATATGGCCACGAAGCCGATGGCAGCAACCCGTCGGCTCGCGCAGGGAAGGCAGGCTACGACGCCTGCATCGTTGCGGAGAACATCGCATACCAGTCGCTCTCGACGGGCTTCAGTACCGATGAGTTGGTCCAGACATTCCTTGACGGCTGGATGGACTCGCCGGGACATCGCGCCAACATGCTGGCCCCCGCAGTGACTGAACTCGGGGTGGCGATTGCGCGTAGCGCGAGCAGCGGGAAGTACTACGGAGTCCAGCTCTTCGGCCGCCCGCGATCGCAGAGCGTGGAGATTGACGTCAGGAACAAAGCCGACGTGCCACTCAACTATGAGTTCGATGGCGAGGCTCAGTCGTTACCTGTGCGCACGACAGTCAGGCACCTGCAGTGTCGCCCGACAACGCTCGTCTTTCATTGGCCTGGCAAACAGGTGGCAACGCGGCTCGATGCCGAGACGCAACGAGTCTATGAAGTCGTCCGCGACGGGTCCGGGAAGTTTCGAGTGAATCTGGAGCGTGCGCACCAGTGACATGGCGCCTCGACTCATGCGCGGCCAGGTCCGATGCCAGCGCCGTGCCGAGCGGGAGACGAATCCCGTCAGGCTGTCGTGACGGGAGCTGCGGGAGTGCCGGCAGCATCGTCCTTCTGGTCGGGCTTCTCGCTGCGCTTGCGCAGCTTCTCTTCCTTCTTGAGCCGTGTCTGTTGCTCGCGCTGCTTCTTCTGGTGCTTGTAGTTGGGCTTGGCCATGAAATACCTGTGTCCGGGGAGTGGGAGCCTTAAGGGCACCGCCCAAGGCGGCGCGGCGGCAGCAACTGCTCGGCCGCTGCGCTTCTGGATCGCGATGCTTCCGGGCCGGCAGCAGGCGAGCAATTCAACGAATGCGGATCCACTATACCCGCGTCCTGCTGCCCGCGTGCCACTCGTTTTGGGCACCACCCGCCGCCCGCTGGCATACTTCCCGCCTCGGTGAGCGGGAGCGCGCAATCATGATCTGGTTTCAATCCACGACCCTCGACGAACTCAAGGAGCGGATGGCGTCGCGGCCCGGGCTTTCGATGCATCTCGGCATCGAATTCACTGAACTCGGTCCGGACTTCCTGTCGGGTCGGATGCCTGTGGACGGCCGCACCCACCAGCCCTACGGATTGCTGCACGGGGGCGCCTCGTGCGTGCTGGCCGAAACGCTGGGCAGCGTTGCAGGCGGACTCACCGTCGATCGCACCGTGTCACGCGTCGTCGGCCTCGAGATCAACGCCAATCACATCAAGGCAGTGAGCCGCGGTTTCGTGGTCGGCACTGCGAGGCCGCTGCATCTGGGCAAGAGTACCCACGTATGGGAGATCCGCATTGAGACTGAAGAGACCCGGGCCCTGGTGTGCATCAGCCGCTTGACCCTGGCCGTCGTCCGCGCCAAGTAATCCTTTATGTCCATCAAGACGTTGTTTCCGACGCTGATCTATACCGCCCCTCTGCAAAGGGCGGGTGTCGCCGATCTCAACCGCAAGCTCGAACGGGAATGCGTGCAGCTGTCATTCGACGACGAGGCTGGCGCAAAGTGGTCGGCCAGCAACTATCCGGGTGGGTTCACGTCCTACGGGTCGCAATCACGCATGCATACGGTGTCGCCCACGTTCGCTGCGCTTGAGGTCCGGCTGAACCGCCACGTCCGCACCTATGCGTCACAGCTCGATTTCGACCTCACCGGGCGCGAACTGTCCATGACGGATTGCTGGGTCAACATCATGCCGAAGGGCGTCGTGCACAGCCTGCACCTGCACCCGCTCTCCACCATCAGTGGTACGTACTACGTGCGGACGCCAAAGGGCAGTGCAGGTCTTCGGCTGGAAGATCCGCGACTCGATCGCTTCATGGGCGCGCCCCCCCGCAAGGCCAACGCCCGGGATCGCAGCCGGTCCTGGGTGACCATCCCGGCCGAGAGGGGCCAGGTGGTGCTGTTTGAAAGCTGGCTGCGCCACGAGGTGCCACCCAACCCGGCAGCCAGCGAGCGGATCAGCATCAGCTTCAATTACAGCTGGTTCTGACGGTCGGAGACGCACCGCGCATGCGCTGGGTAATCCGAGGGCCATGGGCTTGCCGGATAAGTTAACTCGCACCCCCTGATCATGGCACTAGGGGCATAGTGGGGTCGGCTGAAGCGGAGTGCATTCGGATGACCCAGTCCCTGATTGACCTGCCCCTGGTTGAACGACGAGGGCGTGACGAACGGCGTAGCCGGACCCTGTTTGCCTACCTGTATGGCGGCCACCGTCCCCGCCGACTGAATGGTCGCCGGGAAGCCGATAAGGTCTATCCCTTCATCGACTGGCACTCTGCCCGCGTGCTCGCGCTCGCGCTCGGCATCCTTGCCTTGTGCGTGGCCGACGGCGTGCTGACCGTGGTGCTGATCACCAACGGGGCCACAGAAGAAAACCCGTTCATGGCGATGCTGGTTCCGCAGAACCTCGGGTTGTTCGCCGCCGTCAAGCTGACGCTGACCGCCACGAGCCTCTTTGTCATTGTTGCCTGCAGCCGCATGCGGCTGATGCGGTATATTCCAGGCGAATCGATCATGTACCTCGTCCTGACCGTTTATGCAGTCCTCATCGGCTACGAGCTCAAGTTGCTCGCGGTCATCCAGGACGTCTGGTGACCGTCACGCATTGACCGTCAGTGGGCGTCGCCCGGCGCCACGCTTGCCGCTTCGTGCAGTCCGGCCTTCTCAAGCGAGGCTTTGACGAAGCCCGAAGAACGCATCTGCGCAGCGAACCCGTCGAGGGCCGCGCGCTTCTGCTGATCGCCCTTGCGAACCACGAATTCCTGGACGACCTCCAGAAAGCTGTCGGGCAGTGACCGTAGCTCCGCGGATGCCATGTCCAGTTCCAGCGCCCGCTGGCGGTTTACGCCAAATGCCGTGACTTCTCCGTTCTTGAACAGTGTTTCAAGCTCGGCCTGCGGAGGCTGACGGTCAAACACCCTCACGCGCGCCTGGGTCATGTGGCTGCTCACAAACAGCTCCTGTGTTTGCCCCTTTACCGCCCCGACAATAAGCCCGGTGCGATCAACGTCCTTCGACTGTTTGAGGGGGGAACCTTCCGCCACGACATACGAGTTGTGCATGTTGGCGTACGGGCCTGCGAAATCGACTTCCTCTGCACGGGACGCCTCATAAGCCAGAAAGCCGATATCCGCCGACCCGTCGTTGAGGTGGCCGATCACGCCGCGCGCATCGGGAGCGGGAAGGATCTGGAAGGGTACGCCGAGCCGCTTCGCCAGCTCCTGCACGAGGTCTGCGACCGGACCGGTGATCGCGCCGGTCGTCGGGTCGACTCTGCCTTGAACCGGGTTGGCACCCAGAAAAGCCGCCCTCAGCGTTCCCGTCGGGGCCAGTGTGGCGCGCAGCGACGCCGCTGACGTGTCGGCAGCCAGCGTCGGCGAGGCTACGAGGAAAACTGCAATCAATGCGGTCAGGACCTGCTTCATGGGCATCGCTCCTTGTGGGACGAGTGCATTGTGCACGGATGGCACTGCAGGGAACAGGCGGCGGGATCCATCAGTCGCACTCAGGACCCATGCTGCGGCGCCGCGGTCGTGACGTCGATGATCGGCGTGCAGCGTTACTCAGCGGACGACGCTCGTACTGTCCTCGAGGTGGGCCTGATTGAGCGACGACTGGACGAATCCCGAATCGCGAACGTCCTGCGCAAACATCGCAAGCAGATCGCGTCTCGCGGCGGCCCCTTTCGGTACGACAAATTCCTGGTCGATGTCGAAAAAGCTGTCCGGCAGTGCGCGCAACGACCTGGCTTCGCTCTGCAGATCGAGCGCTCGTTGCCGATTCATGCCGAACGCCGTGACTGCGCCGCTCGCAAACAGCTTCTCGATTTCCTCGGGCGACGGCAACACTGCGAACAGCTGAATCCGCGCTTTGGTGAGGTGGCCACTCAGGAAGAACTGCTGGGAAACCCCCTTCACCACTCCCACCGTGATGCCCTCACGGTCGACATCGGCCGACGTCCTGAGCGACGAAGTCTGCGCGACAACGAAAGAACTGAGCATGCGGGCGTAGGGGCCGGCGAAGTCGACTTCGGTGGCCCGGGTTGCGTCGAAGGCCAGGAAGCCGAAGTCTGCTGCACCGCTTCGCAGGAGCTCGATCACTGCACGCGGATCGGCTGCAGGCAGCAGCCTGTAAGCGACGCTTATGCGCATTGCCAGCTCCTTGACGAGATCTGCCGCGGGGCCTGTCACTGCGCCCGTCGCCGGATCGACCCGGCCCTGGACGGGATTCGTGCCGAGGAATGCAACCCTCAAGGTGCCTGTGGGTGCGAGGGTCTCCCGGGCGGACTGAGCGAGCGCGAGTGCATTGTTTCCCCTTGCCGGGGTCGCCGCAGTGGTGGCCGCAGACGTGACCAGCGCGGCAACCGCCAGAATGACCAATCTCAACATCAGATGACCTCAACGCGGACCCGCAGTCGCTCCATTGTGTCATGGAGCAGCGATTTTCCCGGACAGTGCGGCACTCAGGGATTCCAGGTACGAAGCACGGCCGCTCCGGGGTATAGTGTTGCTGCAACGGGAGCCCCGTTGGCCAAGGGTGTCGACCGGGCAGGAGGATGCGGATGACGTGGTGGACATGGATTATCGCTGGCGTTGCGCTCCTCGGCCTCGAGCTGCTGGTCATCGATGCGCAGTTCTTCCTGGTCTTCATTGGCCTTGCGGCCATCGTCGTCGGGGTGGCCGCGCTGGCCGGCCTCAGCGGGCCCGAGTGGGTGCAGTGGCTGCTGTTCGGCGTGCTCGCACTGATCTTCACCTTCGGCTTTCGCGCCCGGATCTACCGGAAGCTGCGCGGGAATGTGCCAGACTATGGAGATGGGCTTTCGGGGCACACGGTGGTGGTTCCCGACGGGCTGGCTCCCGGCGTCGAAGGCCGGATTGAGTTTCGCGGCTCGACCTGGCGCGTGCTGAACGTGGGCAGCGAGCCGATCGCAGCCGGCGGGCAGGCCCGGATCGTCAGCACCGAAGGCCTGGCGCTGCGCGTCGCACCCCTCTAGATCATTTCTCAAGCAAGAGAGCAGGAACATGGAATCTCCGGTCATCGTCGCCATCATCATCGCCATTGCGATCATCGTGCTGCTCAGCAAGACGGCGGTGGTCGTGCCGCAGCAGCACGCCTTCGTCATCGAGAGCCTCGGCAAGTACAGCCGCACGCTGCGTGCCGGGTTCTACATCCTCGTGCCCTTCGTCGAGCGGATCGCGTATCGCTACACGTTGAAGGAGCAGGCGACCGACATCCCCGAACAGGTGTGCATCACGCGCGACAACGTTCAGGTCGGTGTAGACGGCGTGCTCTACCTGCAAGTGCTCGATCCCGAGCGTGCGTCCTACGGCATCGCGAGCTACCTGTTCGCCATCGTGCAGCTAGCGCAGACCACCCTGCGCAGCGAAATCGGCAAGATCGATCTGGATCGCACCTTCGAAGCCCGCGGCACGATCAATGCGAATGTCGTGAGCGAACTCGACAAGGCGTCGGAGCCCTGGGGCGTCAAGGTGCTGCGCTACGAGATCAAGAACATCAATCCGCCGAAGGACATCCTGGGTGCGATGGAAAAGCAGATGCGCGCGGAGCGCGAGAAGCGTGCCGTGGTGCTGACGTCGGAGGGTGTGCGCGATGCGCAGATCAACAACGCCGAGGGCGAGAAGCAGCGCGTGATCAAGGAATCCGAAGCCAAGCGGCAGCAGCAGATCAACGAAGCAGAAGGCGAGGCCAGTGCGATCCTCGCCGTATCGAGCGCGACTGCGGAAGGCCTCAAGGTGGTAGCCGAGTCCCTGCATCTGCGGGGCGGCCATGAGGCCATGCAGCTGCGCATCGCCGAACAGTACATCGCGCAGTTCGGACAGATCGCCAAGCAGGGCAACACGCTGGTGGTGCCCGCGAACCTGGCGGATCTTGCGTCGATGATCGCCATGGCAACCAAGGTGACGCAATCCTCGGGAGCTGCGGCCAAGTAACGACGCGGTCAGGAGGCCGGGCCGTCTCGGGTCTGCGACGCGAGCGGGGCGCCCCTCGCCAGGGCGAGGGGCGGACCCTGGGGATCAGGCGTCGGTGAGTTGGCGTTCGCCGAGCGGCACGCAGTAGATGTCCACCGGTCCCGATCGGCCGCGCAGTGTCAGGGGGGGCAGCGCCACAGCACCCACGTCATAGCCGCGGGCGTCGAGCGCACGTTTCACCGAACCCGAAAACAGGACTTCACCCGCACGTGCCCGCTGGCTGAGGCGCGCTGCCACGTTGACCGTGTCGCCGATCATCGTGTAGCTCATGTACTGCGACGAGCCGACGTCGCCGGTCAGCACCTCGCCATCGTTGATGCCGATGCCGAGCCCCACGTGGATATCGTGCCGGTCACGCCATTGCCGGGCGAGTTCCCGGAATCCGGTCAACATTTCGGAGGCGGTCTGGATGGCGCGTGCCGGCCCGTCCTGCTGTTCGACCGGTACGCCGTAGCCGATCATCAGCGAGTCGCCGGACATGTTGAAGATCGTGCCGTCATGGCGGAATGTGATCTCCGCCAGCATCGAGAAGTATTCGTTCAGTACCCGCAGCGTGTCGCCAGGGCCCAGCCGCTCTGCCATGGACGTAAAGCCCCGCATGTCTGCAAACATGACTGCAGCCCGCGTGCTCGTGCTGTGCTGGGGCAGCGGCGGCTCCGTCGCATCGATCTCATGCAGCATGCGGTCGGCGAGCTGCGGCGAAAGGTATCGGCAAATGGTGGTACGGATGCGGTCACGCACCATGCGTTCCCGGTTCACTACCGTCGAGGTCATGCGGCGCCGGATGGTGGCCTGTTCCATGAGCGCCTCGGCCACAGCGAGCAAGCTTCGCGGTCCGGCATGGCGTGTGACTGCATCGTCGGCGCCAGCGCCGACAGCCGCAGTCCCCTCCGCATCCGTGTTGCAGACTGCGAGGATCGGCACGAGCATCGTCTTCGAGCTGGCTTTCAGCGACCGGATGACCGTCAGTGCGCCGGCATTCTCACCGTCGACGATGAGCAGGTCCGTCCAGCCATCGCGCATCAGGTCGCCTAACCCGGAGACCGAATTGCAGCCCGTCGCAGACATTCCGAGCGTACTCAGGCAGTCATGGGCGTAGGAGCCGTTCGGATCAGAAGGTGAGAGAATCAGGATGCGGGGGGTGACTGGATTCTGTTCGCCTGGCAGCATGGTTTTGTTCTAGTAGCGAGAATAGAGACGCCCCGCATCTTTGCAGGACTCAAAGCGCATATCCAGAACACCCGTCAAGGCACCCCGGGGCGACGGGGCACGGGATCTTCGCCGCCACCGGCTTGCCATCCTCCATGCCCGGCTTGAAGTGCCAGCGGCGCGCTTCAGACAGGGCCGAGGCATCGAGGCGCGGGAACCCGCTGGTCTGCACGAGTCGCACGTCACCCACCGAGCCATTCGGCAACACGTACACCGACAGGGTCACCGTACCCTCGTTGCCGAGCCGCACGTCCTGGGCAGCATAAATCGGCTCGCTCAGGCCGCGCTTCGCGTCGATTTGCGGCTGTACGACGACCGGCATTGCCTGCATGTCGGGTACTGGTTGCGGGCGCACAGGGAGGACCGGATCGACATGGATGGCGTTGTTTCCCTCTGTGAACTCGCCGAGCAGCGGAGGCGGGTCCGACGGCAGGGACGGAGTGAACTGCGGTTGATAGTCGGGCTGCCGGGGCGGCGGGGACAGGGGAATGAACGTCGGCTAGAAGGGCATGGGGTTTAAGAGGCCGTGACCGGCGCACCCTGTGCGCGAGGGGCCTGCCGGCGGGCCAGACTCTGACCTGCTGACGCAGTCGGCGATCCGTCGACAGACCATTCGCCGAGAGGCCATTCGCGTACAGACTAAGCCGGTCGCTTCCCGTTGGCGAGCCGTTCCTGCTTCCCCTCTCCGGGGTGTACCATCAGCGGGTTCGTTCTCATATTTGCCCGGGGAGTCTTGACTCATGAAGATGCAAAACGCGTTTGCAGCAAACGCGACTTCGTTGTTTGCCGTGCTGGTCGGCACCGCGCTGCTCGCGACTGTCGCCATGGCGGGCGCACCGCCCGCTTCCAAGCTCGACACAACCAAGGTCGGCGATGGCCTCTATGTCATCCATAACGCGGCCGTTCCTGGCAACGTCACCGTGATGGTGACCAATGACGGCGTGCTGCTCGTTGACGACAAGTTCGACAGCGACCTCGACAACATCCTGGCCGAGGTCCGCAAGCTCACCATGCAGCCCGTCAAGTACGTCATCAATACGCACTACCACCTTGATCATTCGGGCAGCAATGTTCGCCTGCAGGCCATGGGCGTGCAGGTTGTCTCGTCAGCCAATGCACGGGCCAAGATGGTCGAGTCGAAACAGCCGGGCTGGGCGAACTTCACGGTCGAGAATCGCGGCACCGTGCACCTGGGAGGCAAGCGTGCTGAGCTCTACTACTTCGGTCGGTCGCACACCGATGGTGACATCGTGGTCTATTTCCCCGAGCACAAGGTCATGTCGATGGGCGACATGTATACGGTCGGGGATGCAACACCCCAGCTGGTCGACTACGCCGGTGGTGGCAGTGCGCGTGCGTGGCCGAACACGATTGACGGCGCGTTGATGCTTGACGTCGACACCGTCGTCCCCGGCCATGGCCCGAATACCACCAAAGCCGAGCTGCGCAAGTTCCGTGACAGCACGGTCCTGATCCAGGCCCGCGTCAGGCAGCTGCTGGCCGAGAAGAAAGGCCGTGCCGAAATCGAAGCAGTATTGCGCAAGGATTTCCATTGGGGCGACCTCAACGTCAGTCGCGGTCTTGACGGCCTGATCGCCGAAATGCAGTAAGGCCGCAGGCTCGGCCGGACGCGGGCGGGCCAGCTGCAGTTCAAGAGGGCGCGGGACAAACCGCGCCCTTTTTTTCGACCGCGAGAAAGCACGGGAAGCGACGGAAGCGCGGCAGCAAGGAAGCCAGATCAATGCTCAAGGCTGCCGTTGGGCTCCGGCTTCCTTATGCTTCCCGCGCTTCCCGGTCTTCCTTGTTTCATTGACCTCGTAAGTAGTATCCACGGGTCTACCGGTTTTCGCTTTGTCGCGTGGCCGGACTACACTGCGTGTCGGACCCAACAACAAAGGAGATGCCATGCGCGTGCTTGCCATTCCCGCCCTCTTCGCGTCCGCGTTCATGCTGGCCGGCTGCGGCCAAGGGGAAGCCCCTCAGCAGGCGGTGGCCCCTGCAGCGCCGGCCGCGCCCGTTTCGACGGTGACTGTCCGGCAGATCATGCTGGGCCTCGTGATTCCTGCGGCCGATGTGGTCTGGGGCGTAGCGAATGAAGCCCCTGCCGACGACGCAGCCTGGGAGAAGGTCGCGGCCAGCGCCGCGATGATTGCGGAAGCCGGGAACCTCATGAGCACCGGAGAGCGTGTCGTCGATCAGGCGGAATGGCTGACGTACGTCAAGGCGATGCGGGACGCGGCGACGGCCGCTGCGGCTGGAGCCGCCGCCAAGAACGTCGATCAGACGAGCGACGCCGGCAATACGCTGTATGAGACCTGCGATACCTGCCACATGAAGTACATGCTCGCGCGCGAGGGCAAGTAGGCGCGAGCGCACACAGGCCTGCGCTGTGGGTCCCGAAGTTTCGGGTCCACACTGTCCAGGATCTGGACAGTGTGGACTTACGGACTGCGTGCCACGCCGTCCCGCCGTGAGTCTGCCGCGCCCACCAGCTTGCCGTCCTTGCCCAAGAGCACGGCATGCAGGCCCGAGCCTTCGCCACGACCCTCGCGGAAATTCTGGCCCAGCGCCTTCAAGCCTTCCATGACCTGCGGATCCATGCGCGCTTGCTCGGCCACGACAGGACCGCGAGCGACGACGTTGGGCAGGTCAACGGCCTGCTGCGGTGTCAGGCCCCAATCGAGCGTGCCGACGATCGCCTTGGCAACGTAGCTGATGATGGCGTTGCCGCCCGGTGAACCGACGGCATAGCGGAACCCGCCGTTCTCGAACGCGATGGTCGGTGACATCGAGGAACGCGGCTTCTTGCCGGGCGCCACGGCGTTCGCGATGGCCTGGCCGCGGTCGTCGACGGGACGGAACGAAAAATCGGTGAGCTGGTTGTTCAGGAAGAAGCCGGCCGCCATCCGCTGCGAACCGAATACGGATTCGACGGTGGTGGTCATCGAAACGACGTCGCCGCGATTGTCGACGATCACGAAATGGCTGGTGCCCGTGTTGCCACCGTTGCTGTCGGGCGCTTTACGGACCGCCCCCGGAGGATTGCCCGCCTCGACCGTGGCCATCGCGCGATCCGGCGAGATCAACGCTACACGTGACTTGAGGTAGTCCCGGTCCAGCAGGCCGGCGACAGGCACCTGCACGAAGCGGTCGTCGGCGACGTACATGTCACGGTCGGCATAGGCCAGGCGTTGCGCTTCGATGAAATAGTGCCAGCCGCGAACCGTCCGCGGGCCGTTGCCGGCCATGTCGAGCTGCTCCAGCGTCCCGAGAATCGACAGCACCGCGATGCCGCCTGACGACGGCGGACCCATGCCGCAAACAACGTACACCCGGTAGCCGCGGCAGACGGGTTCGAGGCGATTGGGCCGGTAGTTCTTCAGGTCCTGAAGGCTCAACGTGCCCGGATTCGGTTGCCGCGTGGCGGCGGCAACCATGGCCTCGGCAATCGGGCCTTCGTAGAATCCGCGGCTGCCTTGCGTGGCGATCCGTCGGAGGCTGTTCGCGTAGGCCACGTTACGCACGATCTGGCCTTCTGCCAGCGGGGTGCCCCCGGCCGTGGTGACGTACGCCTGCGCATCGGGCGCGAGCTGCGTCACCGCTTGCGCCTGGCGGATCACCGTGGCCATGCGGGGCGGCACGGGGAAGCCCTTTTCGGCCATCGCGATTGCCGGCTCCCAGGCCGTCGCCCAGGCCAGCTTGCCGTGTTCGCGGTGGGCCAGCTCCAGCATCGCGACGGCGCCCGGCACGCCAATCGAACGACCCGTCTTGACCGCATCGAGGAACGGCAGCGGCTTGCCATCCTTCCCCAGGAACATGTCAGGCGTCGCGCCCATCGGGGCGACCTCACGACCGTCGTAAGCCACCACGTCGCCCGTCCGCGCGTCGTAGTGAAGCATGAAGGCCCCGCCACCGATGCCGGACGATTGTGGTTCAACGAGCCCCAGCATCGCCTGGACGGCAATGGCGGCGTCGACTGCAGTGCCGCCTGCCCTGAGGATCTCGAGGCCGGCCTCGACCGCCATGGGATTGGCCGCCGCGATCATCGCGCCTGCGTGCCAGTCGCGAGCTGGCTGGGCTTCGATGACCGGTACCCGGGACGTTGTTGTGGAAGGGCTGGGCGGCTGAGCTGACGTGCAGGCGGCCACGACGACCAGGCCCAGGACAGAAGCCTGGGCGAGTCGGGCGGGGCGCCCCTGCAATGGCGAGATCCGGCTGGTCATGGTGGCCCTGCATGGTCGTGGCGGGAAGTCCACCCGAGATCGCCCGGAGGACCGCTCAACGGAATCGATGGTAGCCCATCAGTGGCGACGATGGGGTCAGGCAATGCCGGACGAGGTAGGCGCAGCCGTTACTAGCAGGCACAAATAAAAACGGGGGACCGGTTGCCCGCTCCCCCGTGTTCCAACTGAGCAGTCGGGCGATTACTTCACTGCGAAGCCTGCGCCCGGGATGAACTCCTTGTTGTCCGTCGTGCGGGTGGCCTTCATCCAGGCGCCAGCCGGACGACCGTCGCGCATCGGGTGAGCCGTGATGGTGAGCTGCGTGCCAGGAGCGAAGTCGCTCTTGCGGATGCCAGCGCGCGTCAGCGTGCTCGGGCCTTCCGCTTCGAAGCCCCACGTCGTGACCTTGCCGGCCTTGTCCTTCACGTCAACGAGCAGCCACGAATGCGGGTTCGTGTACTGGAACTCCTTGACCGTGCCGGACACGGTGACTTCCTTCTTGTCGTCGAACATGGCGCCCGAGTGATGGGCAACCGCCTGCGTCGTCACGGCCGCCAGCAGGGCGGCGGCAACAGCGATACCGAATTTCTTTGCGTACATGGTGTTACTCCTCGTAAAGCCTGATTCTAATGTCTGAAATCTTAATTCAAACTGAAGGTGGCCTATTTCTTGGCGCCCGCAGCCTTCTTCACGTCCTGGTCACTGCTCGCAGCCGCATCGTTCTCGACGAAATTGAAGTCAGGGAACTGGCTGGTGCCGTCCTTCGTCGTGATGATGTCGTTGTTGCTGTTCTCGCGGCAGTCCCAGTAGCGCAGGCGCAGCTGCTTGTCGTCGTTCGACAGCTTCGTGTAGCTCTGGCGGGTGTACCAGGGCTTCGCGAGGTTGGCCGAGTCGTATACCCAGACGTCAACCTGCAGCGTCTTGTCGTCCGTCTTGCGCCACCGTTCGACCGTCGTGACCTGGTCGGAGTAGTTCGCCTGGATGCCGCGCTGGTACTGGCCGGCGAACAGGTGCTTCGTGTGGGTGGTCAGCGTGCCGCCATCCCAGAAGCCGACGGTGTCGCCGTTCCACGTTGCGTACGCGTCCTCGTCCGCCGTATGAGCGCGGCCGTCCGTGTAAGCGCGGCGGACGTCGTTGACCATTTCGTTGATCAGCCAGGTCTGGTCAGGCGTCACGATCCATTCCTTCAGGAACGGCTCTGTGAACCAGCGCGGGGTGCCCGGCGGGCGGCAGTCGCTCAGGGGGTCATATTCACCGCCCGTCTTGGTGAGCTGTTCCTGCTTCTTCTTGACCACTTCAGCGCCCGCGGGGGTCAGCTGTGCGGTTTCCATCTCCGGGCCCCTCAGGTCCGGATCGAAGTGCAGTCCGCCCTTGGTGCGGGTGTAAACACCCGACCAGTCGTACACCGGCTCGCTCATCTGTGCCCAGGTCAGGGGCTTGCCACCGCCTGCGTCGGCCTTTAGCTTGTCGAAGAGGGCCTGCGACGATTCGAACTGCTCGCCCAGGGCCTGTAGTTCGGCCTTCTTGGCGGCCCAGTCATCCCCCTGGCCGACCCAGGCCATGCCGGCCGGCGCTGCGCTCGCCGCTGCCGCAAGCGCTTTGGCGCTTTCTTCGGACTTGCCGCAGCCGGCAAGTGTCGTTGCAATCACGGCAGCGAGCAGCAGTGGAGCGCCAACTCGGAGTACTGATTTCATGTTCATTAAATAACCCCCGGATATCGTTGCGGGCTGGCCCAACATGGGTCCATGGGCGCAATCGGTACGCGACCTTAGCAGAACTTCGCGGGCGGGTTAAGCGTCCAAGGGGACGACGCACCCGGAACCCCGTCCAATCCCGGGTGTTATGTCCGCGGCCGGTGGCAAAAGTTCCCTTTGCCAGCCTCCGGACGGGCCTTGGGTAGGCGTCGTCCGATGCCAGCTTCGGGGGGCCGTCTGCTCTATGAGAGCAACGGACCTGACACACTACCTTGCGCTGGCGGCGCCGCCGGTGAGGTCGCTGGCCTATTGTTTGCCGTAGTCGATAGTGCTGTCGTAGTAGCCTGAGAAGGTCAGGGTAACGACGACCGGGAACTCGTTGTAATTCTGCCAGAACCAGCCGTGCTCCCCGGCAAAAGGGGCGACCAGCGAGCCGTGGCTTTCGCTGCCTTCCTGCAGCTCCTCGTAGCGGACGAAGGCGTTGCTCGGCGCGTTCGGCTCATGGCCGTGAAAATCGACATAAACCTTGCCCTTGTCGACCTTCCACGAATACAGGATCACCTGGGCTTCGCGCAGCACGGTCTTGAACTCCGTTTCCTGGTCAGGCTTGAGCTCGATGGTGACGGTCTCGGTCCTGGCCTGGGCGGGATGCGACTGGAAGACCGCAGGGTTCGGCAGCGGAACGGGCTGGCCGAAGTCCGGGATGGGCACTTCCTTGTAGGCGGCATTCCCGCCGATCACGTCCTTGATCTGGAGTGTCCTGGCCGGCGCACGCATCGAGCTAAGGCCGAGGGCACCGCCGATGCCAGTGGGGTCGATGCCGTACTCGGCCGGCAGCACGAAGGCGACGAGCACCACAGCGGCACCCACGACAGCCAGACCAACGCTCTTGACGAGGCGGCCGGTGGAGGGGGGCGTAGCTTCGAACGGGGAGACGGGGGCGGCCATATAGAGCTTCCAGCTGTCGATTGGGGTTGGGAATGATATTGTCATGCCTGAGCCGAGAAAACATTAACTGCGGTGGCGGGCTTATTGCCGCACCGCAACCAACGGAACTCCCGAATGCGCCAGACCGCTGCTTATCTGCTTGCCGCCACCCTGCTGGTCCTCGTCGTGCCGGCGTGCTGGGCCCATGGCGTTGCCACCGGCGATGCGGCCTATCTCGAACGCCTGCAGGGCGTCGCATTCTTTCCGCTGATGTACCTCGGGGCCAAGCACATGGTCACCGGCTACGATCACCTGCTGTTCCTGGCTGGCGTCATCTTCTTCCTGTACCGCCTCAAGGATGTGGCGCTGTACGCCACGCTGTTCGCAATCGGGCACAGCACGACGCTGCTGCTCGGCGTGCTCGCCGGCATCCACGCGAATGCCTACATCGTCGATGCAATCATCGGCCTGTCGGTGGTCTACAAGGCTTTCGAGAACATCGGCGGCTTCAAGCGGCTCGGGATCACTATCGATACGCGGGCTGCGGTCCTGTTGTTCGGCTTTGCGCACGGCTTCGGCCTGTCGACGAAGCTGCAGGATCTGTCGCTGTCGACGCAGGGCCTGGTGCCGAACATGATCGCGTTCAACATCGGGGTTGAACTCGGCCAGCTCGCGGCGCTGACCGTCATCCTGATTGCCTTCACGGCATGGCGCACCAGCGGGACGTTCAATCGGGGTGCCTACGCGGCCAACGTGCTGATCATGGCCGCCGGCTTCGCGCTGTTCGGCTACCAGCTGACCGGCTACCTCACGGCCTGAAGGAGCCTGGAAACGGACACAGGTGTCCAACAGCGGGGGCTTACTTCCTGAGGCCCGCAGCGGCCTTCTTCACCGCCTCGTCGCTGCTCACGGCGGCATCGTTCTCCAAGAAATTGAAGTCCGGAAACTGGCTCGCACCGTCGTCCCTCTTGATGACGGTGTTGTTGCTGTTCTCGCGGCAGTCCCAGTAGCGCAGACGCAGCTTCTGGTCGTCGTTCGCGAGCTTCGTGTAACTCTGGCGGGTGTACCAGGGTTTCGCGAGGTTGATGGGGTCGTACACCCAGACGTCGGCCTGTACCGTCTTGTCGTCCACCTTGCGCCACCGCTCGACCAACGTGACCTGGCCTGAGTAGTCCGGCACGATGCCGCGCTGGTACGGGCCGGGGAGCAGGTGCTTCGTGTGCGTGGTCAGCGTGCCGCCATCCCAGAAGCCGATGGTGTCACCGTTCCAGGTGGCGTACGCATCATCATCGGCGGTATGCGCGCGGCCGTCCGTGTAGACACGGCGGACGTCGTTGACCATTTCATTGATGAGCCAGGTCTGCTGCGGTGTCACGATCCATTCCCTCAGGAAATGCACGGTGAACCAGCGAGGCGTGCCCGGCGGACGACAGTCGCTGATCGGGTCGTACTCGCCGCCCGTCTTCGCGATCTGCTCCCGCTTCTTCCTGACCGCCTCGGCGCCCGACGGGGTGAGCTGCGCGGTCTCCGGGTCGGTGGCGCCCTGCAAGTCCGTATCGAAGTGCATTGGGCCCTTGGTGCGGGAGTACATGCCCGACCAGTCATACAGAGGTTCGCCCATCTGGGCCCAGGTCAGCGGCTTGCCGCCGCCGGCATCGGCCTGCAGCTTGGCGAACAAGGCCTGCGAAGACTCGAACTGCTCGCCGAGGGCCTGCAACTCTGCCTTGCGGGCTGCCCAGTCATCACCCTGATTGTCCCAGGCCATGCCTGCCGGCGCCGAGTTCGAGACCGCGGCGGGCGTATGGGCGCCTTCATCGGACCTGCCACAGGCTGCAAACGTCGTGGCAATCACGGCGGCGGCGAGTAGCAGCGCTCCGATGCGGAGTAGTGGCCGGAAATTCAATGGGCGATCTCCCACGGGGTCATTTCAACGTGACGTAGCTTTCGAGGCGCGCGACTTCCTTCGGGTCCACGTACTTGCCGATTTCCTTTCGGAATTGCTCGATGTTCTTGTACGGGCGGTATTCCTCGAACTCCCGCGCCATGCGTGGCGTCATGCCGGGAATCAGCATGATCTCGTCGCGGCTGGCCTTGTTGAGGTCGATCTGCAGGAACAATTTGCCGTAGAGTTCCTTGCGCTGCGCAACATTCAGCACCTTGGACAGCGCGGCGTCGAAGGCCGAGGTCCTCGCGTACGGCCTGCCGGCAGCGATCGCCTGGCTGACCTGGTCGGTGACGTTGGGCAATGCCTTGAGGGCCGCGGGTTCGGCGGTGTTGGGATTGAGCAAGCTGATCTGCGCCAGGGCCGTGCCGATCGATGCGCAGGCGAGCAGGGTTGCGGCGAGCGCGGCGTGGTGTTTCATGAACGTCTCCGCAGGGTAGAGGCCAGTGGCCTGTTGATGGAATCCATCCTAAAGAAGCGACTTGTATGTGGTCAACGAACCCGACACGTTCTGACAAAAAAATTCATCCATGTTCACATTGGCCGCGTTGCACGAGCGTGTGCCGGGCGGCATTCTGCGGGCGGTGCGGACGAGCGCCACGGAGACTTGAAGTGCAGGGATGTCGGGCCTGATGAAATCGCGTTACCTGCTCTGGCTCGTCCTCGCGCTGCCTGCTGCCATCATGGTGTACGGCTACTGGCGAGAGACGTTCGTCTATGGCGAAGTCGTGCACGCGAGTGGCGAGACCGCTGCGCGTCTGTTGATCGCCGCGATGGCGGCAACGCCGCTCCGCCTGCTGCTTCCCCGCGCACGACTGCCGCGCTGGCTGCTCATGAATCGCAGATCTCTCGGCGTGGCTTCATTCGGGTACGCCTTGCTGCACGCCTTGACGTACCTCGAGCGCAAGGCGGATCTCGCCACGATCGTCGAGGAGGCGGGGGATGTCGGCATGTGGACGGGCTGGATCGCCTTCGGATTGATGGTCCTGCTCGCCGTCACGAGCAACGATGTGTCGGTGCGACTGCTGCGGCGGGCATGGAAGAGTCTGCACCGGTGGGTATACGCAGCAGCCGTGTTGGCCTGCCTGCACTGGATGCTGTCTGCTTTTGCCCCCTTGGGGGCCAGCATGCACTTCGGTTTGCTCGCGCTGCTCGAAGCCTATCGCATCTGGAAAATCAGCTTCGCCAGCCGTCGCCAGGGCCCGCCCGCTGCGGCGGCATGAGCCCGCCCTCCGGAAAAGGGGACAGATCTATTTTCACTGAAACATAGATCTGTCCCCTTTGCACCCTTCGCGTTGGTCTGCTTCCCCGTGCATCAGCAATACCGGTGGCTCGCGACCTCCGACGAAGTTGATCGGCTGGGACTCCTTGAGGTTCGTGAGCGATGAGAAGACCTGTTGCACGACAGGATCGATGCTGGGCAGGAAGTCATAGGGTCCGGACAAGCCGATGAAACCGCTGATCCAGCGTTGCTCGCCGCCGACGGCCATGAGGAAGTGTTCGTCGA
This sequence comes from uncultured Pseudomonadota bacterium, assembly GCA_903884105.1. Classification (GTDB taxonomy): domain Bacteria; phylum Pseudomonadota; class Gammaproteobacteria; order Steroidobacterales; family Steroidobacteraceae; genus CAIUGU01. The sequence continues at coordinate 431 of CAISDJ010000113.1, read as the reverse complement.
ACGTGAGCATCGCTGCGATATGCGCGCCCGCCGAGTGGCCAAGCAGGACCAGTTTGCGGGGGTCGCCATCGAATTCCGCGGGGACAGAGGCATATTTCAGTGCAAATGGATCTGTCCCCATTATCCCTCGGAATCCACGGGGCATCAGGCGCGAAGGCACCGATGCTATACTGCGGCCAGGGCCGGGTGTCGCGGTGATCGCGTCGCACGGCCAGCGTTCTCGGGGCGGGGTGCAATTCCCCACCGGCGGTGATGGCGAGTGATCGCATAAGTCCGCGGGCGCTCCGGAAAAGGGGACAGATCTATTTTCACTGAAACATAGATCTGTCCCCTTTTCCGGAGGACAGCAGATCCGGTGCGAATCCGGAGCCGACGGTACAGTCCGGTTACGAGAACGGTTCGATTGGGTGCAAAGGGGACAGATCTATTTT
>CAISDJ010000112.1 GCA_903884105.1 uncultured Pseudomonadota bacterium | reverse complement strand
GTGCTTGCCATGGATCGTTTCCTCTACGGTGTCGGTTCGTCTACTGGCCGAGCTTCAGCGTCGCCAGGAGCATTTCTTTCGAGGTATTCATGACCTCGACATTGTTCTGGTAGGCGCGGGAAGCGGAAATCATGTCGACCATCTCCTCGACAACGTTGACGTTGGGTGCATACACATTGCCTTCGGCGTCCGCCAGCGGGTTGCCGGGCTCATAGCGCACGGTCGCCGGTGCCTGATTCTCGGCAATGCCGAGGACCTTCACCGCCGCGGAACTCTGATCGGACCCCATACCTGCCTTGATTGCCGCGAACAGCGGATGACGCGCCCGGTACACCTTGTTCGGATCGCCGCTTACGCTGTCTGCATTGGCGAGGTTGCTCGCCGTTGTATTGAGCCGCACCGACTGGGCGCTCATACCGGATCCGGCGATGTCGAAGATCTTGAATGTGGACATATTCGTTACAACCTGGTCCTAAACGGGTTTTGTACTGCAGGCCTGCTGGAGTGGGCTTGCATGCTCATTGCCCGCTGATCGCCGTCATCAAGCCGCGAAACTTGGAACTGAGGAAGGACAGCGTGGCCTGATACCTCACGGCGTTCTCGGCAAAAGCGGCCTGCTCGAGCTGCACGTCCACGGTGTTGCCATCAATCGAGGGAGCCAGGGGCGTGCGATAGAGCAGATCGGCATTCGCCTCGGTGGCGCTCGCCGTCTGCAAGTGACCGGCATGGGTCGCCTTCATGGTCACAGGTGAACTGGCTCCACCTGCGGCGTTGGCCAATACACTGCGGAAATCAATGTCACGGGCCTGGTAGCCTGGCGTATCGGCATTGGCCAGATTCGTTGCAAGCAGCTCCGTGCGACGCGACCTGACTTGCAGGGCGGCGGCATGGACTCCGAGATAGCTGTCGAGATTCGCGGGCATCGACGTCTCCGTCAGAAAACTTTTCTGGCGGAACATCTAGCAAGCGGCGTGCCAGCAGCACAAAGCAAGGGAGTTCGCGGTCGCGGAGGACCCGATGGGCTTCAATTCCGTGAAGCAACACACTGTCAGGTGGCAAAAGATTGCCGCCCACCGGACAGGACTGGTCGTCGGGAAGGGATTACAACGTCGCGATCGTCGGACAACGCTTTCATCGGCGCGGCAATACGGTTCTTTAATTGACGCACGTGATGCGAGCGCCAGGCTTACGTCGCAGATACCGGCCTGCATGCAATGCGTGGAAGGCATACCGGACCGCGCTTGGCATGGCGCTTGCTTATGTTCTGGGCATGTCAACAAACCGACGAACACGGGACCGCATCACGCTTGCAGCCACAGCACTGCAGATCGCGGTGGCAGGCGCTGCCTTACTGGTGTGGCCAATTGGCAGCCATGCTGCGGCCGATGGCGAGATCCAGTCACTCGACGCGATTCGCAGCGCAGCTCAAGACCTCATCAAGTCACAAGCCTCGGCCACTGCGATAGTCACTGGCAGGCAGGCCATCGTAACGGCCGGCCATCTCGATTCCCGCTTGCGCCTCGCACGCTGTGTCGGCACCTTGACGGCAACACGGCCGTCGGGAAGTGAGCTTGCCTCACGCACCACAGTAAGGGTGGGCTGCACTCAAGGGGCCGAATGGACCGTCTACGTTCCCGTGCTTCTGGAGTCTGAAGGCCCGGTCCTTGTCACCAAGCGCACGATCGCCCGTGGATCCGGCCTCAGTCAGACCGACGTGGAATCGCAGGTATTGCGGGTCCCCGGCCTGGCGACGCATTATGTCGCCACCGCTGCTGACCTGACCGGACGACATGCCAGGCGGGCCTTGCCGCCGGGTACAGTGATCAGCAACGACGAACTGGCCACGGACGTCCTGGTCAAGAAGGGACAGCAGGTTACGTTGTTGGCTGCGGTGGGCGGAATCGAAGTCCGCGCCAATGGCAGAGCACTTGCGGATGGCGGAACGGCAGACCGGATCCGGGTACAAAACCTGAATTCGTCGCGCATCGTTGAAGGGAAGGTCGAAAGCGCCGATATCGTAAGGATCTCGCCTTGAGCGTCCGGAAGGCCCCTAAAGTTTCCCGAGCCACGGTCGCTATAGGTTGCAAGAGTTAACGGAGAGACACGACGTGCCTCACAATATCAACGGGTTCGAAAGCCGCCCAGTCCAGGTTGGAAACGGTTCCGTCCAACGGAAGGGCAATGAATCGGCGACGGACGCCACCGCCAGGACCAAGGTCCCGGGAGTGGATGCCGTGCATATCACTGGGTCAGCAAAGCAACTGGCCGCGCTTGAGCAGACGCTCAAGGAGCAGTCGGTCGTAGACGAGGCCCGGGTCGCGGCGCTGCGGTCAGCCATCGAAGGCGGCACGTATCAGGTGGACGCCTCCCGGGTCGCTGACAAACTGCTGCGCATGGAAGACCAACTCTACAGCGTGCTGCCAAAGCAATAGTCTGGCTTTCGCCCCCGCATAGAACCCATGAACAGCAAGGAAGGCGCCAAGCAGCTGGATCCGATTCTGACGAGACAGCACGTCGAACAATTGCTCGGCGAAGAGTGGCGCAATCTCGTTCAGCTGGAAATCCTCCTGACCAGGGAATACGAACTGCTTGAACGGGGCGACGTGGAAGCCATTGAGGCGGCGGGCAATGCTCGCCAGGAATGCATCTCGGGACTGCTCCGCATCGATGACGAAAGGCGCTCGCTGTGCAGAATGCTCGGCTTCAATGCTGACGCGGAAGGGTTGCGTCTCCTGCTCCGCTGGTGCGACCCTGCCAATGGACTGGCAACGAAGTGGTCCTCGTGCCTGGAGAAGGCCGGGAACTGCCAACTGCTGAATCTGCGTAATGGTGCCTTGGTGACTGCCCGACTGCGGCGCGTAGAGGGCCTGCTCGGAGTCCTGACCGGCAGCAACCGCAACACGACCGTCTACAGCGCACAGGGCGGAGTGACCCGCCAGACATCCGGGCACACTCTCGCTCAAGCCTGAGTCAAGCGCCGCTCAAGACCGTCGGATACCGGCCCGGCTCGCGGCAGACCTGCGGAGGGACAAGGCCCGGGCCAGCATCCATTCTGCGTCCCCCTGCCACCGACGCGTCCAATCAGGCCCCTCAATCGCGTTCGCGTTCCTGCTATCCTCCCACCCCGCCAGTCAGGCCTGGACGATTGCCGCCAGAGCCATCACGTTTGATCGGGGGCGATCATGCTCATCAACTGCGTCGTCTATCAGAACGGCGTCCGCATTGCGGAAATTCACTCCAACGAGATCCACGAGTACATAGGTCGGCCGGACTGCTTTGTCTGGGTTGCCCTGCAGGAACCTGACGCCCCGACACTGGACCAGATGCAGGAAGAGTTTGGCCTCCACCCGCTCGCTGTCGAAGATGCCCGGCATGGTCATCAGCGCCCCAAGATCGAGGAGTACGGAGACTCCCTGTTCGTGGTTCTGCACATGATCGAACCGGACGGTGCGGACCTTCGGGTCGGCGAGGTCGACATCTTTGTCGGCCCCAACTATGTCCTGTCCGTGCGGAACCGGGCGGAAAAAGGCTTCCAGGATGTTCGCGCCCGATGCGAACGTGAACCGGAATTACTGCGCAACGGATCGGGCTACGTACTGTATGCATTGATGGATGCGGTCGTGGACCGTTACTTCCCCGTTCTCGAGGCACTCGAGGACGAGCTCGAGGGCATCGAAGAACGCATCTTCGAGAACACCTCGCCTCGCGGGAACATCGAATCGCTGTACGCATTGAAGCAGCGTCTGATGATCGTGAAACACGCGGTTGCCCCACTGCTGGAAAGCACCGGAAACCTGACGGGAGGACGGGTTCCCAGCGTGTGCAACGGCATCCGGGAATACTTCCGCGACATCTATGACCATCTGCTGCGGTTGAACCAGGAAGCGGAAAACATCCGCGAAACCATCGGCACGGCCATATCAGTCAACTTGTCGATGATCCAGCTGCAGGAAAACGACACCATGAAACGCCTGGCGGCGTACGGCGCGCTCATCGCGGTACCGACCTTGATTGCAGGCATCTATGGAATGAATTTCACCCACATGCCCGAGCTCGACTGGAAGTATGGGTACGGACTGGTCATCGGCATCATGACGGCGATCGACGGCGCGATCTTCTATCGGCTGCGCAAGGCGCGCTGGATCTAGGGACCAATGAAATTGGCCGACGGGAATGACTTCCCGCCGGCCACTAGCAGTTCGCAAACCGACCGCTGGCGTCAGGCGCGGCGACGCTGCCCCGATTGGCCCGCTCCCGGGCTGCCCCAGCGACGCGCATTCTGCGCCGGCCGCTGCTGCTGTACCGGAGGAGACGCGCGCACAATCCTTGCCGAAGGCGACGGCGTCGAAATAGCCGGGACCGTCACCCGTTCGATCGCCCGCCGCAGCACACGCTCAATGTCACGCAGCAGGCCGCTTTCATCGGGCGACACCAGAGACACGGCAATACCCGTGGCTCCAGCCCGCCCGGTCCTGCCAATTCGGTGGACGTAGTCTTCCGGCACATTGGGCAGTTCATAGTTGACCACATACGGGAGCTGGTCGATATCGAGGCCGCGCGCGGCCACTTCCGTTGCGACCAGCGCCACGATTCTGCCTTCCTTGAAGTCAGTGAGCGCCTTGGTGCGCGCAGCCTGACTCTTGTTGCCGTGAATGGCACCCGCTGTAATGCCGTCTTCCTCGAGCTGCTTCTGCAGCCTGTTGGCACCATGCTTGGTGCGGTTGAAGATCAAGACCTGCGGCCACTCGCCCGAACGAATGAGATGCGACAACAGTGCGCGCTTCTGCTCCTTGGCGATGAAATACGCGGACTGCGCAACCGCATCGACCGGCGCATTGCGGCGCGCCACCTCGATGGAGACCGGATTCGTCAGGAGGCGCTCGGCCAACCCGCGGATGTCTTCCGAGTACGTTGCCGAGAACATCAGGTTCTGCCTCTTCGCGGGCAGCAGTTTGATGATCCTGCGGATATCGTTGATGAAACCCATGTCGAGCATGCGATCCGCCTCGTCGAGAACAAGGATCTCGATGTGACGCAGGTCGGCAGTGCGCTGCTGGACGTGGTCCAGCAATCGACCCGGCGTTGCGATCAGAATGTCGGTGCCGCGTCGCAGGGCATCGATTTGCGGATTGATGCTGACGCCACCAAAAATGGCCTGCGAGAACAGGCGCAGATACTTGCCGTAGGTACGAACGCTTTCACCGACCTGCACAGCCAGTTCGCGCGTCGGCACCAGGATCAGCGCACGGGGAGCACGCCCCTGCATGGAACTCGCATTCGCCTGCAGCCGATGCAGCAGCGGCAACGTAAATCCGGCTGTCTTGCCGGTACCGGTTTGGGCTCCCGCGAGAATGTCGCGGCCAGCCAGGATTTCAGGAATGGCCTGCGCCTGCACGGGCGTAGGGGTTTCGTAGCCGCTTTCTTGGACGGCACGGAGCAATTCGGGCAATAGCCCGAGAGATTCAAATGACATGTGGGAACAATCCTCGACCAGCCTGCAGGGCAGTGCCCGCTCGATGCGGGTTAACCCTTGTCCGGTGAGGCGGGAACTTAAGGTTCGAAGCAGGATCCGGGCTGTAATAGCTGGATAGCAATGCCGCGAGAGGCGAACGAGCTTTCCGGACGAAAGCCGTGTAGACGCGACGGACTATACACGAATGCTGCGATGTAGCAAGGAACGGCGCAAAGTCAAGAGTCGTGGTCAGGTCCATGATGATGCGATAGAGGCCCGCATCGATGCGGGACGCGGCCCGTGACTTGACGCTACAAACTGGCCTGCATGAATACGACCGGCCCGGCAATCGAGAAATCCATCCGACCCGGGGTTCGAGCGCTCCGGGAGTCCACGCTCAGGTTGAAGTAACGGTAGCCCAGCCCGGCCGCGAGATGCGGCCCCATTCTCCATAGCGCCGACAATCTGGCATCCACGAAAGAACCCGCCACTTCCTTGATATCGACACTGAGGTATTGGACGCGACCCTCAACTGACCAGCGCGGACCCAGGAATGCCCTTCCCTCGATGCCAAGCACCGGCAAAGGCGCAACACCACTCTCGGCGTCGCGCAAGACCCGATTTGTCACGATTGCATTCGCTTCAATTTCAGCGATCTGCACGCCTATCGTTGCCGCTACATCAAACCGCTCGCTCTTGAGGAACTGATAGCCGTAGGCCAGGCCGAACAGGGCGAAGTCCAGGGTGCTCGAGACCCGCTCGTTCGCAAGATAGACCTGATCGTCGAAGAGGATCCTGCGCGAAAGCTGCGTCTGCGCCGAGCGCCTCAGTGACATCGAACTCAGCCGGATCAGGTTCCTGCTTCCAGGGAGCAACGTCAGCTCAAGTTGCGGCAGCACCTTCGCATTGGCCAAGGCGAGATCATTTTCGCCACTGATCTCGGAGCCGCGCAGGATGGGAGATTGATCGACTCGCAGGATCGTATCGATTCCCGCCCCAAACGCGCCAATCTCAAGGCGCAGACGGTCTTCAACAACGCGCAGCGGCGCCTCCTCGGCGAAATAGGCGCGAACTGGTGAGTCCTGCGCCCCTGCTGCACTGTAGGACGCAAGGCTGCCCAGAAAAAGACAAATGCAGAGCGAGAGGTGGCGTTTCAATGGTGGGTACCTGGAAAGCAGGAGATTGGCCCGATCGTGCCACAGGGAAGCCGGATTTCTTGCGTGTCGTCTAGAGGCGACGATGGCGCCGATAGCGGATCGCTCCAGCGCCGACGACAATCAAGACAAGGCACGTCGTCAGGACTGCCCAGTTGCCAATCCTCGCATAAGGCGTCAAGCCGGTCCTCGGCTGGACGATCCCCGTCAAGACCCCCGGCTCAAACTGAGGCAGCATGCTCACGACCTTGCCGTCGTAGGTGATCAGTGCCGTAACGCCATCGTTCGCGCCACGCATCAGGGGTCTCCCCGCCTCTAATGCACGCATGCGGCTGATCCCAAGATGTTGGTGAGGAGCCGTCGAGTCGCCGAACCACGCGTCGTTGGTCACGTTGACAAGCAGAGTCGCCTCACGCAAGACCTCAAGCTGCATCGAGCCGTAGGCATCTTCATAGCAAATGGTAACGCCCAGCAGTTGGCCCGCGACACGCAACGCAGGCTGAGTCTTCTGCCCGGCAGAAATGTCGGTGTTTGGCAGATTCATGAGCCGAAGCCACTGCCGCACGAACGCTGGCACCGGAAAGTACTCGCCAAACGGCACGAGACGTCGCTTGTCATACCACTGCACGTCCTCCCCCAGTGCGAGCACGCCGTTGAAAACCCGTCCGGTTTCCGGGTCCTGATGCAGCAGCCCCATGACAACCACTGAGCCCGCACCATTCGCGTCGCGCCACAACAACTGCAAGTAGTCGACCAGCGCATGGGCCAGGTCTGGCAACGCCGCTTCGGGCCACAGAATAATCTGTGCTTTGAAGTGCGGCTCGGTCAGTCTGCGATACAGATCGAGCGTCCGGTCGCGCTGCTCGAGACTCCATTTCATCTCTTGAGGAACCGCACCCTGGACGATGGCAACCGTGACAGGCTCGCCTATCGATTGAGTCCATACCCGGCCATGAAGTGCAAAGCCGGCCAGCCAGGGCAAGACAGCCAAGATCAGCGCAACAGCCCGCATTCGTCCCCGTGCCAGGACAATCGCTGCCACCGCACCTGCAGAGACCATGACGAACAGACTGATTCCATAGACACCCAGCACCGGCGCGATGTGGGCAAGCGGAGTGTCCAGTTGGGTATACCCGAGGGCGAGCCACGGGAAGCCGCTCATGAACCAGCCTCGAAACCACTCGACGATGACCCAACCGGCAGGCAACACCACAACCCATCGCAACAGCCCCGACTCCGGCAACCATCGCGCCTGAAAATAGCCATACAGCGCGGAGTAGCCGGAGAGAATGGAGATCATCGCCGCCATCAGAAAGAAGGCCACCCAGATGGGTGCGTTGCCGATCACGTGGACGCTGTGATAGATCCAGTAGGTTCCTGCGAGGAACAGTCCCGCCGTAAACCAGAAGCCGAGCTGTGCGGCTCGACGTGGGGCGGCACCCTCCCACATCAACAGCAGTGCCGCGGGACACAGGATGGCCAGCGGCCACACATTGAACGGCGCAAACGCGAGCGCAAGCACCGCCCCCAGCGGGAACGCAAGCCAGACGGACCAGCGCTGCAGCCAGGCGATCAAGCGGCTTCTGGCGGTTCGATGTCGCGGGGGGAGACGACCCGGAGCGTCTCGAGGCGACGACGGTCTGCCCTCAAGACCTTGAACTCCAGACCGCCAAACGAAAACGCCTCGCCCCGGCGTGGCAAACGCCCGAGGTGGTTCATCAGCAGCCCGCCGATGGTATCGAATTCCTCATCGCTGAAGTCGGTACCGAAATAGCGGTTGAAATCGTCGATGGGTATCTGGGCCCTGACGGAGAACTGCCGTTCGCCTTCCTTGCGGACATCCAGATCGTCATCGACGTCGTACTCATCGCCGATGTCGCCCACAATCTGCTCGAGCACATCCTCGATCGTCACGAGACCCGCGACCCCGCCGTACTCGTCCACGACCAGCGCAATGTGGTTGTGGCTGACTCTGAACTCCTTCAGCAGCACATTCAGTCGCTTGCTTTCCGGAATGAACACGGCAGGACGCAGGCATTCCTTGATGTCGAACTCTTTCTGGCCGTCTTCTATGTAGTAGCGCAACAGGTCCTTCGCCAGCAGGATGCCGGCAACCTGGTCGCGATCATCGCCGATGACGGGAAAGCGCGAATGCCCCGACTCGATCACGATGGGCAGAATATCTTCGGGGAAATCGCTGCGGTTCACCACGACCATCTGTGACCGGGGCACCATGATGTCGCGCACCTGCAGCTCCGCCACCTCGAGGACGCCCCGGAGCATTTCCAGTGCGTCGGCATCGATCAGTCCCTTTTCGTGCGCATCCGCCAATACCTCGGCCAATTCATCGAGGTCACGGGGCTCGCCGCTGAACGAGTCCGTAATCCTGCGCAGCCAGCGCCCGGTAGGTCCGGATTCGTGATCGCTCATCGACGTGCCGATTCCTTCAATTGATAAGGGTCCGGAAAGCCCTGGCTGGCAAGCAGCTTAGCCTCCAGCTTCTCCATGACCACGGCGTCCCGCTCCGACTCGTGGTCGTAACCTAGCAGGTGCAGTACACCATGCACCACCATGTGCGCCCAGTGGGCACGCGCCACTTTGCCCTGCTCAGCGGCTTCACGGCGAATGACGGGCGCACAGATCACGATATCGCCAAGCGACACAGGCTCACTATTTAGCGTCATCGGTCCACCCGACGGAAACGACAGCACATTGGTTGGCTTGTCCATGCCCCGCCACTCCCGGTTCAGCTTCCGACCTTCAGCAGAAGCAACGATTCGCAGCGTCACTGAATGGGGCCGGTTGCCCAAACTGAACCTTGGGTCTGCCAGCGCGACCTGCGCCCAGCGACGCAGGGAGGCGGGATGGGGAACGCCTGCGCGCGCGGTAGCGTACTGCACCTCAATGTCGGCCGGCGCTGCCGCTGCGCGCCGTAACTGCTCGCGGCGCGAACCCTTGGTGCGCCTCGCGACAACCGCACTCATGCGACGAGTTCGGATTTCACGCCCACACAGCACCCCCTGCCGTTCACGACTGCCGGTCCGGGGCATCCGATGCCAGTCTGCCCGCCCGCTCCGTCTTCTCATAGGCCTCGACAATCCGCTGCACCAACGGATGACGGACGACGTCCTTCGAGTTGAAGAAAGTGAATTCAACCCCGCGGACGCCCTGAAGGATCTCGATCACATGCCTCAGGCCAGACACCTGCTGTCGCGGCAGATCCGTTTGTGTGATGTCCCCCGTGACAACGGCCTTCGACCCATACCCCATGCGCGTGAGGAACATCTTCATCTGTTCGATCGACGTGTTCTGGGCCTCATCGAGAATGATGAATGAATCGTTCAGAGAGCGGCCACGCATGAATGCCAGCGGCGCAACCTCAATCACGTTGCGCTCGATGGCTCGGGTTACGCGATCGAAGCCCATCATGTCGTAAAGCGCGTCGTACATGGGACGAAGGTACGGATCCACCTTCTGGGCCATGTCGCCGGGGAGGAAGCCGAGCCGCTCCCCAGCCTCGACGGCAGGTCGAACGAGAACAATGCGCCGCACGCGATCCGACTGCAACGCCGCCACTGCCGATGCAACGGCCAGGTAGGTCTTGCCGGTACCGGCGGGGCCGATACCAAAAGTCAGATCATTCCTACGGACGGAATCCAGGTATTGGCGTTGATTCGGGCCCCTGCCACGAATTCCGCCTCGCTGCGTCTGGATGACCACATCGTCGGACTCGTTGGAAGCTACCGGCTGTGCGTCGCTCAATCCAGACTCCTGCAAGCAGAGGTGCACTCGGTCTGGCGACAGCGCCTCCGAGTCCGACAGCACAAACAGCTCTTTCAGGACGCGCTCTGCGGAGGTCACCGCGCCCGGCTCGCCGAGGATCTGCACTCGGTTGCCGCGACGGCGGATTTCCACTCCCAGTCGGCCGGCTACCTGTCTCAGGTTCTCATCCATCGGTCCGACCAGGTTCGACAAGCGCCCATTGTCGGCGGGCTCGAACACAATCTCGTGCGTAACCGCAGCTCCGCTCAAGCGACCCCCCATGCGATCTGGGTCTGGTCAACGGGCGACAGCAGCCGTCCGCGAAGCGAATTCGGGCGCGCCTCGGTAATCACGACATCCGCAAAGCTGTGGATCAGGCGGGCTGGCCCCTCGAAGTTCACCCACCTCATGTTCTCGGTTCGACCTGCGAGCTCATTGCGGTTCTTCTTTGCGGGCCGCTCCACCATCACACGCTGTACTGAGCCGACCATTCCCTGGCTAATTGCCAGTGACTGAGCATTGAGGCGCGACTGCAGGCGCTCGAGTCTGCGGTGCTTTTCATCCTCCGGCACTTCGTCGCCAAACGATGCAGCAGGCGTTCCGGGCCTGCGACTGTAGATGAAACTGAAGGACTGATCGAAGCCGACGTCCGCGATGAGGCCCATCGTCGCCTCGAAGTCCTTCTCCGTCTCGCCGGGAAACCCCACGATGAAATCCGAGGTGATGCTGATGCCAGGTCGCACCGCCTTCAGCCGACGGATCTTTTGCTTGTACTCGAGCGCCGTGTAGCCCCGCTTCATCAGCGCGAGGATCCGGTCGGAGCCGCTCTGCACTGGCAGGTGTAAATAGTTTGCGAGCTTGGGGATGTCGCGATACGCCTCGATGAGCGCGTCGGTGAACTCGACGGGGTGAGACGTGGTAAACCGGATGCGCGCGATCCCTTCCAGGTCGGCAACAGCGTAGATGAGCGTGGAGAGATCACACTCCGTGCCGTCCTCCATGGGCCCGGCATACGCATTGACGTTCTGCCCGAGCAGGTTGATTTCGAGGACGCCCTGGTCAGCAAGACTGCGCACCTCCCGCATCACCTGTTCGAACGGGCGACTGACCTCCGGACCGCGCGTATACGGAACGACACAGAATGTGCAGTACTTGCTGCATCCCTCCATGATCGAGACGAAAGCGGTCGCTCCGTCGGCACGAGGCGCTGGGAGCTGGTCGAACTTCTCGATCTCCGGAAAGCTGATGTCCACGACGGAGCGCCCGAGGACCGCACGCGCCTCAAGCATTGCCGGCAACCGGTGCAACGTTTGCGGTCCGAACACGAGGTCGACGTAGGGCGCCCGGGCAGTGATGCCCTCGCCTTCCTGGCTGGCCACACAGCCGCCCACGCCGATGATGACTTCCGGTCGCTTCTCTTTGAGCTCACGCCAGCGCCCGAGATGCGAGAAGACCTTCTCCTGGGCCTTTTCCCTGACAGAGCAGGTATTCAGCAACAGCAGGTCGGCCGTGGAGGGGTCGTCAGTCAGTTCGTAGCCGTTGGCTGCATTGAGTACGTCCGCCATCTTGGCGGAATCGTATTCGTTCATTTGGCAGCCAAACGTCTGGATGAAAAGGCGAGGCATGGCGTCAAGAACAGGTGGCAAACCGGGATGCGGACAGAAACAGCATAAAGGCCTTCATTATCAGGCAGCTATGCGGAGCTTGTTGGAGCACGTTTGGCTTACGCACCCAAACGTATGGGTTCAGAACGGAATATCATCGTCAAACTCGCCGGACTCCGTGGCGGGCGCGGTGGCCCGCTCGTCTGGCCTTGCGGCCGCGGCAGGACGCTCGCCCCCTGACTGGCCGCCACCACCGCCTGCTCCACCCGCTCGGCCGCCGAGCATCTGCATGTCACGGGCAACGATCTCCGTGGAATAGCGGTCGCCGCCACCCTGCTTGTCCTGCCATTTTCGGGTCCGCAGGCTCCCTTCGATGTAAACCTGCGAGCCCTTCCGCAGGTACTCCGCAGCGATCTCGCCCAGCTTGTCGAACAGCACGACGCTGTGCCATTCGGTGCGCTCCTGCTTGTCCCCGGACTGCTTGTCGGTCCAGTTCTCGCTCGTGGCGATCCGGATATTGGTGACTGCCTTGCCGCTCGGCATGTGGCGGGTCTCGGGATCCGCACCCAGATTGCCGACGAGGATGACCTTGTTGATACCGCGAGCCATGGCTGCTCCGTTTACGTTCGGGCACGAAAAAAAGGGGCGCTCATTGTAAGCCGTGGACGACCGAAAAGGGGATCTTGGAGGCATTCCCCTGCTCTCCGCCCCGACCGGTGGCTCGCCAAGCGGCTCGAATCCAGGCGCCCAGCCCTTGCTAACAGGCAATCGCCCCTCAAGCAGTTCCCTAAGGCGCGATGCCCCCCGTATATTAGAAAGCTTGTCTTTATTTTCCCGGTCCGGCCAGACCCGACCCGCAGCCCCAGGAGCCATTCCGCAGTCATGTCCCTTATCCGCATCCGGGGTGCCCGCACTCACAACCTTCGCAATGTGAACCTCGATCTCCCCAGAGACCGCCTGATCGTTTTCACGGGCTTGTCGGGGTCGGGCAAGTCCTCGCTTGCGTTCGACACGATCTACGCCGAAGGCCAGCGGCGCTACGTCGAGTCTCTGTCGGCCTACGCGCGCCAGTTCCTTTCGATGATGGACAAGCCGGACGTTGACTCCATCGAGGGCCTATCACCAGCCATCGCCATCGAACAGAAGTCGACGTCGCACAACCCGCGCTCCACAGTCGGCACCGTCACGGAGATCTACGACTATCTGCGGCTCTTGTTTGCGCGCGCGGGAGTTCCGAGGTGTCCCGATCACGGCATGGACCTCGCGGCGCAGACCGTCAGCGAAATGGTTGACCAGGTGATGCGCTTGCCGGAGGGCACGCCCCTGTTGCTGCTCGCTCCGGCGATCCTCGAACGGAAGGGCGAACATGCCCATGTCATCGATGAGCTCAAGGCCCAAGGCTTCGTTCGCGCCCGGATCGACGGGAAGGTCGTCGAACTGGACGCACCCCCCAAACTGAATGCCAAACGCAAACACACGATCGAAGCCGTTGTCGACCGCTTCCGGGTTCGGGCCGATGTCGCCCAGCGACTGGCGGAGTCGTTCGAGACGGCCCTGCGCCTCGCGGATGGCGTCGTTCGAATCGCGTTCATGGACAGTCCTGATCGCGAGGAACTGGTGTTCTCCGACCGCTTCGCCTGCAAGATCTGTGGCTACAGCCTCGCGGAGCTCGAGCCCCGACTGTTCTCGTTCAACAATCCGGCGGGTGCATGCCCCTCGTGTGACGGGCTTGGAGTCAAGCAGTTCTTCGATCCGGAGCGCGTCGTCCATCACCCGCACCTGTCACTCGCGAGCGGGGCGATCCGCGGCTGGGACCGTAGAAACGCCTACTATTTCCAGCTGATCCAATCGCTCGCGAAGCAGTACAAGTTCGACATCGAAAAGCCGTGGAACGAATTGCAGGAGCCTATTCGTACGGTGCTACTGCGCGGCAGCGACGATGTGAAGATCGAGTTCAACTATGTGGACGCACGCGGCAACAACAGCCGCCGCGCCCACAAGTGGGAAGGCATCCTGCCGAATCTGGAACGCCGTTATCGCGAGACGGAATCCCTGACCGTGCGGGAGGAACTGGCCAAGTACCTCAGCAACCAGTCCTGCCCTGAATGCCAGGGCACCCGCCTGAACCGCGCCGCCCGCCAGGTGTTTGTAGCGGACCGCAGCCTGCCAACGCTGGCCGGGCTTAGCGTAGGCGACGCGGTGGAGTGGTTCGGGAGCATGCAGTTGGGCGGCTGGCGCGGAGAAATCGCGTCGAGGATCGTCAAGGAGATTGGTGATCGCCTGCGCTTCCTCAAGGATGTCGGGCTCGACTACCTGACGCTCGACCGCAGCGCCGAGACGCTCTCAGGAGGCGAAGCGCAACGCATCCGACTCGCGAGCCAGATTGGTTCGGGCCTGGTCGGCGTGATGTACATCCTGGATGAGCCCTCCATCGGGCTGCACCAGCGCGATAACCAGCGCCTGCTGAACACGCTGGTCAGGCTGCGCGACCTCGGCAACAGCGTCATCGTCGTCGAACACGACGAAGACGCCATCCGCCAGGCAGACTACGTGGTCGACCTCGGCCCGGGTGCGGGCGTCCACGGTGGCCACATCGTCGCCCAGGGGACGCCTGCCGAGGTCGAGTCCAACCCCGCCTCGGTCACGGGGCAGTTCCTGTCGGGCACGCGACGCATCGAGGTGCCGTCCTTGCGCACGCCAGTGCAGAAGGACCGGGTACTCCGCATCGTGAACGCGACCGGTAACAACCTGAAAGGCGTGACTGTCGAGGTGCCGCTCGGCCTGATGACCTGCGTGACCGGCGTCTCGGGTTCCGGCAAGTCCACGCTGATCAACGACACGCTCTACACCTGGGTTGCCAGCAAGCTGAACGACGCCTCCCATCACCCGGCTCCCTGCGATGGGGTCGAAGGCCTTGATCACGTCGACCGGGTCATCGAAATCGACCAGAGCCCGATCGGACGGACGCCAAGGTCAAACCCAGCCACGTACACCGGCCTCTTCACACCGATTCGCGAGATTTTTGCGGAAGTGCCGGAATCCCGGGCCCGCGGCTACGAACCGGGCCGATTCAGCTTCAATGTCAAAGGCGGGCGATGTGAAGCCTGCCAGGGCGATGGAGTCATCAAGGTGGAAATGCACTTCCTTCCCGATGTCTATGTGCCATGCGATGTCTGCAAGGGCCGGCGCTACAACCGCGAAACGCTCGAGGTCAGGTACAAGGGAAAGAACATCCACGAAGTGCTGGAGATGACGGTCGAGGACGGTCTTGAGTTCTTCCGTCCTGTCCCGACGGTGTATACCCGGCTGCAGACACTGGTCGACGTCGGGCTGTCCTACCTGAAGCTCGGCCAGAACGCGACGACGCTATCGGGCGGCGAGGCGCAACGAGTCAAACTCGCCAAGGAACTCTCGAAGCGCGCCACCGGCCGCACGCTGTACATCCTTGATGAACCCACTACCGGACTGCATTTCCACGACATCGAGCAACTCCTAGTCGTGCTGCATCGCCTGCGCGACGAAGGCAATACCGTGGTCGTGATTGAACACAACCTCGACGTCATCAAAACGGCCGACTGGGTCATCGATCTCGGTCCGGGTGGCGGGACCGGTGGGGGAACAATCATCGCAGTGGGAACACCCGAGGACCTAGTGAAGGTCGAGGCATCCTTTACCGGTCACTTCCTGAAGCCGGTGCTGGAACGCCAGAGTAGGCGCAAGGTTCGGAAGCGCGCTTGATGCATGCGCATTGAGCCTCGGGGTTCAGCTGCGCGTGGACTGGAAAACGTGGCGAACTTCACCGTTAGCAACGGCTTCTAGAAAACGACCCGACGTGTACTTGCCGATGATGTTGCGCCAAAATGCAACAGCACCGCTATTGCGGAGAAACTCAATGACTTCCCATCGACCTGCAAAGCGGCTGAAGATCAGCGTTGCAGCATTCGCACCCACCCCCAGGCGTCGCGCGGAAGCGGTCACGAAGAACTCTGCGAGGCGGAAGTCGATTTCGTTGCGTCGATTGACCGGAGGACGACTGACCAGCGCAAAGCCAACTGGGCGCTCGTTCTGCATGATAACCAGCGGGTGCGAACTGTCGTCCGCAAACCAGTGGGCCATCAGGTCAGGCGCGCGATCGCCGAATTCCTCTGACTTGCTGAACGCCGGGAACATTCCCGTGTTCATGCTGGAACCCGAGAGGTCGTTGAGATACTCGCCATATGAACTCTGGATCCACTGCTGATCCATTGGCGAATTGCGCGCGTCCTTGATGCTTACTGTCATGAGAGGGGTGGGGTCTCTAGCCCACTTGCCGTCGCCGTAAATACCAAGCCGGATCCACTGGCATGACAAGCCGGAAATCCGTCCAGCTCAAAGGGATACACCGGGCGGACTCCAAGTCCACCCGGTGTAGGTCAACTACTGCGCGGGCGTCGCAGCAGGAGCGGCTTCGGCGGCAGGTGCGGC
Organism: uncultured Pseudomonadota bacterium; assembly: GCA_903884105.1. GTDB lineage: Bacteria > Pseudomonadota > Gammaproteobacteria > Steroidobacterales > Steroidobacteraceae > CAIUGU01. Next base: position 15,759 of record CAISDJ010000112.1, on the reverse strand, counting down.
TTCGACAGCAGGTGCGGCTTCCGCAGCAGGTGCAGCTTCGGCAGCAGGTGCGGCTTCGGCAGCAGGCGCGGCGGGAGGAGCAGCTTCCTGGCTGCAGGCGCCGAGAGAAAGTGCCAATACGAGTGCGCTCAGTGCAACTTTTGCGTTCATAAGAATCAATACCCCTAGACGTGGATGAAAAGCAGATCGATCAGTCTCGCATCACAAGAGCTGATGCGGAAAATACGTCACGCCATAAGTGCGTGATTGCAGTGCAGGATTCTAAAAGGTTTCATTCGTGTTTGAAACAGCAACTCGCAAATGAAGCTTGAAATACAGGCACCTGCGACCCCGACCGTTGACGGAAAATTCACAATTCGGATCTACCCTACTTCTTCAGGAGGTCCCGGATCTCTTCCAGCAGCACTTCCTGGCGGGGCGGCGATGCGGGTGGGGCAGGAGCAGCCTCTTCCTTGCGCTTCGTCTTGTTGATCAGCTTCACCACGATGAAAATGGCGAACGCGACAATGATGAAATCGAAAATCGTCTGCAGGAACGAGCCGTAGTTGATCGTTACAGCTTCCGCGCCTTCCCGGATAGCCGGGAGCGTGATGGCCAGTTTGGTGAAATCGACGCCGCCGATTATGTAACCTAGGGGCGGCGTAATGAGGTCGGAAACGGCGGATGTCACGATCTTGCCGAAGGCGGCACCGATCACGACACCCACAGCCAGATCAACAACGTTGCCCTTCATGGCAAATTCCTTGAACTCCTTGCCAATGCTCATACAGATATCTCCTCTTCTATTCTTGTGATGACCTGCAGGACTGCATACAGGATCGACGGGAAGGCTCTTTTACGCCCGTAGTGTAATTCCGGGCTTGGCAAAAAACCCGCCGCTGGACAAAAAAAAGGCCGGGCTTCTGCCCGGCCTTCTTGATTCTGTCGGCCACGCCTACTTCTCGAACAAGTAGGGGACCCCAACAACCAGCTAGTCCTTCTTGGCCGCCTTTTTGACGGCCTTCTTCTTGGCCGCCTTGGGCTTCGCTGCCGCGCCATCGGCAGCCACATCAGCCGCCTTCGCCTGGCTTGCCTTCTTGGCTGGGACCTTGACCTTCTTCGCCTTCGGAGACTCGGCCGCCTTTTCGTCAGCGCCCCCTGCCGTCTTGGCAGGCTGGTCAACCAGTTGCATCAGCGCCATTGGAGCTGAATCGCCAGGGCGCTCTTCCATGTGCAGGATGCGCGTGTACCCGCCCGGACGGGCCTGATAACGGGGCCCTAGGACCTCGAACAGCTTTTCCACGATGTCATCATCGCGCAGCTGCGCGAACGCACGACGACGGTTGGCCTGGCTGTCAGCCTTACCCAGCGTGATCAGCGGCTCGACGATCCGGCGCAGCTCCTTGGCCTTCGGAAGAGTCGTACGAATCGTCTCGTGCTTGAGCAGCGAAGCGGCCATGTTACGGAGCATCGCGGAGCGATGCGGCGCGTTGCGGCTCAGCTGCCGCCCGGAAAGTTGATGACGCATGATTCTTCTCTAAACCTTGATTTCAAACAGCTTCGCGTTCGTCGTCCCGCTTCAGGCTGACGGGCGGCCAGCTGTCGAGACGCATTCCGAGAGACAGGCCATGGCTCTCGAGCACTTCCTTGATCTCGGTCAGTGACTTCTTGCCGAGGTTCGGCGTACGCAGCAGCTCTACTTCCGTACGCTGCACGAGATCGCCGATGTAGTGAATGTTCTCAGCCTTGAGGCAATTTGCACTGCGGACAGTGAGCTCGAGTTCGTCCACCGGACGCAGCAGGATGGGGTCGAATGTCTGCTCGGCAGACTTGGCCGAACCCTCGTCCTGACCCTGCAGGTCGACGAACACCGACAGCTGATCCTTGAGGATCGAACCCGCCCTGCGGATGGCCTCTTCGGGATCGATCGTACCGTTCGTCTCGATATCGATGATGAGCTTGTCGAGGTTCGTACGCTGCTCAACGCGTGCGCTCTCGACCGTATAAGTCACGCGACGAATCGGACTGAACGAGGCATCGAGCTGCAGGCGGCCGATCGGTCCGCTCGATTCTTCGAAGGTTGCCGTCTGCACGGCTGGACGGTACCCGCGACCGCGCTCCACTTTAAGCGTCATGTTCAACTCACCAGCCTTGGTCAGGTTGGCAATTACCAGCTCCGGATTGATCACTTCGACATCATGATCGAGCTGGATGTCGCCGGCAGTGACCGGCCCAGGCCCCTTCTTGTGCAGGCGGAGCTCCGCATGGTCCCGGGTGTTCAGGCGGATCGCAACGAGCTTCAGGTTGAGCAGGATGTCAACGACATCCTCCTGCACACCCTCGATGCAGGTGTACTCATGGAGCACGCCATCGATCTCGGCTTCCGTCACCGCGCTGCCCGGCATGGAGGACAGCAGGACACGACGGAGCGCGTTGCCCAGCGTATGTCCGAACCCGCGTTCAAACGGCTCGATGACAACACGCGCGTGGCGCGGCGCCGTGGGCGTGACTTTGACGACACGTGGCTTGAGGAATTCGGCGACGGGCGACTGCATGGACCTCACCTTAGATTTCAGTTGAACAAGATGGCCGCCGCAGCACCTGCGGCGGCCAGCCCATCAAGATTCGGATTACTTCGAGTAAAGCTCGACGACGAGGTTTTCGTTGATGTCGGGCAGGATATCCCCGCGTTCCGGCAGCGACTTGAGCACGCCAGAGAATTTCTTCTCATCCACTTCAACCCATTGGGGGAACCCCACCTGGGCTTTGATCTGAAGTGCGGCATGGATGCGCAGTTGCTTCTGCGCCTTCTCGCGCACGGTGATCACGTCGCCACCCTTGCACTGGAAAGACGCGATATTGACGACATCGCCATTGACCGTGATCGACTTGTGGCTGACGAGCTGACGTGCCTCGGTACGGGTCGAAGCAAAACCCATGCGATACACCACGTTGTCGAGGCGCCCTTCAAGCATCTTGAGGAGGGTCTCGCCCGTTGCACCCGGACGGCCGGAGGCCTTCTCGTAGTAGTTGCGGAACTGGCGCTCAAGCACACCATACATGCGGCGCAGCTTCTGCTTCTCTCGCAACTGGATGCCGTAGCCGGACAGCCGCGACTTGCGCTCGCCCTTGACTCCGCCCGGGGGCACATCGAGCTTGCACTTGGATTCAAGCGACTTGACGCCGCTCTTCAGGAACAGGTCAGTGCCTTCGCGACGCGACAGCTTGCACTTGGGACCGAGATAACGAGCCATGGATTTGAGTTCCTTGAAAGCTTCAGACGCGCCGCTTCTTGGGGGGCCGGCAGCCGTTATGCGGAATCGGCGTGACATCCGAAATATTGGTGATCTTGAGCCCACAGGCATTCAGCGCACGGACCGCCGATTCGCGACCGGGACCAGGTCCCTTCACGCGCACTTCGACCATCTTGAGCCCGTGCTCCTGAGCCGCCACACCGGCCTTCTCGGAAGCCACCTGCGCCGCAAAGGGCGTGCTTTTGCGCGAACCGCGGAAACCGCAGCCACCAGACGTCGCCCACGACAGGACGTTGCCCTGACGATCAGTGATCGTGATGATCGTGTTGTTGAAGGACGCATGGATATGGGCGATCCCATCGGTCACATGCTTCTTGACCTTCTTGCGGGCCTTGCCACCCGCGGCAGATCCACCCTGCGCCTGCTTCTGTTCAGCCATATTTTCAGTCAATCCGTAAGAAATGCTTCGTAAGTCGTCCCGGCGCTATGGAGCCTCGGGACGATGGATTCAGATCAGGACTTGCCAGGCTGCGCGTTCGTCTTCACGGCGGCCTTGCGCGGACCCTTACGAGTACGCGCATTGGTGCGCGTCCGCTGGCCGTGCATCGGGAGCCCACGGCGGTGACGGACACCCCGGTAGCAACCCAGGTCCATCAGTCGCTTGACGTTCATCGAGACCTCCCGCCGCAGGTCGCCTTCGACCGTCAGTCGGCTGACCTGGGCTCTGAGGGCGGTGACTTCCGCATCCGTCAGGTCCTTGACTTTGGTCTCGCGCTTGACACCAGCGGCATCGCAGGCCTTCTGGGCCTGCGTGCGACCAACGCCAAAAATGTGAGTGAGACCCACCCACACATGCTTGTTCATCGGAATATTGACGCCGGCTATACGAGCCATCGCAAACTCTCTCCCCGCGTCGAAAAGCGCGGAATTCTAACCTAAAAAACCTATCTACTCAATGCCTTAAGCTAAGTGCCTAGAGGCAACCCATTCAACCCTGACGCTGCTTGTGGCGAGCGTCCGAGCAAATCACGTAGATCACGCGCCGCCGACGCACGATCTTGCAGTTCTTACAAATTTTCTTTACCGAGGCACGTACCTTCACAACTCTCTCCTACTGCCAGCGCGTTAACTGCTGGGGCGGCCGTAACCGCGCAGATTGGCCTTCTTCATCAGACCTTCGTACTGGTGGGACATCAGATGCGCAGCCACCTGTGCCTGGAAATCCATGATCACGACAACCATGATCATGAGAGACGTGCCACCGAAGTAGAACGGCACGCCAAACCGCGAAATCAGGAACTCCGGCAACAAACACACCAGGGTAACATAGAGCGCCCCCCAGACGGTCAGGCGGGTCAGCACCTTGTCAATGTACTCTCCAGTCTGCTGGCCCGGGCGGATCCCCGGAATGAACGCTCCTGACTTCTTCAGGTTTTCCGCGGTCTCGCGAGAATTGAACACGAGGGCCGTATAGAAGAAGCAGAAGAAAATGATCAAGCCACCATAGAACACCATATGTGCAGGCTGCCCTGGCGTCATGGCGGCGGAAATGGACTGCAGCCAACCGAACCCTTCGCTCGTGCCAAACCAGCTTGCAATCGTCGCCGGAAACAGCAGCAGGCTCGACGCGAAGATCGGGGGAATGACGCCGGACATATTCAGCTTGAAAGGCAGGTGGGTACTCTGGCCGGCAAGCATTTTCCGGCCCTGCTGGCGTTTCGCATAATTCACCTGAATGCGACGTTGGCCGCGCTCGACGAACACGACGAACGCCGTCACCGCAACAACCATGAGAATGATGATCAGCGCCAGAGCGGCGGCCATTTCACCCGTCCGGACCAACTCCAGCGTGCCGCCCAACGCAGCAGGCAGGCCCGCAATGATGCCAGACAAAATGATCATCGATATGCCGTTACCCAGGCCCCGCTCGGTGATCTGCTCACCCAACCACATCAGGAACATGGTTCCGGTTACGAGCGTCACGACCGCGACGAAGACGAAGCCGAAGCCCGGATTGATCACCACACCCTGGTTCTGGAACGCCACGGCGGCACCCCAGGCCTGGAACAAAGCCAGGCCGATCGTTCCCATACGAGTGTACTGGGTCATCTTACGCCGGCCGGACTCGCCTTCCTTCTTGATCGAGGCGAGCGATGGCACAACCACGGCCATCATCTGCACGATGATCGACGCGGAGATATAAGGCATGACACCGAGCGCAAAGATCGACAGCCGCTCCAACGCGCCGCCCGAGAACATGTTGAACATCGACAGGATCGTTCCCTGTTGCTGCTCGAAAAAGCGAGCCAACGCGACAGGATCGATCCCCGGCACCGGGATGAACGTGCCAATGCGATACACGATCAGTCCGCCCAACAAAAAGAACAGCCGCTGGCGCAACTCGGCAAAGCGAGTCATCTCGCCGAAGGCGGCGAGCGGAGTTGCTGATTGCGACTTGGCCACGGTTTTCCTGGGTTACCGGTAGTAGACGACGGAAGGCGTCAAGCCTTCTTGGCGCCCTTTGTGTCGGTCCGCGGCTTGGGTGCAAGCTTCGTAGCAGGCGCGGGAGCCTCGAGAGGCTCTACCTGGCCACCGGCCGCCACGATGGCTGCGAGCGCACCCTTGGTTACATGGATACCCTTGACAGTCACCGCCCTGGAGACACTGCCGGACAAAACGATACGCGCCCGAAGCACCTGGGCATCGACCACGCCCGCCTGCTTCAGGGTTTCAAGATCAATGACAGTGCCCTCCACCTTGGCGAGCTCTGACAGCATCACCTCACCCACAGTCGGTGACACCTTGGACCGAAAGCCGAACTTCGGCAATCGGCGCTGCAGGGGCATCTGGCCGCCTTCAAAGCCGACCTTGTGGTAGCCACCCTTGCGCGCGCGCTGACCCTTTACGCCGCGGCCGCAGGTCTTTCCCTGGCCAGCCGACGCACCGCGACCTACGCGAAGACGAGTCTTCTTGCTGCCGGGAGCGGGTGAAAGTGTATTGAGATGCATGATGTTCTACCTATACCTAAAATCAGTGTCCAGTGGTCAGCGGTTAGTGGTTGTTTGAGCCAGTCGCTACGTTGCGTACACGAGCCACCGACCACCGTTCACTAATCGCTACCTCAGGCCTCGTCCACCTTCAGCAGGTGGTTGGCAGCTCGCATCATCCCGCGATTCTCCGGCGTGTCGATCACGACCGCAGTATCACGGATGCGACGCAACCCAAGCCCGCGCACGCAGGCCTGGTGGCTCTTGAGCTGACCGGACACGCTCTTGATAAGCGTGACCTTTACCGTCTTTGTAGTTGCTTCGGGCTTAGGCATGTGATTTCAACCCAGGATCTCTTCAATGCGTTTGCCACGCTTGGCAGCAATTTCTTCAGGGGCACGCAGCTTGGCCAGTGCATCCATAGTCGCGCGAACGACGTTGATCGGGTTCCTCGAGCCGTAGCTCTTGGCAAGGACGTTCTTGACGCCCGCAGCCTCGAATACGGCTCGCATACTGCCACCGGCGATGACGCCCGTACCATCAGCAGCGGGTTGCATATACACACGCGTCGAACCGTGCTGGCCATTGGCAGCATAGTGCAGCGACGCGCTCTTCAGGCTGACGCTGTGCATGTCCTTGCGAGCTGCCTGCATGGCTTTCTGGATGGCTACCGGGACTTCCCTCGCCTTGCCGTAACCAAAGCCCACACGACCATTGCCATCGCCCACCACCGTCAATGCAGTGAACCCGAACTGACGGCCGCCCTTGACGACCTTAGCCACGCGATTGACGGCAACGAGCTTCTCGATGAACTCATCTGCCGGACCTTGCTTTTCGAATCTTGCCATTCGCTTGATTTCCGTAAAGTTCAGAACTCGAGGCCGTGTTCGCGTGCCGCATCAGCCAGGGCCTTGACCCGACCGTGGTACTTGAATCCCGACCGGTCAAACGAAACCCGGGTGATACCGACAGCCTTTGCCTTCTCGGCAATCGACCTACCAACTGCAGCCGCAGCCGTGGAATTCCCAGTACCCTTCACCGACTCGCGCACGCTCTTGTCGAGCGTCGAAGAGGCTGCGAGAACCTTCGATTCGGGATCGAAAATCTGCGCATAGATGTGCTGCGAAGTGCGGTGCACCGAGAGGCGCAGTACCTTGAGTTCCCGCAACTTTGCGCGAACGCGCGTGGCGCGTCGCAGACGACTTTCTTTCTTGTCCATCGTTTAAATCCTCACTTCTTCTTGGCTTCCTTCAGTTCGATACGCTCACCGGCGTAGCGAACACCCTTGCCCTTGTAGGGCTCGGGAGGACGAAAACCACGAATATCCGCGGCAACCTGGCCGACCTTCTGACGGTCATTGCCCTTGATGATGATCTCGGTCTGGCTCGGCGTCTCGAGCGTGATGCCCTCCGGCGCCACATAGACGACCGGGTGCGAGAAACCCAATGTCAGATTGAGGTTCTTGCCCTGCGCCGCAGCGCGATAACCAACGCCGACGAGCTCGAGCTTGCGCTCGAAGCCCTTGCTTACACCGTTCACGATGTTCGCAATATGCGCACGGGTCGAGCCGGCCACCATATCGAGCTCACGCGACTCGTCTGCCTTCTCAACCTTAAGGACGCCATCTTCCTGGACGATCCTGATGCCTTGGCGCAGCGCCAGGCTCAGCGCGCCCCTTTCGCCCTGAATGGTGATGGCATCACCGGTGACGGTTGCCGTCACGCCCTTGGGCAGCGGAACCGGCTGTTTTGCTACTCGTGACATATCTCAAGCACTCTTTAAGTTGCAGGCTTCGCCGTGCATCAGGAGACGATGCAGAGCACTTCGCCACCATGACCGGCGGCGCGGGCTTCACGATCCGTCATCACGCCACGCGACGTAGAGATGATCGCCACCCCCAAGCCACCCAGGATGGAGGGCAATTCGTCCTTGCCGCGATAGATCCGAAGACCAGGCTTGCTGACGCGGTCGATGCGGTCGATGACCGGGCGTCCCTGGTAATACTTCAGACTGATGCGCAAGGTTGACTTGCCATCTTCGGTGCTCACGTCAAATTCATCAATGTAGCCCTGGTCCTTGAGAACCTGCGCCATCGCAAGTTTGATCTTGGAGGAAGGCATGGACACCTCGCTCTTCCCGGCGGCCTGGCCGTTCCGGATTCGAGTGAGAAAGTCCGCGATAGGATCGTTCATGCTCATGTGTTGTGCTCCAGTGGTTCCAGCTGTTACCAGCTGGCCTTTCCGAGGCCCGGAATTTCGCCTTTCATCATCGTCTCGCGCAGCTTCGTGCGCGAGAGACCGAACTTCCGGTAATAGCCGCGCGACCGGCCCGTAATGCTGCAGCGATTGCGCTTGCGACTCGGGCTCGCGTCACGCGGCAGTGCCTGAAACTTCAATTGCGCTTCTTCCTTGTCCGCCGGGCTCGCCTTCGGGCTACGGAGGATTTCCTTGAGCTTCAAGCGCTTCGCAGCGAAGCGCTGCGCCGTCTTGGCCCGCTTCACCTCGCGATTGAGCATCGATTTCTTTGCCATGGGACGCCTGACCTACTTCCGGAACGGAAAGCTGAAAGCTTCGAGCAGCGCGCGACCGGACTTGTCGTCGGGCGCTGTCGTCGTGATGGTGATGTCCATGCCGCGGATCGCGTCGATCTGGTCGTAAGCGATCTCAGGGAAAATGATCTGTTCGCGGACACCGAAATTGTAGTTGCCCCGACCATCGAACGACCGCGCGCTGACGCCCCGGAAGTCGCGGATGCGAGGCATCGCAATACTGATCAGTCGATCGAGGAACTCATACATCTGAGTACCCCGCAAGGTGACCTTGCATCCCAGCGGGATGCCCTCACGGACCTTGAAGGTCGCGACAGACTTGCGAGCGCGAGTCACCAGCGGCTTCTGCCCGGTGATCTTTGCGAGGTCACCAGCTGCGTTGTCGATAACCTTCTTATCGGCCACGGCCTCACCAACGCCCATGTTCACCGTGATCTTGGTGATCTTCGGTACCTGCATGGGATTCGTGAGCCCCAGATTTTTCTGGAGCTCCGGAACCACTTTTTCTAGATAGAACTGCTTGAGCCTTGCCATCTGTCTCACCGGTCGCTGACTACGCTGACCCTAGTTACTGACTTACCAGCTGCGACGCCCTAGGCGTCAACAACTTCCTTATTCGACTTGAAGAAGCGGACCTTCTTGCCGTCACCGAGGGTGCGATAGCCGACGCGATCGCCCTTCTTCGCAGCTGCATTCCACAGCATGACGTTGGAGATATCGATCGGGGCTTCCTTCTCGATGATCCCCCCCGGCTGATTCCTCTGCGGGTTCGGCTTCTGGTGCTTCTTCACCACATTGAGGTTCTCGACGACCAAATGGCCCTCAAGAACACTGACGACGTTACCGCGGCGACCTTTGTCACGGCCGGCGATCACGACAACCTCGTCACCCTTGCGAATCTTGCTCATCTCTCGTTCCTCAGCATCCAGGCCCCGGCCCCAACGGACCATGACCTCTAAATACCCGCTTGCGGCGCCTATAAAACTTCCGGTGCCAGCGAAATGATCTTCATGAACCGCGTCGTCCGCAATTCACGGGTCACTGGCCCGAAGATGCGGGTGCCGATCGGCTCCAGCTTCGAACTCAGCAGGACAGCCGCGTTGCCGTCGAAGCGAATCAGCGAGCCATCGGCACGACGCACACCATGGCGAGTGCGGACTACGACCGCGTCATAGACTTCGCCCTTCTTGACCTTGCCACGCGGAATCGCATCCTTCACGCTGACCTTGATGACGTCACCAACAGACGCATAGCGCCGCTTGCTCCCGCCCAGCACCTTGATGCACATCAGGCTGCGTGCGCCGCTGTTATCAGCAGCATTCAACAATGTTCGCATCTGGATCATGGCTAGTCCTCAGTTCTGAACCGCGCGGGTAACCACGCGGACCAGACGCCAGTTCTTGTGCCGCGAAAGGGGCCGACACTCTTCAATCGTGACCACATCGCCTTCGCGACACTCATTGTTCTCGTCGTGCGCCTTCAGCGTCGTGGTACGGCGGATATACTTGCCATACATCGGATGCTTCACTAGCCGCTCGACCGCAACCGTGATGGTCTTCTGCATCTTGTTGCTGATGACCTTGCCCGTGACCGCACTGCCAGGGGACTTCGCCGCTACGGCATTCGTCTCGCTCATTTCACCGCCCCTTTCGCTTTGTCAGCCCGGCCGATCTCTGCCATCACCGTCTTCAGACGGGCGACGTTGCGACGGACCTTCGTGAACTGGTCGGGCTTGGCCGACTGTCCTGTAGCCTGCGCCATGCGCAGATTGAACTGCTCACGGCGAAGATTCAGCAGCTCCTCCCGGAGCTCTGCCGCGCTTTTCTGCCGAAGTTCTTTCGCGTTCATTACCTGACCTGCCGCGTTACAAACTGCGTGTCTACCGAGAGCTTCGAGGCTGCGAGGCGGAAGGCCTCACGCGCGATCGCTTCCGTAACACCTTCCATCTCGAACAGCACCTTGCCGGGCTTCACCTTGGCAACGTAGTACTCAACGTTGCCCTTGCCGCTGCCCATTCGCACTTCGAGGGGCTTCTTCGTGATCGGCACGTCCGGAAATACCCGGATCCAGACCTGGCCACCACGCTTCACGTAGCGCGTCATCGCGCGGCGGGCCGCCTCGATCTCGCGCGAAGTCATCCGGGCGCTGCTCAATGTCTTCAGGCCGAACTCGCCGAAAGCAACGTAGTTTCCGCTTTGCGCGAGGCCGTGGTTACGGCCCTTGAACTGCTTGCGGTACTTGGTTCGCTTGGGTTGCATCATGATCGTATTCTTCCGCTCCCGGCCTTAAGCCGTAGCTACCGCTTCCGCCGCCGCGACCTGGCCAGCCGCCGTATCCTGAGCCTCAGTGCCGAGCTGCGCTTGCTTGAACACTTCGCCCTTGAAGATCCAGACCTTGACGCCAATGATGCCGTAGGTCGTATGCGCCTCCGCGAGGCCGTAATCGATCTCGGCGCGGAACGTGTGCAACGGCACGCGACCTTCCCTGCTCGATTCCGTGCGCGCAATCTCCGCACCATTCAGTCGGCCAGATGCACGCACCTTGATGCCCAACGCACCAATCCGCATCGTGTTCGTCACGGCACGCTTGATGGCGCGACGGAACATCACACGGCGCTCAAGCTGCTGCGCAATGCCGTCAGCTACCAGCTGCGCATCGAGCTCGGGCTTGCGGATCTCGGAGATGTTGATGCGCACGTCGACGACCGGCATCTTCATCATGGCAGCGACCTGGCCGCGCAGCTTCTCGATGTCTTCGCCCTTCTTGCCGATCACGATGCCGGGGCGGGCAGTGTGAATCGTGATGTTGACCTTCCGCGCAGCACGCTCGATGACAATGCGGCTAACGGACGCCTCGACCAGCTTCTTGCGCAGGAACTCGCGCACGACGAAATCGTTGTGCAGGTTCGCCGGGAAATTCCGCGTCGATGCATACCACTTGGACGTCCAGTCCCTCGTGATGCCGAGACGAATACCGATCGGATTGACTTTCTGACCCATAGTTTTGGCTCGCTTTCGCTCGCTTCGATTAATCTTTCTTGCCGTCACCCACCAATACGGTGATGTGACTGTTGCGTTTGATGATCCGGTTGCCGCGGCCCTTCGCACGAGCGTGGAAGCGCTTCAGCGTCGGGGCCTCGTCGATCATGATCACCTCAACCTTGAGTTCGTCGATGTCGGCGCTCTGGTTGTTCTCCGCGTTCGCGATGGCAGACTCGAGCACCTTGCGCACCAAGTCAGCACCCTTCTTCGGGGTGAACCGCAGAGTGGCGAGCGCAAGGCCCACTGGCTGGCCGCGCACGAGGTCAGCGACCAAGCGGCACTTCTGCGGAGAAATGCGCGCGTGCTTCAATTTTGCTACGACCTGCATGCGTTACTCCGCCGACGCTTTCTTGTCGCCGCCATGTGCCCGGAATGTGCGGGTAGGCGCGAATTCACCGAGCTTGTGCCCAACCATATTCTCGGACACGAGCACCGGCACGTGCTGGCGACCATTGTGGATCGCGAGCGTGAGGCCGACCATGTCGGGGATAATCATCGAGCGCCGCGACCACGTCTTGATGGGGCGACGGTCATTCTTCTCGGACGCCGTACGCACCTTCTTCTGGAGGGGCAGATCGACGAACGGACCTTTCTTTATCGAACGAGGCACGTTGAGCTCCTGTCGAAATTAATTACGGCGGCGGACGATCATGCCGGCCGTACGCTTGTTCTTGCGGGTCTTCTTGCCCTTGGTATTCCAGCCCCATGGGCTCACTGGATGCGGATTACCCTGGCCTGACTTACCCTCACCACCACCGTGCGGGTGATCGACAGGGTTCATCACCACGCCACGAACGGTCGGGCGGATGCCGCGCCAGCGCATCGCGCCCGCCTTGCCGTAGCTGCGCAGATTGTGCTCGCCGTTACCGACTTCGCCGATCGTCGCGCGGCAATCGATGTGAACCTTGCGGGTCTCGTTCGAACGCAGGCGAATCGTGGCGTACATGCCTTCACGAGCTGCGAGTTGCACGGCGCCGCCGGCGCTGCGCGCCAACTGGGCGCCCTTGCCGGGCTTCAACTCGATGCAGTGAATCGTCGATCCGATCGGGATGTTGCGGATCTGCATGGCGCTGCCAGGCTTGATCGGCGCCTCAGGACCCGAAATTACTGCATCCCCGGGTACCACGCCCTTGGGAGCGATGATGTAGCGACGCTCGCCGTCTACGTACAGCACCAGCGCAAGATGGGCGGTGCGATTGGGATCGTACTCGAGACGCTCGACCTTGCCCGGAATACCGTCCTTGTCTCGCAGGAAATCGACGACACGGTACTTCTGCTTGTGCCCGCCGCCCTGATGGCGAACGGTCTGGCGACCCGAGTGATTGCGGGCACCCGTCGAATGCTTGTGCTCGACGAGGGACCCGATCGGACCACCCTTGTGCAGGTGCGAACGATCGATCTTCACCTGGAAGCGTCGGCCTGGCGACGTCGGTTTGGATTTGATGAGAGCCATGATTCTCTACTTACGTTCCTGGATAGGGCCGCGAAGCGTCAGGCTTCGGTACCAGACATATCGATGGTCTGGCCGGGAGCGAGCCGCACATACGCCTTCTTGAAATCGCTGCGGCGACCGATGCGCTGCCCGAAGCGCTTCTCCTTGCCGACCGAGTTCACGACCTGCACGGCAGCCACTTTTACTTCGAACATCAGTTCGACAGCCGCCTTGATGTCAGGCTTGGACGCATCGGTTCGTACCTTGAACACGAACTGGTTGCCACCCTCGGCCACCCGCGCACTCTTCTCGGAAACGTGCGGCCCGAGCAGCACGCCCATCAGCTTTTCCTTGTTCATGCCAGCCTCTCTTCGAGCTGACGAACGGCGCCAACCGTTACCAGCACCTTATGGTGACACGCGAGACTGACCGGATCGACTGCAGCCGCCGGCAGCACATCGACGTAGGGCAAATTACGCGCCGCGAGCTCCAGCTTCTCGTCATGCGCCTCCACCAGGATCAGCACGCGCTCCAACCCCATGCCCTTCAGCTTCTCAACGAGCATCCTGGTCTTCGGGGCCTCGAGCTCGAAGCCATTGACCACCAGCAGGCGATCCTGCCGGGCAAGCTCGGACAGCATGGTCTGGATGGCCGCACGATACATCTTGCGATTGACCTTCTGGGAGAAGTCACGGGGACGCGCAGCGAAAGCGCGCCCACCACCAACCCAGATCGGACTGCGGATCGAGCCGGCACGCGCCTGGCCAGTACCTTTCTGACTCCACGGCTTGATACCGCCGCCGCGGACCTCGGCTTTCGACTTCTGGCGCTTGGTCCCCGCCCGGCCGGCTGCGCGATACGCAGTGACCACCTGGTGAACCAGCGTCTCGTTGTACTCGCGCGCGAACGTCGCGTCGGACACAGAAATTTCCGTGTCCTTCGCCGCTGCGGCGGAATCTGAAATCAACTTGAGTTTCATGGCGATGCTCTAGATCTGGGCTCTGCTCATCAAGGTCTCGTGGCGCGTCACTTCTTGGCGGGCGTCTTAGCGGGTGCCGACTTGGTCGGGACCAACTTGACCCGGCGGGCCTTCGCCGCCGCCTTCACGGAAGGCCGCACGATGACCTGACCACCGGGAGCGCCCGGAACGGCACCGCGGATCAGCAGCAGGTTCTTGTCGGCATCCACGCGGACAACCTCGAGATTCTCGATCGTCCTCCGATCGACGCCCATGTGGCCCGCCATGCGCTTACCCTTGAAGACGCGACCAGGGGTCTGTCGCTGGCCGATGGAGCCGGGTGAACGGTGCGTCACCGAAACGCCGTGACTCGCTGGCATACCACCGAAGTTATGGCGCTTGATAACGCCGGCAAAGCCCTTACCGATGGTCGTGCCGGTGACGTCTACAATCTGCCCGACCTTGAAGAGATCGACCTTGATCTCGCCGCCCGCCGCCAGATCATGGCCTTCACCGTCGGCGAGCCTGAATTCAGCTTGTCCCTGGCCCGGCGCGACCTTGACCTTCGCATAGCTGCCAGCCAGCGGCTTCGAAAGATGGGATGCCTTGCGGGTGCCAAAGGCCACCTGCAAAGCCCGGTAGCCGTCGGACTCGACGGACTTAACCTGAGTGACCCGATTGGGCAACGCCTCGATCACAGTCACCGGGATTGCTTCCCCGGCTTCCGTAAACACGCGCGTCATGCCGCGCTTGCGGCCAATGATGCCGATCGTCATCGTTTATCCTCGTTCACCGCGCCTGGCTACAATTGGCCGGCGCTGCCTTCAATCTACAGAAGAATCCCTTTTCGCACAGGCACCTGCCGGCGTTCGGGAAACCCCGCCTCTCGTCAGAGAGAGGCCCTTCGCAGGTGCTTTTGAGAAACCCGAATTACTCCGCCGCGCTGCATTTGCAGCTCGAAGAGTCATCGAAGGAAACGGCTTGAGAGGTGCGGATCTGAATCCGCGCCGCTCGAGCGGTACCCCGAAAGGGCCAGCCTCGGCGAAAGTGAGCTGCGTATTCTAGCTACGCGGGGCTGTATTGCAAGCCCCACGTAGCTTTTAACAACGGAAATCGTCAGTTCAGTTTGATCTGAACGTCCACACCCGCAGGAAGCTCGAGCTTCATGAGCGCGTCGACCGTCTTGTCCGTGGGATTCAGGATGTCCATCAGGCGCTTATGCGTCCGTATTTCATACTGGTCACGGGCATCCTTGTCGCCATGCGGCGAGACAAGGATCGTGAAGCGCTCCATCTTGGTCGGCAAGGGCACTGGTCCCTTGACCGTCGCGCCCGTGCGCCGCGCCGTTTCCACGATTTCCCGCGCCGAATTGTCGATCAAGCGGTGATCGAACGCCTTCAGGCGGATACGAATGTTCTGGTTGGTTGCCATGTTCTTCCCTTAACTTACTTGAGGATCTTCGCCACGACGCCGGCGCCGACGGTCTTGCCGCCCTCGCGGATCGCGAACCGCAGTCCGTCTTCCATCGCGATCGGCGCGATCAGCTCCACCACCATCTTG
>CAISDJ010000111.1 GCA_903884105.1 uncultured Pseudomonadota bacterium | reverse complement strand
GGTGTACCGGCGCAGATCGTCTCGGATCAGCGTGCCGAACGGCGCTCCCGTGACCAGGTTGGGCAGCAGCCCGGCAGCCGTCAGGGTCTTGCGCGCCTCGGGATCATTTCCCATCGCCTTCGCTACCGCGTCTATCTTGTCGACGATGTCCTTCGGCAACCTGGCAGGGCCGACCAGGCCGAACCATCCGGTGATCTCCATTTCGGGTCCACCAGACTCCTTGATGGTCGGGATATCCGGGAATGCCTCGACCCGCTTTTTCTGCGTGGTCGCGAGCACGCGGATCTTACCGCCATCGCGCTGCTGCAGGACTTGCGGATCGATCATCATCTGGATGCGTCCCGCCATCATCTCGTTCAGGCCGGGGCCGCTGCTCTTCGACGGCACATGCACGATCTGCGTGCCGGTCAGCAACTTGAAGTACTCACCCATGAAATTGCCGAACGAACCGCTTCCGGCTGAGGTGTAGTTGAGTTTTCCGGGCTCCTTTTTGGCCAACTCGATCAGCTCACCGACGGTCTTTGCCGGGACGTCCGCATTGATACCGAGGTAGTTTGGTGCGTCGGCGAGCTTGGCAAGCGGCGTGAATGCAGTCGAGGGATCGTACGGACTAGGGCTCTTGACGACCGGTTGCACAATCAGTGCCCCGTTGTTTCCCGACAGCAGGGTGTAGCCGTCCGGGGCTGCATTCGCCACCATCG
The DNA here is from genome assembly GCA_903884105.1 of uncultured Pseudomonadota bacterium. Lineage (GTDB taxonomy): Bacteria > Pseudomonadota > Gammaproteobacteria > Steroidobacterales > Steroidobacteraceae > CAIUGU01. The sequence goes on along the minus strand of CAISDJ010000111.1, from coordinate 1,569 downwards.
TCGCACCGAGGATGCCTGCCGCGCCAGGCTTGTTCTCGACCACGAAGGATTGTCCTAGTGCCTTGGTCAGCCTGTCTGCGAAGAGCCGGGCCACGACGTCATTGGTACCACCGGGTGCGTAGGGCGAAATGATGGTGACGGTCTTGCTGGGCCAGGACTGGGCCTGCGCGGGCGCCCATACCGCAACGGCGACAAGCGCGGCTGCGGCAAGCAGCGTCAGGCGGCGGCTGCTGCCGCTTGCGTTGCGGGTGGTGTTGACGTTCTGGGTCATGGTCGTGTCTCCGGGTGTGAAAGTGGTTGAATGTGCTGCGTGGGCCGGCGGGCCCGTCAAATGCCTGTGAATCGTGGTTTGCGTTTCTCGCGGAAGGCCAGCAAGCCCTCCGCTGCATCGGCGCTCGACGACACGCCTTCGGCCTGTAACTGGGTCATGTACATGGCCTCGATCGGGCTCTTGGGCAATGTCTCCCGCGCCATCTGCTTGAGGAACTTCAGCACCAGCGGCGCCGACTGTGCCAGGATGGCGGCCATCTTCAAGGCTTCTGGCAACAGGTCCTGCGGCGCGACGACCCGGTTCACCAGGCCGACTTCATAGGCGCGCTGGGCGGAGATCGGTTCGCCCAGCAGCATCAGTTCGAGCGCGATCTTGTGCGGAATCCGCGCCACCAGCGACGAGATCAGGCCCATCGCCACGCCAACCCGTGCCTCCGGATAGATGAACCGGGCGTCGTGCGTCGCGATGCACAGATCGCAATAGGCCACAATGCCCACGCCCAGCCCGATGACCGGGCCCTGCACTGCGGCGATGATCGGCTTGCCCAGGGCCAGCCCGACATCGGGCACCGCGCGCCAGAACTGCGATGGCGGGCTGGCCAGGTCGGCCCCGGCGGTAAAGACATCTCCGTTGGCACGCAGGATTGCCACCCTGTCGTCGCCATCGCGGAAGCTTTCCAGCGCCGCGTGCAGTGCGTCACACATGGCGGCACTCAGTGCATTGCGCTTGTCCGGGCGATTGATGGTGATGATGGTCACCGCTTCGCGCGATTCGACGTCGATCTTGCCTTGGTCCATATCTGTCTCCGTATTTCCGGTCGCTCGCCGGATAGCGCAAGCTTGTTCTTGCGCCTCCTACCTGCACCGCATTGACTCCGGACTCTACGGAACATCACTCATAATGAATAGCGATAATTTTTTGATGATTGCTTAGAAAATGACAGTCAATACCTCGGCCCGTCCCGCGATGAACGTGTCGTTGCGCCAACTGCGCGCCTTCTCCACCATTGCGCGGCTTGGAAGCTTCGTCGAGGCGTCCAAGGTGTTGCACGTGACGCCCGCAGCGCTGAGCATCGTGATTCGCGATCTGGAGGACTCGCTGGGTTTTCGCGTTTTCGACCGCACCACGCGGCGCGTCGACCTGTCCGAGGTGGGTCAGCAGTATTTCCACTATGCCGAGCAGGTGCTGCTCGACATGCGCAAGGCCGAGTTGTTCGCGCAGGACGTGACACAACGCAAGACCGGCGTGGTGCGGAGTGCCACCCCCCAGGTCGTGACCTGGGAGCTGCTGACACCGGC
>CAISDJ010000110.1 GCA_903884105.1 uncultured Pseudomonadota bacterium | reverse complement strand
TGGTCGGCATTACGATGCAGGAACCGGGCGTTTCGCGGGTGGTGGCAGTGGATATCGAGGAAGCCATGAAACTTGCCGAGGTTGCCTGAGGTCATGAAAGACCTGCAAATCAGCTTGCTGGTAATCGGCGCGGTGGTGGTGGCCGCTGTTTGGGGGTTTAACCTCTGGCAGGAGCGCCAGTTGCGGCGGCGCACTGAAAAAGCGTTTGCCCGTGAACACCGCGATGTCTTGCTTGAAGGTTCAGACTGTAAATCGATGGAACGCGTAGAGCCCTCGATGAACGTTGATCCCCAACCGTCAGTACTCGCGGATACTAAATCGTTAGTGCAACAGGCGGTGCCGCAGGCGCGTCCGCCAGCGGTGGCGTCTGCGATCGATCCGGTGATTGATTTTGTGGTCGAGGTCAGCCTACCTGAGCCGGCGATGGGCGACGAGTTATACGATCATTTGTGCGGTTTGCTCGCCGCTTACGGAAAAGGCGTGATGGTCGCCGGATTCAACGAGGTCGGCGGCGAATGGCTGGATGCCTCGGCTGGCGGCAGCTTCATGCGTCTGCGTTACGCCCTTCAAATCTCTGATCGCTCAGGCTGTATTCCGCTTGATGCGCTGGCCGCGTTTCGCGATGCCGTGGTGACCTGGGCTGACGTCCATGGCGGGCAGTACGAGCATCCTGAAACCAAAGGCGTGCATGCCAATGCCGCACAACTTGATGAGTTTTGTGCCGATGTTGATATTGCCATCGGTATCAATGTGGTGGCGGGTGAGGGCGCTGCCATCTCAGGACTGCGTGTTGCTGAATTGGCTGAAAAGTGTGCGCTGATGCTGGATTCCAAGGGGCGGTTCTTCGCGGCGGGTGGGCAGGGGGCTGTCACCTATACGCTGGAAAATCACGAGCCCATGCCCTTCGTAACCAACCAGCTGCACGAACTACAAACGAGCGGGATCACGTTTTTGCTCGATGTACCGCGGGTGGCGGATGCCCTGACCGCGTTTGACGCCATGCTGGCAACCGCGCGGATATTTGGCGCGGAGCTCAACGGGCTGCTGGTCGATGATAATCGTAACGCCCTGTCCGACGCGGCTCTCGCGGCTATCCGCAAGCAGCTCGAAGGCATACTCGAAAAGATGCAGGCAGGGCGTATTGAAGCCGGCGGGGCGCGGGCGTTGCGCCTGTTCGGGTAAATGGCGGAGTCGTCGGCCCCGGGCGAGCAGGCCGCTGCGCTGCGCGCCCAGCTCGAGCAGCATAACCACAGCTATTACGTGCAGGACCAACCGACCGTTTCGGATGCTGAATACGATCGCTTGTTTCGTACACTGCAGGCGCTGGAGTTGGCGTTCCCGGAACTTCTGAGGCCGGATTCACCGACCCAAAGGGTTGGCGCTGCCCCACTTTCCGCTTTCAATGAGGTCCGGCATGCCACGCCGATGCTATCCCTCAACAATGCTTTCGAGCAGGAGGAGGTCGAGGCGTTTGACCGCCGTGTTGCAGAAGCTTTGGGCAGCCCCTTGATCGAATATGCGACTGAACCCAAATACGACGGTCTGGCCGTCAGTCTGGTGTATGAAAACGGGCTATTGGTGTCGGGCGCCACACGTGGCGACGGCACGACCGGTGAGGATGTCACCACTAATTTGCGCACGGTTCGATCCATACCGCTACGTTTACACGGTCGGCATGTTCCCGCCTCTCTCGAGGTGCGCGGCGAAGTGTTGATGTTGAAGGCCGATTTCGCACGCCTGAACGAACGGCAGGCCCAACTGGGCGAAAAGATTTTCGCCAATCCGCGCAATGC
>CAISDJ010000109.1 GCA_903884105.1 uncultured Pseudomonadota bacterium | reverse complement strand
GGCGTAGTGGTAGTCTATCGACGTACCGGATATGCGAATTTACGCATGCAGTCATCCAGTGATAATCAAGTAGCGCCTTTTCAAGTGCCCAACAGTTGATATCAAAATTACAAGGCCCTCTGTCGTCCACACGGCAATGGCCAACACCTGGAGATAAGCATGCATACCTTCACCCGACGCGGGCAGCTGCGTCATCTGATTCATTCCTGTCTTGTTGCTGCCATGGCCTTTCCCGCACTGGCCCAGGCCCAGGCCCAGCCCGCGGCCGATCCCGAAGTCGAAGAAGTCGTGGTAACCGGCTCCTACATCCGCAACTCTGCGTTCGCGCAGAACTCTCCCGTGGCGACCATCAACCAGGATGAGCTCTACCAGTCTGGCGCACCCAGCATGGCCAACTACATTCGTGATCTGAGTTTCACCCAGAACACCAACGTGGTCCTGAACGTGCTGGGCGGCAATGACGGCGCCCAGAGCAGCACAGGGACGACCTTCAATCTGCGGGGCCTGGGCGAGAACAGCACGCTGAGCATGGTGGACGGACTGCGCTCCATTGACACCTCCGTGACCGCCATGATTCCCGACATCGCCATTGCCCGGGTCGAGATCGTGCTCGATGGCGGCTCAGCCTTGTACGGATCGGATGCTGTCGCAGGTGTCGTGAACATGATTCCGATCAAGCAGTTCGATGGGGTGCGCGCACGTGCGTATTATCAGACGCCGGAAGAGGGCGGCATGGAGGAAGGCAATTTCGCCTTGCTCTGGGGCAAGAGTTTCGACAATGGCATCAATTACGTAGGCGCATTCGATGCCCGCAAGCGCACGCGCCTGGGCTACTACGAGCGTCCCCGGGAGTGGGAAATGGCCGACGGTTCGTCCGGCTCCGGCAACCCGGGCACCTATCGGCGGGTGACTGGCGCGACGCCGAAACTCGGCGGGCTGCACGGTGGACGTTCATTGGGAGGCAACCTGCCAGATCCCAGTTGCGGGACCTTCAATCAAGGGCTGGAGGATCGGACCAAACGTGGCTCCATCCCCAGTGGCATCATCACGGGCACTGGCGCCAACAGAACCTGCTGGTACAACTACACGCAGACCTATCCTTATGCGACAGGGATGAGCGAGTACAACCTGTATCAGAACCTGACCTGGGAAGCCAAAGACTGGCTGCGGTTCGAGCTTTCTGCCAATTTGAACTACCTGCTGAACGAGGGTTCCATGGGGGTGGTCACCGCCTTGAACCCGAACAACCGCAACGTCTTGTTCATTCCCGCCAGTCATCCGGCCAATACCTTTGGCTTCGATGTGACGCCGTGGTTGTGGCGCCCTTCGTCCGGTCTGGGCGTGACGCCGCCCGGGATCAACGAATTCGGCGAGACCAACGGAGGCACTTATGTTGACTCCAACCGCATCAAGCTGGGAACCAGTTTTGATCTGAGCGATACCTGGTCGGGCTATGCGTATTACTCCACACAGGAACGCGCCTCCCGCTCGCGTACGGAGGTCGGTACTCTGCATCTTTCCAAGCTGCAGCTTGCCTTGATGGGCAAGGGCGGCCCCTCTGGCAATCAATGGTTCAACCCCTTCGGCAGTTCCGACCCGCGCTCACCCTTCTACAAGGAGGGCGTCACCAACAACACGCGGGAGGTGATGGACTGGATGTATGAGCCGATCAAGCTGACTGGCAGCCGCGACTACCTGGACATCGCGGAGTTCACCGTCACAGGAGAGCTGTTTGATCTGCCTGCGGGTGCCGTCTCCATGGCAACGGGCTACCAGTGGCGCGACACGATCAACGATGAGTTTGCGAATCCCCTGGCAAACGTCGGACTCAATTACAACGTGGATATCACGACGCCGGTGCGCAAGGACGCAAGGTATGTCAGTGAGGTCAGGGCTGTATTCCTGGAGGTGGAGGTGCCGATTCTGGAATCCTTGACCTTGCAGACGGCGGTCCGCCATGAAGAGTTCAAGGATTTCGGGTTGAAGGCCACAACGCCGAAAGTGGCGCTGCGCTGGGAGGCCATGGAAGGGCTGGCTCTGCGCGCTTCCTGGGGGGAAAGCTTCCTGGCCCCCACCCCAGTGCAGGGGCGTCCGTTCATCCCGAACGAGCTCTGTGGTGAGGCCTTCTCAGGCAATGATCCGTTCTTCAATGCCTCCTTGATCGGCTCCTCCACCTGTACCGCCGGCAATCCCGATCTGCGGCCCGAGACCTCTACGATTCGCAACATCGGATTCACCTATGAGGGAATCGAGAGCCTCAGCATCAGCATGGACTACCAGAATGTGAAGTACATCGACAGAATCCGTACGCTGGACGATACGGACACGGTGTACGACCAGTTCCGCGTATTCCTGGC
>CAISDJ010000108.1 GCA_903884105.1 uncultured Pseudomonadota bacterium | reverse complement strand
CGCGACGCGATTTCTACCTGGCCTTTGGCTGGTGGAAGCAGGCCTGCATCGTCGAGGGTGTTTATGCGCGATTGTTGAAGGGCGCCGGTGGCGGCATGCGTGGCGCTGTTCCGGAAAATGCCGCCGCGCTGGTCGAGCGCTATCTCGAGCGAGCCGCTGCTCTGGTGCTCTGACGGGCCCGCATGGAGTTGCCTGTTTTCAAGGCAGATGGCGCGGGCCTATAGTGAATCCAGCGCTGCCTGTGGCGGCGCATGTTTCCGCAAGGAGGTCCGTATGAGCACCTGGATAATCCTGTTCTTGCTGGTCGCGCTCGCGGCGTGGGCCATCGGCATCTACAACACGCTGGTGCAGCTTGCGAACCGCTACAAGAATGCTTTCGCGCAGATCGACGTGCAGCTCAAGCGTCGCAACGATCTGATACCCAATCTCGTCGAGACCGCCAAGGGCTATATGGCACATGAACGCGGCACCCTCGATGCAGTGACAGCCGCACGTACGGCGGCCGTTGCCGGGCTGCAGCGCGCGGCGGCCAACCCGGGCGACCCGCAGGCACTGAAGGCCTTGGGGGCTGCAGAGGGCGCGATGAGCGGGGCCCTCGCCAGACTGAATGTTGCCGTCGAGGCATATCCGGATCTGAAGGCCAGCCAGAACATGATGCAGCTTTCCGAGGAACTGGCGTCCACCGAGAACCGCGTTGCCTTCGCCCGGCAGGCGTTCAACGATGCCGTGCTGGCCTACAACACCTGCCGCCAGAGTTTTCCGAACAACCTGCTCGCCGCGCGCTTTGGCCACGCGAGCGATGCGGCGATGCTCGAGTTCGCGGAGCCTCGCGAGCAATTGGAGGCGGCACCCAAGGTCGCGTTCTAGGTTTCCTGATCGGCCATGGATTTCTTCGGCGCGCAGGACCGCGCTCGGCGCAATACCAGCCGGCTGCTGTTCCTGTTCGGGGCGGCGGTCATTGCGCTGGTGATACTCACCGATCTGGCCGTTGCGGTGACTTTCGGTTTTCTCGGCGCCAATGCGGCTATCGATCCAGAGCGATTGTTGATGGTCTCGGGTGTGGTGTGTGCGGGCATCGGGCTCGCCTGCCTGTTCAAGCACCTGCAGCTTGCGCGCGGAGGCAAGGTGGTCGCAGAAATGCTGGGCGGGCGGCTGCTCGATCCCGCCAGCACTGAAGCCGCGGAGCGGAGGCTCCTCAATATCGTCGAGGAAATGGCGCTGGCTGCTGGTTTGCCGGTTCCTCCGGTGTACGTGCTACCCGAGGCGAGCATCAACGCCTTTGCCGCGGGCCATGCCAGCGCTGATGCCGTCATTGGCGTTACCGAAGGCTCGATGCGGCTTCTGGCCAGAGATGAACTGCAAGGTGTGGTGGCGCATGAGTTCAGCCACGTGCTGAACGGCGACATGCGCCTCAACCTGCGACTGATCGCGGTGCTCCACGGGATTCTCTTCATCGCGCTTAGCGGCCGGCTGCTGCTGCAGGGCGTGGGCCGCTCGTCCCGCCGCTCTGGCTCGCGCGACAACAGCGGCTTACTGCTGCTGGGGCTGGGCGTGTCGTTCTTGGTGATTGGCTGGGTG
>CAISDJ010000107.1 GCA_903884105.1 uncultured Pseudomonadota bacterium | reverse complement strand
GCCATCAACAAGGATGCCGAGGCACCAATCTTCGAGGTGGCGGATATTGGTCTTGTGGGCGATCTCTTTGCTGTCCTGCCAGAAATCGAGCTGGCGCTCGCAGGCAAGTAGTAGCGTACGCCGCGCGGGGTGGATCGCTACGCTGGCGACGCTACGAGGCGGAGCGGGACGAGACGCGCGTGAGCGTTGCAGGTGATCCCTTGCCGACGAGCTCGAGGGAGCGGCAGTGGTGAGTGCCGCGATTGCTCCCATACCAATGCACGATGACGTAGTCATTGTCGAGAATGCTGACCACCTCGCCCACGTCGACAATGCTCGACTCGGCCGGCTTGACCTGGTCTCCAATTCTGAATTTGCGGTCGTCGCTCATGGTGTTCGCCTTCGATCCTTGGATAGCGGGATAGTGATGGGATGATTGTGGCCCCCGTCCGTGGCTAGTGACTGTATGGCGTGCCCTTGTGGTGCGGTGAGGCGATCCCCTAATGCCCGGATCTTGCTGATGGAGTTCTCGCTTTCGCCATGAGCACCCCCCCTGCATCGGGATCACTGATGGATCGGCCGAGTGTCGCCCATCCCAAGAGGATCAACTGGCGCGGCTTCAGTTTCGAAGTCATCTCGTATCAGCCCTTCACCGACGAGCTGGCGCTCAAGGTGGTCGAGCACTTCATCCGTACCCAGCCACACGAGCTGAAGAAGAAACGGCAGAGTGAGGTCATTGAAGTCCGTACTGCGCTCGGTCGCGACGAGGCGGCACGGCTCGGTGTTCCGTAGGTATTGCTGGTGTGTTCGACCTACGCCACCGGAGCCCCTTTTCAGACCGCGTGTCGGGATCGTTCCCGCAATCGTCAGGCCTTCTTCAGAAACTCGGTCCGGAGCACCAGGCCTTTGACCTTTTCGGCGTTGCATTCGATCAGCTCCGGGTCGTCCGTCAGCCGGATGTTCCTGACCACGGTGCCCCGCTTCAGCGTCACGGACGTTCCCTTGACCTTCAGGTCCTTGATGACGTGCACGGCATCTCCATCAGCCAGTACCGTGCCGTTGCTGTCCCTGACGACAATGTTATCTTCCAACTTGAGTTCCCGATTGCTGCAGCGAGTTCGAAACAGGGAGACGATTGTACCCCGTTGGCCAGGCTCGCAGCCGGCCTTCTCAGCGCCGCGCGTTGATGCCATGCTGCGGGGGTTGGAATGAACTGAAGGACAGAGCTGCGAGTGGCCATCTCGTCTCGGGCGTCGATTGATCCCCCGGGTCGTTGGCGAGGTCGCCACGACCCATCATGAAGAACATGCCGAGCGCGAGTGGGGTGGCAGACGGTCAGCGTAGCAGGCTGGTTGTCTTTCCGTGTTGCGGGCTTTGCAACCGCATCCAGGTGGTGGCCTGCGCCATGCTGCTAGCAGCCGATACGGGCCGGGAGCTCTTCGTCAACTGGTTGCCCCGCCATGACTGCGGAGCGGCTTACGAGGATATCTTCACGCCCGGTGTGCAGACGCTTGCAGAGCTACCGGCGGATACGGTCAGTTACAGCTCTGTGCAACGTCATCCCGCGGTGGCTCCGGAGCGGTATGCGCCGTTTCTTGGGGCGCGCGCCAACGAGCGCTTCGGAGGGATCAGGAAGGACTTGAGCCCGACCCTCGCCGTCTTTTCGTGCCATCAGTTCCTCGGCTATTTCCACGATCCGCGCTTCGGACCTGCCGTGCGCGAACTGTGCCGGCAGATTCGTCCGGATATCAGCCAGGTGGTGCAGGCGTTTCGAGACCGCTGGCTTGCTCCAAAGACTGTTGGCGTCCACATCCGCCGTGGCGACTGGCGCAGCCAACGGACGCTCGACTTCTACCTCGAATCCATGCGGCAGGCCGGCGACGTTGGGTTCTTCGTCAGCACGGATGAGCCGGAAATCTTCGAGACCGTGCAACAACACTTTCCGCAGGCTGTCCGCTATCCGGCGACATCGTTCCAGCGCGGCGATGCGGGAGCTGTCCGCGACGCCATGGTCGACGTTCTGCTGCTTGCGAGTACGTCCTACCTGATTGGCACGCCCGGGTCTTCCTTCTCCGCGATCGCACAGATCATTGGTGACATCCCTGGAAACTTCGACTACGGGTATTCGCTGTCCAAACGTGATTTGCAGCTTGGCAACCTGAGGAATCCGGGTGGGGTGTTGTGGGGCAGGCTGCGTCGGGGCTTGAAGCTGCGAGCGAAGTCGACGAGCCGCCGCTAACCGCCGACTGCGGAGATAGCCGCTTCGCGTTCGGTGATCTGTGCAACCATAAGCGTCCCCGACCGTATCCCCGCTCACTGGAGCAATCATTGATCACGCTCCATATCCGGCACACGACCACGTACCGCTATCGGCAGCCGGTTCGGCTTGGGGCCCACCGGTTGATGCTGCGTCCGCGCGAGAGCCGTGACCTGCGGTTGATCTCGATCGATGTGCAAGTGACGCCAGCAGCAACGGTTACCTGGTCTCACGACGTCTCGAGCAACACCATCGCAACGGCCACGTTTGGCGCGATGGCGGATACGCTCGTCATCGACAGCACGGCCTCCGTTGAGCTTGCCGCCACAAGGTGGCCGGTATTCGACATTGCAGCTTCTGCAGCGGTCTATCCCTTCCGCTACTCAGATGACGACTGGGCAGACCTGGGGGCGCTTGCGAGCCCGCAGTACCGCGATTCCGCCGAGCGGCTATCGAAGTGGGCGCGGGGTTTCGTTCGCGGTAACGCGACTGACACGCTGTCGTTGCTCAAGGATTTGAGCGTTGGGGTGGCAGAACAGGTGCGTTACCAGAGCCGTGATGACGAGGGGACACAGACTCCCATGCAGACGCTGGAACGTGGCTGGGGATCGTGCCGCGACTTCGCCGTGCTCTTTGCGGAAGCCGCACGCAGCCTCGGTTTCGGCGCGAGGATCGTATCGGGCTATCTCTACAATTCGGACCAGGATCGCGTAGGTTCGGCGGGTGCAGGGTCGACCCACGCATGGGCGGAAGTGTTTGTGCCCGGCGCAGGGTGGATTACCTTCGATCCCACGAATCGGGGCGTTGGCGGGTTCAATCTGATTCCAGTGGCCGTGGTGCGCCACATCGGCCAGGCGATTCCGGTCGCCGGCAGTTTCGTGGGGCCGGCGGACACCTTCGTCGGTATGACCGTTGCCGTCGTCGTTACCGCGAATGCCCCGAAGATGCAGTGATCCGCCGATCGGACGGATCATTCGTCGAGGTCGTGACTACCAATTCACCAGACCGGTCCATGCCGTCACGAGGATGACGACGCCAAACGCGATCCGGTACCAGGCAAACACCGCGAAGGAATGGCGACCCACGAAGCGCAGCAGGAATCTCACTGCGAACAATGCGCTGATGAATGCGACGACCGAGCTGATGGCCAGCGGCTGCAACTCGGCGGACGTCAGGCTGTCGCGTGCTTGCCATAGCTTGTAGGCCGTGGCCGCCAGCAACGTCGGGATGGCAATAAAGAACGAGAACTCGGTCGCTGCGCGGCGTTGCATGCCGATGAACAGGCCACCAATGATGGTCGCCGCCGAGCGACTGGTCCCTGGCATCAGAGCCAACGCCTGAAAGAGGCCGATCTTGAGTGCGTCGAGCGGGCCCATGTCGTCCACCGAAGTGATGGATTCATTGTGCTTTCGCGCCTCTGCCCAGAGGATGACGATTCCGCCGACGATCAGCGCGATGGCAACCGGGATAGGCGCGAACAGGGCCGACTCGATGGCGTCCTCGAACAGCAGGCCCAGGATGGCGAGCGGCAGGAAGGCGACGAAGAGATTGAGGACGAATCGTCGCGCGGGCACTTCGAAGAAGAAGCGAGTGGCCGTCTCCATCAGTCGCTGGCGGTACTCCCAGCACACGGCGAGGATGGCTGCGCCCTGGATGATGATCAGCTGCCGCTCGACTGCATCGCCCTCGAGACCGAGCAGTGATCGGGTCAGGATCAGGTGCCCGGTGCTTGAGATGGGGAGGAATTCGGTGATGCCCTCGACCAGACCCAGCAGAATCGCTTCAAGCCAGCTCACAGGGCGACTCCCTGGCGGAGCGCGGGTTCAGGTTGGGACATCGGGTGTTCTCTGCGCGGGAAGCGTCGTTGCGTGCGTGGCGGCGATTCTACGGGGTGCGGCGGCCTGACGCGAACCCTGCCGCAGGCGCCATGCCCGCACCGTACTCCCGCCGGTTGCTCCGCGCTCCCGAATTTGCAACGATGCCGCACAGTTCAATTGCGAATACTGAAGGAGACGACGAATGCGCCGGACTATAGGGTTCCTGGTCACGCTGGCCTGTGGCATCAATGTGGCGGCCGCGCAAGCGCCGGCACCGGCAGTCGATCCGGCCACGCAGCCGTTTGCCGCGGGTGCACCGCTCAAGATGACGCCGAACGCGAAGACCTACGGCGGCTTCCGGTTCGCCGAAAGCATTTCGTACGACCCGGAGAGCGACCTGTACGTCGTCCCGAGTGCGGGCATGGCCCAGGACCTCGTGCCGAACGACGGCTATGTGTCGCTCATCAATCCCGACGGGTCCGCTCATACGCTCAAGTGGATCGGCGTCAATCGCAACGGACTCACGCTGAATCATCCGCTCGGCAGCGACGTGGCCAATGGCCGACTGTACGTCGCGGACATCGACACCGTACGCTGGTTCGACATGAAGTCCGGCGCCCCGGGCGGCAGTGTCCAGGTGCAGGGCGTCACGCGCTTCAACGACATCGAGGTCGCCGCTGACGGCACGATCTATGCCACGCAGACGGGTGATACGAACAGTGACACCTGGCGGGTCTACAAGATCACGCCAGACGGGCAGTCGTCGGTGTTCTTCAAAGGCGCGCCGCTTGAGCGCCCGAACGGTGTCGCGTTCGATCCTGCAGGCAACATCGTCGTGGTCAACATCGGTACGAATGATGTCCTCACGTTCTCGCCGGCGGGCAAGCTGATCAACACCGAGAAGGCCGTCGATCCGGGCAATGACGGTCTCGCCATCCTGGCTGACGGCACCAAGTACGTCAGCAGTGTTCGGCTGGGGACAGTCTCGCGAATCCGCCCGGGACAGCCGGCCGAACTCGTCGCATCCGGTCTGCCGACGCCTGCTTCGATGACATACGACTCGAAGCGCAACCGGCTTGTGATCCCGGCGAATGACTGGAACGCCATCACGATTGTCGATCTCAACGTGCCACCGGCAAAGTAGTCGGGAGAGCCGCCATGAGCACCGTCGAAGATCCCCTGCGCTTTCTGGTGCGCCTGATCCACGTAGAGAAGATGTTGCCGCCGTTGCCGGGCGTACATGAGACGCTGCTCGCGGATCTGCTGAAGATGGGTGCCGAGGACCTGCTGAAGGTGCGCGCGCAACTGGCAGCCGAGGTGCGCCGGGCTGCCGATGAACTTCTCGGGAATGCGGCTTTTGCATCACAGGTCGATCGCTTGCCGTTTGCTGCGGGTAGCACGGTCGTCGGCTTCGGTGACAGCCTCACCGATGACTTGCAGTCCTGGCTCGAAATCCTGCGGCAGGTGCTCGAGATCAGGAGGCCGAAGGATGGGATCAAGCTGGTCAATGCGGGTGCGTCCGGCGAGTCCACGACGCAGATGCTGTTCCGCATCCCGCAAGTCCTGTCGCTTGATCCCGCCTGCGTCATCTGCATGGCGGGTACGAACGATGCCCGTCGCTTCGGCGCCTTGCCGCTGACGCAGGTCAGCCTAACGGAGACGCGCCGCAACCTCACCGCGTTTGCGGACTCTGCAGCAAAGAGCGGCCATTCGCGCTGGGTATGGATGACGCCGCCCCCTGTGATCGAGTCGCGAGTCACTGGCCACTGGTTCTGGACACCCATGGCAACGGCCTGGGTCGCAGCGGATGTGCAGGCGGTGGGTGATGCGATGCGGGGATTCGGTGCGCCGGTCGTCGACCTGCGCCCGACGTTCGCAGGCTCAGCTGCCGACGATCTGATCCTGGACGACGGCGTCCATCTCACGTTGCAGGGCCACAAGGCAGTTCTCAGAGCCGTGGTAGCGAAGCTGGCAGCAGAGTGATGACGCCAAGGTGGACTAGCGTCCCGTCGGTCCCACTTCCATCAGGAACCGCGTGAGCAGATAGAGCCTGGGAACGATGCTGTCGAGTTCGACGTACTCTGCTGCCGTATGACTGTTGCCACCGACCAGGCCGAACCCGTCGAGGGTCGGGATGCCAACGCCGGCTGAGAAGCTGGAGTCCGCTGCGCCTCCTGATCCTTCCAGTGTCAGCTTGCGTCCGAGTTCGCCGTAGATCGCCTGCGCTTTGTCTGCCAGTGCGTCCGTCAGCGGATTCTTCGGCATCGGCGGGAAGCTGCGCTTCAGCGTGGCCTTGACCTCGGTGTCTGCAATCAGCTTCTGTTGCGACAAGACAGCGAGTTCCTTCTCGATGCGGTCGAACTCTGCCGTGGTCGTGGCACGGACATCGCCCTCGGCGGTGGCGAAGTCGGGAATCACGTTGCTGCGGTCCCCCGACTTGATGACCGTGAAGTTGACGGTGGTCTGCTTCGCACTATCTGCCAGGCGCGCTAGCTGCAGCATCTGATGGGCAGCTTCCATCGCGGCGTTTCGTCCAGTCTCCGGCGCCACGCCCGCGTGGGCCGCTTTGCCGCGCACTTCGAGCAGGATGTCGCCACTGCCCTTGCGCCAGACCACAAGTCCGTCCGCAGGCCGGCCCGGCTCGAGGTTCAGCGTCACATCGTGTTGCCTTGCCTGCGCTTCAATCAGGCTGCGAGTGCCATCAGATCCGGTTTCCTCGTTGGTGTTGAGCAGCACCGTGATCCTTGCGAAGTTCCGGAAATTGGACTGTTGCAACAGCTTGAGCGCATGCAGTCCGACAACGAGGCCACTCTTGTCGTCCGCGACGCCGGGACCATACGCACGAGTGCCATCGACCCGGAAGGGTCGTGCCGCCGCCGTGCCATCTGCAAACACGGTGTCCATGTGCGCGATCAGCAGGATCCGGCCCTTTCCTGAACCCGTAAGCGTGGCAACGATGTTGTTGCCCACGGCTGGCGTCGAGGGCACGAACTCCACCGTCGCGCCCAACTTGCGCAGTTCGTCGACCACGATGCTGCCGACCTGGTCGACACCCCGCTCGTTGCCGGTGCCGGAATCGACGTTGACCAGCTGTTCCAGTGTCTTGAGGAGGTTGCTTCTCGCAGCAGTGGCGTTCGCGAGTAGCCGATTGTCCACCGCGGCCTGCGTGACGAGCGGGCTGGCCAGCAACAGGGCTGCTCCAACGAACCTGAAGAGCCGGCTGCCAGGGCTAGACGTGCGCATGGGTGGATCGCCTCCTTGGGTTACCGCAAGGCCTTGTAGGCCAGCCGGTTTGCGTGGAACGAGCTGATCCACACGTCCCCGCCCACCATCACCGCCGTGGCCGCGCCGTTGTAGTCCGGCGTCGCCGGACCCCGCGTCACGACTGTTTCCTGCATCGTCTTCGGATCCATCGTCGAGGCCATGGAACCCCGCGGGCATTCGCCCAGGCTGTTGCCACCCTTGGCATCGGCCTTCGGCTTGCCGCCGCAGGCGGGCTCGTCGTCGATCATGCCCGCGGCAATCAGCTTGCCGTCCGCCGTCCAGTGGACGTTGTCGGGCGTGAAGTCCTTGAACTGGCCGCGACGCAGGACCTTGGCAGGCGACTCGCGGTTGAACACGACAATCTGCCTCAGCCCCGACGACGCCACAAAAATCTCGCGGCCGTCTGCGGACACGTCGATGCCGTTGTTGGTCGGGAGTTCCGTGCCGGGGATCATCCGGAAAGCCGTGCTGCCGGGCTTCCACTCGAACACGGCGCCGGTGTTCTTGCCCTCGAACGATTCGGCGAAGGTCTTGCCCGGCATGATCAGGACCGTAGCGAGGATCGTCCCGTCGGCGAGCGCGACGACGCTATTCGCGGGATGCCGGTCCGGCATCGGCTGGCAGCCGATCCACGTGAGGGTAGGCGACGCGCCAGTGGCATCCACGTCGAAGACTTCAATGGACTCGCGTGTGCCGTGCTGCGAGGAATACAGACGATAGTGCTTGCCCTGCGTGGCCCGCAGCGCGAGGCCATGGAATGCGGCCTTGCTCGCGTCGAGCGGGCCGGGGCAGTTCGGGAACGCGGCCTTGTCGTGCGCGCTCTTGGCGCCAGCGGGAAAGAAGGGTGCCGCCGACTTCTTCTCCGTGTCCACCAGATGCAGCCCGCCGCCCGGCGTCATGCTGCTGGCAATCATCAAGCGTGTGCCGGGGATCAGGACGAGGTCTTCGGGGTTCGTGAGGCCACAGATGTAGTTGAGGCCGCCGGACGGCGCGCAGCTGGCGGGCGAGGCGGCGTGAGTAGTGTTGGCACCGAGCAATGCGGTGCCGGCCAGGATCGCAAATCCAGCGAGTCGGGTCATGGGTTCCCCCTGTGTCAGTTCTGTTGGACAGTCCCGGCGCACTGTAGGAGCAATCGGGACCCGGCCACAAGAGGCGCCGTTGCGGTCAGTCGGCGGCCTGGTCGTACGCTGCCAGGAGCTGCTTGAACTCTGCCGACTCCCGCTGAAGTGTCGCGAGTGTTCCTTGTGCCACGACTTCGCCCGATCGCATCAGCACGATCTCGTCGAATCTGGGCAGCAGGTTCATGCGATGCACCGATGAGACGATGCAGGCCTCCGGAAAGGCGTTGAACAACGCGTCGTAAACGGCAGCCTCGGTGACCGCGTCAAGGTTTGCGGTGGGCTCATCCAGCAGGACCAGCGGGCTGCCTTTTGCGGCCAGTACGCCTCGTGCGAGTGCGAGACGCGAGCGTTGCCCTCCCGACCAGTTGGCACCGCGTTCATTGACGCGGCTATCGAGGCCGGCCTGGGTCGCCGCGACGAAGTCGCCTGTCTGGGCGATCGCCAACGCGTTCGGGTAATCCTCCGCGGCCGGAAAGCCGTTCAACGATTCACACAGACTCAGGTTTTCCGCCAAGGTGCCTTCATAGACTTCAGCATCCTGTGGAATCAACGTGCTACTTGAGCGCAGGATGCGAGCTGCGGACTCGCTGTCGCTGACAGTCCGATCGCCGATATTGAGCAGGACGCTGTCTGCGGCATACAGTCCCGAAAGCGCCCGCAAGAGGGTGCTCTTGCCGGCACCACTCGACCCGATCAGTGCGTAGCGCTTGCCTCGTTCGAGCTTGAGGTGCACGCGATTCAGGCTCGGACCCGCGTCACGGCTTGCAGGGTGACGGAACGTCAACTCCCGCAGCTCTAGCGAACGCCACTCCAGGGTGGGCGCCTCAGGCTTCGGGACAAGGTGCGCGGCAGCCGGCGTCTCGCGAATGATATCGGCGCTTGAGTAGTCAGCCTGCAATCGTGCGAAAGCCTGGAAGTGAGCCGCGAGGGCCGTCACGACGCCACCTGCCTGTTGTGCGTACTCCCACACCATGTAAAGCGATCCCAGCAGCACCACTTGAGTGCCGGTTGCCGCGCCCGGCGAACGGCTCGCGAGCCACACGAACAGACCGACCAGCACGCAACTCAAGGTGCGACTGGCAGTATCGACAGAGAACCACTTGAGCTCGTTGACCACGATGGATCTGCGTACGGGTTCAAACACCCGCTGCAGGCGCTGCTGCATCAACGCCACCACGGCGCGCGCCTGCCGCAGGGCAAACAGCGTGGTAACGTTGCCCAGCGAGTCGAGCAGGGTAGACGCATAGCGACGCTCGGCGTCATTTTCCTCGTGCGCCAGCTTGACCATCTTGCGGTCAAAGCTGGTCGTCGCAAGGCCAATCACAAGCAAGCCGATTATCGTAGTCAGGCCCACCAGGGGTTCGAGAATCCAGAGCGCAACGATGGGGCCGAACAGGCGAACAACACTTGACAGGTACACGTACTGGCTCTCGGCGAAACCGGCGAGCGCATTCACGCTTTGCTGGACTCGATGCACTGTCGCCCCCGAGTGCTGGGCTTCGTGCCAAGCCAGTGGCAACTGCACCAGGCGTTCGATCAGGTCGCTCGACATGCGTTGCCGCAGCCGGAGCGCCACATTGCGCTCGAAGATCCGCCCCGGACCATGCATGGCCCAGCTGACCAGCGTCAGTCCGATGATGCTCGCGAGCCACAGTGCCGCTTCCTTGAGGCCTTGAGCCCCCTCCAGCTGGAGAATATTGAGGGCTCTGCCTGCGACGTAGGGCACGGCCAGCATGACGAGCTGGGCGCCGAGAAGGAATCCGAGTGCGAGGACCAATGACGTACGTGCCCCGGCCGCGTACTGCCATAGCGCGCGATACAGAATGACAATGCCGCCCTGGCCAGGTTTCACAGCTGTCTCCGAAAACGGGTGGTCATCGGTCTAGCGTACTGGGTTCGCGGTCGCGCCGCCGGACGGCAGCAGACCAACCGATCAAACAGCAAGACCGCAATCGCGGGCGACAGCTCGAATGGCAGGGTGGCGGGGGGCAAATACAGAAGGCGCTGCCAGGGCGCTGGCTGGCTGCCAATTCGAATCGCGCTGGGAGTGGTGCGGAGGTCGGACTCGAAACGTTCCGCAAGGTCCCGAATAATATGGCTATTTTAGCTTTGTATGTAATGTTACCCAGCATGTTACCCAGGGACTATTTCTTGGGTAACTCTCGCGACGTGCAACGTCGCGAATGAACGGCTACATCGTACGCCAAGTCCCAATCTGCGCAACTTAGGATGAGCTAGAAGACCGCGCAGCTGGTGTTCCTGCTTCTCTCCCAACACGTTCTCTGGTAATCCCCCCATTTCTAGCTGCAGCCAGAAGTGGAGTTATGCGGCCATGGCCAGTTTCTGCCTGGGTGTGAAGCCGCCGAGAGCCATGTTCGGTCTTTCGTTGTTGTACGTCCATAGCCAGCGAGTGGCTGCGTCCTG
>CAISDJ010000106.1 GCA_903884105.1 uncultured Pseudomonadota bacterium | reverse complement strand
TCGCCCGTCATCGCCACGTCGGCCCGCACGGGGATCTTGGTCAATGCTGAGATCAACGCAGTGCACATGCCAATACCCGCACTGGGCCCGTCCTTAGGCGTGGCTCCCTCTGGAACATGGATGTGCACATCCACCTTCTGGTAGAAATCAGGCTCAAGGCCCAGCACAGCCGCGCGACTGCGCACGACGGTCATGGCTGCCTGGATGGATTCCTGCATGACTTCGCCTAGCTGCCCTGTGTGCGTCAGCTTGCCTTTTCCTGGTACCACGGCAGCTTCGATCGTCAACAACTCCCCGCCGACTTCAGTCCACGCGAGACCGGTGACTTCGCCGACATGGTCCTTTTCGTCTGCCCTGCCATAGCGGAAGCGGCGCACGCCGAGGTACTTGGAGAGATTCCGCGGCGTGACGCTGATGGAGCCCGTCGCCGGCGCAGACAGCAGCTGCTTGACCGACTTGCGACAGACCTTGGATATTTCCCGCTCCAGATTGCGCACACCGGCTTCGCGAGTGTAATAACGGATGACGTCGACGATCGAGCTTTCGGAGATCTTGATCTCCTTGTCCTTGAGGCCGTTCTGCTTGATCTGCTTCGGCACCAGGTAGCGGGTGGCGATCGCACTCTTCTCGTCCTCCGTGTAGCCGGGAAGCCGAATCACTTCCATGCGATCGAGGAGCGGCGCCGGAATATTCAGGCTATTGGCAGTGCACACGAACATCACCTGCGAGAGGTCGTAGTCGACTTCGAGGTAGTGGTCGTTGAATGTCGCGTTCTGTTCCGGATCCAGCACCTCGAGCAGCGCTGATGACGGATCGCCACGGAAGTCCATGGCCATCTTGTCCACTTCGTCCAGCAGAAACAGCGGGTTGTTGACCCCGGTCTTGACCATGTTCTGCACAATCTTGCCCGGCATGGAACCGATATACGTGCGCCGATGACCACGGATTTCGGCCTCATCCCGCACGCCGCCAAGCGACATGCGCACGAACTTTCGGTTGGTGGCTCGCGCGATCGACTGACCAAGGGACGTCTTGCCGACACCGGGCGGCCCGACGAGGCACAGAATCGGGCCCTTCAGGGTCTTAACCCGCTGCTGCACGGCGAGGTACTCGACAATCCGTTCCTTCACCTTCTCAAGGCCGTAGTGGTCCTCGTCGAGGACCTTTTCGGCCACGGCGATGTCGTTGTGTATCTTGGTCTTCTTCTTCCACGGGCACTTCACGAGCCAGTCGATGTAGTTCCTGACGACGGTAGCCTCGGCTGACATCGGCGACATCATCTTGAGTTTGCCGAGTTCGGCGGTGGCCTTGTCGCGGGCCTCCTTGGGCATCCCCGCCTTCTGGATCTTCTGCTCAAGCTCGGCGAGCTCATTGGGCGCATCCTCAATCTCACCGAGCTCTTTCTGGATGGCCTTCATCTGTTCGTTGAGGTAGTACTCGCGCTGGCTCTTTTCCATCTGCTGCTTCACGCGGCCACGGATGCGCTTTTCGATCTGCAGCACGTCCATCTCGCCTTCGATCAGGGCCAGGATGTGCTCAAGCCGCTTGCGAACGTCCTGGATCTCAAGCACGCGCTGCTTGGCGTCGAGCTTCAGCGACATGTGGGCCGCAACGGTGTCGGCGAGCCGACCGGGCTGCTCGATCCCGGCAAGGGAGGTCAGGATCTCGGGCGGCACCTTCCGATTGAGCTTCACGTACTGCTCGAACTGGGTGATGACCGAGCGGGTCAGGACGTCCATCTCCCGTTCGTCGTACTGATCCTCATCCTTGATTGAACTGGTTTCGGCAGTGAAGTACTCACCGACGATCAGCTTATCCATGCGAGCCCGCTCGACGCCCTCCACCAGCACTTTGACAGTGCCGTCCGGAAGCTTGAGCAGCTGCAGGATCGTCGCAAGCGTGCCGAGGCGGAACAGGTCCTCGGGTGCCGGATCGTCGACCTCCGCTTGTTTCTGCGCGATGAGCAGGATCTGCTTGTCGCCGCGCATGGCCTGTTCAAGCGCCAGGATGGACTTGTCCCTCCCGACGAACAGCGGAATGACCATATGCGGGTAGACCACCACATCTCGCAGCGGCAAGACCGGAACGGCCGTCGGCTTGAGGACAACGGCTGTCTCGGGAGGGGTCGGCTCTTTGGTTTCGCTGGTCACTCGGTCGTCCTCGAAAGGGGTAGTGCGCACAAGGTCTTGGGGCGCGGCGAAGCTAATTCAAGAAAATACCGGAACCCTTCGGGTACCGCCATAACACGATTCACGATCCGCCCGGAAGCCTGAGGAGCCGGCGGATGCCGCAAAAGGAAGCGGCGGAGCATCCGTCCGGACGTCCGCCGCGTTCAATCAACGCCTGAACACGCGCGCTGGCGCGACCGGCATGCTCAGTGGTGGGAATCGCTGCCCGTCGGGCGGCGCTCCTCTACGGCAGCCAAGCGGGGCTCTTCAGGCTTGTAGACCACGTAGGGCTTGCTTTCGCCCTGGATCACCGCCTCATCGACGACGACCTTGTGGACGTTCAGGATCGAAGGCAGGTCGTACATGGTGTCGAGCAGGACGTTCTCGAGAATCGTCCGCAAACCGCGGGCGCCCGTGCGACGTTGCATGGCGCGCTTTGCAACTGCGCGCAGCGCGTCCTGGCGGAATTCGAGCTCCACGCCTTCCATGTCAAACAGCTTGCGATACTGCTTGGTGAGCGCGTTCTTGGGCTCCAGCAGGATCGACATGAGAGCAGCCTCATCGAGCTCCTCGAGCGTTGCAACCACCGGCAGGCGGCCGACGAACTCAGGGATCAGACCGTACTTGATCAGATCTTCCGGCTCGACGTCGTGGAAAACGTCCGTCCCGTGCGGTCGGTCATTCTGCTGGCGCACATCGGCCACGAAGCCGATGCCCGACTTCTGGGTGCGGTTCTGGATGATTTTCTCAAGTCCAGCGAACGCGCCACCGCAGATAAACAGGATGTTTCCAGTATCAACCTGCAGGACTTCCTGTTGCGGATGCTTGCGCCCCCCCTGTGGCGGCACGGAGGCAATCGTGCCTTCGATGAGCTTGAGAAGCGCCTGCTGCACGCCTTCGCCGGAGACGTCGCGCGTAATCGAAGGGTTATCCGACTTGCGGGAAATCTTGTCGATTTCGTCAATGTAGACGATGCCGGTCTGCGCCTTCTCGACATCGTAGTCGCACTTCTGCAGCAACTTCTGGATGATGTTTTCGACGTCCTCGCCGACATAGCCCGCTTCGGTCAGCGTCGTGGCATCAGCAATCGTGAACGGGACGTTCAGCAACCGTGCAAGCGTTTCCGCCAGCAAGGTCTTGCCGCAGCCGGTCGGACCAATGAGCAGGATGTTGCTCTTGGCAAGCTCGACCTCATCCTTCGGGCGCTCTGGGCCCTTGGTCTGCAGCCGCTTGTAGTGGTTGTAGACGGCAACCGAAAGTACGCGCTTGGCGCGCTCCTGACCGATCACGTACTCATCGAGGACGTTCTTGATTTCGTGAGGCTTCGGCAGCTTGTCGCGAGTTCGCTCGGCACGTTCTTCCAGCTCTTCGCGAATGATGTCGTTGCAGAGTTCGACACATTCGTCGCAGACGAAGACAGAGGGTCCGGCGATCAGCTTGCGTACTTCATGCTGGCTCTTGCCGCAGAATGAGCAGTACAGAAGCTTGCCATCGTCGTGTTTGCTGCTGCTACGCGAATCTTCGGACATGCATCACCTTCATACTGCCGCCTGCCGGCGCCCTTTTCGCGCCAAAACAGGCCTTTATGCGGAGTTATATATCACGCGCCGCCTGCGACCTGCAAAGACACGGGCCACAACCGCAGCAACATAGGGCGAAGCGCTTCGACGCCTAGTGAATATTGATTGAATACAGCAAGTTATCCATCCTGCCAACCAAGGGTAGCAACCCCTACTTGGGCGCCGGCGCGGCCACTTCGCCACGCTTGTACAGTACTTTGTCGATCATTCCGTAGGCGACAGCAGACTCGCCGCTCATGAAATTGTCCCGATCCGTGTCGAGCTGGATCTTTTCCATGGACTGGCCGGTGTGGTTGGCCAGGATCCTGTTCAGGCGCTCGCGCGTCTGCAGGACTTCGCGGGCGTGAATGTCGATATCCGAGGCCTGGCCCTGAAACCCGCCGAGCGGCTGGTGGATCATCATCCTGGAATGGGGCAGGCAGAAGCGCTTTCCCTTGGCACCGCCTGCCAGCAGCACGGCACCCATGCTCGCCGCCTGGCCGATGCAGATAGTGCTCACGTCAGGCTTGATGAACTGCATGGTGTCGTAAATCGACAAGCCGGAACTGACCACTCCGCCTGGCGAATTAATGTAGAGCGCGATGTCCTTGTCCGGATTTTCGGACTCCAGGAAGAGCAACTGCGCGACAATGAGGTTCGCCATGTTGTCCTCGACCGGACCCACCGCAAAAATCACCCGCTCCTTGAGAAGGCGCGAGTAGATATCGTAGGCACGTTCACCGCGGGCGGTCTGTTCGACCACCATCGGAACCAGATTCAGGGCTTTCGTGTTGATGGCGCTCATAGGGGAAGCACAATGGGGTTGCAGTTCGCGGCTAGTGTACCGCGAAGCGACCACTTCCGCCGAGGATGGACCGCACAATCGCAACGCGGATGCGAGCGACGAGGCCCACACCAGCGTGCGGCTAGTGGAAACACTGCAGGAATGGACAATCCCTGAACCGAAGGGAATGCCCTATGCGCCGAAATGCATCAATTCCTTGAAGGACGACGCCTGCTCAGTCACCTTGGCGCGTTCGGTGAGCCAGTCGACGACCTGATCCTCAAGCACGAGGCCATTGACCTGACGGAGCGCATCGGCGTTCTCACGGTACGCGCGAATTACCTGCTCAGGGTTCGGGTACTGCGAAGCGATCGTCTGAATCCTCTCCAGGACCCGGGCCTGGTCGACCTGGATGCCTGCCGACTTGATCAGCTCGTTCACGATCAAGCCGAGAGCAACCCGCCTGCGTGCCGGCTCGATGAACTGGGCCGGTGGCGGCAACTGCGAAGCATCTTTGGCGCCCATCTGTCGACCCATGTCCATCTGCATGTCACGCACAGCAGATTCAAGCAGAGTCTGCGGTACCTCGACCGGGTTCGCCGCCAGGAGCTTGTCCAGCGCCTGCTGCTTCAGTCGACCACGGATCGTCTCGGTCAACTCGCGACGCATGTTGTCTTCGATTTCCTTGCGCAGCTGCTCGACCCCGCCTTCGAATACACCGTACGCCGTGCAGAACTCTTCGTTGAGCTCGGGAAGCTTCTGCTGCTCGACGCTGCGAACCTTGATTGCAAAGACCGCTGCCTTGCCGGCAAGCGCAGTGGCCTGATAGTCCTTGGGGAACTCGAGGTTGATCGACTTCTCGTCTCCGGCACGCACACCGACGAGACCTGACTCGAAATCCTTGAGCATGCGCCCGCCACCGATCACGACCGGAACGTTATCGCCCTTGCCGCCATCGAACGCGACGCCATCAATGGTGCCTGCAAAATCCACCGTCACGCGATCATTCTGGTCGGCCGCACGCTCGACGCTCGAGAACTCGGGACGCTGCTTGCGCAGGCTCTCAAGCATGGCATCCACATCCGCGGGCTGCACTTCGGCAACGAGCTTGTTGATCTCGAGCGACTCGATGCCCTTGAGCTCGATGTCGGGATAGACCTCGAAAATCGCCCGGAACTTGAGATCCTGTCCCTGCTCAATGTTGATGGGTTCGATGCGCGGACCGCCGGCAGGATTCAACTTGTGCTCGGCGACAGCCTCCTCGAAGCTGGCCTGTAGAACGCTGCCCAGCACTTCCTGACGGACCTGCTGCCCGAACTGCTGGCGGACGACCTTGACCGGCACCTTGCCAGGACGAAAGCCCTTGAGGCGCACGGTGCGACTCATCGACTTCAGCCGTTCCTCGATGGCCTGGTCGACCCGCTGCGCGGGAACCTGGATCTCCATGCGCCGACCGAGCGTGCCCGTCGTCTCTACTGAAACCTGCATCATTGGAACCCTCAAATTCTCATTCAGTCTGCCGCCTTGCGTGGCGAGGCGGGAAGCGCGACTGCAGCCGATGGTGCGAAAGGAGAGACTCGAACTCTCACGGGTTACCCCACTGGAACCTAAATCCAGCGCGTCTACCAGTTCCGCCACTTTCGCGGCTTGATCCTCAAGGCCACCGGCCGAAGTTCAGTCCGGCGTCGCGATGCCAACGGACCCCCAGCTTTGTCCGACCATTGCGTGGGTGCGGGAGTATAGCGGACGTTCATCCGCCGCGTAGAACGACATTGCATCGGCCTTGTGCGCCCCCCCCGGGGGGGGCCGCTCGAACCGGACCTGATGGATACCTGAAAAAGTGGTGGGCCGTGTAGGGATCGAACCTACGACCAATTGATTAAGAGTCAACTGCTCTACCAGCTGAGCTAACGGCCCACATTGTGTTGTGACTGGTCGGACTCCTGTCACGACAGTCACGTATCAGGCAAAAAGCGTGGTTTTTGCCTGATACCGGAAACCGGGCAACCCGCTTTCCGGGGTGCGTCCTGCACCCACCCAGACCGCGGCGCTGCGCGCTCGCGGAAAATCTCCGGTCGGGTACAGGGATGTACCCCGCAGTCGGCTTCCTGCCGGCTGGCGGTGAAAAGGAAAAATCACGCTTTTTCCTTTTCACGCGACGGTGGTGACAGGGAGTCCCAGCCGTCGCTTAAATGGGGTGGACGATGGGACTCGAACCCACGACGGCCGGAATCACAATCCGGGGCTCTACCAGCTGAGCTACGTCCACCATCGTCGTACCCGAACAAACCTTCAAACCGTCCCGCCTCCGCATCCATCGTTGATGGCGCGCCCGGCAGGACTCGAACCTGCGACCCTCGGCTTAGAAGGCCGATGCTCTATCCAGCTGAGCTACGGGCGCATGGCTTGTGCCCATGCCGGTTCCGGGCCTCAAACTGGCCCGCCTTCATAATGGTCGGGGCAGAGGGATTCGAACCCCCGACCCTCTGCTCCCAAAGCAGATGCGCTACCAGACTGCGCTATGCCCCGCCAGACTTCGACTGATGCAGCGCCGTCAGCGTACCGCCGACAATTCCGCCTGAATTACGTACTGTGAAAGGTCCGACCCCGCACGGGACGGCGAATCATACGTGTGACCCGCCCGAGCGTCAATTTCAAAACGGTCAGAAAAAAAGAAAAGACGCGGAAGCGGCGGTCAAGGATCCAGAAACTGAACAACGCTCCCTGCGGCTCCACTGGCCGCGGACCGACCCCGGGGTCGTGCCGGCCGGCAGAATCCCGGTGCAGCTGTGCCACAATCCTGCCTTGACCCATATCAGTCAGAGAACAAGAACGCAGATGAGCGGGCAGATCATTGATGGGCGAGCGATCGCGAACGAACTGAAGCGCGAGGTCAGGTTGCAAAGCGATGCGCTCGTGACCCGAGGACTGCGCCGCCCTGGTCTCGCCGTCATCCTGGTCGGCGACGATCCGGCGTCTGAGATCTACGTCCGCAACAAGCGCAAGGCGTGCGAGGAATGCGGTGTGGTGTCGGTCAGCCACGATCTGCCCCAATCGATCACCCAGACGGAGCTGCTTGCACTCATCCAGGACTTGAATCGCGACCCGACGATCGACGGAATTCTCGTGCAGGTTCCCCTGCCTGATCACATCGACCCGAAGCTGGTTGTCGATACCATCGATCCCGCGAAGGATGTCGACGGCTTCCACCCGTACAACGTGGGCCGGCTGGCATTGCGCAATCCGCTGATTCGCCCCTGCACGCCATACGGCTGCATCAAGCTGCTCGATGCCATCGGGGTGTCGCCTCGCGGCCTGCACAGCGTTGTCGTCGGCGCGTCCAACCAGGTCGGGCGACCGATGGCTCTTGAGTTACTGCTCGCGGGGGCCACTGTCACGATCTGTCACCGCTTTACGACCAACCTCGCCGAGCAAGTCGGAAAGGCAGACATCCTCGTTGTCGCCGTCGGCAAACCCGGCATCGTGCGCGGCGACTGGGTCAAGCCTAGCGCAGTGGTCATCGATGTCGGCATCAACCGCCGGGAGGACGGCAAGCTGTTCGGCGACGTGGAATTCGAGGCTGCGAAGAGCCGGGCGAGCTGGATCACTCCAGTTCCCGGCGGCGTCGGACCGATGACCGTCGCGGTACTGATGAAGAACACGCTTGAGGCGTCGATGCGCCGCCAGAGCGAGGACGTCAGGAAGTTCGGCAACTGATCAGGGCGCCCCGACATCCCGATTCGACCGGCGCCAGCCCCGGCGCTACTGCCTGCGCCAGATGGTCCCTGCGGGACCATCCTCAAGACTGATGCCGCTTGCCACCAGCCAGTCGCGAATCCGGTCTGCTTCCTTGAAGTCCCGGGCCTTGCGAGCCGCAATCCGCTTCTCGACCCATTCCGCAATCCGGGGATCCGACAAGTGTTCAGCTGTACTCGCCTGCGTGAGGCCTGCGTCGCCTTCGACCCGTGGCACGACGCGCGATTTATGCAGAAATCCGTCCGGGGACTGCATCAGCAAGCCCAAGACCCCGGCCAAACCGAGCAACTCGGCGGCAAGCTCTCCAGCCTTCGCAGCTTCGCCCAATGACTTCGCACGGTTCACCTCCGTGGCGAGCGATTGCAGGACGGCGATCGCTTCCGGCGTATTGAAGTCGTCATCCATTGCCTTCCGGAATCGTGCGGTCGCCTCACTGGCAACGAGAGCCGTTGCGACCTCGACTCCGCGCAGCGCGCCATAGATTCGGCTCAAAGCGGCATCTGCCTGGTCGATATTTTCCAGCGAATAATTAATCGGCCCGCGGTAGTGGCTTGATGCCAGGAAGTACCGCAACACCTCGGGATCGCGCACGTAACCGGAATCGAGCACGGCACGAATGGTGAAAAAATTGCCAAGCGACTTCGACATCTTCTCGTCGTCGACATTGACGAAGCCGTTGTGCATCCACACCTGCGCGAACGTATCGTCCGTCGCGGCGCAGGATTGCGCGATCTCGTTCTCATGATGCGGGAACTTGAGGTCCATGCCGCCGGCATGGATATCGAAGCGCGTGCCCAGGATGTCATGGCACATCGCGGAGCACTCGATATGCCAGCCGGGCCGGCCCTGGCCCCAGGGCGATGGCCACGAGGGCTCACCGGGCTTGGCTTGCTTCCACAGAACGAAATCAAGCGGATCCCGCTTGGCTTCATCGACCTCGACCCGCGAACCGGCGCGCAGATCCCCGAGCTTCTTGCCGGAAAGCCGGCCGTACGGACCGAACTTGGAGACGGAATACATCACGTCACCGTTCGTCCCGAGATACGCGTAGTCCTTCGCGATCAATGTCTGCGTCAAAACGATGATCCCGGCAATATGATCCGTCGCGCGCGGTTCGGCATCCGGGCGAAGAATGGCGAGCCTGTCGTAATCCTCGTGCATCGCGTCGATGAAACGCTTTGTCAGCGCCTGGATCGACTCGTTGTTCTCGGCTGCACGCCGGATGATCTTGTCGTCGATGTCAGTGATGTTGCGAACGAACGTCACCTTGTACCCCAAGTATGCAAGATAGCGACGGACAATGTCGAAGGCCACCTTCGAACGCGCATGACCGACGTGGCAGAAGTCGTAGACCGTATCGCCGCACAGGTACATGCGGACCTGCCCCGGGTCGAGTGGAACGAACTTCTCTTTGCGGCCAGTCAGTGAGTTGTGGATTTGGAGCATTGCGAAAGATGTGTTGTCAGCCATGACCGATGGAGTGGATCCAGCGGGCGGATGTTAGCCGAAAGTGGGTAGAATCGCGCTCCAGCCTCCTCTTGACCTAAGGGCCATTCATGAAACTGGCGCAGAACCTGCTGTTCGTCCTGCTCGCCTGCGCAGCGTTGCCGGCCTGGTCGCAGTCTCCCACCGGCCCGAAAGTCCGGGTTGATACCAGCCTTGGCAGCTTCGTGATCGCCCTCGACCCGGAGCACGCCCCGATATCGACCGCAAATTTTCTGGGCTACGTCCGCAGCGGGCACTACAACAACACGATCTTCCACCGCGTGGTCACCGGCTTCGTCGTCCAGGGCGGCGGGTACACCCTTTCCGGCCGGGAGAGGCCCATCGGGCCCGTGATCCAGAACGAGTCGCGCAATGGCCTGCTGAACCGACGCGGCACCGTCGCGCTGGCCCGATTCTCGGATCCCCATTCCGCGGCCGCGCAATTCTTCGTGAACCTGACAGACAACGCCGCGCTCGACCCCCCGCCCGACGGTTGGGGTTATGCAGTCTTCGGAACCGTGGTGGAAGGCATGGACGTCGTTGACAAGATCGGACAGGTCCCGACGGGCGCAGCGGGTGTCTTTGACGAAGAAGCGCCGCTCGAACCGGTCATTCTCAAAACCGTGGAACTGCTGCCGGCGGGCTAAGAGGTTCCAAAATGGCCACCCTGTTCATCTCGGACCTCCACCTCGACGGGTCGCGGCCTGAAGTCACACAGCAGTTTCTGGACTTCCTGCGCGCAGAGGCCCGCAAGGCAGACGCGCTCTACATCCTCGGCGACCTGTTCGAGCTGTGGATCGGTGACGACGACACCGACCCGGAGAAGCGACGTATTGTCGCCGCACTTGCCGACCTGACGCGGTCAGGCGTGCCCTGCTCCATCCTGCGGGGCAACCGCGATTTCCTGCTGGGCGAGCGATTCAGCCGCGATTCGGGCTGCAAGCTTCTCGAAGAGGGAACGGTCGTCGACCTCTACGGCCAGCCCGCGCAGCTGATGCACGGCGACACGCTGTGCACAGACGATCGGTCATACCAGCGACTGCGACGCATCCTGCACAACCGGATCGTACAATGGGCCATTCGCCACCTCTCGCTGCCACGACGCAACGCGCTCGCCGCGAAAATTCGCGAAGGCAGCAAGGCTCACACGACCCGAACAGCGCCGATGATCATGGACGTGAATGCAGAGGCCGTTGTATCGGCCTTTGCCGATCGACGCATCAGCACGCTCATTCACGGGCATACCCACCGTCCCGCCATTCATTCGCTCGAAGTCGCCGGGCGTTCCGTCCAGCGAATCGTCCTTGGCGACTGGTACACGCAGGGCAGCGTTCTTGAGTGGAGCCGGGACAAGCACGAACTGAAATCGCTTCCCAGAAGCCAGGGAAGCGCTCTGCACAGCCTTGATGGCTAGACAGGCAATCCGGAGTGGAACCGGAACTGCGGATCAGGGGATGTCACGAGTTCCGCCTCAACGGTCGCCAAACGCGCAAACGCTCGCTCGCAATCAAGGCCATGCGTCAGTGCATGGCGCTGGGCCAGCCGGTGGTACAACGCATTGTGCCTGGCCTCCGATGCGGCCAGGCCGCCGTAAAACGCTCCCATGGGCGCAGGCAGGCGCGGTGCCAAACCGACGAATCGCTCGCATGACCTGGCTTCAATGAAGGCGCCGATGACCATCAGGTCCAGCTGCCGCTGGGGCTCTGCCGTGCTTACGGCGCGCCGCAACCCATCTGCATAGCGGGACGGCGACAGCTTCGTCCAAGGCACTCGCATCTCGCGCATGAGCTTCTGCACCTGCTCAAAATGGCGCAGCTCTTCTCTCGCGAGGCGCGAAAGGCGGTCGGTCAGTTCCGCATCAGCGGCATATGAAAAGAGGAAGCTGAGCGCCGTCGACGCGGCTTTCTTCTCGCAATTGGCGTGATCGACCAACAGTTCCCGCCACCTGACGCAGGCGGTGTCGAACCACGCACCCGGTGTGGCAACACCCAGCTCGCCAAAGGTCGGCTCAATTGATACCACCCGCATGGATTCAGGCTCCCGCCTGGGAGACGATCAGCGCGTCGAGGGCCGCACCGAATTCAGCCGCAGACTGGAAGCGGTCTTCCCGCTTCTTGGCGAGCAGGCGATGCAACAGCGGCTCGCAGATTTCGAGCCCAGGTCCAAGCGAAGGCAATGGCCCGTTGCGATGCAGGTAGATGACACCCATGACGGAGCGCGCATTGTATGGCTTCCTGCGCGTCAGCATCTCGAAGAGGATCACCCCCAAGCTATAGAAGTCGCTGCGTGCATCGACGTCTTCGCCGTGCCCCTGCTCCGGGCTCATGTAGTAAGGCGTGCCGAAGATCTGGCCGGTATCGGTCATCTCGGATTCCAGCGCCAGCACCTTGGCCAGGCCGAAATCAATCAGGGCAACGGTACCGTCGGCCTGCAACATCACGTTCCCGGGCTTCAAGTCACGGTGAAGCACCCCTACGCCATGAATGGCCTCGAGCGCCCCCACGATCTGCGCCACGATGCGCAGCGCCGGCACAACGGGCATGGCATCCCGCATCATCGACCGCAGGTCGCCACCAGGAAAGTATTCCATCGCGATGTAGGCGTGGTCATCGGCGATACCAAGATCGTAGATGCGTACGACGTTCGGATGGCGAATCTGCGAGACGAGCTCGTACTCCTGCAGGAAGCGATTGAAGGTCCCGTGTGCCTCCACCTTGTCAGGCACTTCCCGAAACACCTTCAGGACGACAAGCTCCCCCGCCTTCTCGCTCTCCGCGAGAAACACCTGTGAGTGCCCGCCTGCCGCGAGCTGCTTGAGAAAGCGATGCCCCCGGATCCTGACCGACCCGAAGCGATAGGCCAGATCCGCTTCGGGACTCGTCCGCCACAAATGCATCTTGCGACGGCGATCGTCCACCGAGCTCCTGAGAAGCTCGGCCAGGCGGCGGTGATCGATGCGCTCCCGAGCCAGGCACTCCACGGCACCGGCTTCACGGGCCTGCGCCGCAGTCACAACATCGCTTGCGGCGGAAAAATACAGGACAGGCGGAAAATTCGAGCGCTGCAGCAAGTCGCCGAGCCACCGCAATCCCAGGCCGCCTTCGAGCTGGTGGTCGAGCAACACTGCGTCATAGCCTGCGGCGGTGAAGCCTTCAGGCAACATTCCTCGGCGCGCGGCCTCGTAGGGCCGAAGCTCAGCGTCGCTCCAGACCGTCGTGACGTGATGCTCGAGCAGGCTCGCGAAGTCCGGATGGTCCGTGATCGTCAGGATGCGCGGCTGCAATCGACTCCCCTGTCGTTACGGACCTTGTCAATATTCCCGCTATCGCCTGCGGGCCGATGCCTCGCAGCAGAAGATTGGAGACGCAACGCGGTCGCGAAACCTGTGCAGGAGTTCCCTCGGGGAATTCAGACGGCGCGTACGGCCTTGAGCGACCCTTTGCGGGTGTGCTTCCGCTGCGCCTTGGCCTGATCCGAGCGCTGCTCCTGCAGGCGCGCAAGGTATTCGGTCGTGACATCGCCGGTCACGTACTCGCCCGAGAAGCAGGAAGTATCGAAGGTCTTGATCTCGGAGTCATGGTGCAGGCAGGCATGAACAAGGTCTTCGATGTCCTGGTACACCAGCCAGTCGGCACCGATCTGGCGCGCCACTTCTTCCTCCGTGCGTCCCGCTGCCACCAGTTCCGACGCTGCCGGCATATCGATGCCGTACACGTTGGGATAGCGGACCGGCGGGGCAGCGGAAGCGAAATACACCTTGCGCGCCCCCGCTTCACGAGCAAGGTCGATGATCTGCGCCGAAGTCGTTCCACGCACGATGGAGTCGTCGATGAGCATGACGTTCTTGCCGCGGAATTCGAGGTCGATCGGATTCAGCTTGGAGCGCACGGACTTCGCCCGCTGTTCCTGGCCCGGCATGATGAACGTCCGGCCGATATAGCGGTTCTTGACGAAGCCCTCGCGATACTTGATGCCGAGAAGCTGGGCGACCTGGACAGCCGCCGTCCTGCTCGTGTCGGGAATCGGAATGATCACATCGATGTCGTGGTCAGGACGCAGGCGCCGGATTTTCTCAGCCAGCAGATCGCCCATACGCAACCGCGCCTTGTGCACGGAAATGTTGTCGATGATCGAGTCCGGACGGGCGAAGTACACATACTCGAATATGCACGGCGTGTGGGCAGCCATCGGCGCGCATTGCTGCGAATAGAAGCGGCCCTGCTCGTCGATGAACACTGCCTCGCCCGGAGCCACGTCGCGAACGAGCGTGAAGCCGACCATGTCTAGCGCAACGCTTTCCGAGGCCAGCATGTACTCCGGGCCCCGGTCCGTGTCTCGACGACCAATGACCAGCGGCCGGATGCCGTGCGGATCCCGGAAACCGAGCAGGCCATGGCCAACAATCAGCGTCACGACGGCGAAGCCACCGCGGCAACGCCTGTAGACGGAAGTCAGGGCCGAGAAGATCTCCGCCGCCGAGGCGCGCGGCGTGCCGGCACGCGACAATTCACTCGCAAAGACGTTGAGTAGCACCTCAGAGTCGGACTGGGTATTCAGATGCCGGCGGTCCTCGCGGACCAGCACCTCGGCCAACTCCACGGCATTCGTCAAGTTGCCGTTGTGACCAAGCCCGATTCCGTACGGCGAATTGACGAAGAAGGGCTGTGCCTCGGATGAGTTGTCGTAACCGGCCGTGGGATATCGCACGTGGCCGATGCCGATATTGCCTTTGAGCGCAAGCATGTGCCGCTGCTGGAATGCGTCCCTGACGAGCCCGGTGTTCTTCCGCATGAACACCTCACCGTCAAGGCAGGTCATGATGCCAGCGGCATCCTGACCTCGGTGCTGCAGCACCGTGAGCGCGTCGTAAATTCGCTGATTGACGGGGCCGGACCCGACGATGCCGACGATTCCACACATAAAGTTCAGGCCCCCGTAGCTGCGCCGCGAGACGATTCGAGATAGTCGCTGCCGGCGTCCGCAAATGCCTGAACCCAGCTGGCGAGGTCGACGAGCTTGGGCATCATGCGGGACTCCTTCCACCAGTCCACATCGTCAAGCTTGACCAACTGGGCCAGGATAACGAGTACCGACAGGATGACCGCGCCGCGAACGACACCGAAAAACATGCCGAGCAGACGGTCGACTACGAGACTGAGACCTGGCCTGATCAGATACCCGAGGAGGGCGGCGAGCAACCATCCCGCGAGGATGGCAGCGACCAACACCAAGGACCTGGCCACCCAGACCTTTGCAGGGTGATGGGCCAGCGCCCCACCAAGGTACGGTTCAACAAGATAGGCGTACCGCCAGGCAAGCCAGGTACCCCCGAGCCATGCGATCAGGGAGATCGCTTCGCGCAGGAATCCGCGAAAGAAGCCCAGCAGCATCGACAGGACGAGGACGCCGAGAATCAAATAATCAGCACCATTCATCCGGTAGTCCTGCTGTGACGTCTGGCGGGAATCGGGGTTCGACTCAAGACCGCGCGAATTCTAGCAGACTCGTCCGTCGCTTCGGCTGCGACCGGAGTCGATTCTGCGAACAACGCCCTGCTTGAGAAGCGAACACCTACCCGCAAGGGAGCGGCATCGCCTGCCTAGTGGAATTCCTGAACAGGCCCGACTCCGGGAAGCAATGGGCAGGGGGGCACTCAGCCGTTTGCGACGACCTTCGCCGCCGTCCCTTCACGCTTGAGCTTTTGCACGATGGCATCGGCCTCGCCCCGCTCCCGCATCGGCCCGACCCTGACTCTGTAAAGCGTTTGTGCGCCAGGCTTGAAAGGCACGACGAAACTGGCATACCCACGTCGCTTGAGATCCTGGCTCAACTTGTCGGCCGTTGCTTGCTTCGAAAAACTGCCGACCTGAACGACCCACGGCTGGTTTTGGACGCCCGACGAGCGCGCGGTAACCGGCGTTTCCTGCCCCCGCACGGTAGGCGGCGGCGAAGCCTGTTGAGCGTTGGCGACCGCCACAGGCCGCTCGACAGGGGGTGGCTCCGGGACAACCCCTGCGGCCGGCGACTTGGCAACTGATTGCTGCTCCGGAGCAGGGACTGCAACCAGCAGACTGGCTTCGGGGGGCACTTCTGGCGGCGGCGCTGGCGTCTCTTCCACAGCCGCCGCCACGACCTCAGTGGGGACCGCCTCATTCGCACCGGAGCGCGCCCGCTGCCCAAGATCGATCGTGTACGTCCTGACTCCGCCCTCTTCGGCAACGCGATCGCCACCAGCCGCATCTGCCTTGCGATCGGAGGGGCCAGACAGCAGCTCCGGGATGAGGATAACGGCCACCGCCACCAGCACGGCCGCACCAACAAGACGCTCTTTTAAATGGGTATCCACTAGGAAACCTCTGCTTGACCTATACGCACTCGCGTTGCGTCTCCAATCGCTTGGCTAGCAAGACATCGGGCCGCAGGCAATATCGGGAATATTGACAAGGTCCGTAACGACGCAGCAGGCGATTAGAGGCGCAACCCATTGAAGGCTATTTATTCCTTGATCGGGACGGGATCCCCACTTCTTTCAGAATTGGGTGCATGGCAGCGTTGCACTCCCCTTATGTACCTAGAGTACACGGCGGTCATCGCGACCTCGCCCTGCACCCAAGTCCTACTCAACGTGGGGCTCGCCGTCGCGAGCGCGTATAGGTCAAGCAGAGATTCCCTAAGTATAACGGGCGAGACGATCAGAGGGGTGCCGACAGGCTCGCATGCCATTCGCGAGCCGGGCCGACGGTCAGGAATGATCCGAACACAACGATGCGGTCACCCGGCCGTGCCGCCGCTCTCGCGAGGCTACAGGCGGCAACTACGTCATGTGCACAGTCCTGCACCGCGACGCCGACCTTCTCGAGCCGCGCCTGCAAGTCGCGAACACTGGACGCGCGCGGCCCCGGGAGTCCGGCAAGGATCCAGGTATCGATGTGGCCCTTGAGTTCGGCCGCAATGGCCGCGATATCCTTGTCACCCAGAATGCCGCATACGGCGATCGTACGACCCCGGACAGGCACCAGCGCCAGGTTTTCGGCAAGGACACGTGCAGCGTCAGGGTTGTGGGCCACGTCAAAGATCCACGGCACAACGCCGGAACGCACTTCAAATCGGCCGGCCAGGCGGACTGACCGCAAGCCCGCGTTGAGCGCCGTTCGTGACACCGGCAACCTCGAATCAAGCGCCCGCACGACGGCAATCACGGAGGCCGCATTCGCATATTGAATCGGGCCGGCAAGAGCAGGCTGCGGCAATCCTTCGATTCGCAGGGCTCCCTGCGACCAGGTCCATTCCGATTGCGTCGCATCGAAATTGAAATCACGGCCCAGTCGCTTGAGTGGCGCACCCAACGCATCGGCCGTGGCCTGGATCGACTCGGGCATGGCTCCGCTGCCGAAGAAAGCGGGCCGGTTTGCCCTGAATATCCCCGCCTTCTCGCGCCCGATCGCCTCGACTGTCTGTCCCAGCCATTCGCAGTGATCGAGACCGATGGATGTGATGAGCGCAACATCCGCATCGACAACATTTACCGCATCGAGCCTCCCGCCCATCCCGACTTCGAGAACCGCACAGTCGATGCCGGCAGTGTCGAAGATCAGGAGTGCCGCAAGCGTGTTGAACTCGAAGAATGTCAGGGTATCGCCGTCCCGGGCAACCTCGATCCGCTCGAAGGCCGCGACAACCGATGCATCCGACGCCTCGACCCCACCCACGCGAATCCGTTCGTTGTAGCGGCCAAGGTGCGGCGAGGTGAAGGCGCCGACCCGATATCCCGCAGCAGCCAGCACGCTCTCAAGCATCGCAACGCAGGACCCCTTGCCGTTCGTGCCCGCGACAGCGATGACGGGATGGCGCCCGGAAGTCACCCCAAGTCGCGCCAGCACACGCTGAACGCGACCAAGACTGAGGTCAATTGCCTGGGGATGCAGCGTCTCCTGCCAGCGAAGCCAGTCGGCCAGGCGGGTGAACTGCATGGGAGTAGCGCGGACGGGCGGCGTGGACGTGCAGCGTTCTGCGCGCGTCAGACTTCCGTTTCCTTCAACCCGACCATTTCCGGAGCGGGCTTGCCCATGAACATGTATAGCAGGCCGGCAATCCGGTCGCGCATGTCGCGCCGGTCCAGGATCATGTCGATGGCGCCGTGGTCCAGCAGAAACTCGCTGCGCTGGAAACCCTCTGGCAACGTCTCCCGCACGGTTTGCTGGATAACCCGCGGGCCAGCGAACCCGATCAGCGCCTTGGGCTCACCGATATTGACGTCACCGAGCATGGCGAAACTTGCCGACACACCGCCCGTGGTGGGATCCGTCAGTACGGAGATATAAGGGAGCCCGGCTGCCGCCAGGCGCGAGAGCGCAGCACTGGTCTTTGCCATCTGCAACAGCGAATAGAGGGCCTCCTGCATACGGGCGCCGCCGCTGGCAGAAAAGCAGATCAGGGGTGTGCGATGCGCCAGGCAGTAGTCCACCGCTCGAACGAAACGCTCGCCGACAACCGACCCCATCGAGCCCCCGAGGAAACGGAATTCGAACGCACCGGCGACGACTTCAAGGCCCTTCAGCTTGCCTGCCATCACGATCAACGCATCCTTCTCCTCGGTGCTCTTCTGGGCCTGCACAAGGCGATCGCGATAGCGCTTCGAATCACGGAACCGCAGCGGATCCTCGGGCTCGATCTCGGCCGCGAGCTCTTCCCATGACTCCTCATCAAGGAAGTATTCGAGGCGTTCACGCCCGCCTATACGCATGTGATGCGAGCACTTCGGGCAGACATGCAGGTTCCGCTCGAGCTCGGCGCGGTACAACACCGCGTCGCAAGCGGTGCACTTCATCCAGAGCCCCTCGGGTACCGATCGGGTGCGGCGCTCTGTCTTGATCCTCGAAGGGATGATTTTTTCGAACCAGGTCATTCTCTTATCCAGGCAGGCGAACCGGAAATGGGCTGCATCTATACCGCCTAACAGCGACGTGCGGCAAGTGTACTGGCTGTGGCGCCCGGCTGCGCAGGCAGCAAGAATTCGGCGGGATACCGGACCTCGACGAGATAGAGGCCCTGAGGCGGCGCGGTTACGCCCCCCAATTTTCGATCCCGGACTTCGAGCACTTCCCTGACCCACCCGCCGGGACGCTTCCCCCGACCAACCGCGATCAAGACGCCAGCGATATTGCGGACCATATGATGAAGGAACGCGTTGGCAGTCACGTCGATGGTCAGCATTGTGTCATGGCGCGCGACCGCGATCGATTCCAGGCGACGGATGGGCGTGCGGGACTGGCACTCGGCAGCCCGGAAGGACGAGAAATCGTGAACGCCCACGAGCGCCTGCGCTGCCTCATGCATCAGCAGGCAGTCGAGCGGCTCTCGCGTCCAACAAACCCGGTCCCGATCCAGTGAGGGACGCGCAGCCGAGTTGCGGATCACGTAACGGTAACTGCGCGCCTCCGCGCTGAACCTGGCGTGGAAATCGGTCGGGACGTTCCGCGCCCACAAAACGCTCACATCCGGGCGCAGCTGCGTGTTGGCGCCGAGCACCCAGGCGCGCTCGATGCGTTCGGCTGCAGTATCGAAATGCACGACCTGGCAAGTCGCATGGACGCCCGCGTCGGTCCTGCCTGCCGCCGTCACTGCCACCGCTTGGTTTGCGACGCTGGAGAGGGCAGATTCGACAACTGACTGGATTCCGGTCGCATGCGACTGCGCCTGCCAGCCGGCAAAAGCGCTGCCGTCATACTCGATACCGAGGGCAATGCGGGGCATGGAAAAACAGAAGCCTGCTCGGGTTGGGCGCGCCTGGGGGTGAACGGCGAAAGAGCGGTCTGCTCCTTCGCCGTCCGTGGCAACTGTACCGGATAAGTCCCGGGCGTCGTCTAGCGGATCGAATCGAGCAGCCGCTCGGCTTCCTGCTTCTGGTTAGTGCTGCCTTCCTGCAACACTTCCTCGAGAATGCTGCGTGCACCGTCGGGATCGCCCATATCCATGTAAGCGCGAGCCAGATCCAGCTTCGTGCCCACTTCGCTCATGGTCACAGGCTCAAGCTCCGGCATGTCCATCATGGAGGTGATGAACTCGGTCTTCGTCGGCTCGCGGTCCGTTTCTTCCGCAAAGCCACCGACATCGAGGTCCAGGCTGACCTCGTCGAGCTGCTTGACCTCGGCGGTGCCGCCAGGACCAAAAACATCGCCCGAAAAATCATCGAGCAGCGCAGCGGGAGCGCCATCGCGCTTGACGGTATCGCCAACGAGGCCCGCGTCCAGCTCTCCCGACAGCGAATCGAGATCGAAATCCACCGCCTTCATCCGTGCAGTGGCGCCAACGTACGCACGGGGACGCTCCACGGTGTCGCTATCGGACTCGCGGAGCACTACGGTCCCGGTGCCCTCTTCGCGCAGCCCCGAGGGACGAGGAGATTCCACAGTACGATCGTAGCTGCCGATGAAAGAGTGATCCGCAAGACGGGTCGCGTCATCGTCGATGTTCTGGCCGAGATCGAAGCCCCCCATTGGGCGCTCCCCGGTCTGATCCAAAGCCTCGGTTTCAAGCGGCGATCCCGTGTCCTCGAACGAACTGACATCCAGTCCCAGGTCATCCAGTGACAGCTCTGCCGTCTGGTCCACTCCGGACGACACGCGGGCAATAGCCTGCTTGTCCACCTGCTCGCGAATGGTCTGCGACGCACGGTCAGCCAGATACGGCGATTCGATCGTCGGCGTTTCCTGAGTGCGCGCATTGGAGTCGATCTCCCGCGTGGGATCCTCATCGGCACCGCGCCGAGGCTCGTCGAGCAGAAAATCGATGCCCGAGTCGCTGCTTGACCACTCACCCTTGGAGGCATCACCGTCGGTGAAGTCCATGTCGAGCTTGCCCTCTTCACCGGCATCGGGCCCAAAAAGGTCCATATCGACGCGATTCTCGCCGCCCTCGAGATTGAGGTCGACGACGTCGGTTGAAAGTGGCATCCCGGCATCACCCTGGAACATGGCATCGTCCGGACTGATCTGCCGGCCCATGATGCGGATCTTGTCCCACTCGCCAGGCTCTGCCGCATCGCGGGTCTCGTAGAGGTGGCGGGCGCTATCCAGGAAGAGTTCCTTGTTGCCCCAGACGAAAAAGATCTCAAGCAGCTTGAGCCGCAGATCGCGCCGATCGGGCTGGCGCTCGATCGCGATCTTCACGAGATCCGCCGCCTGGTCGTAGAGACCATAGGCCATATGGAAATCGGCTTCGGCCAGCGCATCCTGCTGGTCAAAATGGACGGCCGTTTCGCTGCTCAGTGTGTCGTCGGCAGTTGTGGCAACCGCCGCGGCCGCCTCGACGCTGCGCAAGGCACCCGCGGACGCGGGCTTGCGTATCGATTGAATCTCCGCCGTGTCATTCGCATCGCCACCTTCCTCGACAACGAAGGCGCTCTCCCGCGCCCGTGGTCTGGCCCAATGGGGCGAGGTCATTATTCCGCTACCAAAGTCGGTCGGCGTCATCTCGACCGCCTCGTCGATATCGACGGATCGGCGGCTGCGGAAATAGAGGGCCAGCCCCGCTACCAGCGCTACCCCGAGACCGGCCAAGGCCCACCAATACTGTGCGAGAAGGTCGAGGATCGACGGTTCAGGTTCAGGCTTGGCAGCACGCACGGACTTCGCAGGTTGCTGAACAGGCGGTTCGGCTGCCGGTGGTGGTGTTGCCGCGGCTGGCTCAGCTGCAGCTGCAGCTGCAGGTTCGGCGGGGGCAAGCTGCGGAGCAGGTGCTTCCGGCGCCGTGGGTGCGGCGGGCGCTGCCGGCTCAGCTCGCTGACCCAGACGGCGTTGCATATCGGCCAGCTCGGCATTCTTGAGGTCAAGCAATCTCTGGGCTTCAGCCAGCCGTCCCTCGAGCGTCGCTACTTGCTGTCTGAGCCCTTCCGGGTTCCCGGCAGGCGGGGTTCCAGTGGATGGTGAACCACTGGATTCAGTGGGAATCACGAGCCGTAACCGCCCGCCTTCCTGAGGCGCAGCGCCAACCGCACCCCGCCAGCTCCGGTACTGCTCGGCGACTTCAGCCGCAGCCTGCGTCTGGGCAATGGCCTCGATCTCACCCGACGTGGGTACGCGCAGCAGACTTCCAGCACGCAACTCATTGATATTTGATTCGAAAGCGGCCGGGTTGGCCCGGTACAGCGCGATCATCGTCTGATTGATGACGCGAATGGATCCAGGGCGGATGCGGCTCGCGATTTGCCACAGGGTCTCGTTTCGTTGCACCCGGTGGCTGTCCCCGATCGAAGCGGATTGCGTTTGCTGGGCTGGGGCCACCGGCTGGTCTGGCTGAGCGGGTGCAGGCGCCAGAGGGCGCTCAATGGCACCACCGGCGGGAGCACCCGCCCTGGGCGCGGCGACCGGCGCAGCGGCAGTCGTCGAGCCCGGCGTGAAGACCGGCGGATCGAGCAGCACAGTGTATTCCCGCAGCAACCGCCCACGCGACCAGCTCGCTTCAACCAGCAGGGTGACGAAAGGCTCGGTAACAGACGGCGACGACACGACCCGCAGGACAGTCCTTCCATCGGCAGCGCGAGTTACCCGGAAAGTGAAGCTCGCGAGGAACGCGGGACGATCCAGCCCATAGCGGGTGAACGTCTCGGCATTGGCAAGCCCCACCTGCAGCGACGACAACTCCTCCGCCGTGGCAGACAGCAGGTCGATTTCGGCGTCAAACGGCTGGTTCAGCGCCGAATTCAGTCGAATATCCCCGAGCCCCAATGCGTACGGGGTCGACGGTGACAAGAGGGCGCCAATCAGCAGGAGGCGCGGGATGTGTCTTCTCATCAGCTCTCCCGGAACTGCGGCAATCTCAAAAGGCTTGCGAAGATGAGCCGCTCATACAGCCAATCGGCGGCCTTGAGTGCGACCGCTCCATTGGTCTTCTGGAGGCTCATGTGGTTCTTGACTTAATGCGTGCAACTATAGCTTACAAATAATCTTTAACCAAAAGTTCGGCTATCTGCACACTATTGAGCGCAGCCCCCTTGCGGACGTTGTCGGACACGATCCACAGGTCCAGCCCCCGGTCGTGACTGATGTCGTCGCGGATCCGCCCCACGTAGACGGGGTCCCGGCCAGCGCCTTCGGTTACCGCGGTGGGGTACCCCCCAGGCTTGCGGTCATCGAGCACGACGACGCCCGGCGCCTTGGACAGGAGGGCCCGGGCCGCCTCAGCCGTCAGCTTCTTCCTGGTCTCGATATGCACGGCCTCGGAATGGCCCACGAACACCGGCACGCGAACCGCGGTTGCATTGACCCGGATCGACTTGTCCTCGAGGATCTTCTGGGTCTCCCAAAGCATCTTCATCTCTTCTTTCGTGTAGCCGTTGTCGAGGAACACGTCGATCTGCGGCACGCAGTTGTAAGCAATCTGCTTCGCAATGACCTTGGGAACCACGGCATGGCCTGCTGCAAGCCCTGCAGTCTGCTCAGACAGTTCGTTCATTGCCTTCTGGCCGCCGCCCGACACCGACTGGTAAGTCGCGACATTGATGCGCTCGATGCCTGCGGCATCATGCAGCGGCTTGAGCGCGACCAGCATCTGCATCGTCGAGCAGTTCGGGTTCGCAATGATGTTGTGCCGCTTGTAGCCTGCGAGGGCGTGCGGGTTCACTTCCGTGATTACGAGCGGAATGTCGTCCTGGTAGCGGAACTGCGAAGTGTTGTCGATCACGACGCAACCGGCCTTGCCGGCTTTGGGCGCGTACTCCGCCGAAACGGTCGACCCGGCCGAAAACAGGCCAATCTGCGCCCGCGAGAAATCGAAGGACGCAATATCGAGCACCGGGTAGTCACGACCGGCAAACTTGATGGTCTTACCGACGGAACGCGAACTGGCGAGGGGATACAGGTCATTTACCGGGAATTTCCGCTCTTCCAGGATGGAGAGCATCGTGCTGCCCACCAGCCCCGTCGCTCCCACCACTGCCACATTCCAACGCTTGCTCATCGTTCCGCTACTGCCTGTCGAAAGGTTGAGGTGAATTCAAACTGCGCCAACACTACCTCAAAGGGAAGGCACAGATAAGGGTTCAAACCAGCGCTTTTCAAAGAGAAAGCCGAAAGTTGTCACCCGGACGCGTCTAGGGCGCCCCTGGGGGAATGTTCGGCGTGGCCGAACGCACATCCGCGTTCTGGGCCCGGTGCCGCAGGTAATGATCCATGAGGACCAGCGCAAGCATCGCCTCGGCAATGGGAGTCGCCCTGATGCCGACACACGGGTCATGCCGGCCCGTGGTCACCACTTCGCTCGGCTGGCCAGCCAGATCCACCGTCCGACCCGGCAGGGTAATACTCGAAGTCGGCTTCAGCGCCATGCTGACGCGGATAGCCTGCCCCGACGAGATTCCGCCCAGGATGCCGCCCGCGTGATTCGACAGGAACCCTGACGGCGTCATTTCATCCCGATGTTGGCTGCCGCGCTGCTCGACGGTGGCGAACCCGTCGCCAATCTCAACGGCCTTGACGGCATTGATGCTCATCATGGCGTGGGCGATGTCCGCATCCAGGCGGTCGAAGACCGGTTCCCCGAACCCGGCAGGTACCCCGGTCGCAATCACGTTGACGCGAGCACCGACGGAATCGCCATCCCTCCTCAAGTCCGTCATGTACTGCTCCAGCTCGGGTACACGGTCGGGATCCGGGCAGAAGAAGGGATTGGCATCGATGGCATCCCGCGACTTGAAGTCGAGCTTCAGCGGGCCGAGCTGTGCGAGATATCCATAAATACTGATGCCGAGTCGCTCGGACAGGTACTTGCGGGCAATCGCGGCCGCTGCGACGCGCATGACGGTTTCCCTGGCCGAGGAACGCCCGCCGCCGCGATAGTCGCGAAACCCGTATTTCTGCTGGTACGTGTAGTCGGCATGACCTGGGCGAAAGCGGTCCTTGATCTTCTCGTAGTCGCGCGAACGCTGGTCCTCGTTCTGCACCAGCAGGCCAATGGGCGATCCCGTCGTACGCCCCTCGAAGACCCCTGACAGGATCCTGACCTGGTCGGGCTCACGTCGCTGGCTGGTGAACTTCGAGGTACCCGACCGCCGCCGCTCGACATCCTGCTGCAGATCGGCCTCAGACAACTCAAGACCGGGCGGACACCCATCCACGACGCAGCCGAGGGCCGGACCGTGGCTCTCGCCAAACGTGGTGACCGTGAACAGCGTGCCGAAAGTATTGCCGGACATGTAAGGAGAAAACGTTACGGGATCGGGACGGCTAGTCTATCAGGGTGTCGCGAGGCCCTTGGCATCGCCCGCTCACTTTCCGGACGAGAAAGCGCCTGGTATATCGACCTTCGTCGCTGGCAGGCTCTGAGCCTAAGGCCCCTCCGCGAGGCGCTTGAGCGCGCGATCATGCTCCTTGACCTGGCCGGCGGTCAGCAGGAACACCCCGCCCCCACCCCTTTCAAATTCGAGCCACGTGAAAGGCACGCTGGGACAGGCCGCAACCAGCGCTTCCTCTGAGTCACCCACCTCAACGACGAGAATCCCCTCTGGATTCAGGTGCTCTGCAGCACCTGCAAGCAGTCGCCTTACGATATCAAGTCCGTCGGTTCCGGCCCTTAACCCAAGCTCCGGCTCGCTGCGATACTCCTCCGGCAGCGTCTGCATCTCCGCAACACTGACATACGGTGGATTGGACACGATGACGTCATAGTGGGCGCTGCCCAACCCGGCATAAACGTCCGATAGCACACCCCGGACCGTGGCCGCGACCCCGTGCCTTGCGATGTTCATCTGCGTGACCTCAAGCGCTGCCACTGATACGTCGACTGCGTCGACCGTGGCGTGTGGCAGCGCCAGGGCAGCGGCGATTGCAATACAACCGGAGCCGGTGCCGATGTCCACGAGCCGCCTCACCCTGTCGGCCTCTATCCAAGGCTCGAAGCCTGCC
Organism: uncultured Pseudomonadota bacterium; assembly: GCA_903884105.1. GTDB lineage: Bacteria > Pseudomonadota > Gammaproteobacteria > Steroidobacterales > Steroidobacteraceae > CAIUGU01. The sequence continues at coordinate 43,788 of CAISDJ010000106.1, read as the reverse complement.
TCGATCAGCTCCGCGATCGGCGACCGTGGCACCAGCACCCTCTCGTCCACATAAAACTCATGCCCGGCAAACCACATGCGATGGGTAAGGTACGCCGTAGGTAGCCGCTCGCGGAGGCGCCGCTCGAGGAGGTGCCGCACGGCAGACCTCTGCGTCTCGGTGAGTCTGCGCGAGTACGCCTGAGGGGCCTCTTCGTGACGCAAACCCGCGGCAAAGAACACCAGCTCTGCCGCGTCGTCCAGCGCGTTGTCGGTGCCATGCCCGAAGGCCAGGCCCGCTTCATCAAGCAGAGTTGCGCCTGCCCTGATGAACTGCTCTACGGTGCTGGCGGTGTCGATCGGAGATGCCATGGTGTATCAGCGAACGAGGGCTTGCGATCTGCTGCCCGCCCCGATGCCGTGCCATAATTGGTTGATCATGAACAAGTCCTCACAAGTCGTCGTCGGCGCTGCGGTCGCGATTGTAGCTGCACTGGCCGGGATGCTGTTGTCGCGATCGCTGGTACAGCCTGCCCCACAGGTGCCGGCACTCTCTGTGGGAACCTGGCTTGAGCCTGGCCGTCCATTGCCGGAATTCATGCTGGTGGATCAGGCCGGCAATCCCTTCAGCAAAGAGCGGTTGCAGGGGCGATGGAGCGTGTTGTTCTTCGGCTTCACGAGCTGCCCCGATATTTGCCCGACCACGCTGACCACGCTCGGCAGCTTCGAGAAGTCACTGCAAGACTTGCCAGCCAGCGACCGGCCACAGGTTGTGTTTGTCTCGGTTGACCCGCAAAGGGATACCCCAGACCGAGTCGACGCCTATGTGAAGTTCTTCAGCCCGACAATCCAGGGCGCCACCGGCACTCCCGAAGCGACTGCCGCGCTTGCAGATGCGCTGCATGTTCCCTACGCAGTCACACCGCTGCCGGACGGTACTTACACGGTCGATCACTCCAGCGCCCTGTTCCTGGTCGCACCCGACGCGGCGCTGCGGGCAATCTTCTCCTCGCCGCATGACGCATCAAAGCTCGCAGCGGATTTTCGGCAGGTCGTGAGCCGCACATCGGCTGCGAAGTAGGAGTCCCCGTGGCCGCGCACCCAGGAGACCGTGGTTTCGCCCTGCTGCAATACGCACTGCCGAAACACCTGCTCTCTCGATTCATCTACCACTTCATGCGTGCCCGGGTGCGTTGGCTCAAAAACGTCACGATCAGCGGATTTCTGCGTAGCTACCCGATCAACATGCAGGAAGCGGCCGAATCCAACCCCCTCGCCTATCCGAGCTTCAACGCCTTCTTCACGCGGGCGCTGGCCGACGATGCACGCCCAGTGGACAGCAGGAACGACGGTATCATCAGTCCGGTCGACGGCACAGTCAGTCAGTGCGGCGCCATCGAAGGCGATGCGATCATCCAGGCCAAGGGCCAGCAGTATTCGGTGCTGGAGCTGCTCGGCGGCGACAGCAGAGCGGCAGCGCGCTATCGCGGCGGTCAGTTCGCATGCATCTACCTGGCCCCGTACAACTACCACCGCATGCACATGCCCGTTGCGGGAAAAGTGCTGCAGACTCATTACGTTCCCGGTGATCTCTTCAGCGTCAATGCCGCCACCGCGCGCACGGTGCCGAGACTGTTCTCACGGAATGAACGCGTCGTGTGCGAGTTCATCACCACTGCTGGCCATCACGCCTTCGTCATGGTGGGCGCGCTGTTCGTAGGCAGCATCGAGACCGTATGGAACGGCGAGATCAATCCTCCGCCGCGACCCCGCCGGGCAGTGCGTTCGTTGCCAGCGGGTGTCGGATTGGATCTGGCCAAGGGCGCGGAAATCGGCCGGTTCAACATGGGCTCGACCGTAGTGATGCTCTTCGAGCCTGGAAAGGTCAGGTTCGACACGATGCTGGCCCCAGGGGCCACCGTCCGCATGGGCCAGCATATCGGCACGATCACCGGCTGATGAACGCCGCAACCCAATGATCGACTGGCGCCCTTCCGCGACGCGCGACACCCTGCGGCACCGCGCTCAGCTACTCACCGTCGCGCGCGACTACTTTGCTGCCACGGGTGCGCTTGAAGTCGAGACGCCGTCCTTGAGCAGGGCGTGCGTCACCGACGTGCATCTCGCCAGCGTGGCGGCGAGCGTTTGCGGAGGTCGCTACTTTCTGCATACGTCACCGGAATATGCAATGAAGCGGCTCCTGGCTGCAGGTGTTGGCGACATCTGGCAGGCCGCGAGGGTCTATCGCGACGGAGAATCGGGGCGACACCACTGTCCCGAATTCACGCTGTTCGAATGGTACCGGCTCGGGCTTGATCACCATGCCTTGATGCACGACATTGAAACCCTGACGATTGAGATGCTGAAGACCACACGATCGCTTCTGCCGAGCGAGAGGCTGTCCTACGGCGAAGCACTGGAGCGCCATGCAGGACTGGACGCGCTTTCGGCTCCGTCGACGGATATTCTGGGCAAAATCCGGGCAGCCGGCGTCGATGCGCCTGCCGGCCTCGAGTCCGATCGCGATGCCTGCCTGGACCTCCTGATGAGCACGGTGATCGGCCCGCGGCTGGGGAAGAACCGGTTGACCTTCATCTACGACTATCCCGCCTCACAGGCGGCGCTGGCGCGTGTTCGCGGTTCCTTGGCATCGCGGTTCGAGATGTACCTCGACGGCCTCGAACTCGCCAACGGCTTCCACGAACTGACCCACGCACCCGAGCAGCGGGAGCGATTCCAGCAAGACATGCAAATGCGCGAAGCGCGAAGCCTGCCTACTAGCGTGCTGGATGAGCGTTTTATTGCCGCGCTGAAACACGGCTTGCCGGAGTGCGCCGGGGTGGCGCTCGGCTTCGATCGATTGCTGATGTGCGCGCTGCGTTTGCAGCACATCGACGAAGCGCTGACGTTCCGCTTCGAATCCGTCTGAACAGGCACGGGACGCAGGAAATCCTGCGTCACCCCGCCTCGACGACAGCTCAGCCCTTGGCGCGGGCGACGTACTCGCCAGTGCGGGTATCGACGCGGATGTGATCGCCTTCGTTGATGAAGAGCGGCACTCGCACCGTCGCGCCCGTTTCAAGCTTGGCTGGCTTGCCGCCGCCGGTCGCGGTATCACCGCGCAAGCCGGGATCCGTTTCAACGATCTTGAGTTCGACATGGGCCGGCGCGGTCACGTTGAGGGGTACACTGTTCCACAACATCACCGTGCAGTTCATGCCGTCCTTGAGCCAGATGGCTGAATCGCCCATGGCGACCTTGTCGGCGGTGAATTGTTCGAAGGTGTCCGGCACCATGAAATGCCAGAATTCGCCATCCGCGTAGAGATACTGCATTTCGCACTCAACGACGTCCGCCGATTCCACCGTATCACCGGACTTGAAGGTACGCTCGATGACTCGACCACTCTTCAGGTTGCGGATGCGCACCCGGTTGAACGCCTGGCCCTTGCCCGGCTTGACCATCTCGTTTTCGAGGATCGAATACGGATCGTTCTCGAGCAGAATCTTTACGCCGGGTTTGAATTCGTTCGTGCTGTAGCTGGCCATTTAGGCACCGTTATATAAGATCGGGACTTGTGGGACCCGCTGATGGTCCCGGCGAAGGGCGTACATGATAGCTGCAACCTCTCTCTCAAACCAGCCACAGGAACCTGCGCGCTGGCAGCAGGCCCTCGCCGACGCCATTACGGACCCGGCCGAGCTGCTTTCCGTGCTCGGACTGGACCAGGGGTCGTTGCCCGGGATGAGGGCTGCCGCCCGAGATTTCCCATTGCGCGTTCCCCGGGGCTTCGTTGCCAGGATGCGCCGGGGCGATCCCTTCGATCCGCTGCTGTTGCAGATCCTGCCTACAGCGGCCGAACTGATCGCACGGGCGGACTTCGGCACTGACCCGGTGGGCGATCTGGGTAGCCGCCAAGGTGCCGGGTTACTGCAAAAGTACGCGGGGCGCTCGCTGCTGATCGCAACGGGCGCCTGCGCAGTTCATTGCCGTTATTGCTTCCGCCGCCATTTCCCATACGACGAGGAGACGGCCAGTAGCCACGCCTGGCAAGGTGCCCTGGATCGCCTGTCAGCCGATTCGGCCGTACAGGAGGTCATCCTGAGTGGCGGAGATCCACTCAGCCTCAACGATCGGCGCCTTGCGCAGTTGACGACGGCGTTGCAGGACATACCGCACATCAAACGCCTCAGGATTCACACACGCCAGCCGATAGTGTTGCCTGAGAGGGTAGATGCCGGCTTGCTCGACTGGTTGGCCGGTGTGCGCCTGCAGAAGGTCATCGTCCTGCACGTCAACCACGCGCGCGAGATCGACGGGCAGGTGGTCAAGGCCTGCCAGGACCTGGCGGGCACCGGTGCGACGCTGTTGAACCAGTCCGTGCTGCTCGCGGGAATCAACGATTCGGTCGAGGCGCTCAGCGACTTGAGTGAAGCCCTGATGGCCGCGGGCGTGCTGCCGTATTATTTGCACGTCCTCGACCGGGTGAGCGGCGCATCACACTTTGACGTACAGGAACGTGTAGCGTGCGACCTCATCGACCAACTTGTTGCACGACTGCCCGGCTATCTCGTGCCGAAGCTGGTTCGCGAGGTCCCGGGGATGTCATCCAAGACGCCTGTCACGAAGTCGCCCTGAAGGCCTCATGTACCATTCGCTGCGGGCGGCAAAGGCGTCCGGCAGCCAACGTTGAGGAAGGGTAAATTGGCGGAGCAAAGTGCGATACCGATGATTGTCCTGACGCGGTCGCAGGACCACGTCGAAGTCATTAACAGCACGCTTCGCAATGCGGGCCACGCCGTGCACTGCAGCTGGATCCGCGACCTCCATGACCTGGCCGACGCACTCGGACAGATCAACGCCGAGATGCTCATTGCCGTAGTCGGCAACGACCCTGCAGAACTCTCCACGATCATGCACGTGCGCGACCAGTGCGCGCCCGAAGTGCCAGTCATTTTCGCGGGCGAACAGGTCGATGAAGATTCGATCGCGCGGGCCATGCAGCACGGTGCACGCGACATGGTGACCCTCGCCCATCGCCAGCGACTGCAGTCGGTCGTCTCCCGCGAATTGCGCGCCTTCCGCCTTGAGCGTGCCCTCAATTCGACGCTGACATCCGCACGGGAATCCAGGGAGCAGCTGAAGGCCTTCATGGCAGGCTCCACTGATGCGATCGCCCAGGTCCAGGAGGGGATCGTCGTCGATGTGAATCCCGCCTGGCTCGAGCTGTTCGGCTACCCGGATGCCTCGGCGATGAACGGCCAGCCCCTGATGGATACTTTCGACCAGCAAGCGCAGAGCGCACTGAAGGGGGCCCTGCTTGCCTGCCTGCAAGGCAAATGGACGGATCACTCCCTGAAGGTCAATGGCCTGCTGAGCGACGGGTCGGCCGTGGCGCTCGACCTCGAGCTTGCAAGAGGCGAGTTCGACGGCGAACCCGCCGTTCGGGTTTGCGTCCCGGCACGGAAGCGCGATGTACAGGCACTCGGCCAGCAGCTGACCGAAGCCATCGAGCGCGATGGCGCGACGGGCATGCTGCAGCGTCGCTATTTCATGGAGCATCTCCATGCTGCACTCGGCCGCCCGATCAAGGGGGGGGTCCGGCAGATGCTGTACATCGAACCGGACCGCTACACCAAGATCATCGAGGAACTGGGCGCCCTGGCTGCAGACGAACTCATGGCACAACTGGCGGCAGTGCTGCGTGAGCAGTTGCATCCGCAGGATATCGTCGGCCGGTTCGGCGAAGGCAGCTTCATCGCCCTGATCGAACGCGGCACACCGCGCGACGTCGAGGTCTGGGCCGGTGGCGTGCTGCGCAAGATCAAGGACCATGTCATCAGGATCAACGGCAAGTCGATCACCTGCACGTGCTCGGTCGGCATCGCTCTCATGGGAGCACGGACAACCGATCCCGTCGGACCGATCAACGACGCGATCCAGGCGTTGCAGAGCGCCCACGATCAGGGTGGCGATCGCGTCTACGTCATCGACCACACCGACGACGACACCAAGATGGAGGCCAGCGACAAGATCTGGGTGCGACTCATCAAGTCGGCGCTGATGGAAAATCGCTTCCGGTTGATGCAGCAACCGATTGCCAGCCTGCTGGGCGAGGAAAAGTCGATGTTCGACATCCTGGTCCGCATGATCGACGAAGCGGGACAGGAGGTCCTGCCTTCGGAGTTCATCGCCGCCGCGGAGCGCAATGACCTCATGAAGAACATCGACCGGTGGATTGTCGGCGCATCCATGTCACTCTGCACAACGCGCCCGATCGAACGACTGTTCGTGCGCCTGTCGCGCGATTCGGTGGTCGACCGCTCGCTGCCGGTATGGCTGGCCAACCAGCTGAAGGCGACGCGCATCGACCCCGAACGGATCGTCCTGCAGGTCAGCGAATCCGTGGCAACCACGCAATTGGTTGAAACCACCGAATTCGCCAAGACAATGCGCGCAGCCGGCTTCAAGTTCGCCATTGAGCATTTCGGCACTGGTCGCGACTCGTTGCAGCTCCTCTCGCAGCTGCCACTCGACTACATGAAGATCGACGGCTCGCTGATGCAGGGGCTTGCCACGGACCGTGGCCTGCAACAGCGCGTGAAGGTACTGGTGGACGGCGCGAAGACACGGAACATCGCCACCATTGCCGAACGGGTCGAAGATGCGAACACGATGGCCGTGCTGTGGCAGCTCGGCATCGAGTTCCTGCAGGGCTACTTCGTCAACGAACCCGAACAGGTCGTGCTCGGGTAGGCCCTCAGCCTGCGGTCGGGGCGACCAGAACCTCCGCCTCGAGCCTTTCCACCTTGCGCCAGCCACGCGGCAACACCGCACCCCGTTGCGCGCGCTCGCCGCGATAGTCCTTCAGTTCGGCGAACTTCAGCGTCATCTTGCGCTCGCCGGACCACACGAGCAGGTTCTGTCCGGGCGCAACCACCGCCACGGCCGCCAGGAACTCACCGCCACCGTCTTTGCCCGCGGGTAGCCCGAAGATCTTGTTGCCCTTGCCTTTGGCCAGTTCCGGCAGTTCGCTGACCGGAAAAACGAGCATCTTGCCCTCGTTGCTGACCGCGCACAGCAACGCACCCGCTGCCTCCGGCACAGCTGCAGGAATAAGCACGCCCGCGCCCTCGGGCACATTGAGGACCGCCTTGCCTGCCCGGTTGCGGGAGTAAAGCTCCTCGAGCTTCACGACGAAACCATAGCCCGCATCGGATGCCAGTACCCAGCGGTCCGCAGGATCGCCGATCATCACCCCGGCGAAGGTGGCTCCATCCGGCGGATCGATTCGCCCCGATAGCGGTTCACCCTGCCCTCGCGCAGAAGGCAACGTGTGCGCCTGCACGCAATAAGTCCTGCCCGTACTGTCCAGAAACACGGCTTGCTGCGTGCTGCGCCCGCGCGCACTCGCGCGGAATTCGTCGCCGGTCTTGTAGCTAAGCGCACGTGGATCGATGTCATGCCCTTTCGCAGCACGAGCCCAACCGCGTGCCGATAGCACCGCGGTGACGGGCTCGGCCGTCACCAGTTCAGTCTGGTCGATCGCCTGCGCCGCGCTGCGCTCGACGATCCTGGTCCGGCGCTTGTCGCCAAACTCCTCGGCGGCAGCCTGCAGTTCGTCCTTCACCAGCTTCTTGAGCTTCTGCTCGCTCTGCAGGATGCCGGTCAGCTCGTCCCGTTCGGCAGCAAGCCCACCCTGTTCGCCCCGGATCTTCATTTCCTCGAGCTTGGCGAGGTGCCGCAACTTGGTTTCGAGAATGGCCTCCGCCTGGATCTCCGACAGCCCGAAGCGGGCGATGAGCGCGGGCTTCGGTTCTTCCTCGCTACGAATGATGCGAATCACCTCGTCAAGATTGAGGTACGCAATCAGCAGGCCATCCAGGATATGCAGCCGCGCCTCGACTTTGTTGAGTCGCCAGGTGAGCCTTCTGGTCACGGTCTCGGTGCGAAACGTCAACCACTCCACGAGCATCGACTTCAGGTCCATGACGCGAGGCCGGCCATCGAGGCCGATGACATTGAGGTTCACCCGATAGCTGCGCTCGAGATCCGTGGTCGCAAAAAGGTGCGCCATGAGTTGCTCGACATCGACGCGATTGGACCGCGGGGTGATGACAATCCGGGTGGGGAACTCGTGGTCTGATTCATCGCGGATGTCAGCGACCAATGGCAGCTTCTTTGCGTGGATCTGCGCAGCGACCTGCTCCTGGATACGCGCACCGGATACAAGGTAGGGAAGCTGCGTGATGATGATCTCGCTATCTTCCTGCTCATAGACGGCACGGGCGCGATAGCTGCCACTGCCTGTCTCGTAAATCCGCTTGAGCTCGCTGCGGGGCGTCACGATCTCCGCCCCGGTGGGCAGATCCGGTCCCTGGACGTGTCGACACAGCTCGAGCACGGACACCTCCGGCTCATCGAGCAGGCGAATACACGCTGTTACGACCTCACGAAGGTTGTGCGGCGGAATGTCAGTCGCCATGCCGACCGCGATGCCGGTCGTGCCGTTCAACAACAGGTTCGGCACGCGCGCAGGCAGGAGCACCGGCTCGTCCATCGTGCCATCGAAGTTCGGCGACCACTCCACGGTGCCCTGTCCAAGCTCGGACAGCAGCAACGCGGCATACCTCGTCAGCTTCGATTCGGTGTAGCGCATCGCCGCGAACGACTTGGGGTCGTCCGGCGACCCGAAATTTCCCTGTCCATCAACGAGTGGGTAGCGATACGAGAACGGCTGCGCCATGAGTACCATGGCCTCATAGCAAGCAGAATCCCCATGCGGATGAAACTTGCCGATGACATCGCCGATCGTGCGCGCCGACTTCTTCGGCTTCGAGGTCGACGACAGCCCGAGCTCGCTCATCGCGTAGACGATGCGACGCTGCACCGGCTTGAGGCCGTCACCTACGTGCGGCAGTGCCCGGTCGAGGATGACGTACATCGAATAATCGAGGTACGCCTTCTCGGTGAAGGTCTTGAGGGGCTGGCGCTCAATGCCGTCAAAGTTCAGCGTGGGTTGATTGGGCACTGCAATGAATCTCTTTCTGGGTTGCTAGCAACAGGAGCAAAAGGCCGCGCGCATCAGATGTGCGCGAGATTGCCCTTTTCTTCAAGCCAGTCACGACGGTCGCTGGCACGCTTCTTCGCCAGCAGCATGTCCATCAACTGATCGACGTTGTCAGTGGCTTCGACGGTCAGCTGGACCAGGCGCCGGGTCTCCCTCGCCATGGTGGTCTCGCGCAACTGCAGGGGATTCATTTCGCCCAGGCCCTTGAACCGCATGACGGTGGGCTTGGCACGCGGATTCTCCGCTGCCACGCGATCAAGGATGCCCTGGCGCTCGGCATCATCCAGCGCGTAATAAACCTGCTTGCCCACATCGACACGATAGAGCGGCGGCATGGCGACATGAATATGGCCCGCCAGGACGAGGGGTCGGAAGTGCCGGAGGAACAACGCGCACAGCAGCGTCGCAATATGCTGCCCGTCCGAATCCGCATCCGCGAGGATGCAGATGCGGTGATAGCGCAATCCGTCGATCTTGTCCGACGCCGGATCGACACCCAGCGCTACCGCGATGTCGTGGACTTCCTGTGATCGGAGGATCTCGGTCGCGTCCACTTCCCAGGTGTTGAGGATCTTGCCCCGCAGCGGCATGACGGCCTGGTACTCGCGATTGCGCGCCTGCTTTGCCGAGCCGCCTGCGGAGTCGCCCTCCACGAGGAACAGCTCACACCGCTCAGGCTCCTGCAACGTGCAGTCGGCCAGTTTGCCGGGCAACGCGGGGCCGCTGACCACGCGCTTGCGCGCAACCGTCTTTGCCGCCTTGAGACGCACTTGTGCAGTCGCAATCGCGAGCTGTGCGATCTTCTCGCCAGAGTCAGGGTGCTGGTTGAGCCAAAGCGCCAATTGACCCTTCACCACGCCAGACACGAATGCGGCCGCCTCGCGGGAAGACAGGCGTTCCTTGGTCTGACCGGCGAATTGCGCCTCTTTCATCTTGGTGGAGAGCACGTAGCTGACGCCGTCCCAGACGTCCTCTGGGGCCAGTTTGAGGCCCCGCGGCAACAGGTTGCGGAACTCGCAGAATTCGCGAATGGCCTCGGTTAGACCGAGGCGCAGACCATTCACATGGGTACCCCCCTGGGGCGTCGGGATGAGGTTGACGTAGCTTTCCTCAACGCGTTCGCCGTCGTCGATGCGCCACGCAAGGGACCACTCCGCCGTTTCCTGTTGCCCCTGGATACTGCCGCTGAACGGTTCCTGGGGCAGCCACTCACCCTTGCCGAGTGATTCGAGCAGGTACTGGTTGACACCCCCCGTGTACAGCCACTCCTCCTGCTCGCCTGTCTGCTCGATCTTCAGGCAGACTTTGAGGCCGGGGCACAGCACTGCCTTGGCCCTGAGTAGGTGCTTGAGCTTGGGGAGCGAGAAGGTTGGCGTCTCGAAGTACTGTGGGTCCGGCCAGAATCGCACCGTCGTGCCGGTATTGGCCTTGCCGACCTCACCGACCACTTCCAGCTTCGTGTGGGCCCTGCCGCCCTTGAAGCTGATGTTGTATTCCTTGCCGCCGCGCCGCACCCAGCACTCAAGATGCTTTGACAGCGCATTGACCACCGACACGCCGACGCCGTGCAGGCCACCGGCGAACTGGTAGTTCTTGTCCGAGAACTTGCCGCCCGCATGCAAGCGGGTCAGGATCAGTTCGACGCCGCTGACCTTCTCCTTGGGATGGATATCCACGGGCATCCCGCGGCCGTCGTCGGCCACTTCCAGCGAGCCATCCTTGTAAACGGTGACGTCAATACGCTTCGCATGGCCCGACAGGGCCTCATCGACGGAATTGTCGACGACCTCGTGAGCCAGATGATTCGGACGGCTCGTGTCCGTATACATGCCGGGCCGTCGCCGGACGGGATCGAGGCCGCTTAGAACTTCAATATCGGAAGCGTTATAGGACTGGGCCATTGCAGTGTAGTGATTGAGCGACTTGAGCCGTGCCGGTCGGCGGACGGTGCGAAGGGGCGGGATTCTAGCATCGACCGGCGGCCTGCAACCGCGCCGTCGCAGCGACGGGGACAGCCAACTGGCGAGCGCCGACCGCAGCCGCTCGGATCAATCGAGATCCTTCACCAACGCGTCTCGCTGTGCAGCGGCAAGCGGGTCCACCGCATGAGCATAGTGCGCGTGATCCACGCCGAGGCTGATCGCCGCACCGCCCTTGGCGTCTGCGACCATGGCGGGTGTCAGCTCGAGGCGCAGGAAATGCACCGCAGAGGTCTTGTGCTCGTTCTCGCGCTCGAGATCTTCATCGGCTATCGCATACACGCGCGCATGCCCTGCCACTTGCGCCCAACAGCGGGCTTCAACTCCCTTGAGTCTTGCCAATTCCCGCCGGCGCTCTTCCGCATCGGGAAACTCGATCAACAGGGTAGCCTTCCAGTTGCTGCCATCCGGAATCAACGGATTGTAGGCAGCCAGCTCCTCCTCGATGCCTTCCGGCTCGAAGATCCGCTCCACCCGCAGCATCTCCTGGACCTGGTACTGCACGGTCAGACGATCCTCGAAACACCACGTCGTGTGAGGCCCGACAGGAATGGCACGGACCTTCTTGTGGGCAATCACCCGCGAGCGAAAGTCCTTGCGCGCCTTGGCGTACTGCTCAAGGCCAAAGAGATCTGCAGGCTGCAACTTCACTAGGGAACCTCTGTTGTCCGGTGGGGATCAGATGCCGTAGGCCATGCGCAGCAGCTTGAGCGGATGTTCGGGTGCCTGCGGAGCTTCAAGGCCGGACTCGATCTGGTGCCCGGCCATGGGGCAATCGCTCGAGTAGTGGTCGGCTGCAGCGTCAGCCACCTTGCGGATCACCGGCTTGCCGATCTTCATCGACACCTCTCGGTACTCCTTCTTGACTCCGTAAGTACCGTTGTGGCCGGAGCATCGCTCAATCGGCTCGACCTGCGTGTCCGGCACAAGCATCAGGACATCGCGGGTCTTGAGGCCGATGTTCTGCACGCGCAGATGGCAAGGAACGTGATAGCTGATCCGCCCAAGCTTCTGTTTGAAATCCGTGCGCAGCTTGCCGGCCTTGTGCCGCAACCACAGGTACTCAAAGGGGTCGAAGGTCGCGGCTTTGACTTTCTGGACCAGCGGATCGTCCGGGAACAGCAGCGGCAGTTCCTGCTTGAACATCAGCGTGCAGGACGGAATGGGCGTGACGATGTCGTAACCCTCATCCACCTTGGCGGCAAGCAGAGGGATATTGAAGTTCTTGAGGTCCTCGATGGCCTTGAGGTCACCGAGCTCAAGCTTTGGCATGCCGCAACAGCGCTCATCGCGGGTCAACGTCACTGGAATTCCGTTGTGCGCAAACACCGCCGCCAGGTCCTGCCCAAGAGCGGGTTCGTTGCGATTCACGTAGCAGGTTGCGAACAGCACGACTTTTCCGGTGGTTCTAGGCGTTGCCTCTGCCTCCGCAGCGTCGACTCCAGGCCGATGGCGCTTGCGGTACGTATTGCTGTTGTATTCCGGCACGGGGGCGTCGACGTGGACTCCCAGCACGGCATCCAGCAGCTTGCGTCCCGCCGTACTGCGGTTGACCGCGTTGACGACCCCTGACACGACGGGAATGCCGGCGATATTGCCTACGACATCGGTGGCGCTCAGGATCCTGTCGCGCAGCCGCACCTCGCCCTGCTGGAACTTGAATGCCTTGGCACGCAGCATCAGGTGCGGAAAGTCGAGATTCCAGGGATGCGGCGGCACATAGGGGCACTTCGTCATGTAACACATGTCACACAGGTAACAGTGATCCACGACATCCCAGTAGACCTTGTGGTCGACGCCGTCCACTTCTCCCGTCGTGGAGTTGTCGACCGCATCGAACAGAGTCGGGAACGAATTGCACAGGCTGAAGCAACGGCGGCAGCCGTGGCAGATGTCGAACACCCGCTCGAGTTCCTTGAATAGCGCCGTCTCGTTCAGGAACTCAGGGTCTTTCCACGCGATGGCATGGCGGGTCGGGGCTTCAAGACTGCCCTCGCGAGACCCGGATCCCTTGCCGGGACCCGACGTCGAAGTGCTCTCTGCCACAGATCCCCCGATCAGCTGGTACTCGCGCAAACGGGACAAGGACGACTTCTGCGACCTGAAGGACCGGGCGCGGTTGCGGCCCGGTCCCCGGACTTGCTGTCCGAATGGACCGCGCTACAGCGTGTCCAGGGCCGTCTGGAAGCGATTGGCGTGTGAGCGCTCGGCCTTCGCCAGCGTCTCGAACCAGTCGGCGATTTCGTCGAAGCCTTCGGTGCGCGCCGACTTCGCCATGCCAGGATACATATCGGTGTACTCGTGGGTCTCGCCGGCGATGGCCGCCTTGAGATTCAGCGCAGTGCCACCAATCGGCAGACCCGTCGCCGGATCACCCACCTGTTCGAGGTACTCGAGATGCCCGTGAGCGTGCCCAGTCTCGCCTTCCGCTGTGGAACGGAACACGGCGGCCACATCGTTGTACCCTTCGACGTCCGCCTTGGCTGCGAAATAGAGATAGCGCCGGTTGGCCTGGGATTCGCCGGCAAAGGCGTCCTTCAGGTTCTTTTCGGTCGCGGTACCCTTCAAGCTCTTCATTGCGAGTCTCCTGCTGCTGATCGCGGGGGCCACGGTTTCAATTGAATTAGACCAAGTCTAACTGGCGCCAGACTCTATTCGTCCCCTCCATCCAAGTCAACGCGGGGAAAGCGCATCGCAGCCGCGCTCGGCAAAGATTCACAGGAGGCGCAAGCGCCGGATGCGATTGACCCGCCGTACCCTGCCGTGCAAGCTTGGCGCTTGCGGCTTGAATCGCCACCGCTGATCCCCTCATGCGTCAAAGAACTCCACCGTGACAACCCGGAAACCCCGCGACCCCAACGCCGCCAAGAGCGCGCCCGCAGCTCCTCCGGAGGAGGCTGCCCCCATCGACTTCGAGAAAGCGCTGACGGACCTCGAGTCGATCATCGAGAAGCTCGAGCAGGGCGACCTGCCTCTCGACGAATCCCTGAAGGCATTCGAGCGCGGAGTGGAATTGACCCGTCATTGCCAAGTCGCGCTCAAGCAGGCGGAACAGAAGGTGGAGATCCTGTTGCGCAAGACGGGGCAACCCGAACCGTTTGCAACGCATGGCGATACCGACTTCAACCCGAACGATCCGGATTGATCGATGACGGCTGAAGACGTGACGCCGGGCATGCCCGCGGCCTACGGTGTCGAGGCCCATCGGACCCTGTTTGCGGAGTGGCAAGCTCGCGTAGCCCATGAACTCGACCTGCGCTTGCCCGGCCCGGAAACGGCCCCGGGGCGACTGCATGCCGCCCAGCGCTACAGCGTGCTCGGCCCGGGCAAGCGAGTCCGCCCATTGCTGGTCTATGCCACCGGCAAGGCGCTCGGGGTTCCCGAAAACCAGCTGGATGCCGCGGCCTGCGCAATCGAACTGATCCACGCCTACTCACTGGTGCACGACGACCTGCCCGCCATGGACGACGACGACCTGCGGCGCGGCCGCCCCACCTGCCATATCCAGTTCGACGAGGCCACGGCCATTCTGGCGGGTGATGCGCTCCAGGTTCTGGCCTTCCAGATCCTCGCCCGCGATCCGGCGGCGCCAGCCGACCCGTCCCAGCGACTCAAGTTGATCGAAATTCTCGCCGATGCCAGCGGTACCGCAGGCATGGCAGGCGGACAGGCGCTCGACCTTGCCGCGGAGGGACGCAAACTGACCGTCGCGGAAGTCGAAGACATGCACTCCCGCAAGACGGGTGCGCTGATCCGCGCGAGTGTCATGATGGCAAGCCATTGCGCGACGATCCCGGATGCCACACGGTCGTGCCTGGACCTGTTCGCGACAAAGATCGGTCTGGCCTTCCAGATCCAGGATGACCTGCTCGATATCGAGGGAGACCCCAAGGTTCTCGGGAAAGCGGTCGGCGCGGACAAGGAACACGAGAAGCCGACTTACCCTGCCACGGTAGGCGTAGCGGCCGCGCGCGCCAGACTCCTCGAACTCCACGCCGAGGCCCTCGCCGCCCTCGCTCCCCTGGGCGGTCCCGCAGCCACGCTGGCAGCACTGTCTGACTGGCTGGTTGCGCGACGCTCGTAGGGCCATCCGGGCCGGCAGTACGGTGTAAACTGACGCTAGATGAAGAACTCGAGCGATTCTTACCCGTTGCTGTACGGTATTGACCTTCCGGCAGACTTGCGCCGCCTGCCTGCCGCGCAACTGGAACCTGTCGCGGCAGAGTTGCGACGCTACCTGATCGAAACCGTGAGCCAGATGGGTGGCCATTTCGCCGCCGGCCTCGGCACGGTCGAACTGACGGTCGCGTTGCACTACGTCTTCGATACGCCCCGAGACCGGCTTGTCTGGGATGTTGGACACCAGGCCTACCCGCACAAGGTATTGACTGGCCGTCGTGATCGCCTGCGGACCATCAAGCACAAGGATGGTTTGGCTCCTTTCCCGACGCGCAAGGAAAGCGAGTACGACACGTTCGGCGTGGGACACTCGAGTACCTCGATCAGCGCTGCGCTCGGCATGGCGATCGGTGCGGCCCGGGCGGGAGAACGGCGGCGAGTGGTCGCCATCATCGGCGACGGCGCCATGAGTGCCGGCATGGCCTTCGAGGCCCTGAATCACGCGGGCAGCACCGACGTCGACCTGCTCGTCATCCTGAACGACAACGACATGTCCATCTCGGAAAACGTCGGCGCGATCTCCAATTATTTCGCACGCGTCCTGTCCGGCAAGCTGTATGCGTCCCTGCGCGAGGGCAGCAAGAAAGTGCTGAAGCGGATGCCTACGGTATGGGAACTCGCTCGACGCTCCGAAGAGCACATGAAGGGCATGATCCTGCCGGGCACGATCTTCGAGGAACTCGGCCTCAACTACATCGGCCCCATCGACGGCCACGACCTAGGTGCGCTGGTGTCGACGCTGAAAAACCTGCGAGACGCGAAAGGGCCGCAGTTCCTGCACATCGTCACGCGCAAGGGCAAGGGCTATGCCCCGGCCGAAGCGGACCCCATCAAGTGGCACGGCCCCGGCCCGTTCGACGCCAAGAGTGGCGTGATCTTCAAGGAAAAGGCCGCTGGGCCCACCTATTCGCAGGTCTTCGGCCAATGGCTGTGTGATATGGCGGCGGCGGATCCGCGGATCGTCGGCGTTACGCCGGCCATGAGGGAAGGATCCGGCCTCGTCGATTTTTCACGTCGCTTCCCGGACCGCTATTTCGATGTTGCCATCGCCGAACAGCACGCGGTGACGTTCGCCGCCGGCCTCGCCTGCGAAGGGACGCTGCCCATCGTTGCCATCTACTCCACGTTCCTGCAGCGCGCCTACGACCAGCTGGTCCATGACGTGGCGCTGCAGGATCTGCCCGTCGTATTTGCGGTTGACCGTGCCGGACTCGTCGGCGGCGACGGCGCCACTCATCAGGGCAGCTTCGACCTGTCGTTCCTGCGGTGCATTCCGGGACTCGTCGTGATGGCTCCGGCCGATGAGAACGAATGCCGCCAGATGCTGTACACCGGCGTCATGCTGAATCGCCCTGCCGTCGTGCGCTATCCGCGCGGCACCGGCCCCGGCACACCGATCGAAGTGCAGATGTGCGCCCTCCCGCTCGGCAAAGCCGAGATCCGGCGGGAAGGCCGCAGCGGCCTTGCCATCCTTGCGTTTGGCGCCCTGGTGCCAGCCTGCGCCGCGCTTGCCGATCGGCTCGATGCCACGCTGGTCAACATGCGCTTCATCAAGCCGCTCGACGACGCGCTGGTGCTTGAAGTGGCGGGACGGCACGAGGCCATCGTGACCGTGGAGGAAAACGTCGTCGCCGGCGGGGGGGGGAGCGCCGTCGATGAACTGCTGGTCGCGCACGGAACGGCGCTTCCGGTGCTGAATATCGGCATCCCCGACCAGTTCATCGAACACGGCACGCGCGAGGAATGCCTGGCAGCGGCGGGACTCGATTCCGCCAGTCTCGAGACCACCATCGCCCAGTGGTGGCGCGTCACGAAACGGCCTGCGGCTGTCGGGTCACGGTAGCCTGCTCAAGGATCCCGAGGCTTGATTTATACTGCGGGCGTCCGCATAGACAGTCCTGTCGGTGCCCCGCCCCTGACCCTGATTCGTACCGGATCGCGTCGATTTCGAATCTGCCCGGCGCGCGGCAGCGAAACGTCGTTAGCGCCCCCGACCCCCTTGAGGAGTGAATGCCATGGCTACCACCGCCGATCGTCCCGGCCTGCCGATCGAAGACGTCCAGAGCCGTGCCGATACCCGCCAGCTCCCCATCAACAAGGTGGGCATCAAGAACATCTACCACCCGGTGCGGGTCAAGGATCGGCAGGGCGGTGACCAGCACACCATCGCGAACTTCAACATGTATGTCGCGCTGCCCCACAACTTCAAGGGCACGCACATGTCACGGTTCGTCGAAATCCTGAACCGCAACGAGCGCGAGATCTCCGTCGAGTCGTTCCGCGGCATGCTGACTGACATGACCAAGCGGCTCGATGCCGAATCCGGCCACATCGAGATGAGCTTTCCGTATTTCGTGATGAAGAAGGCGCCCGTCACCGGTGTTGCAAGCCTGATGGACTACAAGGCTGCCTTGATCGGCGAATTCCACGCCGGCAAGGCTGAACTGTGGATCAAGGTGGTGGTGGCCGTCACCAGCCTGTGCCCCTGCTCGAAAGACATTTCGGACTACGGCGCACACAACCAGCGCTCGCATATCACGATCAGCGCGCGCATCGCCGACCACATGTGGCTTGAGGAACTGATCGATATCGCCGAGAAGGAAGCCTCGTGCGAACTGTATGGAATCCTGAAGCGCCCCGACGAGAAGTACGTGACGGAGCGGGCATACGACAACCCCAAGTTCGTCGAGGACATCGTCAGGGACGTGGCCGTCCGCCTGAACAATGAACCAAGGGTGCGCGCCTATGTGGTGGAATCAGAGAATTTCGAGTCCATCCACAACCATTCGGCGTACGCGCTGATCGAAACGAACAAGGATGCGTAGAAGGGAGGTGGGCTGGGGACGGTGATCGACGATGGGGACAAGACCGGGATCTGACTATCCCCCATCCGCTGGCCCCTGCTTTCAGGTTCCGGCCCTGTCACCGCTCTGCAGCCGTCCGATCAGGTTGCTCAGGAATACCTTGTTGAAGCGCAGTTGGCAGGAGGCGGATGCCTGTTCCAGCAACGTAGAGCTGACCTTCATGACCGTCACGTCGGACAGCGCCTTGATGGTCGCCAGCCGCTTTGCTCCACGCAGGTAACTCGTCTCGCCAAAGCAGTCGCCGGTATCGAGTTCGCCCACCGTACTGCCGTTGCGCATCACGGCGACCTTGCCCGAGACGATGACGTAGAAGCGGTCGTCCATCTCGCCTTCACGCACGATCTCGTCGCTCAGGTCATAGTCCTGCCAATGGCTGGCGCGCAGCACCTCCATGATCTCCGCCTGGGAGAAGTCATGGAAGAACTTCAAGGACCTCAGGATCGAGAATTGTTCCTGTCGATCCAGCTTGGCGTAGCTCTCACGCAGCTTCTGGTGCACGCGCGTGAGGGCACCCGCCAGGTCCTGGCCGTTCAGAAAGCGGTTGTCCGGATCCTTCTGCAGCGCCTTGACGACAACGTCCTCAAGTTCCTCCGGAACGCCTGAGCGCAGCGTGTGGATCGGCTGTGCGGTCGCGTAGACAATCTGATGCAACAGCTTCGACAGGTTGCCGCCGCGGAACGGCCGGAACCCGGTCAGCATCTCGTACATCACGGCCCCGAGCGCATAGATGTCCGAGCGGTTGGTGATGTCGGCAGACTGGATCTGCTCGGGCGACATGTAGGACGGGCTGCCGGCGATGCCTTCGATCCGCGATATGTCGGAATCGGCGACGAGGGCGATGCCGAAGTCGATGATGCGCACGTCGTTCGACTGCGTCAGCATGATGTTCGACGGCTTGATGTCGCGGTGGATGACCCCGCGGCGGTGCGAATAGTGGAGCGCCTTGGCGCACTTGTAGATGATCTCGACAACGTCGTCGATGGGCAGCAGGTTGTCGGGCTTGCAGTAGGCGGCCAGCGTGCGTGCGCCGTGCACATGCTCGGTGACGACATAGTAGCGGCCCTTTTCCTCACCGGCATCGAAGATCGGCAGGATATTCGGATGCTGCAGCATGCCGACCATGTGGGCTTCGGACAGGAACATCTTGCGCGTGACGCGCGCGCGATCTTCATCCGTGGTCTCGATGTTGTAGACCTTGATGGCCACATCGCGACGGTAATAGGGATCGTGCGAGAGATAGACGACGCCCGTGCTGCCCCGACCGACTTCCTTGACGATCGTGTACTTGCCGATGCGCTCGGGGATGCGCGGATCCGCCCCCCCCACCGCGTTGACCAAAGCTTTGACGGGTTCGGGTGGCATCGCTGTGTGCAGTGCGTGGGGCTCTAGAGCAGGAGGTGAACCAGATACAGGATCGCTCCCGCAAAAATGCCTGCGAGAACATCATCAAGCATAATTCCGACCCCTCCCTTGAGACTGTGATCGGCCTCCCGGATCGGCCAGGGCTTCACGATGTCGAAGAAGCGGAACAGGGCAAACCCTGCCAGCAGCCAGGCGGGCTCCGCAGGCACAGCCAGCATGGTGACGGCGTAGCCGATGACCTCATCCCAGACAATGCCTCCGTGATCGTGGACGCCCAGACGGCGCGCGCTTTCGCCACACACGTAGACACCGAGGAGGAACCCGGCCACCACCAGCGCAAGTTGCGCCACGAGCCCGAGGGGCGCCATCAGCAGCACAAAAGGGATGCCCACCAGCGTTCCAAAGGTACCGGGTGCATAGGGACTCAAGCCGGTTCCGAACCCGAATGCCAGCAGGTGCACCGGATCGCGCAGGATGCGAGGGTCGGCGCTCCATCTCATCGGCACTGCGCTCCCGGGTCACCGCGCACTGTGAAGAGTCGTCCCATGCTGGTCAGGCTTTCGAGAAATGGTCGTATCCGGTTGCCGGAACCACCACGGCTCGCCCGTCGCGCAAGCACTGCACGACAGCCTGCCCCGGATCACGCTGCGTGATACGACCAATTCGAGTACAGCCGGGCTCCGTATTCTGGACAAGCGCTTCGAATTCAGGGACTCGCCCTGCGGCGACCGTAAACAGGAGTTCGTAGTCATCGCCACCCAAGAGCGCGAAGCGCTCGGATGCAGCAACATCGAACAACGCCCGCATGGAAGGCGATGCAGGCAGACGCTCCAGCTCGAGTTGCGCCGAACAGGCGCTGGCCTGGCACAGTTTGCCGAGATCCCCAAGCAGCCCATCCGAGACATCCATGGCAGCGGACGCGAGCGTCCGGAGCGTTTGGCCGAGTTGCACTCTCGGCTCCGGCCAGTTGAATCGGTGCCGCAGCAACTCGCTGTCTTCACCCTCGACAGTCTGGCCCTGGATGACCGCGAGCCCCGCAGCCGCTTCTCCCGGAATGCCCGACACATAGATCAGATCGCCAGGACGGGCACCACCTCGGGTCAACGCGGGTCCCGCTTCGATGAAGCCCAGGACTTGTACAGTGATGACAAGGGGCCCCCTGACAGTATCGCCGCCGACCAGGGCAACGTTGTAACGCTGCGCCAGGTCGTGCAACCCTTTCGAGAATTCTGCCAACCACTCGGCATTCGATTCGGGCAACGACAGGGACAGGAGCGCCCAGGCGGGCTCGGCGCCCATCGCAGCCAGATCACTGAGGTTGACGGCAAGCGCACGATGTCCGATGGAGCGTGCGCCCGTACCCACCGGAAAGTGGACGCCCTCGACAAGCGTATCCATCGCGGCAACGAGACGACGATCGGACGGCACTTGCAGCAGCGCCGCGTCATCCCCGATTCCCAGCAGCACATCACTGCGCCGGCTCGCCCTGGAAAAGTAGCGAGCGATGATCTCGAACTCGCCGGGAGGAATAGCCGAGGTCATGTTGCAGCCGAGCCCGGTTGGGTTCCGGCGGGGTCGTCAGGCACCCGAACCCGCATCCACGCGGGGTGCCACCTCGACACGGCGCTCGCGCGCAGCCCGGTCGAGCAGAGCGTTGATGTACTTGTGGCCGTCCGTAGCGCCGAACTTCTTCGAGAGTTCGACCGCTTCATTGATGACGACGCGGTGAGGGACATCCAGCCGGGCAACGAGCTCATACAGTCCCAACCACAGAATCGCCCGCTCGACTGGATCGATCTGGCTGACGGGTCGGTCCGCGTACCCTCCAAGCACGGCATCGAGTTCGGCATTGCGGGAAATGCAGTTCTGGACGATGTCCGCGAAGTATTCCGCGTCGGCGCCTGCATAGTCCTCGCTCGTGACGAACTGCTGGCAGATCTCTGCCGCGGCGTCCGCTGACTGCCCCGTGAGCTGCCACTGGTACAGCGCCTGCATCGCCAGCTTCCGCGCCACGCTGCGAGCTCGACTGCCTCGCCCCGACTTGCGTGCAGGTTGGCTCAAGACTCGAGTCGCCTGAGCAGGTTGGCCAGTTCGAGCGCGCACAGAGCCGCATCGGCGCCCTTGTTGCCGGACTTGGTTCCAGCGCGATCGATGGCCTGCTCCACCGAATCAGTCGTCAGCACGCCAAAGGCGACCGGCACGCCGGTGTCATGGGATACGCGCGCAAGGCCGCCGGCACATTCCCCTGCCACATAGTCGAAATGGGCCGTATCGCCACGGATCACCGCACCGAGCGCGACGATGGCGTCATAACGACGGCTCATCGCGAGCTTCCGAACCACGAGCGGCAGGTCGTAGGCGCCGGGAACCTTCACGATCTCCAGCTGCTTGTCGCTCGCACCATGGCGTTTGAGGATGTCGATGGCGCCCAGCACCAGCTGGTCGACAATGAACTGGTTGAAGCGCGTGGCGGCAATGGCAAACCGCAGGTCACGGACCTGCAGGTCGCCTTCAATGATTTTCACGTTGTCCATATTCGCGGTCCGGATGGGCAGGCGCGCAGTATAGCGGGGATCAGATCCTCAACTCTCGACATACTCGACAACCTCGAGGTCGAACCCCGATAGGCCAAGCATTTGCCTGGGGGCAGACAGCACACGCATGCGATTGACGCCGAGGTCCTTGAGAATCTGCGCCCCGATACCGTAGGTCCTGAGCACCTTCATGCCGGTCGACCGGGCACCGCCCGCAGTCTCTGCCGATGCAAGCCCCCCGACTGCGTCCATGAGATCCCGCGGCGACTCCGCCGGACGAAGCAGCACGACGACACCGCAACCTTCCGCTGCAATTCTCTCCATGGCAGACCGCAGCGGCCGCCCGAGCGACTCAAGCTGGACCCCAACCAGATCGCGAACCGTGTCCCGAAGGTGCACGCGGACGAGCGGCGCCGCCACCTTGCTGATGTCGCCGCGAACCAGGGCGAGGTGAACCGTCTGGTTGACGTGATCCTCGTAGGCCACCATCCGGAAAGGCCCGAACTCGGTGGCAATCTGGCGTTCCGCAATGCGCTCGACCGACCGCTCCTTCTCCAGCCGGTAGCGGATCAGGTCCGCGATCGTGCCGATCTTGAGCCCGTGGTGTTCTGCAAACTTCTCGAGGTCCGGCCGCCGCGCCATCGTGCCGTCGTCATTCAGGATCTCGACGATCACCGCCGCTGCCTGGCAGCCTGCGAGACGGGTCAGGTCACAGCCCGCCTCGGTGTGCCCCGCGCGGGTCAGCACGCCGCCCGGCTGCGCCATCAACGGGAAAATATGGCCTGGCTGCCGCAGGTCTCCGGGGACGGCCTTTGGATCGACGGCTGTCTGGATGGTATGGGCACGATCGTGCGCCGAGATCCCGGTCGTCACGCCTTCCGCGGCCTCGATCGACACGGTGAAGTTGGTGGCGTGCTCCAGGTGGGTATCGCTGACCATCAACGGCAATCGCAACTGCTTGCACCGCTCTTGCGTGAGCGTGAGGCAGATCAGGCCGCGGCCGTATCTCGCCATGAAGTTGACGTCCTCGGGGCGGACGTGTTCGGCCGCCATGAGGAGATCGCCTTCGTTCTCGCGATCCTCGTCATCCATGATCACGACCATGCGCCCCGCACGCAGGTCCGACAGGATGTCCTCGATGGAATGCAGCGTCATGATGCGCCCATCATGCGTTCGAGGTATCGGGCAATGATGTCGACCTCGAGGTTCACGCGGGTACCCGGCACATAGCCTCCCAGTATGGTCACGTCCAGCGTATGAGGTACCAGATTCACGTCGAAACGCGCATCAGGTTTACCCGCATCGAGCTCCGTCACGCCATTCACGGTCAGGCTCACACCATCCACCGTCACCGATCCCTTGCGGGCGATGTAGCGGGCCAGCTTCAACGGCACCACGAACTCCACGCGCCGCGACCGGGCATCGTCCGTCACGGTGGAGACACTCGCGATGCCGTCCACATGTCCCGTAACATAGTGGCCGCCCAGTGCGTCTCCGGCGCGCAGCGCCTTCTCGAGATTGACCCGCGACCCTGCTGCCCAGTTGCTACCCAGCGTCGTTAGCGACAACGTCTCGCGAGAGACGTCGGCGGTGAATGCGCCATCGACGATCTGTGTCACCGTCAGGCAGCAGCCGTTGACCGCTATGCTGTCGCCCAATGCGGTTCCCTCGAGGTAACCGGCTGGTGCGGCGACGGCGATTTCGAGGTCACCGCCCTTGGGAATGCAGCGCGTCACGGTGCCAATGGTCTGGACAAGGCCTGTAAACATTCTCTTTATCAACCTTGATTGCGGTCGCGCGGCTTCCACGTGAACCTGATGTCCTTGCCCAGTTGGCGTTGCTCAACCAGGTCCAGCTCGAGCCGTTGCTGCATGTCGTCGATGGCTGGAAGCGCCAGCATCGATCGCGCATCGCCGCCCAGCAACATCGGACTCAGGTACGTAATCAACGCGTCGGCAAGGCCCAATTCGAGAAAGCGCCCGGACAGTACCGGACCTGCCTCGACCAGCACTTCATTGCAATGCCGGGCTGCGAGATCACGCAGTACTGCCGCCAGATCGACCGAACCCCGTGCATCGGCCGGAACGGTTTGCACACCCGCACCTGCTGCTTCCAACGCCTTCGCTCCAGCGGTCGCTGTCGTGTAGACCAGCGTTGCGCCCGCAAGGACAAGCATGCGTGCCGTAGACGGCATGCGCAACCGCGAATCGCACACCACTCGCAATGGCTGTCTGCCCCGCATTTCGATTCCAGGGTCACGGACATTCATTTGCGGATCGTCGGCCAGCACCGTCCCGATGCCCGTGAGGACTGCAGAACTGCGGGCGCGCAGACGCTGTACATCGCGTCGGGCCGGTTCGCCCGTGATCCAGCGGCTTGCGCCATTCCTGAGCGCAACCTTGCCATCGAGGCTTGCGGCCACCTTGACCGTGACATAGGGCAGTCCGCGCTTCATTCGCTTGAAAAAGCCGACATTCAGCTGCTCGGCGTGCTGCGCCAGCAAGCCGCTCTCGACTTCAATGCCGGCAGTGCGCAACTGGCTGATCCCGCTCCCATCGACAAGCGGATTGGGGTCACCGACCGCACACACTACACGCCGCACTCCTGCGGCGATCAGCGCGTCGCTGCACGGCGGCGTGCGGCCGTGATGCGAACAGGGCTCAAGCGAAACGTAAACGGTCGCGCCACGACTTGATGCACCGGCACCACGCAACGCATTGACTTCGGCATGGGGACCGCCGACGGGATCCGTCCAGCCTTCACCGACGATCTGCTCGCCCACGGTTATTACTGCGCCCACACGTGGATTCGGGTCGGTCGTATACAGTCCACGCTCGGCAAGCCGGAGCGCACGCGCCATCATCCGCTGGTCGAATTCCGTGAACATCGCTACTTCTTGCGAACGCCGCCAGTCCAGAGTGGCAGCTGGTTCTCACCGGCACGTCCCTGTTGCAGGCGCAGCTTCTCGATCTCCTCACGGAAGGCATCCACATCCTGGAAGCTGCGGTACACCGAGGCGAAGCGGACGAACGCCACTTCGTCGAGGTGCCGCAGCTCTTCCATGACGAACTCGCCGATCAGCCGCGAGGGCACCTCGCGTTCGCCCAGGGTCCGCAGCCGATGGCAGATGTGCACCACGGCTGCATCGATGGCCTCGCTCGAGACCGGCCTCTTTTCGAGCGCCTTCGACATGCCATGACGCAGCTTGTTTTCGTCGAAGGGCTCCCGCGTCGCATCGCCCTTCACGATCCGCGGCATGACGAGTTCAGCGGTCTCGAAGGTCGTGAATCGCTCGCCGCACGCAAGACATTCGCGGCGGCGACGGATCTGCTGCCCCTCACCCGCCAGCCGCGAGTCGGTCACCTTCGTCTCTTCATGACTACAGAAAGGGCAGTGCATAAAAAGACCGGACTGGGTGAGTTTGGCGGGTTACGGCTTCTTTCCGTAAACCGGGAAGCGGGCACACAGCTCCAGCACCTGCGCCTTGACGCGCGCGATAACGGCCTCTTCGGGCTTGTCGAGCACGTCGGCAATCCAGTTGGCGAGGTCAGTCACTTCCCGCTCGCGCATGCCGCGCGTCGTCACGGCCGGCGTACCGAGACGCAGGCCACTGGTAACAAAGGGTGACCGTGGATCGTTGGGTACCGAGTTCTTGTTGACGGTGATGT
Organism: uncultured Pseudomonadota bacterium; assembly: GCA_903884105.1. Taxonomy (GTDB): domain Bacteria; phylum Pseudomonadota; class Gammaproteobacteria; order Steroidobacterales; family Steroidobacteraceae; genus CAIUGU01. Next base: position 18,154 of record CAISDJ010000106.1, on the reverse strand, counting down.
TCGCACGCCCAAGCGCCGCGTCCGCTTCCTTGCCCGTCAGCTCACGGCCGATCAGGTCGACGAGGAACAGGTGGTTGTCGGTGCCGCCGGAAACGATCTTGTAGCCGCGGGACTGCAGCGTCTGCGCCATCGCGCGTGCATTCTGCACAATCAGCTCCTGGTACGCCTTGAACTCCGGTTGCAGGGCTTCCAGGAAGGCTACGGCCTTGCCCGCGATGACATGCATCAGCGGACCACCCTGCGTGCCGGGGAACACCAGCGAGTTGAGCTTCTTTTCGATGTCCTCGTTGCGCTTCGCCAGGATCAGCCCACCACGCGGTCCGCGCAGCGTCTTGTGCGTCGTCGAGGTCACGACGTCCGCCCAGGGCACGGGATTCGGGTAGACGCCCGCAGCGACGAGGCCGGCGACGTGCGCCATGTCCACGAGGAAGTAGGCATCGACGCTGTCTGCGATCCGGCGAAAGCGCTCCCAGTCAATGACGCGGGAGTAGGCCGAGAAGCCTGCGATGATGAGCCGGGGCCGATATTCACGCGCCAGCCGCTCGACCTGCTGGTAATCAATCTCGCCGGTAGCAGGATCCAGGCCGTACTGCTGGGCCTTGAAGATGCGTCCCGAGAAATTCACCTTCGCGCCGTGCGTGAGGTGCCCGCCGTGATCAAGGCTCATGCCCAGGATCGCGTCTCCCGGGTTGATCAGCGCGAGGTACGCGGCAGCATTGGCCTGCGAGCCCGAATGCGGCTGCACATTGGCATACGCGGCACCGAACAGCTTCTTGGCACGCTCGATCGCCAGCGTCTCGGCGACGTCGACATGTTCGCAACCGCCGTAGTAACGCTTGCCCGGATACCCCTCCGCGTACTTGTTCGTCAGCACCGAACCCTGCGCCTCGAGCACCCTCGGGCTCGCGTAGTTTTCGGAAGCGATCAGCTCAATGTGTTCTTCCTGACGGCGGTATTCGGCATCGAGCGCCGCCTTGAGCTCAGGATCGAAACCGGCGATCTGCATATCTGCTGCGAACATGCGGGGAAGTCTCCGAAAAGAGGAGCGAGGATTCTACAGGAAAGGGAGTTCGGTCAGCGCCGGCACGTACTGCCGAGCAGCATTGGCCACGCGCTCGGTACCCGCCTGGCGGCAGGCGGACTTACCCGATTGGAATCAAAGGGTTTGCTCAGGAAGCGGCAACAAGCGCCTTGACGACACTCGTCCAGGTTCGGGCGACGTTATCGCGGTTGTAACCCCCTCCTCCGGTTGCCACGACCCTGCCGTGCCCGAGCTCGTCAGCCATTGCGCACAGGCGCCCGGCCGCATGCGAATGGGCCGCCGGACTCAGCCGCAAATGCGTGAGCGGATCGCCCTCGATGCTGTCGGCGCCACACTGGAACAGGATGAATTCCGGCTTGCCCGCCCGCAAATAGGCTTCGATCTGCTCCCAGGCCCCAAGGAACTCTGCATCGCCCGCACCCGGCGCCAGCGGAATATTGAGCTTGGTACCCTTCGCGTCACCCCTGCCCGACTCCTGCGCTGAACCCGTCCCTGGATAGAGATAACGGCCGTCCTCGTGGGTATCGGCAAAAAGCAGCCAGGGATCGGATTCGAATCCGTAGAACACGCCGTCCCCGTGGTGGGCATCAATGTCGACGTAGGCAATTTTGCCGAGGCCGTATTGGCGATGCAGCAGCTCGATGGCCACGCCGCAGTCGTTAAATACGCAGAAGCCCGCCGCCTTGCTGCGAGTGGCGTGATGCAACCCGGCAATCGGTACGAAGGCGCGTCTTGCCCGGCCCGCCATGACCTCATCGACTGCCAGGAGCGTCGCCCCGACAACGTGGCTTGCTGCCTCGAATAAACCCTTCCAGGCTGGAGTGTCGCCGCTGTCGAGAAAGCCCGTGCCTGCGGCTGCGCGTTGCCTCACGAACTCCACGTATTCGGGATCATGAAAGGCCTCAAGCTCCGCGGTCGTCGCGCTGCGCGGAGCAGCCCAGCGGACGCGCTCGTGCAAACCGGTATTGCGCATTTCCCCGATGAAGACGCCATGCCGGTCGGGACCGAACGGATGCCCCTCGGGAAAGCCATACCGGGCGATCTCCTCACCGGCAACCACCAGGACGCTCGGAATCTGTGTCGTGGACAATCGGGAATCCGGAAGCTCAGGTTAAGGGCAGCGTAGCACAGGCTTGGCGGGGCACCCGAAGCCAGCCCTTGGACCAGCGGGTCCTGATGTATCATCGCCCCCCTTTTCGACAGCTCTCAAGGTCGCGACATGGCTCAATTCATTTTCACCATGAACCGGGTTGGCAAGGTAGTGCCGCCGAAGCGGACCATCCTGCGCGACATCTCGTTGTCGTTCTTCCCCGGCGCGAAGATCGGCGTCCTCGGCCTGAACGGCTCGGGCAAGTCGACCCTGCTGCGCATCATGGCCGGCATCGACAAGGAAATCGAAGGGGAGGCCCGACCGCAACCCGGCATCCGGATCGGCTATCTGTCGCAGGAGCCTGCCCTCGATCCCGCCAAGGATGTGCGCGGCAACGTGCTTGAAGGCGTTGCGGAAATCCAGTCGCTGATCGACCGCTTCAATGCCGTGAGCGACAAGTTTGCAGACCCCGATCTCGCCGACGACGCCATGAACAAGCTGCTCGAAGAGCAGGCCAAGCTGCAGGATGCGATCGACGCCAAGGGCGGCTGGGAGCTGGAACGCAAGCTCGACGTTGCGGGCGACGCGCTGCGCCTGCCGCCTTGGGATGCGGACGTCACCAAGATCTCGGGCGGCGAGCGCCGTCGCGTTGCGCTGTGTCGTCTGCTGCTGTCGGAACCCGACATGCTGCTGCTCGACGAACCGACCAACCACCTTGACGCGGAATCCGTCGCATGGCTCGAGCGTTTCCTCGAAAGCTATCCGGGCACGGTCGTCGCCGTCACCCACGACCGCTACTTCCTCGACAACGTCGCCGGCTGGATCCTGGAACTCGACCGCGGCCACGGCATTCCGTGGGAAGGCAATTACTCCTCTTGGCTCGAGCAAAAGGAGAAGCGTCTCGCCACCGAAGAGAAGCAGCAGGAAGGCTTGCGCAAGATGCTCGCGCGCGAACTCGAATGGGTGCGGTCGAACCCGAAGGCCCGCCAGGCGAAGAGCAAGGCCCGCCTGCAACGCTACGAGGAGCTGGCGTCACAGGAATTCCAGAAGCGCAACGAAACCAACGAAATCTACATCCCGCCAGGGCCGCGCCTCGGCGAGCTGGTGATCGAGGCCACGGGCCTCAAGAAAGGCTTCGGCGACCGGCTGTTGTTCGACAACCTGAGTTTCAACCTGCCGGCCGGCGGCATCGTGGGCGTCATCGGACCGAACGGCGCCGGCAAGACGACCCTGTTCCGCATGCTGACGGGACAGGAGCAGCCGGATGCCGGCGAGCTGCGGATGGGACCGTCGGTCCAGCTCGCGTACGTCGACCAGTCGCGGCAGTCGCTCGACGACAAGAAGACCGTCTGGCAGGAAATCTCGAACAGCCAGGACATCATCAAGGTGGGCAACTACGAGATTCCGTCGCGCGCCTACGTCGGCCATTTCAACTTCCGCGGCACCCAGCAGAGCCAGCTCATAGGCGAACTGTCGGGCGGTGAGCGCAATCGCGTGCACCTCGCGAAGGTGCTGAAGAGCGGCGGCAACGTGCTGCTGCTCGACGAACCGACAAACGACCTCGACGTGGAAACCCTGCGCGCACTCGAAGACGCCCTGCTCGCGTTCCCGGGCTGCGCCGTCGTGATCTCGCACGATCGCTGGTTCCTGGACCGTATCGCCACGCACATCCTCGCCTTCGAGGGCAACAGCGAAGTGGTCTGGTTCGAGGGGAACCACGCGGAGTACGTCGATGACTTCAAGCGGCGCAAGGGTGACGACGCTGACCGCCCCCACCGCATCAAGTACCGGAAGATCAACGCCTAGGAAGCATCATGGATACCGATGCCATTGCAGCTACACTTGCGGGCTTCGGTCTCATCCTCCTTATCCTGGCGGTGCAACGGCTGCGCAAGGCGCGGTACGGAGCGGCTGGCGGCACTGCGCTGTTTGGCCTTCTGTTCATCGCGGTAGCGGGCGGCTTCTTCATCGTCTCGCTGAACCTCAGGACCTACAGCCGGCTGACCAACGAGCAGCCGGTGGCCGAACTCGTGTTCGAAGCGCGCGGACCACAGGTCTTCCAGGCAATCGTCACGCAGATCCCGTCGGGTAGCCTGCAGATTCTGCAGGTCAACGGCGATGAGTGGCAGATGGATGCCCGCATCCTCAAGTGGCGCAGCTGGGCAAATGTGCTCGGGCTGAACGCGCAATACCGCCTGGAGCGCTTCAGCGGCCGCTATCGCGATATTGAGCAGGAACGCACCGCGCCACGCAGTGTCTATCCGCTCGCGGACAATCCGGGCGTCGACGTGTGGAGGCTCGCCACCAACGGCTCGAAGTGGGTGCCATTCGTCGACGCGCTGTACGGCAGCGCCACCTACTTGCCGATGGCCAACGGCGCCCGATTTCAAGTCACGCTGAGCCAATCCGGACTGCTGGCCCGGCCGATCAACGATGCAGCGTCACAGGCAGTGGCGGCCTGGAAGGCACCCTGACCCGATTGCCCTGGAGCGGCCGCATTGAGCGCTGCACGAGGCGTTGTACGACCGACAACGCCCGATATGAGCGATCAGGCAGCATCGCCCCGGATGACGAGTACCTGTGCAGTGCGGCAGGTATTCGCTAGACTGTGGCTGCGTCCACTCGCAGCCTGAGCAGGGTTGGTCAAGGAAATTCCGCCCATGTCGATCCACATCGACTCGAACAGCCGGTTGCACCACGATCAGGAAGCGAGCTTTGCGCTCGTCTGCCCGCACTGTCAGGTGCTGTCGCACATGACAGCCGTATCTCTTCCCCAGTTCGCCCAGCTGTCGGCCCACAAGCCCAATCACGTCGGCATCGTGTACCGCTGCGACTCGTGCAACGCGCCGGTATTCCTCAAGTTCCCGGTCAAGATCTACGCCGCGGCGCGCGTGGAGCTCGCCCCGAACTACCTCGAACTCGAACGCCCGCGCGAGAAGTTCACCTACACGTATCTGCCCGAGGAAAGCGAGCTGCTGTTCAAGGAGGCGCTCAGCTGCTACGCGCACGGTGCATTCAACGCGTTCGCCTCGATGTGTCGGCGCACGGCGCAGTCGGTATTCCGTGACCTCGGCGAGAACGGCAAGCTGCGTATCTTCGACATGGTCGCGGATATCCGCACCATGGCGGAGCTCGACACCGACACTTACACGCTGCTGAAGAAGATCCTGTTCGACAACGATGCGGACGGCTATCCAGGCTTGCCCACCGTGGGCGGCGAGCACGCCGGCATCCTGCTCGAAGTGATGAAGGACCTGCTGTACCAGTCCTATATCCGGCGCGGCAAGCTGCAGCAGGCGATGATGGTCAGGCGCTTCTTCGCCGAGGAGAGCCAGTCATCGAAAGTCACGCCCTTCCTGAAGGCGTCTTCCTGATCAGCCGACCCATGCGCGGGCATTGCGGAACATCCGCATCCAGCCACCGTCTTCCTTCCAGTTCTCCGGATGCCACGAATTCTGCACTGTCCGGAACACGCGTTCCGGATGCGGCATCAACGCAGTGAACCGGCCGTCCGCGGTGGTCAATGCAGTGATGCCTGCTGGCGACCCGTTGGGATTCGCAGGGTAACGCTCGGTCACGGCCCCCGAGTTGTCGATGAAGCGCATGGCAACCAGCTTGCTGCCCACACAACGCGACAGGTCACCCTCGCCGAACTCCGCATAGCCTTCACCATGAGCCACCGCAATCGGCAGGCGCGAGCCCGCCATGTCGCGGAAGAAAATCGAAGGTGAGTCGACCACCTCGACCAGGCTGAACCGGCCTTCGAACTGTTCTGACCGATTGCGGACGAAGCGTGGCCAGTGGGCTGCACCCGGAATGATCTCCTTGAGTGCCGCGAACATCTGGCAGCCATTGCACACGCCGAGCGCGAACGTATCGGGGCGAGCAAAGAAACGCTCGAACTCCGCACGCGTTGCCGCGTGGAACAGGATGGACTTGGCCCACCCTTCGCCCGCGCCCAGAACGTCGCCGTAGGAGAAGCCACCGCAAGCAACCAGACCCTTGAAGCCCGTCAGGGCCACCTTGCCTGTCAGCAGGTCCGTCATGTGCACGTCCACGGTGGCGAATCCGGCCCGATCGAAGGCGGCTGCCATTTCAGACTGGCTGTTGACGCCCTGCTCACGCAGGATCGCAACGCGCGGCCTGACGCCGCCGGCAATGAACGGCGCCGCGACATCGACGCCAGGTTCGAAAGAGAGCCGCACGGACAGGCCAGGATCGTTGCCGTCGATCGCCGTTTCAAACTGCTCGCGGGCACAGTCAGGATTGTCGCGTAGCGCCTGCATGCGATAGCTCGTCTCGGACCACGTCCGGTGCAGCTCGCTGCGGGTCGCATCCAGCGCGACTCCACTCTCAACGGCAATGCGCACGCGGTCATCAGTAGTGACCTGGCCGATGACATGGCTTGCTCGACGCAATCCATGGCGCGACAGAAGCTGCATGATGCGGTCGATGTCGGCCAGCCGCACTTGCAGAACCGCACCCAACTCCTCACTGCACAGCACCGCGGCCCGGTCACTCCCGAGATTCAACAGGTCGACATCGAGGCCGCAGTGACCGGCAAATGCCATTTCGAGCAGGGTCACGACGAGGCCGCCGTCGGAGCGATCGTGATACGCGAGCGCCAGCGCCTGGTCCTTGATCTCGACCATGGCGGCGAAGAATCGGGAGAGCACCGCCGGATCCTCGCAATCAGGCACAACGTCGCCCACGCGGCCGTACACCTGCGCGAGGCAAGACCCGCCGATGCGATTGCGGCCTTGCCCCAGGTCGATCAGAACCAGCGCCGTCGCGCCCTGATCCATGCGCAGCTGTGGCGTCAACGTGCGGCGCACATCACGCACCGGTGCGAATGCCGAGATCACGAGTGACAGCGGCGCCAGCATCCGCTGCATCTTGCCGCCCTGATCCCACACGGTCTTCATCGACAGCGAATCCTTGCCGACGGGAATCGTGATCCCCAATGCCGGGCAAAACTCCTCGCCCACGGCCTTCACCGTGGCATGCAGGTCCGCATCCTCCCCGGGTTCGCCGCACGCAGCCATCCAGTTCGCGGACAGGCGCACCTGATCGAGGGCTGCAATGTCAGCAGCTGCAATGTTGGTGATGGCTTCCCCCACGGCCATGCGACCAGAGGCAGGCCCGTCGAGGATCGCAAGCGGCGACCGCTCACCCATCGACATCGCTTCACCCGTCACCGACACGTAGTCGCTGACCGTCACCGCGACGTCCGCGACGGGAACCTGCCACGGACCCACCATCTGGTCGCGGCTGATCATGCCGCCCACGCTGCGATCTCCGATCGTGATCAGGAACGTCTTGTCTGCCACGGCCGGCAACTTCAACAGGCGCAAGACGGCGTCGCGGACATCAATCTGTGCCGTCGCGAAACCATCACCCCGCGTGGGGACTCGCTTCACATCGCGAAGCATCTTGGGCGGCTTGCCGAGGATCACGTCGAGCGGCACATCGACAGGCGTTTCGATGAGCAGCGGATCGTCCACCTTGAGCCAGTCATCGTCCGTAATGTCCCCCACCACAGCGTAGGGGCATCGCTCGCGTGCACAGAGCGCACCGAACTCTTCGATGCGGTTCGCCGGGATCACGAGCACATAGCGCTCCTGCGCCTCGTTGCACCAGATCTCGAGCGGCGACATGCCCGGTTCGACGGACGGAATCGTCCGCAGATCAATGCGTCCACCGCGGTGGCTGTGGGCAATGGACTCGGGCAACGCATTCGACAAGCCGCCCGCACCGACGTCGTGTACTAGCTCGATCGGGTTGTCAGACCCAAGTGCCCAGCAGCGATCGATAACTTCCTGTGCGCGACGCTGGATCTCCGGATTCCCGCGCTGCACCGACGCGAAATCGAGGTGCTCAGTGCTGGCACCGCTGCCGACCGACGACGCAGCGCCACCGCCCAAACCGATCAACATGGCCGGACCGCCGAGCACCACGAGCTTCGAGCCGGGCGTGACTTCCGACTTCTCGACATGGAATCGCCGGATGTTGCCGAGCCCGCCCGCAATCATGATCGGCTTGTGGTAACCCTTCAGCTCCGCGCGGCCCGCGACCGGCACGCGTTGCTCGTAGGTGCGGAAATAGCCGAGGATGTTCGGACGACCGAACTCGTTGTTGAAGGCAGCGGCACCGAGTGGGCCGTCGATCATGATGTCGAGCGCGGAAGCGATGCGCCCCGGCTTGCCGTTGTCCTGCTCCCACGGTTGCTCGAACCCCGGAATCCTCAAGTTGGAAACCGAGAAGCCGGCCAGGCCCGCCTTCGGCTTGCCACCGCGTCCCGTGGCGCCTTCGTCGCGGATCTCGCCGCCCGAACCCGTTGCTGCGCCAGGAAATGGCGAGATGGCGGTGGGATGGTTGTGGGTCTCGACCTTGATCAGGATATCGATCGGTTCGTCGTGATAGCCGTATTCGCCGGTCTTCGGGTCGGGGAACCAGCGACGACCGATGGCGCCCTCGATCACTGCGGCGTTGTCGCGATAGGCGGAGAGCACCCCGCGGCTGTTCTTTTCGTGTGTGTTGCGGATCATCGCGAACAGCGACTTGGGCTGCGGCTCGCCGTCGATCACCCAGTCTGCGTTGAAGATCTTGTGGCGGCAGTGCTCGGAGTTCGCTTGTGCAAACATCATCAGCTCGACGTCCGTCGGGTCACGCCCGAGGCGGCCGAAGCTTTCGCCAAGGTATTCGATTTCATCCGGTGAAAGCGCGAGCCCGAGCGTCGCATTGGCCTCGTTCAGCGCGGCTCGCCCGCGGGCGAGTACCGGAACCCGTCGCAACCGTGCAGGCTCCGTGGCTGCGAACAGGCAATCCGCTCCCTCAAGCGCAAACAGCGCGGCTTCCGTCATCCGGTCGTGCAGGAGAGGGGCGAGGGAGCGTAGCGCCGCCATGTCCGAGACCCCGCCCACCTCGTAGGCGATGCCCCGCTCGATGCGCTCGACTCCGGCCAGACCGCAAACATGGGCAATGTCGGTGGCTTTGCTTGACCAGGGGGAGATCGTCCCAGGCCGGGGAACAATGAGGATGAGTCCCTGTCCCGCAGGACTCCGGTCGGTCGCGGCACCGCGGGGACGGGGACCGTAGGTCAGCAAGGCCTCAAGGACCCGCTGATCAGCTGGTGCGAGCGGCTGGCCGACCTTCGCAAAGTGGACAAACCGGGCTGTCAGGCCGGTCACTTCCCCGTGGCGCGCCGATACAGCGGCCAGCAGTTTGTCGAGGCGGAAACCCGAAAGCGCCGATGCACCTGAAATAATCAGCATTTTTAGATACTTAGAGCGGCCCAAAAAGGCCATCGCCGTTGCCGCCGAAGGGGCCGGAATGATACCGAACGGCGGTGCCGCTCACCAGCCGCTACTTGCCGGGAACCAAACCACCAGGCGTGTAGATCGGCACCGGGAACGGGGTGACATTCGACCCCTCGACGACACTGATCTTGCTCACCCCCTGCTTGGGAACTTCATCGATCCTCAGGATCGAATGCATGGGCAGGTAGGTCCGCTTGACCCCCGCAAATTCCGCCTGGATCCGCTCCTCGGCGGGGTCGATGACGACGGTGGACCGCTCGCCGAAAATCAGCTCCTCGACCTCGATGAAACCGAACAGCGATCCGTGGCTCACCTTGCGCGCGTAGATCTCGTACACCTTGCCCTGATTGGCGAAAACGACCTTGAAAATGTGACTGGCTGCCATATCGACTTCAGGCTTCATTGCTACGCTTGGTGCATATTACATAGGCCTGAGTGAAGCGCCAGCGGCAACGGGATAGAACCGGTTGCGGACGCCTCCCTCCAAGGCCTGGATTCGAGCAGCGCGCATTGAGGATCGTCGGGCCACAGGCTGGCCGACACGGGTTAAGGGCTGGTTGGTTTCTCAGGCCAAGGCGGAAGTGGCCAGGGGATGATTTAGGTGGCGTTAAAACTTCGGGTCATCAGCGACCAATACCAGAATCTGGGCAAGCGCAGCTCGCGGCTGTTCGGCGTCTCCGGCGGTCGCATTGGCCGGTCCGCTGACAACGACTGGGTCCTCCCGGATCCGGATCGCTATATCTCAAGCCACCACGCGAAGATTTCGTTCCGCGCGGGCGCATGGATTCTCGAGGACACCAGCACGAACGGCGTTTTCGTGAATGGCTCCGGAACCCCCCTGTCCGAGGCCGGGCTCCACAAAATGCTCGACGGCGACCGCCTGCGCCTTGGCGACTATGAATTGCTGGTCAGCATCGACGAGCGCAATGACTTCCCGCCCGATGCCAGCGGACAGATGCTGGCCCCCTCCCAGCCTCTGGCAAGCTCTCCCTTCGGCGAAGACCTGGGCGAAGACCTGGATATCTCTGCCCTGTTGATGGGCGGTTCGGACCCGACTCCACGATCGCTTGCCGAAGAGCCCATCGAACTGTCGAACGCGTACGGTGTCGAGGTCCCGCTGATTCCTTCCACCCCTGCCCAGGAACGCGAGTCGTCGCCCGGCTCGCTGGTGGGCAACCTCGCCGACCAGGGGCCACAACGCACGCTCGCCGGCAAGAGCCCGCCGGATTGGCATATGGCCACCCGACCCCTTGACCGCAAGCAGGTCGCGGCGCTGCAAAGCACATCGCGTCGAGGCGCCGATGGTGCGCCACGCCATGCCAACGGCGCGCGTGAGCTTGATGCCGGTGTCGAAGCCTTCTGCCGCGGTATCGGCATCGATCCAGCCTCGCTCCCGGGAGAGACGCACGCAGCGATGCTGACGATGGCAGGCCAGATGTTGCGTGAAGTCTCGGTCTCGCTGATGGATGCACTCCAGACCCGAACCGATCTCAAGAACCGGTTGCACCTCGGAGAAACCACGATCCAGCCTGGTGACAACAACCCGTTCAAGTTTTCTTCCAGCGTGGACGAGGCCGTGAAGAAGCTGCTCGATGGCCACAACTCCCGCTACCTCGGCCCCGTCGAAGCCATCCGCGAATCGTTCAACGACCTCAAGACCCACCAGGCCTCCGTGAACGCCGCCATGCGCTCCGCGGTGGATTCGTTGCTCGACAGGCTCGAACCCACCGACCTCCAGGAGCGGTTCGACCGCGGTCTCAGGCGTAGCTCGCTGCTCGGCGCCGCCAACAAGATCAAGTACTGGGACCTCTACGCAGAGTTCTACCAGGTATTGAACCAGCGCGATCACGTCGGGCTGCCTACCGTGTTTTCCGAGGAATTCTCGAAAGCCTATGTCGACCACGCCGCAGATCCGCGGTCCGGTGGTCGCCGCCGCAGCTAGCCCACGCCAGGCGACTGCGCCTCGCCCCCTGCCGTCAATCACATTGGCGGTATCGCCCGCCGCACGGATTGACGCCTTTTGGTCGTCCGCCATTCATTCGTGACGGCTTGCACATCTCCCCCTCACCTTATCGCCCGCAAGGCACCGGAAACGGCGCAGATTCATGGCCATTCCGCGAACTGGCGCGCGAATCCGCATGATCCAGGTGTGCCCATGCCCACCGTACCCTCCACTTATGACGAATCGGGACGATAGGGTAACTAACGACGCCGGCCAGCGAGCGCGGCTCGGACGATACGGATCTCTTGCTAAGGAAAGCTCACATGCACTCTTCACACAACTATGTCGCGGCCTTGGCGGCGGGCTATCTTTCCCGGATTCTGCAACAGCAGGACACGTTGCATCGCCATGCAGCGCGCATCAGCCGCCAGGACTTCAATTGCCTGAACGAATTATTCGAGTCCACGAGACGGATTGCCCTCGACGCACCGATCTTCGGCTTCGACGACATTGGCGCGGTCGCGCAAGAACTTCACGACGTGGTCGCGAGCTTCAGCGCGGCGCCCTGCCGCTTCGGGATTGATCGCCTCTGCGCGCTGTTGCTTGAATTCGACGACGCCGTCCATGACGCAAGCGAGCAGATGCGGCCAACCCTCGCTCCCCGCAGGCCGCTGAGGCTCATGGTACCCCAGGAGCAGATGGTCGCCTGACGCAGGCCTCTGACTCCTCGCCAGCCCTTCCGTGGCGAGCTATGAGTCGAGTGACGCGTTGGCTTCGCGTGCGTGCTCCCAGGCCGGCCACGCAGACGCGTCAATCGTCTCGCGATAGCCGTGCCACGTGGCATGCCCGATCAACGGCAACAGCACCACAAACGCCAGCATCCCGGTAGCAAAGCCGACCAGCACCGCGGCAATTACGATCATCCCCCACACCAGCATTGCCGGCTTGTTCCGCAGGACCGCATTCACGCTGGTGACCACCGCCGTCACTGCATCGGCCTTGCGATCAAGCATCATCGGCAGCGAGAACGCACTCGCGGCGAAGACAATCGCCGAGAACACCGCGCCTACAGCCGAACCGATCCCGAGAAACGGCAGCAGGCTGCGCCACGTGGGCCGTCCACTGTTGGGGAAGAAGACGTGGAGCATCGTGGCCGCTCGCGCCCAGACCAGCAACACGACCATGAGCACAAGACCGAACAGCAGGATGTCGCGCACATGCATCCAGCCATCTCGCAGGCAATAGCCGAGAGCCGGTTTGCGTCCGGCTTCAAGCTGCCAACTGATCGAATACACCGCGAGCGCAACGACAGGACCCACGAACATGAAGCCCGTTGCCAGCCCCAGGTACAACGCGAGTGTTCCGTAGAGCCAACTGAGTACCGCAATGGAAACGCTCAGCAGGCTGAGCATCAGGCCATAGGAAAGACTCTGCCGCGGCGCCCGCATGAGATCGGCCCAGCCAAGGCGAATCCACCTGAACGGCGCAGTCGGTGACAGGGTCCTGCAAGGCGCCACGAACGCGAGCGGAACTTCCGTCTCACCGGGATCAGTCGCAAGGGTCGCCATGGAATCGTCCCCCGTGTCTTGCCTTGCCTGCTCTTGTGTTGATCGTGCCGGTCTGCAGCTTCTTGATACTGGATGAAGCCGGCGCGGTAAATGGGGCAGACTACGTAGAGGCACGTGGCAGCCGCACTGCAACGCACACGTGCGTTGCAGCATCTGCAGCGGATCGCTCGGGATCAGTTCGGTTTCGGGATCGCGTGGACGAACTGGATCTTGAGATTGTCGGGACCGTCCATGATCGCAATGTGCTGCCCGCCATTGGCCCCCATCACCGTCACCGGTTGGCCCGCCCTCGACGCCACAGTCAGCCCCGCCGCCTTGACCCGGGCAAGAATGGAATCCATATCGCGCACTCGCAAACGAAGCATGGACGTGCCTGGATCGCGCACGCGACTCTGGTAGTGCTTTTTGTCCAGGCCCTTGAACTCCGTGAACGTCACTTCAAACGACGTCCCCGGAACGAGCGCCGTCGCACGACGAATGCGGGTACTTGCTGCTACGCCGGCTACGCGGGCCTGGGCCTTGTCCTTGCTCCAGTCACCAAGGAGCGGTTCAAATCCCATCGCCTTGAACACCGCCAGCATCCGGTCCCTGTTATCGACCGTCACGCCAAAGCCGATGTCGTAGATATTGTTCGAAGCCTGTGCTGCAGTAGCGGGCAGTGAGTCTGGCTGGATCAGTTGCACAAAGAATCCATCTGGATCCTGCAAAACCACGCTGCGCGACTTGCCCTCGGGTCCCGCCACTGCCACTGGCTGGCCGCCCGTCGTCACCACGGTGGATTTCGCCTGCTTCACGCGCACCATGATGGTATCGAGGTCACGCACGTGCATGACCATGACGCCGGCACCCGGATCCTGCAGCCGCGGGCGGATCGGCTTGCGGTCGCCAACATTCCATTCCACGTTCTCATCCCGCATCGGCGATTCGGCAATCATGCCTTGGGTGACTCGATACGGAACCCCGGGCGCATCGTAAAGATCCTGGATTTCCGTCGTCGTGAGGTAAGGCCGGGGGATCACGACAGGAGGCGCATTCGGCGCGACCGGCGGCAGGTCCATGCCCAGCACGTCGTGATAAAACGTCAATGCCCGTTCGGCATCGGCGACGACATGGAGAAAATTGCCTACCCCGATGACGTCGCCAGCCGGCGCTGCGGCAGGCTGCGCGTGAGTCAGCGTCAAAGGGATGAGCAGCAACGCAAGCAGGCTTGTTGTTTTCATGGTGACGCCGATCATCGCACAAATTGGCTGGCGCGGATTCGCCGCCCGCGCGCGCAGTTCATGCGGCGGCGCAGCGCAGGGGCGGCCGGCCTTCGCGGTCGCGCCACCCTCCAAATGTCATGCTTTCAGGTACGCCGCTTCGCCGGCTTCTGTTTGGCCAGCTTTTCCTTCAGGTATTCCCAGTCGCGACTGAATCGATACCCGTGGCGATCGGGCAGTTGGGGCGACTGGGTCTCGAGCCAGCGCACGGTCCGCTTGCTCGTGTTGTAGAACGCGTGCACGCAGCCGACCCCTGTCCAGAACACATCGCCCTCGCGCAGCGTGTAGCGCTTCCCGTCGGCGACGGCGTCGACCTCGCCATCGAGGATGATGTACGACTCTTCCATCGGATGGTCGTGAGGATGCGCACAGCCTCCCGGCTGGTACTCGATCATGAACATGGTGTGCAACTGGGCATCCAGCCGCTTGTCCACCAGCATCTTGAGTGCAATGCCGCTGTAGGCCAGCAGGGCGGTGTTCATGCTCGCCGACACAGTGGGCGCATGCTTCCGTGCGCCGATCTTCAGCTTGTCCACCACGATGTCATCCTCCGCCATGCGGAAGAAATGCCGCGATCGGGGATCGCGAATATCGAGTTCCTCCACCTGCACTTTCGGCGGCAGGCCGAGGAAGTAGGTGTCCTCTTCACCACCGACAGGTCGCGGCTGCGGAGCCATCATGTCGATCCATTTGGCTCGCCCCCGTTTCGGCCCGAGCCATGCGTGCTGGACTCCGACCGGAATCAATCCACACGCGCCGGGTGCAAGCGGGTATCCCACTCCATCGAGAATGAGGACCGGCTCACCCTCGACGACGTAGAAGCTCTCTTCAAATGACTGCAGGTGGCTATCGATGCGACCGCCCGCCTTGAGCTCACACAGGCCGACGCCCATGTGCACCGAGCCGGCTGCCCCGTCAATGACGGAACAGCGGGCATAGCCTTTGCTGTGCCCCACGTAGTCGGGGGCCATCTTGATGTCCCGTGCGCGCAGCATGTGGTGCATGCAGATCTCCTTGTCATGGAGTAAAGA
Source organism: uncultured Pseudomonadota bacterium (assembly GCA_903884105.1). Lineage (GTDB taxonomy): Bacteria > Pseudomonadota > Gammaproteobacteria > Steroidobacterales > Steroidobacteraceae > CAIUGU01. The sequence continues at coordinate 2,903 of CAISDJ010000106.1, read as the reverse complement.
AGGTAGGAAGCGACGTCCCCGGGGCCCTAGTGCCCAGGCTTCATGCCGATCCGGTCAGGATCCCTGCGGCGGATTCAGGCCGACAACAGCCGCCCGTATCCGGGTGTCCGACCGTCGAGCCCGAGCAGCTTGGCTCCAGCGAATAGCGCGTGCGGCGTGCTGGACACGGCCGGCGCTGCGCACCGTCGCTCAAGAGGGTCGAGGATCTCGAGCGTCCTCAAGCCACCGCAGGACATGAGAATTGAATCGGCTTTGGCCACCGAGCCGAAAACCTGGGCTCCGAAATCGACGAGCTGGGGCTGGGTGACACGTGCGAGGTCGGCGATGGCTTCGATGCCCAGCCCCTTGACGGCCAGCACTTCGAACCCGTGTTCCGCAAGGAAGGCCCGCAGTCGGCCATTGACCTCATTGCCATACGCCGTTGCCGCCACGACGCGGCGCGCCTTCAAGGACTTCAATCCCTCGATCACTGCGGTCGACATCGTCGTGGAAGGCAACCCGCTCACCTCGTGCAGCCTGCGCGTCAACGTCGCGTTGAACGCCTCACCTTTGTAGAAGCTCAACGACGTCCCCATGAGGACGACTGCCTCGGCTCCGCGCGACGCCAGCTTCTCTGCAGCCGGCCCGATACGGTCAACGACCGAGTCATAGCCCTCCGGCGTCATCGTCTCGAGTCCGAGGCCCTCAACGACGAACTCGATCTTGCCGCCATACATGGCGACGCCTTCCTCGGGAACACCGCGACCTGCGGGCGGGAAGATCAATCCAAGCTTGCGGACGCCAGCGGCACTAGTGCCTTTCGCGATCGCCAACGATGCAGCCATACCGGCCCACTGGATCAATTGTCGCCTGCTGATGCTCATGACGAAGGTCTTCTCGCGCCTATTGGGAAGGCGCCATAGGATGGCCGCCGGAGCGGGCTTAGGCAAGGCTGGCCGGGCGTTGGGTGCTGGCGAAGAGGGATCGATCGGCTCGGCACATCCATGAACGCTGCGCGTTCGTGCCAGTGGCCGCTGTCCAAGATCGTTCGATACGCTCTTGGGGAACTCCACGGATCCGGACTGGGCTTACCCCCCCTGGTAAAGGGACTCAGACCCCACTCTGACTGGGCTTGGGGACACCCCTCCTGCATTCAGAGAAATATACCGGGATTTCGCAATGTTATTGGAGCGCCTGCAAGGGTGAAGCCGACGCTTAGCGCACCCAAATAGGCTCCAGCTTATGGTTGTTATGGGGCGGCCGCAGCGTGAAACTTCCAGGCCTCGGTATCCGCTTACGCGGGCTCAGCCCTTGCCGGTAGCCTCATCGGCGAGGACATGTTCACGGTCAACGACAGTTCGCTCCAGGGAGCGGCGAAGGTCTCTTTGACAACTGAACCGAGTTCCGCTGCGAGCACACGCAGGCGCGATGCCGGATGCAACGCCGCCGCACCATCGCTGCGGCCGCTGTGGCGGATGCGCAAGGTCAGGGTCGATCCGCGTCGGACCACGGACAGGCGAAGCTGCCGAGCACCGCGTTGGTCAATGACCGCGTAGAGCGCGGCATGGGAAAATTCAGCGAAGCGGTGGGCGGACGCGTAGTCGAGCAGCAGATCAGGGTCTTCACCGTCTTCAAACACGATCTCCACGCCGTGGTCCGCCTGCAGGTGGTTGATATCGGCGCGTACGGAATCCAGCCACCCTAGGGTGAGAAGCGAGAATCCCCGGAAACGCTGAGCCACAACGCGGCAATCGTTGGCAGCAGCAACAATTCGCTCGCGCGACCGCTCGAGCAATGCGTTCAAGCTCGGCGAAAGAACGGCGGCATCTGCTCGGCAGGATTGCAGAGACTCGGCAACTTCGGAGAGTTCCGCGGCCAGCCCTTTGTGCAGGATCTGGCCGACGCGAAAGGATTCACTGGCCTGGGCTTCCAGACCGCGATCGGCGAGAGCCTGTTCGCGTTCGCGTAGATCGCTCAGTTCACGCAGGACTTGCCGCGATTTCAATTGGGCGCAGGCTTGGTTTGCGAGCGCCTGCAGTGCGGAAATCTGGTCAACGCGTAACTCTCGCGGGTGCGTATCGATGACACAGAGCGTTCCGAGTCGCAACCCATCAGCGGCATGCAGCGGAAACCCCGCATAGAAACGAATGCCGAGAGCGCCGGTCACCAATGGGTTGTCAGAGAATCGCCCATCCGCAGTCGCATCTTCAACGATGAGTGGTTTCGGGTCCAAGATGGTGTAGCCACAAAATGCCTGTTCTCGCGGCGTCTCACAGACATCCAAGCCGAATTTGGCCTTGAACCATTGACGCGATTCGTCCACCAGGCTGAATAGCGCGATCGGTACTCCGGCGACGTACGCGGCCAGTGCAACCAACTCGTCGAAGGCTTGCTCAGGGTCCGTATCCAGAATGTCGCAGGCTCGCAGCGAGGCGAGCCTGCGCGCTTCATCGATAGGCAATGGTGCGCTCGGCATAGTCGATCCCTTTATCCTTAGGGGAACTCTGATTTATTCGTACGCAGGGACCTGAAGATCCACTTATCTTATTTAAATGCACCACCAACATAAATTATGCGGCCCGGCAAGTACATATAAAGTACATCTGTTTTGGTTGTAATCCATCCGCCAGGCCGGGATCACTTCTCGTGCCTCAGCCAGTGAGCGGAACCAGTGTTCGTTCAGGCACTCGTCCCGGCACTTGCCATTGAAGCTCTAGGGGCACTCTGATTTATTCGCACGCTGCGGATTAAAATGCAGCATCAGATCAGTATGCGAGGTGGAATGGTAATCCCCCCATTTCTAGCTGCAGCCAGAAGTGGAGTTATGCGGCCATGGCCAGTTTCTGCCTGGGTGTGAAGCCGCCGAGAGCCATGTTCGGTCTTTCGTTGTTGTACGTCCATAGCCAGCGAGTGGCTGCGTCCTG
>CAISDJ010000105.1 GCA_903884105.1 uncultured Pseudomonadota bacterium | reverse complement strand
GATCTTGTACTTGTTGGCGATGCGCACGATCGCCTGTACTTCCTCGACGCTCTTCGGCGCAACCGCAGCGGACGCGAGGTACTCATCCTCGTGGCCCCACCGGATCGAGTACGCGTCGCGATAGGTATCGAGGTCCTCTTCACTGGTGAAGATCCAGTCGCTACCTACGACGCGCTGCAACTCTTTGACCGCGGATGCGTGCGTACTTGCGCTGATCCCGGGTGGCAATTTGATGGGCATCTGGCTGTCCCTCGATACTTCTATTCGATCGTTCCCGAACGCCGCGATCCGGCGTATCGGGCTACTGCCTGGTGTTCCGCGACAGGTAAGCCGCGATGGCCTTCATCTCGGTGTCCGAGATTTCCGTCTTGCGGAAGAACGGCATGCCCTCCATTCCCTTGCGGATCACGAGCTCCACGTACGGGGGCAGAAGATCCGTGCGATCCACCAGTGCACCCGGGCGCGACCCGTTGTATTTCGCGTTCAGCGACGCGGTGCCCGGAAGGAACCGGCCCGCTTCGCGCGGATCACCTGCGTGGCAGGTGTCGCACCAGTAGTCGAACCTTTCCTTGCCCATCGCGAGCTGACCGGCGTCCGCAGCGAAGGCCGACCCGACCACGCCCAGGACCGTCGTTGCACCCAGTATTGCAATGAACGTCTTCATGGTGGCCCTCATGCCTTCTTCTGCCGCAGGTGCTTCGGCCAGATGCCGTACCGTCCCGGCGAGAGGATGCCGTTCGGATCGACCGCGTCCTTCAGCGCTTCCTGGAACCGGAGCAGCGCGTGGTCGTTGAAGGAGAACTGCTTGACCAGCAGATCCTGTGCACCCGGGTTCGTACGATAGGCCGGGAAACCTGCAGCCGCCATCTTCTCGATGTACGCCGCGTAGAGCGCGCGCATCCGACGATTGTGCTCCGCGTCGCCACGCTGGTTGCCGACCCCGCCCGCTCCCATGAAGAACACCTTGTGGTGCCAGGTCACGGGCGACGAGAACGGCGTCGCAGTGATCGGATCGATCTTCAGTTCCTTCTGGATGTCATAGACAGCCTTCATTGCCCTGAACACTTCGCTACCGGAGCGCGATACCACTGCGAAAAAGTCCGTGTGGCCATCGTAGGGATTGGCGTTGTTCGGACCGGCAGCCGGCCGCGCTACGATCTGGAAGATCGCCATGTTTGGAATGCCGAAGTTCACGAGGTGATGCGTCTTCTCCTGCGCTGGCGACAACGGCAGCGTCGAAAACTCGACATCGGTAAACGTCGCCCCTGGGATCGCCGCGGAGATCCGTCGTTGGGCATAGGCCCACGAGGCACGCACCGCCTTCTCGGGGCCATAGAACTGCAGCTTGGCGCGCCATGCCGGCACCTTGCGCTGTGCGGCATAGGCATCGAGTTGCTCGATGGTCGGCCAGCCATTCGCCATCAGGGCCCGGTACTCCGGGGCCGCTGTCACTCCCTGCCCCCCAAGGTTGCTGCCATAGCCGGTCTGGCCGGTTGCGAGATGCGCGTCTTCGAGATAGTTGCAGTGGTCGACCAGCGCGCTGTAGTCGCTGTACTTCGGCACATGCACCGTGCCGGTCATCCACGATTCGGGCTGCGGGAACAGCCAGAACCCCATCTTCGTCACGATGCCGAAGTTGCCCTGTGCAAACAGGCCGTCAACGTGAGGTCCAACGGCATACTTGTAGTCCTGCCACGTATCGGATGTGGGCGAGGCGCCCATGCCGGTCCGCATGATCTCGCCGTTCGGCAGCACCACTTCCATACCGCAATGGGCACCCCAGTGATCGCGGTACGGGCTGGCGGTGTAGCCGATACCATGATCGAGCGCGTTGCCGATCGGGCTGCCCCAACCCGGATCCGGGCAATCGATCCAGACCTTCAGGCCACGATCCTTGATGTGCTGGTACAGGTCGTAGTAGGAGCAGCCAGGCTCGACCAGGGCGAAGTTGCGCTTGTCGTCGACCTTGAGGACCCGCTTCATGCGCTTGAGGTCGACAACGACGCTGCCAGAATACGTCGGAGCCGAGCCACCGTACGTCAGGTTCTTGCCCGTGGAAATCGCGTACACCGGAATCTTGTACTTGTTCGCGATGCGAACCACGGCCTGCACCTGCTCGACCGTGTCAGGGGCAACGGCGGCAGAGGCGAGGTACTCGTCGTCATGGCCCCAGCTGATGGAATAGGCATCCCGATAGGTGTCGAGGTCCTCTTCGCTGGTGAAGACCCAGTCGGCGCCAACCGCACCCTGGAACTCTTTGACGGCCTCGGCGAACGTCGCGGCACTGATGCCGGGTGGCAACTTGATTGGCATGAAATTGAACCCCCTGATCAGCCTGCGCGGAGTCTGATGGCCCCGCGTCACCGTTGGCGAATATACAAGGCTTTGTCTTGCATGCAAATGGCCGCACGAGCAGCCAAACGCTCTATTGCAGCGCAATACCTGCCACGCACTCTCCTTGCATGGCTCCCCATGCAGTCAATTACGCGCAGCAGCAACCGATCCTCACGTTGACCTGTTACCAGGACGACAACGTCACGTGAACCGGAATACCAAGTGGGTTCCTTCAAGGATGAAAAAAAACCAGAGTGCCGCGTGCGCAGCACCGGGGCAGTTCGGTCGCAGTTAAGATGTTAAGCGACTGCAGCGCAGCATGGGTAGGGCCGGGCGTGTGGTGATGACCGGCAGGTCGGAAGGCTGGAAATTGCTGGCGGTTCACATGAAAAAGGGCAGGAGCCGCGGATGCGCACTGCCTGCCCTTGCCCGGCGGTGAAGCCGGCGGCCGGATCTGTCGAAGCTCTAGAGCGTGAAGCCGACCCAGCGACCGAAGAAGATCACGCAGGCCCAGAACAGAATCGAGAGGCCACCCGCCACGCGGGCACCCATCGGCGGCACTGGATCGGTGTCCCAGTCCTTGACGTTCTTCTGCGTGATGAAATGGAACACCAGCATGTTCACGCCCGCCAGGAACATGAACAGGAATTTCAGTCGCAGATAGCCGTTTTCGAAGTAGCGTTCTGGCGTGGACGAGAACAGCGACAGGCCGGTAATCGCGGCAATCACGAAGGCACCCCACGTCCACGGCAGGAGATCGTTGGTCAGCTTGGCGATGGACTGCTTGCGCGACGCCAGCCCCAGCAAGCGCAAGTCGACGAGGACGACGGTGCCGAATACAAAGGCCAGCGCGGCCACGTGTGTCGATTCGGCGAGGGGAAACAGCATCGCGCCTTCGCGAATGGCGGTGGCAAAGGCAGATTGATGGATCGCCTGCAGGAATTCGGAGAGTGTCATGCTTGTTGTTCTCAGGAAAAGACAAGTGCGCTAGCGGCTTCCCGTACTGCCGGCCTCAGCCGGCGTGATAGGCAATCCAGCGTCCGCCAAAGATGATCACGATCCAGAGCGCGATCGACACCACCGCCGCAAGGCGGGCCACGGCAGGCAATGCCGGAGCGGCGTCCCATTCAGCCGCCCGGGCTGCAATCGTCCGCTGGAACGTCACCGTGATGATGACGACGGCGAGCAAGCTGGCCATCTTGCCCTGGAACTCCCAGGTGGGCAGCGAGCGCACCGGCTCGGCAATCAGCAGCAGCAATCCGGAAATCGTGGCGAAAATGAGGGCAATCCACACGCCTGGAAAATAGCGGCGGGCCATGGCAGAGAGCGACTGATCGGAACTCATCAGCCCGAGGATCCGCAAATCAACCACCACCGCAGAGGCCAGCACGATCGCCAGCGACATGATGTGCACGGACTGGATGGTGGGAATCGCCCACAACCGCATTCCGATTGCGTGACTGAGCGACGTGGTCGCGATCCAATCAGCCAAGTTCATGATGCCGGCGTCTGGCATGACGCTCTCCTTTGGAGGTAAACGAGACCGGAGTTCTCGGGAAAGTGTATCCCAAGAGCCCCGGCTGGTAAGTCAATTTCTTTCGCTTGAGGCCGGGATGGCCTTTAGCGGGTATCAGTGAGGTCAGATGAAGAGCCGGCGTTGACTTCGCGGCCGTCCTTGAACTTGACGGTTTTCGCGTTGATCAGGTCCGACCCGTCGCGGGCCAGGAAACCTTCCACGGACACTTCATCACCGACCTTCAGCGTGTCCCGCTTCCAGGCGTAACGCAGCAACGTGTTCGGGCTGCCAAGCTCAACGTGCCAGTTGCCGATCTTGCCGTCGGCTCCGGGCACGTCCATGTAGAAACGGGCATGGGGGTTGGTCCACTCGACCTTCGTCACCTTGCCGGCCTTCGTGGCGGGCTTGGCCGGGTCGTATTGGGCCACGAACGAATGGTGTGCAATCGCCGGCACCGCTATCGCGACCAGCAGCGTTGCGGCCAGGGCGCGCACTCGATGCATCTTCATCATGTCACTCCTCGTATGAACTTTTGATCCAGTCACTCGATACGCGATCCGACTCTCGTCGGCGGAGCGGCAATCCCCTCTACGGGACTGCAGCAAACCGTCAGCACCTGAAGGCGGCGCGGACCGCCAAAGCGCAATGGATCTGCACTGATTGTAAAGCAGGCACAATCCTGAGCAAGCACTTTAACCTTCGCGGTGCACACTCTGTTGTTCACTGCATAAACGCGCGGTCTGCTCCATTCCTGTCCATCCGCCAAGGGCGCGAACACCCGGCCCCATTCCTCGTATCACACCTGCATCGTGCGGCCGACAGGCTTAATGGCGGCTTAATGCAGGAAATTCCGGACTCTCATCGGCACCGTGCCTCAGTGCCAACGCCCGATGGCACCGCAAGGAAAAGGCCGGGCACCGCCTTGCGGCAATACCCGGCCAGAGGTTCTTCGATCTTCTTCTTGTTATGCCTTTTCGGGTCGCTGCTTACTTGAAGCGGGCGCTCAGGATCACGCCGACCGTACGCGGCTCACCCAGCGCCGCGGTCACATGCCCGTAACTGCTGTTCGCGGCCACGGTCCTCCTCGGTACACCGGCAGTTGCCGCAGCCACGCCTGGATTGTTGGTGTAGCCGATGTTCTTGATGTCGAGTTCATCAAAGACATTATGCACATACGCCGTGACATCCCATGCTCCGCTCGCCGCCTTGTAGGTCAACTGGAAGTCCATGATGCCTTGCGCCGGAACAATGGTCTGACCGGGATTCTGCCGCTCCAGATTATAGGTGCCCCTTGAAGGATCGATCGTCGTGACCCCTTCCGCGACGCTGCCGGCCGGAATCTGGGCGCCGTCATACTTCGACGTCTGGTACTGGTACTTCACCAAGGGCGTCAGAGAGGATCCGCCCGCGAACTCGAATGCATGCGAGTAACGGCCGATCCACTGCCAACGCGGCGAATCACCGAATCGTTCGCCCTCGTTCAGCACCTGGCGACGGACACCATCCAGCGTTTCGTACCCGTCCACCACCTTGCTGTAGATGTGCGTGCCGGCCAACCCGATGCGGTCGCTCGTATTAGGCGCCCAGTCAAGGTCGAATGCCACACCACCAAGTTGCACCTTGCCCACGTTGCCCACCGAGCCGATGCCTGTCAGCGGATTGTTGTTCACCAACGGGAACGGAGGCTGGAGCGCGCGGGAGATACCGAACTCGATATTCTTGTAGTCATAGAACCAGGCGGACGCATTGAACTGCACGGTGTTATCGAGGAAACGGTTCTTTGTACCCACCTCGTAGGCGAGCAGCGTTTCCGGCTCCAGCCGGGGCGTGCTGCCGTACGCAAAGCCGCCCGACTTGTAGCCCGTGGAGATGCTGCCGTAGAGGAGTGACGTGTCACTGACGTCGTACTCTAACCCAAGGCGATACTGGAACGATCCCCACGTATCTTCGCCGTCCGTACGAATTGTCGTCGCGACGTTGGCCGCTGTTGCTTCCGACGGCAGCACGATGGATGGCTGCAGAAAGGCCGGAATGTTGTTACCCGGTACCCACAGCGAGTAGAGCGTGCTGTTGACGAAGTAGCCCTGCACAGTGGACTTCTTGTCATACGAGTACCGCAGCCCGGCTGTGAAGTGCCAGTTCTGCATGCTGTCCGGCGTCCACGTCATCTGCCCGTAGGCAGCATAGGCATCCGTATCCCCGTTGACCGGCGAGAAGCCGCTGGAGCAGGGGCAACCTGGCAGGTCGAGCAACGTATTCGGGTCGATAGGATTACCGGCAATCGGTACCTGCCTGCCACCCGGCAATGTCAGCGGAGCAAGACTGAACGAGTTGGGAATCGCATTGCCATGAACGATGCTGGTCCGATACCAGAACAGGCCGCCCACCCAGGTGATCGCCCCCTGGTCGTCCGACACGAACCGCAGCTCGCCCACGTCGCTTTCCGCGGTCTGCGGATAGACCTGGTTGAACGCCGCAGTGGCGCCGCGGGTCGCCACCCACGCAATCGCCTCCAGATCGCGATGACTGTACTGCGCCACCATGTCGAAGCCCCCGAAGTCGTGCGTGTAGTTCAGCATGGCGCCCCAGTGCGTGGACGACAGGTTGCCATCGAACACCAGGCCGCGCGCCGTCTCGTACGCCGTATTGTTGTAGGGATCGCCGACGAGACCCGCGACCTGAGTGACCGAAGCAGGCGGTGTAGCGCTGAACGCCCCGACCGAAGTGGTGCCATTCCAGGTTGTCGTGTAATCGTTTACGGCCTCAACTCGCAGCAGGCCACCCGCCTCGTTCGTTCCACCTGTCTTGATGTAGTCATACGTGAACTGCAGCTGGTCGTTATCCGTGACATCCCAGACCGCCGACAGCCGGCCAGCCCACTGGTCGACTGCGCCGCCACCATCCGTGTATACCGCATCGCGCTTGTACTTCGTGCCCGCGAGCCGGACTGCGAACGTGTCAGTGAGAGGCGCACTGATACCGGCATTGATGCGCTGCGTGCTGAAGCTGCCGAACTCGATGTTTCCATCTGCCGCAAACTCCTTTCCAGGACGGCGGGAAATCAGATTGATCGCACCGGCCGCTGAGTTGCGGCCGTACAGGGTGCCCTGCGGGCCTGCGAGCACTTCAACCCGCTCCAGGTCGAACATCAAGCCGTTCAGCGACCAGAAAGACCCCAGGAAGATGCCATCTAGATGGGCAGCTGCCATGGTGTCACCAGTGGGCGCAAATCCGTTCTGCTGCAGACCGCGCATGCCGATGCGCGTTGCCTGGCCGTTGTTGCTGTTGATCTCGAGTTCGGTCGACGTCTTGCCGATGTCCTTGATGTCGCGGATGCCTTCCTGAATGAAGGTGTCACCGGAGATGACGTCGATCGCGATCGGAATGTCCTGCGAAGATTCCTCGCGCTTCTGAGCCGTTACGATGACTTCCTCGATGCCCTGCGCGAGCGCAGAGATCGTGAAGCCAAGACCCAGCGCCGTCAGGCTGGTTCCCAGTATGTAGTTCCTGAGTTTCATCCTCATACCCCTCTTTTTTGAGCATCGCGCAGCGAGTGCGCACTTGTGAGATTCACGTCAAACATCGCATGAGCGGCAAGCTGCTGCCTCGTCAACGCCCCACCCCCAGTCGTGGATCGCGACTGCCGCCGCACTGCCAGCCCTTCCCCCTTCTGCCGACACGCAGGTTGCATCGCCGTGGCGGCGGCGCAACGCGTGTTGCTGAACATACAACTCCTTATTGGCAATCACTAAAAAATCGTTTTCCCATAGAAAACGCTGCTGCGCTGCGGAGCGCTCCACGCAGCCTTGTTCGATGCGATCTCACCGATCAAGGCCGTCCCCTCCAGGGCTGGCCGTTATGCAGCGCGTCGAGATTGTTCTCCGGACACACGAATTCGAGGATCTCTTCCGTCGGGACGTAACCCGCCGAGAAGTTGAACTTGTATTCGCCGGTGAACGCGTCTGGATCAGTGGCGGTGATCTCGACTTCGAGCGTGCCGAGGTTCCGCCTGCGGATGCGCTCAACGATATGCAGCTTCTCTGTATGCACTCCGAATCCAGGCGTGATCTCATTGAAGCCGATCGAGTCGATGACGAGCGCGTCGCCATCCCAGTGGCCTACGGAGTGCCCGTACCACGCGGGATTCCACTCTTCCGCAGGCGGATGCGGACGGCCGTCGAGGAAAATCTGTCGGTAACCGGGCGTCGTGAACTCAGTGATGTGCACGATGAGGTCGCCCGTCTGCACGAACTTGTAGGGGAACGGCAGCGTGGTGGGGATCGCCGACTGCGGCAGGCAGTAGAGCGCAGGACCCTGCTGATTGATCCGGTTCAGCTCCTTCTGCATGTCTTCGGCCCACTTCTGCATGGGCGGAGGCGGCGGATAGCCGGGCTGGACACGAATGTTGTACCACATGCCCGAAAGGTCGGGCTTGCCGTCCGGCATCCGCGGCGCAGGCGCAGTCATATCGACCACCTTCGCTGCACGAGCGCGCATGTCGGCACCGAGCATCGTAGGATCGTCGCCGATGGTGCCGAGGTTGATGCCCCAGGTCACGTTGAAATCGGCCTTGAGCGCTTGCCTCGCAGCGATCGTTACGCTCTTCTGCTCGTAGCTGCCGTACATGCAGCAGGCGATCGGGATGTTGAGGTCATAGTTGCCCGGTGCGAGCCCTGCGAACGCGAAATTGCCGTCCATCGACAAGGCGACGGATTGCGTCTCGCCTGTTGCCGTATTCTTCAGGTGCACCGTGGCTTCAAGCCCGGTGACGACAGTGCTGTTGGGATCAATCAAGCGCCCCGTGAAGCTGCCCGTATTGCCGTGAGGCAGCGTGGCGCAACCAATCAGACTCGTGGACACCAGCGTGATCGCCGCCAAACGGAGGGACGAACCCATCGCCTGCCACGATCCACTGATGCGCAATTGAGCCACGTCGTTGCCGCTCATGGTGCCTCAGGGACGTCCGCGCCAGGGCTGGCCGTTATGCAGCGCATCGAGATTGTTCTCCGGGCACACGAACTCGAGAATCTCCTCGGCCGGAGTGAGGCCGGCAATGACCGTGAACTTGTGCTCGGCCGTGTAGGCGTCTGGATCGGTAGCGGTGATCTCGACTTCGAGCCGACCGCGATCAGGCCGCCGGTAGCGCTCGACGACATGCAGCTTTTCGGAGTGCACCCCGTATCCCGTCGCGATTTCGTTGAAGCCGACGGTATCGACGACCAGCGTGTCGCCTTCCCAGTGGCCGACGGAGTGCCCCATCCACGAGGGATTCCATTGCTCCGCAGGCGGATGCGGACGGCCGTCGAGGAAGATCTGCCGGTAGCCCGGCGTCGTGAACTCGGTGATGTGCACCAGCACGTCCTTCGTCTGCACGAACTTGTGCGGGAAGGGCAGCGTGATGGGCGTGGCGGACTGCGGCAGGCAGTAGACATGCGCCCCTTGCTGGTTGAGCTTCTGCAGCTGCTTGTTCATGTCCTCCGCCCACTTCTGCATGGGAATGGGCGGACGGGCACCGCGGTCCTGAGGGATGACGTACCACATGCCGTTGAGGTCCGGCTTGCCGTCCGCCATGCGCGGCGTCGGGCCGCTGACATCGCCGGCCCGCTTGCGCATATCGGCGCCCAGCATCGTCGGGTCGTCGCCGATCGTACCGAGGTTGCCGCTCCAGCCCACATTGAGATCCGTCTTCACGACCTGCCCCGCAGCGATCGTGATGGTCTTCTGCTCGTAAGCGGCATACATCGCGCTCTGGATCGGGATGGTGAGGTCGTACACACCAGGCGCAAGGCCCGCGATGGTGAACACCCCTTCCATCGGCAGCGGCATCGACTTCGTCTCGCCGGTCGCCGTGTTCTTCACGTACACATTGGCATCCACGTTGACGATCTGTGCGCCGTTCGGATCGACAAGTCGGGGCCTCAATGCGCCCAGCACTTCCTTGGGCAAGCGAGGCACCACTGAACACCACGGTGCTTGCGAGAAGGACTGCAAGGCAGCGGCTTGTCATTTTCATGGCTCTTTCGTTATCCGTGCGTAACACGTGGGTTCAAGGACGGCCGCGCCAGGGCTGGCCGTTATGCAACACGTCGAGGTTGTTTTCAGGGCACACGAATTCGAGGATCTCCTCGTTGGGCGTGAGGCCGGCCGTGTACTTGTATCCCCAGGCGCCAGTCCATGCGTCCGGATCGGTCGCGGTCATTTCGATCTCGAGCAGGCCACGATTGGGCCGGCTGATCCGCTCGATGACATGCAGCTTTTCCGTGTGCACGCCGAATCCCTGCGTGATTTCGTTGAAGCCGGCGGTGTCGATGACGAGCGTGTCCCCTTCCCAATGACCGACCGAATGCCCCATCCACGCGGGATTCCACTCATTGGCGGGCGGATGCGGGCGGCCGTCGAGGAAGATCTGCCGGTACCCGGGCGTCGTGAACTCCGTGATGTGTACCAGCAGGTCCTTGGTCTGCACGAACTTGTGCGGGAACGGCAGCGAGGTCGGCACCGCGGACTGCGGCAGGCAATAGACAGCCGCGTATTGCTGGTTGATCTTGTTGAGCTGCTTCTGCATGTCGTCTGCCCACTTCTGCATGGGCACGGGCGGAATGGCGCCGCGATCCAGCGGGATGACGTACCACATGCCGGAGAGATCGGGCTTGCCGTCGGCCATGCGCGGTGTCGAGCCGCTGACGTCGCCGGCGCGCTTGCGCATGTCGGCACCCAGCATCGTCGGGTCGTCGCCGATCGTGCCGAGGTTCATGCCCCAGGCGATGTTGATGTCGCCCCGCATGTTCTCGCCGGCCTTCAGCGTCACGCTCTTCTGCTCGAACGTGCTGTACATGGCGCTCGAGATCGGGATGTTCACGTCGTAGACCCCGGCCTTGAGCCCGGTGACGATGAACTCCCCGGTTGCCTTGGACAGAGGTGTCGACTTGATCTCGCCGGTGGCCGTGTTCTTCACGTAGATGGTGGCGTCCACGTTCACGATGACCGCGCCGTTCGGGTCAACCAGCCGCCCGGCAATCCCGCCGAGCGACCCTTGCGCCAGACTCGCACCGGCGGAAGCGAGCAGCACTGCCAACGCTGCCAGGCGACGAATGAATGCAGACATGTATTCCCCCCCCCGCGATCCGAGCCGTTCTTCCATTGCTGCCTGTGCCGGCAGCTCTCTCGCCCATTCCCGTTGCCGATGGCAACGGGAATCCGGCGACCAGCCGGGCTCCGCGTTGCCTGCAGAGGTCAGCGCGTATCAGTCAGGTCGGAAGACGAACCCGCATTCACTTCGCGGCCGTCCTTGAACTTGACGGTCTTCGCGTTGATCAGGTCCGACCCGTCGCGGGCCAGGAAGCCTTCCACGGTCACTTCATCACCGACCTTCAGCGTGTCCCGCTTCCAGGCGTAGCGCAGCAGCGTGTTCGGGCTGCCAAGCTCAACGTGCCAGTTGCCAACCTTGCCGTCGGCACCTGCCACGTCCATGTAGAAGCGCGCATGCGGGTTCGTCCATTCGACCTTCGTCACCTTGCCCGTGCGGGTCGCGGGCTTGGCCGGGTCGTACTGGGCCACGAACGAATGGTGCGCAATGGCCGGTACCGCTACGGCGACCAGCAGCGTTGCGGCCAGGGCACGCAGTCGATGCATCTTCATCATGTCACTCCTCGATTACTCTTCTGGAAACACTAGAGACTTGATCCATGCGATCCGGCTTGCGCCCGGCATCGCCTCATGCAACAGCATTCCATTGCCGCAAGTCAGGGACGACCTCTCCACGGCTGGCCGTTATGCAGGGCATCCAGGTTGTTCTCCGGACAGACAAACTCAAGGATCTCTTCGTCCGGCACGAGGCCCGCACTTAACTTGCGCTTGTACTCACCCGTCCAGGCGCCCGGATCCGTTGCGGTGATCTCGACCTCGAGGTGCCCGCGGTCAGGGCGCGTCCAGCGTTCGGTGATCTTCAGTTGCTCGGTATGCACGCCGAATCCCGGGGTGATCTCGTTGAAACCCACGGACTCGATCACGAGCGTGTCGCCGTCGTAGTGACCGACGGAATGACCGAGCCAGGCCGGATTCCATTCTTCCGACGGCGGATGCGGACGGCCGTCGAGGAACACTTGCCTGTAGCCAGGCGTGGTGAACTCGACGAGGTGGACCATCAGGTCCTTGGTCTGCACGACCTTGTAGGGAAACGGCAGATCGGTGGGGATCGCGCTCTGTGGCAGGCAGTACACGGCAGGACCTTGGCTGTTGATCTTCCGCAGCTGCTCCTGCATCTCGAGCGCCCAGGGCTGCATCGGGACTCGGGCTTGCTGCCCACCAAGCGGAGCGGGAACGTTGTACCAGATGCCCGAGAAATCGACTTTGCCCTCAGCCGTGCGCGGTGCCGGACCCTTGATCTCGCCGGCCCGCTTGCGCATATCCATGCTGAGCTGGCCGGGGTCATCGCCGATCGTGCCGAGGTTGATGCCCCAGCCGACGTTGAGGTCGATCTTCTTCTTCTCGCCCGCCTGCAACGTGATCGTCTTCTGCTCATAGCTGCGATACATGCAGCAGGCAATGGGAATATTCAGGTCATACGTGCCCGCCTTCAGGCCCGCCAGCGAATACTCGCCGGACTCCTTGACGACGGCCGTCTGCGTTTCGCCCGTCTGCGTGTCCTTGAGCGTGATCGTAGCTTCGAGCAGCGTGATCACCGCCCCGTTCTGGTCGATCAACTTGCCGGTGATGGACCCGTTGGCCCGCTGGGCCTGCGCTGCGCCGCACAGCACAAAAATGCCCGTCATCAGGAACAGGAACTGCCGAACCCCAACCGATACCCTGATGCCCAGCATTATTGTCTCGCCCCTGATCGGAACCTGCGCCAACTGCTGCAGCTTTCGATCTGCGGCAGCCGTGTTCAGCGAGCAGATGGACTCTGCCCTTCCCCGTCAATACGCACGATGCGGGGGAATCCTCATCACGTTAAGTTCATGGCAAGCAGGAACGACACGCCATTGCTGCGTGCCAACAATTCCGGGCCGCCTGGGGGGAAGGCAGAGGGAATCTCTGAACGACCTAGAACCGCAGGTTCAGTATCACGCCAACCGTTCTCGGCTCACCGAGCAGCGCGGTGGTGTGCCCATAATTGCCGGTGGGCCCGCCGCCGAGCGGATTGGCCGCATAGAACAGCTGTTTGATCTCGAGTTCATCGGTCAGGTTGTGGACATAGGCGGTCAAGTCCCACGCGCTGCTTGCCGGCACGAACTTGACCTGCAGGTCCATGATCCGTTGCGCAGGGATCGTGGTCTGCCCTGGCACTTCCCGCGCCAGGTTGAACGTTCCGCTGACCGGGTCGACCGACGTGGCGCCGGGCAGCACGCTGCCGGCAGGGATCGTGCCGTCGTCATGTTTCGTGCTCTGCCACTGGTACTTCAGTGCGGGCACGATCGACGCGCCTCCGGCCAGATCGAAGCGATGCGAGTAGCGGCCGAGCCATTGCCACTTCGGTGCATCGCCGAGACGCTGACTCTCGCGGATCACTTCGGTCACGACGCCGTCCAGGGTTTCCCGGCCATCGACAATGCGGCTGTAGACATACGTCGACGAAATCCCAAGGCGATCGCGGGGCGTCACCGCCCAGTCGAAATCGAACGAGAAGCCGCCGAGATTGACCCTGCCTGCGCTGGCCACGGACGGCACGACCGTCTGGGGCACGTTGTTGACGAACGGAAAGGGCGGAGGAATGGGCCGCGAGACGGCGACTTCGAGATCCGTGTAGTCGTACCACCAGGCCGCCGCATTCAGCTGCAGCGAATCGCCCAGGAAGCGGTTCTTCGAGCCGATCTCGTACGCAAGCAATGTCTCGGGCTTGAGCTTCGGTGTCGAGCCGTAGGCGAAGCCGCCCGATTTGTAACCCGTTGCGATCGTGCCATACAGCATCGACCGCTCGTCGACGGTGTATTCGACGCCGAAGCGGTACTGCACCTGGCTCCACGTGCCGGAGCCGTCGGTATGCACGACTGTGGGCGGGATGTTCGTTCCCGCGGCCTGAGCCGGCGTGATGATCGAGGCGGACAGGAAATCCGGGATGCTGTTCGCATCCGGCACCCACAGGCTCTGCAGCACGCTGTTCACGAAGTATCCCTGCGTCGATCGCTTGCTGTCGTACGAGTAGCGCAGCCCGGCCGTGAAGTGCCAGCGATCCAGCGCGACAGGCGTCCAGGTCGTCTGGCCGTAGGCGGCATAGGCCGTCGTCTCGCCATTGACCGGAGAGAACCCGGACACGCAAGGACATCCCGGCACGTTCAGCCCCGTGTTGGGATCCGGTGCCGGCGTGCCCAGCGTGGAAACGGATCCTGTCGCGGTGGCAACGAATCCCGGGAAGCCGGGGGCGGGTTCGAGACTGTTCGGCACGGCATTGCCGTGCAAGGCGGCGCTCTTCAGCCAGAACAGGCCGCCCACCCACTTCCACGACCCCTGGTCATCGGACACGAACCGCAGTTCGGCAACGTCCGTATCGGCAACCTGCGGAAACAATTGCGGGAACGGGGCACCGACTGCTTTCGTCGCGGTCTGCGAGATGGCCTCGAGCTCGCGATGACTGACCAGCAGCACGGAGTCGAAAGCGCCGAAATCGTGCGTGTACTGGGCCATCGCGCCCCAATGGACGGACTGGATCTTGCCGGAGAACACCTGGCCGCGAGCCGCCACATAGCCGGCATTGTCGTAGGGATCGCCCACCGTGCCGATGAAGCGGGTCACCGACTCGGGTGGTGCCGCTAGAAACGTATTGGTCGCCGGATTGTAGGCACGGACATCGGGATCCACGGCGTACAGCCCGCCGCCCTCGTTCGTGCCGCCAGTATTGATGTGGTCGTAGGTCAGGTACAGGGTATCAGCAGGCGTCGGTTTCCAGTTCACGGACAGGCGGCCTGCCCACTGGTCGATCCCCGCCTCGCCGTCGGAGTACAGCGCATCGCGCGTATAGCGAGTGCCGGCAACCCGCAAGGCCAGCGTGTCGCTGAACGGCACGCTGATGCCCGCATCGGTCCGGAAGGTATTGAAGCTGCCGTACTCGACCGATGCGTTGGCCGCCAGCTGATCACCCGGCCGGGTGGTAATGAGATTGACGGCGCCGGCCGCTGCATTGCGCCCGTACAAAGTCCCTTGCGGACCGGCCAGGACTTCGACCCGCTCGAGGTCGAACATCATCCCGTTCATGCCCCAGAAATTATTGAGGAAGACGCCGTCCAGGTGCACGGCCGTCAGCGTATCGCCCGTCGGCGCGAAGCCCTGCTGCTGCATGCCGCGCATGCCGACCACGGTGGCCTGTCCCTGCCGCGTGTTGATCTCGAGTGCCGTCGCCGTCTTGCCGACGTCCTTGACCTCGCGGACGCCCTCTTCGACCAGGGTTCGGCCCGACACGACGTTGATGGCAACCGGAATGGCCTGCGCCGACTCCTCGCGCTTCTGCGCCGTGACGATGATTTCCTCAAGGACGGTGGCGGCTGCTGCGACCTGCCCGTTGCCGTCGTCCAGGGCCACCGCCACCGGCGCTTCGCGGCGACGCACCAGCGCTTCGCGGATGCGGTCAACGAGCGTGGGGTCGTTGCGACGGATGAGGATCACGCCGGACGACAGCACCTCGTGATTGAGATGGGTCCCCGCGAGCAACGCCTCGATGGCCTGCTGGACCGTGCAACGCGCCCTGAGCGCCGGGCTGACAACGCCAGCGACGATATCCGAGCGATAAAGCAGACGCAGGTTCGTGGCGAGGGCCACCGACTGCAGTGAGCTGTGCAGGTCCTGACTTGCGATATCGAAGTCGTAGAGACTGGTGTTGTCGGCGATGCGGCTCTGTGGAACGGCAGCATTCAGGCTGACAGGCAAGCAGAGCACGATGCAGAGGCCGGCTACCAACGCCCGCCCCATGCCAGGTGTGGCCATCCGGAAGGCTGCCTCTGTGGCACGCATGCGGGGGCGAAGCGGCAGGAAACGACAAACGATCCCCGCCGCCGTACTTGAATACGCGCGCAGTCGAAAGATCCTCGTCGACAAGGACATTGCTCTTTTCATCCCCCGCAAGCGCGAGCGTCCCCTACATTGGGGGACCCCTTGGAGGAATACTCTACTGACGCGGAGAGAGACTCAAGAGATCCGGCCCATCCCGGTACACCACAACCGGGAGGTAGGACTGCAGCGCCTCGACGAAAGCCAGCGTATCGCCCGATTCGAACACTCCGCTGACGTGCAAGGCAGCCAGGGATGCGTCGCCGATCCTGACCTGCAATCGGGAATAGCGATTCAGCCGGCGCACGGCCTCGCCGAGTGGCGTGTCCTTCAGGATGATCTTGCCCTGCCGCCATGCAATAACCGCATCAATGTCCGCTTTCCGGTCGAGCCGGGTGCGCCCGTCAGCGTCGACGCGGAGCGCCTCGCCCGCCACCAGGTCGGTCACGGTTCCCTTGCCCGCAACGGCGACCCTCGAGACGGACCCTACGGCTTCATCGGCAGGCGCCCCGATGCTCACCGCGACCTTGCCCTCGACCATCGCCACTTCCATGCGCTGATCCAGGTACTCGACGTTGAAGGACGTACCGACGGCAGTGATCGTGTGCTCTCCCGCCTGCACGCGGAAAGGCCGGCGCGGATCGTGCGCCACCATGAACTGTGCCTGCCCCTGCACCAGCTCGACGATCCTTGAGTCTCGCGCCAACCGGACCCGCAGCGTAGTGCCGGCATCCAGCGCAATCCGCGAATGGTCCTCGAGTTCGACGATGCGCTGCTCGCCGATCTCGGTCGCAAAGCTCGCCTCGGTGACGTCATCGAACAGCGTACCCACCATCAGGCCGACGGCGAGGAAGGCAACGACGGCTGCGGCTGCACCCCACTGCAGGACCCGCCGCGGCATGAACCAGCGTTGCAGGTTCGTGCGCCGCACCCCGGCAAGCGCCTGTTCCCGCAGCACCATCAATTCGGGCGCGGTGGCATGCTCCCCGACTGCCCGCCAGGCGCTGCTCGCGCTGGCAAACGCCTTCGCAACAGCGGGATCCGCAAGTCTTGCGTCGAACTCCCGCTGATCGTCTGCGGTCCATTCGCCCGTCTGCCGGCGCAGGACCGTAGCGGCTGCCCACTCGTCAATGGTGGGCAGCGCCTCGGAAGGATCGCTGTTGCCGATAAACGTCATCGTTAGTCCATCCGTCGCGCCACGTGGGCGAGCGCCCTCACGAGGTGCTTCTCCACCGCGCTGACCGAGATCCCGAGCAAGTCGGCGATCTCCTTCTGCTTCATCTGTTCAAGCCGGCACAGGACGAAGATGTCGCGGGTCCGCGGCTCAAGTTCCTGCAGGGCAACGGCAATCCGGCGCAGTTGCTCCTGACTACTCAATACGCGCTCGGGCGAGATTTCCTCACCTACCGACTGCGCACTTTCGTCATCCCAGGCGATTTCCGTGCCGTGCGTCACCTGGCGGCGGCCTCGATCCCGCCAGCGGTTGAGCGCGATCCGGAATATGTAACCCCTCGCCTCCTCCGCCGAGGTCCACTCGGCATGGGTCAAGGCCCTGAGGATCACGTCCTGCGCAAGGTCCTCGGCTTCGGCGGCGTTGCCGCAACGGCGCCGGAAATAGGCAACGAGCGCCGGCCGCAGATCGGCAATGAATGCCGTACTGTCGGGGGACGCGTGCGGATTGCCTTCCGGAGACATGGCGCTCAACTCAAATCGTCGCTCAGGGACGGCCTCTCCAGGCACGGTCCGTGCGCCAATGGTTCACGTCCTGGTTGTTCTCCGCGCAAATGAACTCGAGCACTTCCTGGTTCGGAATCAGGCTCGCCGCGAAGCTCGTCTTGTATTCACCGGTCCACGCCTCCGGATCGGTGGCGGTGATCTCGACTTCGAGGCGGGCCCGATTCGGACGACGCCACCGCTCGATCACATGCAACTTCTCCGAGTGCACCGCGAATCCGGGCGTGATTTCGTTGTAGCCGACTGTGTCGATGACCAGCGTATCGCCTTCCCACTTGCCCGTGGAGTGGCCGAGCCAGGCCGGATTCCAGTCGTCGGCCGCCGGATGAGGACGCCCGTCCATGAACACCTGGCGCCAGCCGGGCGTCACGAATTCGGTGACCGAGATCAGCGCATCCTTCGTCTGGTAAATCTTGTACGGGAACGACATCGCGATCGGAATCGCATGCTGCGGCAGGCAGTAAGCGCCGGCGTTCTGCGTGTTCAGCTTCTGCAGCTGCTGCTGCATTTCGGCTGCCCAAGGCTGCATCGGCGGCAGCCTCGGACCCTGCCCCGGAGGCGCGGGGAAGTTCGCCCAGAAGCCGCTGAAGTCCACCTTGCCGTCGGGCATGCGGGGAGTCGGACCCGAAACATCGCCGGCAGTGACCCGCATGTCGTTGGCGAGCTGCACCGGATCGTCACCGATGGTGCCGAGGTTCATGCCCCAGGAAACCGGCAGATCGACCTTGCTCTCCTTGCCGGCCTCGATCTGGATGCCCTGCTGTTCGTAGCGGGTGTACATGCAGCAGCCGATCGGGATGACGAGGTCGTAGTTGCCAGCCGCGAGGCCCGCAATCGTGAACGTACCCGAGGCCGGCAAGGGCAGCGACTTCACTTCGCCCGTTGCCTTGTTGGTCATCGTCACGGTCACGGATTCGAGGTTCGTGATCACCGCGCCATTGGGATCGACCATGCGGGCACTCAGGCTGCCAGCGCGCCCCTGCGCGAAACTCGCACTGCCGAGCACGACCGAACAGGCCATGAGCACCGCAAACCGACGAAGAATTGACATCGCTACCCCTACCTCATCATGAAGAACCTGAAACCTTGCGCGCACGCTGGCGCTGACCGGCCGCGACCCGGGATTGCAGAACGGAGCGCATGCTCTCACAAAGCTCCATCCACGATCTAATGCATCAAACGGCGACCCTCTGTAGAGCCCGCGCGGCAACACAAACTGACCCGCAATCGTTCGCGCAAGTTCCCGCGCGACCTTGGCCGCTCTATCGTGCTGCATCGCCACAATAACTCCGGTGCCGACACGGGTCACCCTAGAAAACCAATACGCAGCGGTGTCGACGATCCTCATGCATCCAGCGAAAGAGACATGGCGGGATCGGCGGGCCCAAGCCCGGTCCCGGCAGACGTGGCCGCGATTGCGACTGGCAACGGGCGACCACGCGCTGCTAGTGTGGACAACGGGCAGGGGTTGCTGCAGTGTCACTTTCAGGGCGGCTGCCCCGACCGAAACCGAATCCGAACAGGGGGTTGATGATGAAGCGCTGGACTCAAATGCTGCTCGGTTGCCTGGCTGGCGCGAGCCTTGCGGGAGTGGGCCATGCACAGACGGCTGAACTGGATGTCGTGAACCAGGCGGTTGCCGCTCTCGGTGGCAAAGACAAGGTCATGGGCGCGAAGTCGCTCAAGATCATCGGCTATGGCCAGATCGCCTACCAGGACGGCGGCGGCAACATCTCGAGCACGCCCGATGCCCCGCAGAAGTGGATCAACATCAGCGCCCACCAGCGCGTGATCGACCTCGAGCACGGCCGCATGAACGTGCAACAGCGCAACATCCAGGACTTCGTCTTTGCGTACGCACGCAACATGAATGGCGATATCCGCGTGAACAATTCCCTCGACGGCGACGTCGCCTTCAATGTCGGCGCGGACGGCAAGGCGGCACGCGTCCCTGAGGCCGCCGTGCGCGCGCGGCGCCTCGACATGCTGAACAATCCGGTGTCCATCGTGCGCGCGGCATTCGATCCGGCGACGAAGCTCGGCAAGCTGCGCAAGCAGGACAACTTGCAAGTACTCGACCTGACGACCCGCCAAGGCGACCACCTCGTCCTCGCCTTCAACAGCGACACGCACCTGCCCGCCTGGCTCAGCTGGGTCGCACCGCACCCGAATTTCGGCGACGTCACGTATCGCACCCACTATGCGGGCTACCAGCCCCTTGACGGCAACGGCCTCGTGCTGCCGAGCGGCTACAACACGATCAGTGATTTCCGTAACGTGGTGCAGCAGAAGATCTACGTCGACAAGTATGTGGTGAACGGCACGATTCCCGATCTCGCCGCCCCTGCGGATGTGCGCTCAGCGGCTGCCCCCGTCCCCGGCCGCCCCAAAGTCGACGCCGTGCCGATGGGCAAGGGCGTGTGGTTCATGAAGGTCACGCCGGGCGGCAATTCAACGCTGTTCGAGTTCGACGATCACCTGGTGCTGTATGAAACCTATGGCAGCGAGGCAAACGCGCTCGCCGTCATCGAGAAGGCGCGCGCAACCGTGCCGGGCAAGCCCGTCACGCACGTCATCGTGTCGCACCACCATATCGACCAT
This sequence comes from uncultured Pseudomonadota bacterium, assembly GCA_903884105.1. GTDB lineage: Bacteria > Pseudomonadota > Gammaproteobacteria > Steroidobacterales > Steroidobacteraceae > CAIUGU01. The sequence continues at coordinate 48,920 of CAISDJ010000105.1, read as the reverse complement.
ACCGGCGGGCTGCGGGCCGCGGTGTCGGAAGGACTCACGGTCATCACCAATCGGGAAAACGTGGCATACGTGAAGGAAGTCACTTCGCGGTCGGCCAAGCTGTTTCCGGACGCGCTGGGAAAGAACTCGAAGGCGGTGAACGTCATCCCGGTAGACGATCACCTGAAGCTCAAGGACAAGTCGATGGAGCTCGACATCTATCGTGTGGTCAACAGCAGCCATTTCTCGTCGGGCCTGTTCGCTTACGTCGCACGCGACCGCCTCGTGGCGCAGGGCGACCTCGTCGATGAGGGCTGGGACATCGTCTGGTGGGGCAACGCCTACCCCGACAGCGTGAAGCACTGGAACCTGACCGTGGACAAGGACCTGCCGGTGCACGGCAATATCCATACGTGGCAGGAAGTCATGGGCCAGCTGCGGCAACAGACGGGGAATGCCGTGAAGCTCTGCGCGAGCGCGGAAGCGGCACGCCTCAACGTGCAGGGCTGTCCGGTAACCAATACCCTCTGATGGGTTCAGGACGCCACTGAGCCATGCCTCTGGAGAAGCTGGGAAGCTGGGGAAGCGAGGAAGCCTTACGAAGCCGGACAAGGGAAATCAGATGCGTAGCAGCGGCAATTCTGGCTTCCCTGACTTCCCCGGATTCAACCAGGCTTAAGGTCAAGCGCGTTATGCGGAGTGTCGGGATGGACAGCGTCGCCAAGATCGTCAATCCATGGGTCTGATGAAGCGCCACTCAGGTACCGTGGAGCGGCGCGAGTTCGCGTCGGAGATCAAGTTCCTCATTCCTCCCGACCGGGTCGAGTTGATCCGCGCGTGGGCTCGAACCCACCTCGAGCCTGACCCGAACGGGACCGGCGCAGACCACGACACCTACGGCATCACCAGCCTTTACTTCGACACGAACCGCTTTGATGTCTTTCACGGCAGTGGTTCGTTCGGACGCAGCAAGTACCGCGTGCGGCGCTATAACGGCAACGAGTCCATCTTCCTGGAGCGCAAGACCAAGACGAGGATCTGGGTCAGCAAGCGGCGTTCTCTGGTCGGCATCGATTCCTTGCCCCTCCTGAAGGGCGCGTCGGCCTCCGTCGACTGGCCGGGGTTCTGGTTTCACCGTCGCCTGCTTGGGCGGCAACTGCAACCGGTCTGCCAGATCTCGTATCAGCGGACCGCGCGAGTCGGCACCGCTGAAGGCCATCCAATCCGGATGACGTTGGACCGCGACCTCCGGGCATCGGCACGGCTCGCGCATGCGTTCGATGACCGCAGCGTCGGGACGCCGTTACTGGACCAGACATGGATACTTGAACTCAAGTATCGCCACACGCTGCCTGCCTTGTTCAAGCGGCTGATTACGGAACTTGCACCCTCGCCGCAGCGCATTTCCAAGTATCGACTCGCGGTCACTACGCTGGGACTGGCCGCTCCGGCCGCTGCCTCCCTGCAACACCGGCCCAGGACGGAGAGAGCCGATGCCTGAATTCCTGACTACCCCGTTTATCGGGGATGTCGCGATCGCACCGGTCGACATCTTTATCCGGCTTGGCGTAGCCGTACTGCTTGGCTGCGTTGTAGCCTGGATTTACGTGCGCACTTCGCGCCAGGCGGAAGCGGGCTCTTCGTTCCTGGTCACGCTCGTGCTGCTGTCCGTGCTGATCGCGATGGTCACGCAGGTCATCGGCAACAACGTGGCGCGCGCCTTCAGTCTCGTCGGAGCCCTGTCGATCGTCCGGTTCCGGACCGTCGTCCGGGATACGCGCGACACCGCCTTCGTGATCTTCGCCGTGGTCGTTGGCATGGCAGTCGGCGCGGCCAACCTGTGGGTCGCCGTGATCGGCGTCGTGATCGTAGGCGTCACCTCATTCGTCATCGCCACGCGCACGGGCTTTGCCGCAGACCTTGCAGTTCCGTACACCCTGCGCCTGCGAATGGCGCTCGGCCACGACATTGAGACAACGGTGGGTCCGACGCTCAACCAGTTTTGCGTGTCGCGCCGCGTGCTCTCGGTTGCAACAAACCGGCAAGGTGCGTCCCTCGAATACTTGATCGAGGCACGCCTGCGCCCGGCGAGTTCGCCTGAAGCCCTGGTCAAGGCGGTCAATCTGGTGGAAGGCATCCAGGATATCCGGCTTGAAAGCGTCGAACCGGAGCGGGCATGACCACCGCTACAGGGAGCCTATTCGCATGAACACGGTGACACGGAACTGGACGAGCACTCTCGCTGCAACCGCGGCGTTGCTCGCCACGCTGCCCGCTTTCGCGCAATTCGGCGGCCGCTTCGGCGGCGACATGATGAATCGCGAAGCCAGCCTCGTCGAGACCTGGGACCGCGACAAGGACGGCCACCTGAATGCTGCCGAGCGCAAAGCGGTTCGCGACGCCGCCAGAGCGAGCAGTGGACGGGCCGGCAGGAACTGGCCTCCGGACCAGAACGGACCGCCTTCCAATCCGAGGAACTCGACGCTGAGCCCGGTCAACGTCGAGTCCTACACCAACGAAGCGCTCTACGACCCGAAGGCCCTGAGGACGCTGTTCCTGACGTTCGAGAACAAGGACTGGGAAGACGAACTCGCGTTCTTCTACAACACCGACGCCGAGGTCCCCGCCTCCGTCGTGGTGGATGGCAAGGCCTACAAGGATGTCGGCGTGCACTTCCGCGGCATGACCTCGTTCCGGATGATCGGCCCCGGCCAGAAGCGATCGTTGAACCTGTCGTTCGATGACGTCGACAAGACGCAGCGTCTCCTTGGCTACCAGACGCTCAACCTGCTCAACTCCGCGGCCGACCCGACTTTCCTGCGCACGATGCTGTACATGCAGATCGCACGGGACTACCTCCCCGCCCCCAAGGCCAACTACATGCGCGTCGTCATCAACGGCGAGAACTGGGGCATCTACCTCAACCTGCAGCAGTTCAACGGTGAGTTCACCAAGGAAGCCGGGCGCGGGTCCGGCGAGCGCTGGAAGGTCCCGGGGAATCCGCGCAGCCGCGGCGGTGGGCTCGCGTGGCTCGGTGAAGATCCGGAGCAGTACAAGCGCTACTACGAGATCCGCGGCAAGGACAAGCCGGCATCGTGGGCGAAGCTGATCAACCTCGCGCGCGTCCTGAACCAGACTCCGTTGTCGAAGCTCGTCGCCGAACTGGAGCCGATTCTCGATATCGACGAGGTCCTGCGTTTCCTCGCGGTCGAAAAAGCCCTGATCAACAACGACGGCTACTGGACCCGTGGCAGCGACTACAGCCTGTATATCGACAAGCAAAACCGCTTCCACGTGGTTCCGCACGACGTCAACGAGACCCTGCGGCCGATCGAGAACCTGGGCTGGGGCCGCTTCGACGCCGACACGAACAGGGAAGCGAGTGCCGTCGATCTCGACCTGTTTGCCGGCTCGGATGATCCCACCAAGCCGCTGCTCAGCCGCCTGATGCAGGTACCGGAGCTGCGGGTGAAGTATCTCGGCTATGTCCGCGACATCAATGACAAGTGGCTGACTTGGGAGCGTCTTGGCCCACTGGCAGCCACCTATCAGGCCCTGATCGCACCGGACGTCCGGGCGGACCTGCGGAAGCTCGGGTCCACCGAGGAGTTCACGGAGGGCGTGACCATCGACAGGCCGGAGAGCTTCGGTGGGCCGGTGACGAACCCCGGGCTCAGCCTGAAATCCTTTGTCGAGAAACGGCATGCCTACATCACGGTCGCGCTCGAGATGTACGACCGCGCGCGGCGCTCCGCGACAGTGCAGTAGTCCCCGGTGCCGGCGATAGGCCCTCCCCGGTCGGTTTCCAGGCTGGCATGGCTGCTGGCGGCGGGCCTGGCCGTGTTCAGCACCGCGCTCTACGCGCAACGCGAATTTCGCGTGTACCGCAGCCTCGAGGACCAGGCCGACGTCGCGCTGCCCCCTGACTACAATGTCCCCGCCGAGTTTGTCGTCGGCCGGTTGATGTATCCGCCGCGCGCGGGCTGGCGGTTCGGACGGGGCGGCGACTGGCGGGAAGGCGGCACCAGCTGGGCGGTCGACTATCCGCGGGGTGATCGGACCTATGCCCGGTTGCTCAAGAGACTGACCACGATCGATGTCCGTTCCGTGGAGCAGCCGGTCAACCTGGATGACGGTGACGACGTCTACGACTGGCCCTTCCTGATGGTGGGCCTGCCGGGGACCTGGGAGCTATCGGACGAGCAGGTCGCCAAGTTGCGCGACTACCTGCTGCGCGGCGGCTTCCTGCTGTGTGACAGCTTCTTCGGCACGCGGGAATGGCAGGGCTTCGAAGAGACCATGCGGCGCGTCTTCCCTGACCGGCCGATCATCGAGCTGGCAGAAGACCACCCCATCTTCCATGTGCTCTACGATCTCAAGGACCGCAAGCAAATCGCGAACTGGCAGTCCCTGAACGGCCGCGGCGTGCCTTACCGTGCCGATGGCGTCGACCCGCACTGGCGCGCGGTGCTCGACGACGACGGCCGTGTCATGGCCGCGATCCTGTTCAACAACGACATGGGCGACTCCATGCAGTGGGCCGACGACCCGAGCTACCCGCAGGAAGATTCCGCTCTCGGAATCCGGGTCGGCGTCAACTACGCCCTCTACACGTTGACGCACTAGCGGAAGCGGCGCGCACCGGGGAAGATCAGGGAAGCTGAAGTTAAGGAAGCTAGGAAGCTAGGAAGTAAGGAAGCAAGAAAGTGAGGAAGTGAGGAAGCCAGAAAATCTGCGCACCATTCGGGTCAGCTTCTTGCTTCCTGGCTTCCTGGCTTCCTGGCTTCCTGGCTTCCTAGCTTCCTAGCTTCCTAGCTTCCTAGCTTCCCGGCTTCCTTGCTTCCTTGCTTCCTTGCTTCCCCACCCCACTGCCCGCTTCACTGCCTCCCAACCTTAGATGCCCTCCAACGTCATCCAGCTCAAGAAAGTGAAGCGGCAGCGCGCGGAGGGCAAGAACCTGTGCGTGTCCGGCTTCCACAAGTGGGCAGTCGTAGCCGCAGCGCGATTCGACGTTCACGAGGGAAAATTGATCACCCCGGAGCGCTGCAAACGGTGCGGCAAAGAGCGAGTCAGGTTATCCTGACGCAGCGGTTTTCCGGGTTGCGGCAGGGTTGCAGCAACCCCCATGAGTCCATCCAGGTGAATGCCATGACGGGTCGTCTGTCCTTCGTTGCCGCGGGCTTCGCGCTTGGGCTTGCCGTCCTGTTCCATAGCCCCGCCGCCTCGGCCGCGGACTGCCCTGCTTACCTGGACCAGACGGTCCGGAAGCTGCATTCGAGCGAGACAGTCAATGTCTGCAAGCTGGCCGCCGGCAAGCCGCTGCTGATCATCAATACCGCGAGCCACTGCGGCTACACCCCCCAGTTCAAGGGACTCGAGGCGTTGCATCGCAAGTACAAGGACCGGGGCCTGGTCGTGGTCGGATTCTCGTCGGACGATTTCAACCAGGAAGCCAAGGACGAAGCCGAGGCTGCCGAAGTGTGCTTCCTGAACAACGGTGTGACATTCACGATGATCGCGCCGAGCAGCGTCAAGGGCCGCGCCGCCAACCCGATCTTCAAGGAACTCGCTCGCCAGGCGCAGGAGCCGGCCTGGAACTTCAACAAGTATGTCGTCGCAGCCGACGGCAAGGTCGTCAGCTACTTCGACAGCGACGCCACGCCTGAATCGCCGGCGCTGAACAAGGCGATCGAAGGCGTACTCGCTGCGGCAGGCGGCAAGTAACTTTGGTTAGGGTTGGGTTCTGCGCTTGCCGGCAACCGGCATGCGGGGAACGGTTTTTCGATTCAACAGAAGGGGACTGAACATGAAATTCTTGAAAGCGGTGGCCGTCGGGGCCGCCCTCGTTGTCAGCATGAGCGGGCCGGTCTTTGCGCAGGCCAAGAACATGACCGCGCAGGAACAGGCCAATCTGAAGCTGGTGCTCGACTGGTGGCGCGAAGTACTGCAGGCCGGCCACATGGAACTCGCGCCGAAGTACATGGCCGAGGACTACATCCAGCACAACCCGAACATCTCGACCGGACGCGATGCGTTCGTCAAGGTGTTCAGCGCACGTCCGGCCAAGGACATCCAGCCGACGCTGGCCAGCCCGCCGGTCGTCCAATTTGCCAAGGGCGACTACGTCGCGCTGATCTGGGAGCGCGAAGGCAAGGATCCGGTTGATGCCACGAAGACGTACAAGTACAACTTCTTTGACGTCGTCCGCGTGCAGAACGGCAAGGTGCAGGAGCATTGGGACAGCGTCGAGAAGAACCCGCCGCGCGAAGGCCAGCCGAACGTGCCGGTCATCACGGGCGTCGGTCCCAAGCCGGTTTCGCCGAAGAACACAGCAGACGAAGAGAAGAATCTCGCGATCGCCAACGTCGAGTTCCACGACATCCTGGAGTACGGCCATGTCGAACTCGCCGAGAAAGTCATGGCGGAAGCCTATATCCAGCACAACCCGAACGTGCCGAGTGGCCGCAAGGGCTTCGTGGACTTCTTCAGCAAGATCCGCAAGCCGGAGCCGCTGAAGCCGGAATGGAAACGTCCGGCTGCCCTGACGCTCGTCAGCGGCAACATGGTCCTCATGATGTTCGACCGTGAGAGCAAGGACCCCGCCGACCCGACCAAGATGTACAAGTGGAACTGGTTCGACATGGTCCGCGTCGACAAAGGCATGATCCAGGAGCACTGGGACCAGGCCATGAAGAATCCGCCGCGCCCCGCTGCCGGCTGATTTGAACTGTCGGAGGCCACGCAGGCGCACTGCCTGCGTGGCCCTTATCTCCTCCATCCGCACCTGTCCCGACAGCCCCCGACGGCCCATCCGCCCGAGGCATGCGCTTGAATCAGGCGCTCAGTTCGTCCGATGAGCGTTCCGCTCCTTCCGCCTGGGTCCTGCGCCGCCTGAGCACGAGCCCGCAAATCGCAGGCAATACAAACAGAGTCAACGCCGTGGACGTGATCAAACCGCCGATCACTACCGTCGCCAGCGGCTTCTGCACTTCCGCACCCGCTCGCGTCGCGAGCGCCATCGGCACGAAACCCAGCGATGCCACCAGCGCGGTCATGAGAACCGGCCGGACGCGTTCCAGCGACCCTTGAATGATCGCGGTCGCCACGTCGTCGCCCGTCTGCAGTCGTCGACGGATGGCTGACATCAGGACCAGCCCGTTCAGGACAGCCACACCAGAAACGGCGATGAAGCCCACGGCGGCAGACACCGAGAACGGGATACCGCGGAGCGCCAGCGTAAACACGCCGCCCGCCACGGCCAGCGGCACCGCAGTGAAGACGACCAGCGACAGCGCGATGCTGCCGAGGGCCATGTACAGCGCCGCGAAGATCAGCACCAGACAGACGGGGATCACGATCGCCAGCCTGTCCTTGGCGGCTTGCAGATTCTGGAACTGCCCGCCCCACTCAAGCCATGAGCCCGCCGGAATCTTTACCTCGCGATCGATCAGCGCCTGAGCTTCTGCAACGTACGAGCCGATGTCGCGACCCCGGACATTGGCCTCGATGTAGACGCGCCGCTTGCCGTTGTCCCGGCTGATCTCGTTCAGCCCTTCGGATGTCACGAACGTCGCGAGCTGTCGCAGCGGAACCGAACTCCGGGACCGCCCTTCGACGGGAGGCAGCATGACGGGCAGCGCGCCGATCGCGTCGAGATCGTTGCGCGCATCGCTCGCTGCCCTGACCGTGATCTGGAAGCGGCGATCTCCCGAAAACAGCATCCCCGCAGGGAAGCCGCCCAATGCCGCTTCCACCGTGGTCGCCACCTCCTCGATCGTGAGGCCGAAGCGTGCGATGGCTTCGCGATCAAAACGGATGTCCAGCGTCGGAAAGCCATGTGTCTGCGCTACCCGCAGGTCTGCGACACCCGCCACTTTTGCCATCTGCGCGGCTATCTGTCCGGCTGTCGTCGTCATGATATCGAGATCATCGCCGTAGACTTTGACCGCGACATCGCTGCGGACACCGCCGATCAATTCGTTGAAGCGCATCTGGATCGGCTGGGTGACGTCGTAGGCGTTGCCGACAATCGAGGCGGTCTGCTCTTCGATTCGCTTGATGACATCGTCCTTCGTGCGGACCTCTTTCGGCCACTGGTCGCGCGGCTTCAGCATGACGTAGTTGTCGGACGCATTGGGTGGCATCGGATCCGCAGCGAGATTGGCCGTTCCGGTCTTGGAGAACACCAGGTTCACCTCCGGCAGCGCCAGGATCTGCCTCTCCAGCGGCAAGTCCATTTTCACCGACTGCTCGATCGACGTGGACGGTATCCGCACCGAAGACAGGTTGAAGTTCTGCTCGTCCAGCGTCGGCAGAAACTCCTGCCCAAGGTAGAAGAACGTGACCACCGAGACCGCAAACACCGACACCCCGGAAGCGATGAACGGCCAGGGCCGATCGAGTGTGTGCCGCAGGTGGGGCTCGTAGAAGCGCTTCGCCCTGACAATGACGGACACTTCCGTCTCGGCCACGCGCCCCTTGATGAGCAGCGCCGCCATCGCCGGCACGAAGGTCAGGGTCAGAACGAAGGCGGAGGCCAGCGCGAGCATCAGCGTGATCACCATCGGCGAGAACATCTTGCCTTCCACCCCCTGGAAGGTGAGGCAGGGAATGAACACCAGGAATATCACGACCTGCCCGTAGATGGTCGGTCGAATCATCTCCTGCGAGGACTCGATCACTTCGGAGAGCCGCTCGGACTCAAGCAGTTCACGCCCTTCGCTCTTCTGCCGTTCCGCAATGCGCCGGAGCGTGTTCTCCACGACGATCACCGCGCCGTCGATGATCAGGCCGAAGTCGAGCGCGCCGAGGCTCATCAGGTTGCCGGAAATCTTCAGCGAATTCATGCCGACGGCACTGATCAGCAGCGACAGCGGAATGACCAGCGTCGCGATGATCGCGGCGCGAACGTTGCCAAGAATCAGGAACAGGGTTGCGATCACCAGCAGCGCGCCAATCGCAAGGTTGTCTGCAACCGTCGTGATGGTCGCGACCACGAGTTCCGATCGATCGAGTGCCACGTGCGTGGCAATCCCGGCGGGCAGGGTCCTGCTGATATCGGCGAGCTTGGCACCGACGGCACGGGCAACCGTGCGGCTGTTCTCGCCGACCAGCATCAACGTCGTGCCGATGACGACTTCATAGCCGTTCTTGCTGGCGGCGCCGGTACGCAGTTCACCGCCGATGCGGACCGTCGCGACGTCGTGCACGGTTACTGGAATGCCACCGCGATTGCCGATGACGGCGCGGGAGATTTCATCCATCGAGCGGATGCGCGCATCGGCGCGCACGAGGTAAGACTCGCCGGCGCGCTGGATGTAGTTCGCGCCGACAGAGAGATTGGCAGCGGACAGTGCCTTCGCCAGCTCGGCATAGGAGATCCCGAAGGCAGACAGCTTGATGGGGTCCGGCTCGACGACATACTGCTTCTCGTACCCACCGAGGGAGTCGATGTCCGCCACACCGGGAACGATGCGCAGCTGGGGCCGCAGAATCCAGTCCTGCACCGTGCGCAGATAGGCAAGCCTCGCAATCTCATCGGTGAGGTGTTCGCCCTCGTCGGTGAGGAATGAGCCGTCGCTCTGCCATCCCGGCTGGCCGTCATTCGGCGTGGCGCCCTTGCCGTCCGGATGCTCGTACTCGACCGTATACATGAAAATCTCGCCGAGCCCGGTCGAGACCGGCCCCATCTGCGGCTCGGCGCCATCAGGAAGGCTGGGCTTGGCCTGGGACAAGCGCTCGGTCACCTGCTGCCGCATGAAATAGAGGTCGACGCTTTCCTTGAAGATCGCCGTGACCTGGCTGAAACCGTTGCGGGAGAAGGAACGTGTACTTTCGACTCCTGAGAGGCCGGACAACGCGGTCTCGATCGGAAAGGTCACGCGCTTCTCGACTTCTTCCGGACCGAGGGCAGGAGCGACGGTGTTGATCTGTACCTGCTTGTTCGTGATGTCCGGGAGCGCATCGATCGGCAGGAGGAAGATCTGCCACAGCCCGTAGGCTGCCGCGACAGTCGTCAGGAAGACGACCATCCAGCGGGCGCGGACCGAGAACGCAAGGATGTTGCTGATCATTCTTCGTCCTCGGCGCCCTTGGCCACTTCCGCCTTGAGCAGGAACGCATTCCGCGTCGCCACAGTATCGCCGGCCTTCAATCCCGAGAGAATGGCGGCCCGGTGGCCACTGCGAACACCCACGACCACCGGTACCACCCTGAAACCGTTCTCTGTCCGAACGAACGCCGCATCATGGCCATCGACCTTCTACACTGCCTCGTCCGGCACGACGATGCCCGTTGCGCCGTCCGCACTTGTCTTGATCACGACCTGCACGAGCTCGCCGGGGGCTGGCATCGCTTGCTCCTCTGCCAACGACAAAGTGGCTGTTGCAGATCGCGTCCGCTCGCTGATCGTAGGCGTCACCGAAACGACCGTTGCCTGGAGGGGATCGCCGGATCCTGCCGTGACGCGTGCGGTATCGCCGGCCTTGATTCGGCGCGCTTCCGACGCGGGTACCGCTGCTTCGATCAGCACGAAGCGGGGATCGGCAACGCGGAACAGTTCTGTGGCAGGGTCGACGTAAGTCCCGACGACTGCGTTGGCCGACGTGACGCGGCCGGCGATCGGGCTGGTTACCGCCAGTGTCCGGCCATCACTCGACAAACCGGCTGCCGCGGCAGTGGCCTGCGCGCGAGTAGCCTCCGCTTCGGCGGCAGTAAACGCGGCCTCGGCCGATTCCAGATCCTGGCGGGGCGTGACCTTCTGGTTGTAGAGACGCTGCTCGCGCTGCAGGACTGAGCGGGCGAGGTCGGCCCTGGACCGGGCGATGGCGCTTTCTGCCGCCATCGCGGCTGCCTCGCGACTCGCGACGATCGCAAGAATCTCACCGGCCTTGACCTCATCCCCGAGCTTCCGATTGACTCTTGCGAGTGTTCCCGCCGCGCGAGCCGTGACAGTGGCTTGTCCATTCGTGGCGGCGACGACCGCGCCCGGGGCCTGGATTTCGGCGCCGAGATCACCCACGGAAACCGGCTCCACCGCGATGTTCATCAGCGTCAGGTAGGACTCCGGCATCTGCAAGTCACGGGCAATTCCAACAGCTGCAGCTTGATTGCCGGTTCCGTCTGAACTCGCCTGATCTCCAGTCAGCTGCGCAAGGCCAAAGCCCAGGCCACCGGCAACGAGCAATCCACCTGCAACCAGGACCCAACGACTGTTTCGATCGGCATCCATCATGGTTGTCTACTCTATGAAGGGAACGCGCCCCTCGATGCGGGCAAGTGAAGCTTCCGCGCGCAGGCGGGCGAGACGGGTATCCAGGGAACGCAACTGCGCATCGGTCAGCGCGCGCCTCGTCGTCAACAGTTCGTACAGCGGGGTACGTCCAGCATCGTAGCCAATGCCCGCAAGCCGATAGGCTTCTCCTGCGGACGTCTCCGCCTTGTCCGCGGCAAGTTGGCGGCTGTGGGCCGCAGCGGCCTGCGCAGAAGCGGATCGCCATGCCGCCGCCGTGTCGAGTCGGGTCGCCCGCAAGCGCGCGCCGGCGGCATCGAGTTCAGCGCGGGCTGCCGCAATACCGCCTCGATTGCGATCAAACAGCGGCACCGGGATCGAAACACCCGCAACCCAGACAGTGGCATCGTCACCCGCCAGCCGTCGCGCACCCACGGTCAGTGACGGGGTCGGGATTGCCCGTCGCTGCTCTACCTGCAGCCGGCGCTCGGCGGTCTCGTGCTCGGCTTCGGCAGTCACGATCGCGGGCCCCGTGACCGAGGCGGTGGGGGATGGTGGCTCTATTGCAAACGGTCGCGTCGCGATCAGCAGCGACGGGCCCACGCCGCCAAAGGGATCGGTGACACCGACCAGGCTGGAGAGTGACGACAGGGCAGCCACGTCGTCCGCTCGCGCGGCTTCCAGGTCGGCTTCAGCGGCGGACGCCGCGGCGTCCGCCTGCAGCGCACGCAACTCTGCCTCCTTGCCCGCAGCGACAAGCGCCGTTGTGGAGCGCAGCGTCTCCCGGGCCCGAACCAGATCTTCTTCCATGAGGCTGACGCGCGTCCGGGTTGCTTCTGCGGCCGCATAGGCAATTGCCAGCTCGAATCCGAAGTCGATACGCACCTGCACGCGCCTAGCTTGCGCCGTGGCGAGTTCGGCGCGGCCGGCAGCAACCCTCGCCGACCGCTGACCACCCAACTCCAGAGGCTCACTGAGCGACACCGTGGTCTGTGCCTGTGACGAGCCACGATAGGGTCCGGTTCCGGCGAAATCCTCAATTTCGATGCCTAGCTGTGGATTCAACCACGCCGCAGCCTGTTGCGAACGCCCTGCCGCCACGCCGACCTGGGCTTCCGCCTCCCTCAGCCTCGGTGAGGCTCGCTCCGCAAGGCGAAAGACTTCAGGAAACGATTGCGGCGCTTCGGCGCCTGCGGCCGATGCAAGGTGGCAGACTGCACCGGCGATGAGGCCGATGCGACCGAGCGCAGCCAGACGCCACCTGGCTGACGCCCCCACACCGGGGTAAACCGACAAACCGAACATGTGTACCTCCCGGGAACAGGCACCCCGCTGCGAGCGGGATGCAGAAAGCCTCAGCCACTCAGGCCGCGTGGGGTGGCGCGCGCGAGGGAGGGAACAGGTACGGCTTCGAACGGGACTTCGGCGGCCGGTGGGGCGGCTGAGATAGCGGCAACGACAGGCATGAACCAGTCAGCAGTGCCGTGCAGACCAGGCTGACGAGTGCCACCGGCGCTTTCAGCAACAGACTCTTGGCAGTTGCAATGGTCGGCTCGTCGAGATCGACATCGCCATGATCGACGTGGGCCTCGATGTGGTCCGCGCCGGCTTCCAGGGCGGTGGTGTGACCTGAGTGTGCACCATGAACGGCTGCGTGCCTCTGCTCGGCAAGTTCGTCATCGTCCCAGTGCGAAACGTGCGAATGCAGCCCAAGCGAACGGACAGCCACCAGGGCCACGCACAGGGCGATGATCGATGGGACGCGCATGGACACAGAAAAGTTATCGCACACCGCGGCCCTTCCTGCCTCCGCCACTGCGCAGGATCAGGACACCCCGTTACCCCATTAACCACCCCTGTCAACTCTTGTTGGCTTCGCCTGCTTTCTGCATAGTGCGTGCCTCTTCAAGCTCGCCTTCCAAACCGCGGGTCTACCTGAACGCCCATGCTGCCCTCAATCGAATCCCGAATCGCGACCGAATTGGCCGCCAGACCGTCACAGGTCGCGGCTGCGATAGGGCTGCTGGACGAAGGCGCGACGGTGCCGTTCATCTCACGCTACCGCAAGGAGGCGACTGGCGGCCTCGACGACACGCAGTTGCGCACGCTCGCGGAACGCCTTGTGTACTTGCGGGAGCTCGAGGAGCGGCGCAACACGATCCTCGCCAGCATCGAAGAGCAGAAGAAGCTCTCCCCGGCGCTCAGGGCCAGCATCGAAGCGGCCGACACGAAACAGCGGCTCGAAGACCTGTACCTTCCCTACAAGCAGAAGCGTCGCACACGCGCGCAGATTGCGCGCGAGGCAGGGCTCGATGGCCTCGCCACCTCGCTGCTCGCAGACCCGTCGCTGATTCCAGAGAGCGAAGCGGCGAGCTTCCTGAAGCCGGCATTCACAAGCGAGGCGGGTGAAAATCCGGGCGTGCCTGACGTCAAGGCGGCCCTCGACGGCGCCAGGCAAGTCCTCATCGAGCAATTTTCGGAAGATGCCGAGCTGCTCGGCAACCTGCGCAAGTACCTCGAAGACAACGGCATGGTCGTATCCGCCGTCGTTGACGGCAAACAGGAGGCGGGCGCCAAGTTCAGCGACTATTTCGCCTACCAGGAGGTGCTGCGTACGGTACCTTCACATCGTGCACTGGCGCTGTTCCGCGGCCGCAAGGAAGAGTTCCTGCGCGTCACGCTGAAGCTCCCGGAAGAACTCGACCAGCCCGTGGCGCCCCCGCGTACGGCGACTGCACCCATGAACACCTGCGAGCTGAAGATCGCGGCCCGCTTCAACGTCGCCGACCGCAGCCGGCCTGCAGACGCGTGGCTCGGCACAACGGTGCGTTGGGCCTGGCAGATGAAGATGGCCGTGATGCTGGAAGCGGAGTTGTTCACTGCGCTGCGTGAGCGCTCGGAAGAAGAAGCGATCCGTGTCTTCGCACGCAATCTGCACGACCTGTTGCTGGCGGCGCCCGCCGGCCCTCGCGCCACCATGGGTCTCGATCCCGGCATTCGCACGGGGGTGAAGGTGGCGGTCGTCGATCGTACGGGCAAGGTGCTCGATACCGCGACGGTCTACCCGCATCAGCCACGCAACGACTGGAATGGGGCGCTGCATGCGATCGGCCTGCTTTGCGTAAAGCACAAGGTGGACCTCATCAGTATCGGCAACGGCACGGCCTCCCGGGAAACCGACAAGCTCGCGGCGGAACTGATCAACGGACTGCCCGACCTGAAGATGACGAAGATCGTGGTATCGGAAGCAGGCGCCTCCGTCTACTCTGCATCGGAACTGGCCGCAAAGGAATTCCCGAACTTGGATGTCACCCTGCGCGGCGCTGTGTCCATCGCGCGGCGCTTGCAGGACCCGCTCGCAGAGCTCGTGAAGATCGACCCCAAGTCGATCGGTGTCGGCCAGTACCAGCATGATGTCAACCAGGCGAAGCTCGCGCGCTCGCTCGATGCCGTCGTCGAGGATTGCGTGAACGCCGTGGGTGTCGACGTCAACATGGCGTCGGTCGCGCTGCTTGCGCGCATTTCCGGCCTGTCTGCGACGCTGGCCGACAACATCGTGAGATTCCGCGACGAGCACGGACCCTTCTCGAGCCGGGCCGGACTCAAGAAAGTACCTCGGCTCGGTGACAAGACGTTCGAGCAGGCTGCCGGCTTCCTGCGCGTTGTCGGGGGCGACAATCCGCTCGACGCGTCGGCCGTGCATCCGGAGGCCTATCCCGTCGTGGAACGTATCCTGGCCGACCTCAAGCGCCCGATGAATGCAGTCATGGGTGACGCAGGCGTGCTCAAGTCGGCACTGGCCGAGAAGTACACCGACGAACGCTTCGGCCTGCCGACGGTCCGCGACATCCTCAAGGAACTGGAAAAGCCGGGCCGCGACCCGCGCCCGGAATTCAAGACAGCCGAATTCAAGGAGGGTATCGAGTCCCTTGCAGACCTGCGACCTGGCATGCTGCTCGAGGGCGTGGTCACCAACGTCGCGAACTTCGGGGCGTTCGTCGATATCGGCGTGCACCAGGACGGCCTCGTCCACATCTCGATGCTTGCGAATCGCTTCGTGAAGGACCCGCGCGAGGTCGTCAAGGCTGGGGATGTCGTGAAGGTCAAAGTGCTGGAGGTCGACATCAAGCGTCAACGAGTCGCGCTGACGATGAAGCTGGATGCGGCGCCGGTGGCGCGCAATGACGAAGCGCGGCCGGGGCAGAGAAGCGATGTGCGTGCGCCAGCAAGAACGCGCGCGCCCGACCCTCAGGGAAACGGCGCGATGGCCGACGCGCTGGCGCAGGCGTTCAAGAAGCGCTGACTCGCCGCCAAATGCTTCAGTTGGCTACGGTCGAGTGGCCGTTCGCTCGGAGCGTCGAGGCGGCAGCGGACTTTGGTGGCAGGGTCGCCGCCTTGGCGTCGCCACCCGGGCGCAGCGTGCCGATGATCGGCAGCTTGAGTGCGAGACGCTTGGGATTGATGCCGAATGTCAGCCCCAGCAGATTGATCTCGAGCCCTTCTTCAACGCCGACCAGGATGCCAGCCAGACCGAACAAGCTCACTTGCCCCCCTGTCCCGCTGGGCGTGACGCCGAAGGACTTGATGCCAAGATAGTCCTTGCCGATCGCCGTCGACGGCAGGTCGACCCGTAATTCCGGGACCGCGCGCAGCACATGGGCCACGAACGTGTTGGAGTTGGGTCCGGGCCAGACATGGTAGGTGCCGGGATAGGGATAGCTGGCTACGGCGGCTTCAATCCGGTGGATGACGTCATCGACTCCATCGCCGCGCAAGTCGGACAGCAGCTCGGGGCGATTGCCGAACCAGTAACCGTCGGGCGCGCGCTCGCGTGCGACGACGGCGGTATCGCCTCCACGATAGAGCCGGAAGCCCAGTACCTCGTACACCGTGAAGCGTTCGGCCCGCGTCGGCTTGACCGCAATCCAGGTATGCGCGCCAAAGTAGCCCCGCCAGCTGACAGCACGCGCTGCGTAGACCTGGACAACCGGCTCAGGCGTGGCAGCAGGATCGGGAGCGAGGCCCGCGGGCTCGCGCGTCGCGGTACGCCAGCTCTGGGCGTGCAGGGGCCCCGGCATGCCGAGGTACAGAATGGCCAAGGCCGCCAGCGTCAATAGCTTGGATTTCTGCTTGTTCATGGCTGGTTGCCGTTTTTCCGTCGCAGGCTGCGCACCGCAAGTACGCGCAAACCAGTGAACCCTGCGTTCGCGTTGCGTGTCGACTCCGGCCGATGCAGTGGCGCAAACAGACATGCGGGGCAGGGAGAGCTGCAGCAGACCTAGACGCCTGCGCGCAGGACGTCGCCAATCAGTGGCCGGAAGCGATCCATGTCGACCAGGAACGAATCGTGTCCCTGCAGCGATGGCAGGCGGGCGAACTCCACGCGCCGCTCCGGTGCCTTGAGGCCTTCGGCGAGTTCGAGCTGCTGCTCGACAGGGAATAGAAGGTCGGTCTCAACGCCGATGATCAGCGCACGTTGCACCTTGAAGCGACGCAGCGCCTCTGCCACCGATCCGTCCCCATGGTCCGCGAGATCGAAGAGATCCATGGCACGCGACAGGTAGAGGTACGCGTTCGGGTCGAACTGGCCTGTGAACTTGATCGCGTGACTCTCGAGATACTCCTCCACCTCGAAGTCCATGCCGAACGGGTCGCCGGGCTTGCGCTCCTGCGTGGCGCGTTCGCGTCCGAAGCGGACCTGCCATTCCTGTGCCGAGCGATACGTGATCATGCCGAGTTTGCGTGCGAGACGGATGCCAGTGATCGGCCCGTGGTCCAGGGGATAGTTGCCGTCGGCCCACGCCGGGTCCTTGCGGATGATTTCGCGCTGCAAGGATCTGAGTGCAATCGCGAATGGCGTCGAACACGCAGCCGCCGAAATCGACACGAGGTTGGTGAGTGCGTCCGGGAACAGCGCTGCAAACGCGAGCGCCGTCATGCCGCCGAGCGAAGGGCCGATGACGTAGGCTACGCGATCAAGACCAAGATGACGCATCACCTCGTAACCGCCGCGGGCGATGTCCTCCACGGTCAGCACCGGGAATGTCAGCCGGTAGGGCTGGCCGGTTGCCGGGTTGGTCGAGGCCGGGCACGTCGACCCGAAGTGGCTACCGAGCGAATTGACGCAGATGATGAAATGGCGGCGGGTATCGATGGGCCGGCCCGGCCCCACCATGTCTTCCCACCACCCCGGCGTCGGATCCGCAACCGAGGAAGCTGCATGCGCGGAAGGCGACAAACCCGTAAAAAGCAGCACCGCGTTGTCGCGGGCGCTACTCAGTTCGCCCCACGTCTCGTAGGCAAGCCTCACTCCATGGAGCACCCCGCCCCGGCGCATCTGGAAGGGCTCTTCAAGATCGACAAACTGGCGGGCGGGAGTAGTCATGACCGGATTGTAGCGCCCTGCTGTCTGCGTCCATATGGCGGATGGTTACGAGCGCCTAGCGCCTCGCTATGGCGGCACAGCTTGTCTTTGATCCTGGCAGTCGCGGGTCGGTTGCCTACCGCTTGTTGCGCTTGATCATCCGTGTCTTGGACCGCCGCTGCCTCGGGGTCAGCGTGTTGCGACGCCCGGCGAACGGATTCTCGTCGCTGCGAAACTCGATGCGCACCGGCGTCCCTTCCAGCTTGAACACCTTGCGGTAGACGCCCATCAGGTAACGGCGATAGGCATCCGGGACCTGGTTTATCTGGTTTCCATGGATCACGATGACGGGCGGATTGCGTCCACCCTGGTGCGCGTACCTGAGCTTGATGCGCCGCCCTCTGACAAGGGGTGGCTGGTGCTGCTCGATCGCCTGCTCAAGAACCCGCGTCAGTTCCGGCGTCGGCATCTCGCGCATCGAGGCATCGAAAGCATGGGCAACCGCCCGCAGGAGTTCGCCCACGCCGGTGCCATGGAGCGCGGAAATGAACATCACGGGTGCAAAATCGAGGAACGGCAGCTTGAGATCGAGTCCCGTCCGGATCTCCTCGCGCTTGTCATTCGGAATCCCGTCCCACTTGTTCACCGCGATGATGAGGGCCCGACCGCGCTCGGCCGCCATGCCGAACAGGCTGGCATCCTGGTCCGCCACCGTGTCGTGGGCATCGACGACACCGATGACGACGTTCGCAGACTCGACCGCCTGGAGCGCCTTGATCACGCTGAACTTCTCGACAGCCTCTTCGACGCGCGCCCGGCGCCGTACACCCGCGGTATCGATGAGCGTGTATTCCCGGCCTTCCCGCTCGAACGGCACGAACACGCTGTCCCTCGTGGTGCCCGGTTGGTCGAATGCCACCAGCCGCTCTTCGCCAAGCAAGCGATTGATCAGGGTCGACTTGCCGACGTTGGGCCTGCCGATGACCGCAACGCTGATACGATCCCGATCGTCCGGCAGGTCGGACACATTGGTCTCGAGGCCTTCCAGCGCCCGCTCCATCAGGGCTGCAAGGCCCGACGCATGGGCGGCCGAAATCGCCTGGGGCTCACCGAACCCGAGTTGGTGGAAATCGGCCCCGGCCGTACTGCCGTCGAGCCCTTCTGCCTTGTTGGCAACCAGAATGACGGGCTTGCCGCTGCGCCGGATCAGCGAAGCGACGAACTGGTCTGCCGGGGTGCATCCTTCACGGACGTCAACGAGGAAGAGTATGCGGTCTGCTTCGTCAACTGCCCGCAGCGATTGTTGCGCCATGAGCCGCTCGACCCCATCCGCGCTCGGGATGAGGCCTCCGGTATCGACGACGATGCAGGGAGCGAAATCGGCACGCGTATAGCCGTACTTGCGATCGCGCGTGAGGCCGGGAAGGTCGGCGACGAGCGCGTCACGCGTACCCGTGAGCGCGTTGAACAGCGTGGACTTGCCGACATTCGGACGACCAACGAGGGCGAGGACAGGCAGCACGAGATGCGGCTAGCGACGAGCGACTGGCGATGAGCCAGAACTCGTGAAATCAGCGCCGCAGCCAGGTGCGCCCCAAGGAGGCCGGCGAGATGATAAACGCTGCATAGTTGTTCCCCGATCCCACCAATCGCCAATCGCCAATCGCCAGTCCCTGTGGACTCCCCGCATCATCCCCGTGGCGTGGACTTGTACGCTACAAGCCTGCCCGTGTCGGTTTGCACGTAGACCCTGCCACCAGCGACCAGCGGCGCGTTCGTGATGCGGTCGCCGCCTGTCTTGACGCGTCCGATGATCGCGCCCGTGTTCTTGTCCAGCCAGTGGAGGTAACCCTCGAAGTCACCGACGACCACTGCGTCACCATCCACTTCCGGGGAAGTGAGTCCACGCAGTCGCAGCGCAGTGAGCTGCTCCCACACCGGGCCGCCATCACGCCGCTTGAACGCCACCACACCACCATTCGCGTTGGTGATGTAGAGATTGGTTTCATCCATGCCGAGACCCCGATAGCTCGAGATCTCCTTGGCCCACCAGATCTGGCCCGATTCGCGCGCCAGCATTGCTGCCCTGCCCTGGAAGCCCACCACGAAAATGTCATCGCCTGATGCCTTGATGGCGGAGTCGAGGTCGACCAGCCGCTCAAGTTCAGTCCGGCCCTGCGGCGGGCTGACGACCGTGCCCCAGAGTGTCTCACCGGTTTTCACATCGACGGCGACAACCTTGCCATTGTCGAAGCCGGCAAGCACTGCATCTCCCACCCGGAGGGCAGGAGCGGTCCCTCGCAGCGACAACGGTGGCACGGCCTCCTGAATGACCCAGCGCTGCGCGGCATCGGCGAGCGACAAGGCCTGCAATCGACCATCTACAGTACGGACGACAACCGAACCATCGGTGACGAGCGGCTTGGCAAGCACTTCGCTAGACATGGCATGTCGCCAGCGCTCTGCACCGGTCGCCGCATCGAGCGCCACTACATTGCCGTCGCTCGAGCCGAAGACCACGACACCGTCGCCGACTCCGGGGCCAGCAGACAGCGCGAGCTTGGTGTTGACGCGCCACAGGCGCCGACCCGTCTCGGCATTGAGCGCGACGACTTCGCCTTTGTGTCCGCCGGCATACACCACGCCGTCAGCCACTTCCGGACGCAATGCGAGCCGCAGGTGGTCTGACTTGCCGCTCAGGCTCTCGCTCCATTCACGTTGAATGACCAGCTGCGACTTGATATCGACGAGCTCGGCGGGCGGCTCCTGGCCTTTCTTGCTGTCGGAACAGGCGGCGAGGATGGCGAGAGCAGCCAGCGCGGCAAGCAGCTTCTTCATGGGGCAGCCTGTTCCTGTGCAGGAACGGTAGCGCCCGCTTCCGCCGCGAGATCCTGCAGTTTGAGTTCCACAATCTGCCGCTCGTCGGGCGAGAGCGCCGGAACCGCCGCCAACGCCGCGGCATACGCCGCCCGCGCGGCCTCCATGTCGCCCTTGGCGAAATAGGCATCACCACGGACATCCTGCTGAATGGCCGTGAATGCGCCCGCCGCATCGGGCTTCATCAACGCAATGGCGTCTTCCGACTTGTCCATCTGGATCAGCACCCGGGCCAGCCTGACCTCGGCAACGGCGCGCAGCTCCACATCCTTGGCCTGGTCGGCCACCTGGCGGAGCAACGTCGTCGCCTTCTCGTACTCCCCGGTTTCGACGTACATGCGTGCCACGAGCAGACGGCCCTGGTCGGCGTAGGGCGTCGAGGAGTAGTCCTTGTCGATCTGTTCGTGCAGGCCTTCCATGCGGCCGAAGTCGTTGCGGTCGGATGCAGCCACGAGCTGTCGATACAGCATGCTCCCCTGTTCGGCGTTCGCGTCCTGTTTGCCGGTCCAGTAGAACCAGCCGATGAGGACCAGCAGGCCAATGGCGATGCCGGAAAGCAGCCAGGCCCAGTTCTCCTTCCACCATGCAAAGAGTTGCTCTACCTGCTCGGCTTCGTTCAGATCGTCTTCGATTGCCATGTTTGAATTCCGTCGTTCTTGCCTGTCGTGCAATTCGTTGCGCGCCTTGCGCGCCGTCAACAATCGTCAGCCCGTGGTACTGACCGCCAGACGGGTCATCAGTTCAGGCCCGAGCTGGTGCAGGGCGACCTCGACCTGCGGCGCATCCGTCCGCAGGGACTTGAGCCCCGCGACGCCGCGCTCCGCCTCGCCGTCGCCCACCACCAGCGCCCAGCGTGCCCCGCTCTTGTCTGCCCGCTTGAGCTGCGACTTGAAGCTGCCGCCGCCGGCATTCGTCTCGATGCAGAGACCAGGAACGGTGTCGCGCAGGCGTTCCGCCAGCGAGAGTCCCTGTGCTGCAGCGCGCTCGCCAACGACGACCAGGTAGACATCCGGCGTGCCGCCCTGGGCGCCGATGCCCTGAGCCTGCATCAACGCCACGATACGCTCTTCACCCAGCGCCCAGCCGATCGCCGGCGTGGCCTCCCCTCCCAAGTGCGTGACCAGGCCGTCGTAGCGGCCCCCAGAACAGACCGCATCCTGCGAGCCAAGTTCGGTGGTGATCCATTCGAAGACCGTGCGGCTGTAGTAGTCGAGGCCCCGCACCAGCCGGGGGTTGACCACATACGCGATGCCAACGGCGTCGAGATGCTGGCGCAACCCGCTGAAATGGGCGGCCGACTCAGGGTCGAGGTGCTCGGTCAACAGCGGCGCGCGCGCGACAATGTCCTGCATCGCCGGATTCTTGCTGTCGAGGATCCGCATGGGGTTGCCCTCGAGGCGTCGCAGGCTGTCCTCGTCGAGCTGGCTGCGGTACGCACTGAAATAGGCGATCAGCTTGTCGCGATAGACACGCCGCGACTCGGGAGTGCCGAGCGAGTTCAGGTTGAGCGCAAGGCGCGAGATCCCGAGCTCCTTCCAGAGCCTCGCACTCATCATGATGAGTTCCGCATCGATATCTGGGCCTGCGTAGCCGAAGGCCTCGACATCGATCTGGTGAAACTGCCGGAAGCGGCCCTTCTGCGGGCGCTCGTGCCGGAACATCGCACCCTTGAGCCACACGCGGCTCTTCTGGTTGTGCAGCAGGCCGTTGGTGATCATCGCGCGAACGATACCAGCCGTACCCTCCGGCCGCAGCGTCAGCGAATCGCCGCTGCGGTCGATGAAGGTGTACATCTCCTTCTCGACGATATCGGTGAACTCGCCGATGGACCGCTTGAACAGCTCGGTGCGCTCGACGATGGGAGTGCGCAGTTCCTGGTAGCCGTAAGCCGCAAAGGTGGCGCGGGCCGCGTCCTCAAGGCGATGCCACAGCGCTATTTCGCTCGGCAACACGTCGTTCATGCCGCGGACGGGCTGGGGTGTCTGTTCTTGAGTCATGATCGGGATGAGGACGGCGAACGCTGCCGCGCCGTCAGCGGGAAGCCCGTTCGCTGTCGAGCAACTGCCTGGTCTCGACCGAGGTCGGAAACTGGCTCTTCAGCCGGTCGCCATAGGTCATCGCAGTTTGCGGGTTGCCCATCGCGCGCTCAAGCCTGACGCCGAGCCACAGCGATTGCGCCGTGGCAGGCGTCAACGCGAGATAGCGTTCAAGGAACGCGCGGGCCGGCAACAGGTTGCCGGCTGCAAGCTCGAGATCAGCCAACTGGATCAACGCCTCCACATTGCGTGGGTTCAATCCGAGCGCCTTCCTGAAATGCTGCTCGGCCTGTTCCGCGTTGCCGGCCCCGCGTGCGCACGTGCCTGCATTCACGAAGGCCGCTTCGGGCGTACGGTAGAGCGGATTGGCGGCTGCTTCCAGGAACATCTTCTGGCCGCGATCCGCGTTGCCGTTGCGGCACAGGTACACCGCGTAGTTGTTCTGGATCGAGGGGTTCTTCGGCGCCAGCGACAGTGCACGCAAATAATGCGTGTCGGCCTGGCGGTCATCACCCAGGCGCTCGTAGATGAGGCCTGCCGCTGCCTGGACCTCGGCATTGCGTGAATCCTGCTCGAGTGCGCGAGTGATCTTGTCCTTGGCTTCCTGGAGGTTGTTCTTCCTCAGCGCGTCGACTGCGAGCTGCGTGTTGTAGATGGCAGCCTGATCAAGGTCCTGACTCGACACCTTGTTGGCCGCTTTGGGCGGCTGGTTGGGCGCGCTGGCGACACAGCCCGCCAGCAGACAGAGTGCAAGGACGAATACGGGAACTGCAGACTTCATGACTGCACCGAGACGGACATGACCTTGGATCCGAGGCGCACGGTCGTGCGGTCGCGAACCCGGCCGACCAGCTGCCCGCACGCGGCATCGATGTCATCGCCGCGCGTGCGACGGGTGGTTGCGATCACGCCGTGAGAGTTGAGGATGTCGCGGAACCGCTCGATCGCGGCGGCCGTTGAACGCTTGTATTGCGTTCCCGGGAACGTATTGAACGGAATCAGGTTCACCTTTCCCGGCTTGCCGCGGAGAAGCTCGGCGAGTTCGTACGCGTGCTCAGGCTTGTCGTTGACGCCATCGAGCATGACGTATTCGAACGTGATGCCACGCGCGTTCTGCCGCTCGACGTAGTACCAGCAAGCCTCGAGCAACTCGGCGATCCGGTGCTTGCGGTTGATCGGCACGAGCTCGTCGCGCAGTGCGTCGTTCGGCGCATGCAGCGAGACGGCGAGTGCGCAGTTCGTCTCTTCGGCAAGCTTGCGCATCTGCGGCACGAGGCCGGATGTGCTGACGGTGACGCGACGACGCGAGATATCGAAGCCCAGATCGTCCATCAGGATCTCGGCAGCGGGGACGATGCTGCGATAGTTCGCGAGCGGCTCACCCATCCCCATGAAGACGACATTGGTAATGACCCGAAAGGCCGTGGTGCCCGCGAACTGGTCCGCGTTGCCGAGCTCGCGATTGGCGAGCCACACCTGGCCGACGATGTCGGCAACCGACAGGTTGCGGTTGAAGCCCTGCTGCCCGGTGGAACAGAACGAGCAGTCCATCGCACAGCCGATCTGGCTGGAAATGCACAGCGTGCCGCGGCCGGGTTCAGGGATGTACACCATCTCGATGGCCTGGCTCGCGTTGCCGGAGCCGTCCATGCTCAGCAGCCACTTGCGCGTACCGTCGGCCGAGGACTGTCGCAGCAGCACTTCGGGAACGCGAACTTCCGCGACGGTTGCGAGCCGCGCACGGAAGTCCTTGGCGAGGTCGGTCATCTGCCCGAATTCCGCCACCGAGCGCTTGTACAGCCACTTCATGAGTTGCCGCGCGCGGAACGGCTTTTCGCCGATGCTGCTCGCGAACGCCTCAAGCTCCGAGCGCGTCAACCCGAGCAGGTTGACGCGAGCGTCGGTGGCAATGGCTGTGTCGGTCATGGCGAAGTCAGGCTGCCGGCCGTTAGCGGGGGCAAAGCTCCGAGGCCGCAAAGAAGTACGCGATTTCATTCGCGGCGTTCTCGGCGCTGTCGGAACCGTGCACCACGTTCTCTTCGATGCTGCTGGCGAAATCGGCGCGGATCGTGCCCGGCGCCGCCTTCTTGGGATCCGTGGCACCCATGAGGTCACGGTGCTTGAGCACGGCGTTGTCGCCTTCGAGCACCTGCACGATCACGGGACCCGACGTCATGTACTTGACGAGATCCTTGAAGAACGGGCGTTCGCGATGGACGCCATAGAAGCCTTCAGCCTGTTTCTGCGACAGGTTGGTCATGCGGGCAGCGATGATCTGCAGGCCGGCCTGTTCGAAGCGGCCGTAGACCGCGCCGATGAGGTTCTTCTTTACGCCGTCGGGCTTGACGATGGACAGGGTGCGTTCGAGCGCCATGGACTTTGCGATCCTTAAGACTTGAGTGGCCAGTGACGGCCAGCGGTGGGAGATAGACCGGCGCGAGGGGCCGAGATCCCTTGTGAGCAAAGGGGAACCCGATTTCCAGGCGCCGGGCTTGGGATTTTCGAGCCGCGAAGTTTACCTGCTAACAGGATGCGGCAAAACCCTTTTGCAGCAACCTGTTAGCTTGGGATCAGACACGTCGGTTCAAAAGCGGCGGGGCGCAACTCGTTGATTCTGCACGCGGGTGGCAATTGGGTTTGTCGCAGGCCCGCACCAAACCGCCGAGGATGGCCGCCTACTGGCCCGCCAGCACAGCCGGAAAGAGGGCAACAACTATAATATAAACAGGGGGTTAGAGCGCCACCCCGAGGAGGGCGGATCAGACGGTGAAGCTTTCGCCGCAGCCGCACTCGCCCTTGATGTTGGGATTCCGGAAGCGGAACGCCTCGTTCAGGCCTTCCTTGACGAAGTCCACCTCGGTGCCATCGATGTAGCCCAGGCTATCCCGGTCAACGATGACCTTGACGCCCTGATTGTCGAACACGACGTCGTTGTTCTCGACCGCATCGGCGTAATTGACCACGTACGCATACCCGGAGCAGCCGGTCTGCTTGACGCCCAACCGCAATCCCACGCCCTTCCCGCGATTCGCGAGGAAGGTCCGGACCCGGTTGGCAGCAGAGGCGGTCAGGGAGATAGGCATGGAATTGAATATACACCGATCGTTTCGACTATTGCGCCGCCGCACGCACGGCATCTTCCAGAATGAGGAGTCGACCGCGTTTTTCAACCGGCACCCGAAGGTCGCGGCCCAGTTCCCTCGCCGTCCAGACGGCCAATGCCGCGATGGGCAGCCCCGGCAACCGCTCCGTCGCAAGCGAGGCCGCAGCCAGAAAATGCGGACACCCGAACGCCTGGAAGCGGACTTCGGCAACCTCGCTCCCCGCGATCCGGACACTCAAGGAGACCTCAGCACCTGCCGCCCGGTTCCCCGAATGAGTCCGGCGGATGCCGGGCCCTGGAGGCAACTCACCCGCGTTGCGAGGTCGGTCGAAATGCTCGACAACCAGATCACTGTAGTCAGGCGACGCTACGGGGAAATCCTGCTCGGCAGTCATGTCGGCTACGGCCGTCCCGGGGAACTCGGCGCCAAGCACCGCAACCGTGGCACCTCACGCTGCACACAGTCGATGGCAAAGTCGACCTCGGCTGCCGTGCTGAATCGCCCGAGGCTGAACCGCAGCGAGCTACGCGCCTCTGAATCGCTGAGCCCGAGCGCTCGCAACACATAGGAAGGCTCCTCCGATTCCGAGGAACACGCCGCGCCGGCGGACACCGCCAGATCGCGTAGGCTGAACTGCAGGCTTTCGCCCTCGATATCGCCGAATGCGACATTCAGGACACCGGCGATGCGCCGCTCCGGATGACCGTTCAGGCGCACGCCACCGATGGCACTGATTCCCTGCCACAAGCGCTCGCGCAACCCGGTGACCCGCGCGCTGTCAGCAACGCCTTCACGAGCAGCCAGTTCAAACGCGAGTCCCATGCCCGCGATCTGATGCGTGGCCAGCGTGCCGGAGCGCAGCCCGCCCTCCTGCCCTCCTCCCTCGATCAGCGGTGTGAGTCCGAGCGGCGGACGACGACGCAGGTACAGAGCGCCCACGCCCTTGGGGCCGTACACCTTGTGCGCGGTCAACGACATCAGGCCGACACCGAGCGCCTCCACATCGATCAGCACCTTGCCGGCGCTCTGCGCCGCATCGACATGGAACAGGATGCCCCGCTCGCGGCAGGCCGCGCCGACGGCACCGATGTCCTGGATCACACCCGTCTCGTTGTTCACATGCATCAGCGACACCAGCACCGTGTCGGGACGCAAGGCCTCGAAAACCTGCCCCGGCTGCACGATGCCGTCGCGGTCGGGCGTGAGGTACGTGACGGAGAATCCCTCTCGCTCCAGTCGCTTCAAGGGATCGAGCACCGCCTTGTGTTCCGTGCGGGCAGAAACGATGTGCCGGCCACGGGCAGCATTGAAGCGCGCGGCCCCCAGCAACGCGAGATTGTTCGATTCGGTGGCACCCGACGTCCACACGATGCTTTCCGGCCGCGCATTCAGAAGCGCAGCGACTTGCCGTCGCGCGGCTTCCACAAGTGCTCGCGCACGGCGTCCGAACGCGTGCCCCGTCGATGAAGGATTGCCACAGAGGTCCTGCGACATGAGGCACTCGCACATGAGCGCCGCCACTCGGGGGTCGACCGGCGTGGTGGCTGCGTAGTCGAGATACGCAGGCGGCACGGCAGGAACAGGAGAAGTCGCGGCGGTCGTCATGAGCTGCTTCCGGAATGTCCGGTCACGGACTTGGAACCGGCAATCCGGCGGCGGGACTGCACTGCAGTGAGGATACCACGCAGGATATTCAGCTCGTTCTGGTCCACCTGTGCGCGATTGAACAATCGCCGGATGCGCGCCATCAGGAAGCCACCGCCGGTCCTGTCGCGGAAGTCGATCTCCGCGAGCACCTCCTCGATGTGCTGGTAGAGACGCGCCATCTCATCGGCAGTGGCGAGCGGCACGTCGCGTTCGCGCGGCGCAGGCTCGCCCGGACGCAGCGCCATCCAGAGCTCATAGCTCACCAGCTGCACTGCCATGGCCACGTTCAGCGAACTGTAGGCTGCGTCAGTCGGGATCGTGACGAGCAGGTTGCACGTCATCAGCGCTTCATTTGTCAGGCCAATGCGCTCTGATCCAAACAACACCGCCACAGGTTTGGCCTGGGCGGCAGCCGCCACGCGCTGGGCGCACTCACGCGGTTCCACGAGGTCCCAGGGCAGGTGGCGGTGCCGGGAACTGGTGCCTACCACGAGCCCGCAATCGGCAATCGCGGTGTCGAGCCGGTCATGCACGATGGCCGCCTGCAGCACGTCGTCCGCTCCGGCGGCGCGCGCCGTGGCCTCGGCATCGGGAAACACCCGAGGACTCACCAGGTGCAATTCCGTAAGGCCCATGTTCTTCATGGCACGGGCGGCAGCGCCAATATTGCCTGGATGGCTGGTTTCGACCAGTACGATGCGGATGGGATGGGGCATGAGTCGGGAAAACAGGCGGTAGGGGATAGGGGATAGGGGATAGCGTGGAGTAGAGGAAGATCCGAAGCCGAGCGAAATCAGAGTTTGCACGACATCAGGTGTGCAACCACCTGGTTATGACTATTCCCTATTCCCTATCCCCTATCCTCTTCCTCCCCTCTGCGCTCCTGCTATCCTACCCGCCTCCAGAGGGCTGCGCGCCCTCCGCTCTTTGCCAAAACCGCTTCGAGGATTCCATGCAGCCGATGCTCAACCTTGCCGTCAAGGCCGCCCGCCGTGCCGGTGACGTCATTTTCCGCAACCTGAACCGGGTGCAGAACCTCGAAGTCCGGCCCAATGGTAAGAGCGATTTCGTCACCGAAATCGGCCATCTGGCGGAGCAGGAAATTATCGGAACGATTCGCCAGAGCTACCCGAACCACGGCTTCCTCGCGGAGGAGAGCGGTCGGTCGGGCGACGACGAGTTCCTGTGGATCGTCGATCCGCTCGACGGCACTACCAACTTCCTGCACGGATTCCCGCAATTCGCCGTCTCGCTGGCCCTGCAGCGCCGCGGGCGCCTCGAGCACGGCGTGGTGTACGACCCCTTGCGCCAGGAGCTCTTCACCGCCTCGCGGGGTGACGGGGCGCAGCTCGACGGACGACGTATCCGTGTCAGCCGACAGGTTGGACTGGAACGTTCGCTCATCGGCACCGGCTTTCCCCATCGAGAGAACAGCCAGTGGCTCGAGGAGTACATCAACATGTTCCGCGCCGTCACGCAGAACACCGCCGGCTGTCGTCATGCGGGAGCCGCCGCGCTCGACCTGGCATACGTTGCAGCGGGACGACTCGACGGCTTCTGGGAGATGGGGCTGTCGCCATGGGACACTGCCGCAGGGACGCTGCTGATTACCGAAGCCGGTGGCCTGGTCGGCACGATGACCGGTGGCGAGTACACCCAGGGCGGCCACGTGATTGCAGGCACGCCAAAGGTCTACCCGGCGCTCGTGGAGCTGCTGAAGCCGTTCGTGCCCACAGAGTTGCGCAACGCCTAGGGGCGGCGGAACTCTGCGCGGATGACAGGCGACCACAGCCACCAGATCAGCCACAGGTTCAGCGCAGTGAAGACGGCGGTCAGGACGGTCGTGGCGGTTCGCACCATCACCATGATCGACGCAAGGTCCACCTGCGAACCGTTAAAAGAGGCGGGCGGGATCATCGCCGACAGATCCGCTGTCGTATCCAGAAAGAAGTAAGTGACTACGCTGTAGAGCGTACCGAGCGCAACGGCGGCGATGAACACGACGCGGGCCCAGTTGCGCCGCCTGAGCAGGCCGATCCCCGTCGCAAGGAAGATCACAGACAATGCGAGGAACGCGAGCAGCACGATGCGCAGCGTGTCAAAGGAAACTCGCGGCACCGCTTCCATGCCGGGTGGCAGCAGGGCAAAGAGCTGCTCGAGTTGCTCAGGTGACATGAACGTCGCAAAGAGAGCGTTCTGCACCAGGCTGATCAGGACACCAAAGGCCGCCGGAATGATCGTGACCCAGGCCAGCAAGGTCACGGAAAAGGAACGCGGCAGCGACTGTGTCAACGTAGCTCCCCCACTCGCAGGTCCGCACGCGTAACCCCACCATCGAGCCCGTAGCGCCTCATTGCTCACGGACCGACGCATACGGACTGCGGCGATATCCGTAAAACCTGTAGATGATGAGACCGAATACCGTCCAGCCGACGAAGAGCAGCTGGGTATAGAGCGACAGCGAGACGAACAGGTACGCACACCCAAGCAACGCCAGCGGACCGACGACCCCGACGAACGGGGTCCGGAAATGGCGAGTGCGGTCAGGGTCTGACTTGCGCAGCGCCATGACCCCGAGTGCCACGGTGAAGAACGCAAACAGCGTTCCACTGTTCGAAATGTCCGCCAGCTTGCCGACGGGAAAGAAGGCTGCCGCCGCCGTCACGAACGTACCCGTAATCAGTGTCACCACATGCGGCGTCTTGTATTTCGGGTGGATGTCGCTCAGCACATCGGGCAGCAGGCGATCGCGCGACATGGCGAAGAAGATCCGCGTCTGGCCGAACAGCATCATCAGGATTACCGACGGCAGCGCCAGGAACGCAGCAAGTCCGATCAGCCGGGAAACGCGCTCCCATCCAAGCTGGCGGAGAACATGCGCAAGTGGTTCGTCGCTGCAGGCCAGTGCTCCCGAGTTGACGGCCTGTGCGCAGACCTCTCCCATCTCGCGGCTACCAGGAGCAAGCCCTGCACCGGCGGCATCGAGGACGGGCTGCGCGCCAATCGAACCGATCGCTCCAGCGGCCACCAGCAGGTAGAAGATCGTGCAGATGACAAGGCTCCCGATCAGCCCGATCGGCAGGTTGCGCTGCGGATTCTTGGTTTCCTCCGCGGCGGTCGACACGGCGTCGAAGCCGACGTAGGCAAAGAAGATGGATGCGGCGGCCGCACTGATGCCACCGAACCCGAGGGGAGCAAAGGGCTCGAAGTTATCCATCTGCATCACCGGCACTGACAACACGATGAAGATGGTCAATGCGATGATCTTGATCGACACCAGCACGGCATTGACGCGGGCGCTCTCGCGCGTGCCGATCAGCAACAACCAGGTCACGAGCAACGCGATGCAGACGGCGGGAAGATTGATCAACCCACCGGGACCGCCCGAGTAATAGCCGCGACTCAGGAAGACGGGAATATCGACATCAAATGAACGCTCGACCAGCGGAATGAAATAGTTCGACCAACCCACCGACACTGCGCTGGCCGCGACGGCATATTCAAGGATCAACGCCCACCCGACGACCCAGGCAACGACTTCGCCCAGCACGGAGTACGAATAGGTGTACGCGGATCCCGACACCGGCACCATCGATGACAGCTCGGCATAACAGAGTGCGGTCACGGCGCAGACGAACCCGGCAATCACGAAAGACAGCATCATGCCCGGGCCGGCCTTCTGTGCCGCCTCGGCCGTCAGCACGAAGATGCCCGTGCCGATCACCGCCCCCACACCCAGCATCATCAACTGGAACCCCCCGAGGGTCCGATGCAGACCGCGCTTTTCCGCGAGTGCCAACGAATCATCCAGAGACTTGATGCGCCAGTTCATGAAGGCCCCTCGTTGAGTGGTCGCCCGATCATACGGCGACACTCCGCAGGACGGAAGGATGGCCTGAAAATGAGACTCGACTGGAAGAGACGAGGATCCACTCCGCGAGATCCTGCGCACATTCATGGCTGAGCGACGCACCCCGACGAGGCATCGCCCAAGCAAACTCGCATCAGAACCGGGCAGCACTGCCTGGCTGATCAAACACCCGCTGGCGGCGTCGGGAGCGGGCTGGCTACTTCGACGGTTCGTCCTCGTCGTCAATGATCTTGCGCAGCTTCACCGGCTCGTCATGCTGCTTGCCGCGAATGCGGATATTGAGCATTTCAACTGCCACCGAGAAGGCCATGGCGAAGTACACGTAGCCTTTCGGGATATGGAAGCCGAAGCCCTCACCGACGAGCGCGACACCGATCAGTATCAGGAACGAGAGTGCCAGCATCTTGATGGTAGGGTGCCGATCGACGAAATCGGAGATCGGCCCGGCGAGGAACATCATGACGACGACAGCGGCCATCACGGCGGCGATCATGACTTCGACGCGATCTGCCATGCCGACGGCCGTGATCACGGAGTCGAGCGAGAAGACGATGTCGATGATCGCGATCTGCGTGATGACGCTGACGAAGCTCGCACGTGCCGCACCCACCGCGTGGTCGTGCTCCTCACCTTCGAGGCTGGTATGGATTTCCAGTGTGCTCTTGGCGAGCAGGAACAGGCCGCCGCCGACCAGGATCAGGTCACGCCCGGAAAATCCCTTGTCCATGAACGTGAAGAGCGCCGCACCCAGACTCATGACCCAGGTAATCGACAGCAGCAGCAGGATGCGCGTGAGCATCGCGAGCGCGAGGCCAATCGTGCGCCCGCGGGCGCGCTGTTCGGGGGGCAGTCGCCCGACCAGGATGGAAATGAAGATGATGTTGTCGATGCCGAGGACGATTTCGAGCGCCGTCAGCGTCGCAAAGGCGAGCCACGTCTGCGGATCAGCAAGCAGTTCCATCATTGATCTCCGTCAGAAGGAGCCCCGCGTGTCAGGTCGATCGACAGGGGTCTCGTTGCATCTCTATCAGTGGCAGACAGCTGACTGCGACAGTTGTTCAATCGGCTAACGGGGGCGCCATATGAGCAAGCAACGACGGAACTCCAGCCCAGCTGAAAACTGGCGCGAGGACACACCCCACGCCTCATGGAATGGCGTCGAGCTCCTTGTCGTCACGCACCGGCGGCATCAAGTCGGTCGGCTTGAGCTTCATGTCGAGTGCGAGCGCGCCGGCCACGAAGATCGACGAATACGTGCCGATGACGACGCCCACGAGGATGGCGGCCGAGAATCCCTTCAGGGCCTCGCCACCGAAAATAAACAGTGCAGCGACGACGATCAGTGTCGCTACGCTGGTCATCACCGTGCGCGACAGTGTTTCATTGACGGCGGAATCGATCATTTCCGCGGATGTCTTCTTGCGGGACGCGACGAAGACTTCGCGGACTCGGTCAAACACCACGACGGTATCGTTGATCGAGTAGCCGATGACCGCGAGGATGGCTGCGAGTACCGACAGGTCGAACTGCATCTGCGTCAGCGCGAAGAATCCGAGGATCACGATGGGGTCGTGGATCGCGGCGATGACGGCGCTCACCCCCATCTTCTTCTCGAAGCGGAAGCCGATATAGATCAGGATCAGGATGAACGTGAACAGCATGGCGAGACCACCCTGCTCGGTAAGCTCCTCCCCCACCTGGGGACCGACCACTTCCGTACGCCGCAACTCGATGCCCGCCTGCGCCGCGCGCAGCGCATCGGTGATCTCGGTGGCGATCTGGACGACGTCCTCGCCTTCCCTCGGCAATACCCGCACCAGGATGTCCCTCGAAGTGCCGAAGTTCTGGATCTGTGCCTCCGGGAAGCCGGCCTCGGAGACGGCAGCGCGGGCCTTGTCGAGGTCCGCGGTGTCGGGGTACGCGAGCTCGAGTACGACGCCGCCCGTGAAGTCGATGCCGAAGTTCAGACCGCGGGTGACCAACAGTACGAGCGTCGCCACCATGAGGAAGGTGGAAAACCCGTAGCACCACGCCCGCTTCCCCATGAACGGGATGCGGGGCGTCTTCTTGAAAAATTCCATGTCAGGTTCTCCCGGCGGCTAGACCGGCAAGGTCTTGAGCTGGCGGCGCCGGCCCCAGATGAGATCGATGAGCGAACGGCTGCCGAGGATCGCCGTGAATAGCGACGTCGCGATGCCGATGATCAGCGTCACCGCAAACCCCTTGATGGGGCCTGTGCCAAACGCAAACAGCACGATGCCGGCGATCAACGTCGTGACATTGGAGTCCGCGATGGCGGAGAAAGCCTTGTCGAAGCCGGCGTTGATGGCCGCATGGGGCGAATTGCCGATGCGCAGCTCTTCGCGAATGCGCTCGTAGATCAGGATGTTCGCGTCCACCGCCATGCCGATCGTCAGCACGATGCCGGCGATGCCAGGCAACGACAGGGAAGCCTGCATCATCGACATGGCCGCGACCAGCAGCACGACGTTGGCGATCAGCACGACGCAGGCGATCAGGCCGAATCCCGTGTAATAAACGATCATGAACGAAAACGTCAGCGCCATGCCGATGGCCATGGCCATCATGCCGGCGGAAACGTTGTCCTGGCCGAGGCTGGGGCCCACGGTCCGCTGTTCGACGATGTACTGCGGCGTCGCCAGGGACCCGGCACGCAGCAGCAAGGCCAGCTCACTCGCCTCGGATGACTGCAGGCCCGTGATCTGGAAGCTGGACGAGAACACGCCACGAATGGTGGCGACGCTGATGACCTCTTCCTCGGTGCAATCGGTACCGATCCGCGTACCGTTGCAGCGCTCGCCTTCGAGCAGCCGCTTCTTTTCGATGTAGACCACCGCCATCGGCTTGCCGAGATTTTCCGTGGTGGTCCTCAACATGTTCGCGCCCGCCGGGCCATCCAGCTTCACGCTGACGGCTGACTGGCCTTCGACGAACGCGCTCGTGGCGTCGGTGAGCTGGTCGCCAGACGCGATGACATCGCGCTTGAGCAGGACAGGACCCCCTTCGCGACGCTGGTAGAGCTTGCTACCAAGGGGGATGCGCTTGGTACGCTCCGCCTCGTACGGATCAGCGACTTCGTCTACCAGGCGGAACTCAAGCGTAGCCGTCGCGCCCAGTACGCGGATTGCTTCATTCGGATCCTGCACGCCCGGCAGCTGGATCACGATTCGATCGGTGCCCTGCCGCGCGACGATGGGCTCCGACACGCCAAGCTCGTTCACGCGATTGCGCATCGTCGTGATGTTCTGCTGGATCGCGAAATCCTGGCGGACCTTCACCTGTTCCGGGGTCAGCTGCACGAGGATGGTGGGCTCCGTGGCAGCGTCGTCGCGCGATACGGTCAGCGTGGCATCCTGCCCCTGCATGGCCTTGATTGCCGCCGGCATATCAGTCGCCTGGCGCAACACCACGCGCAGCGTGGTGCGGTCTACAACAAGGTTCGTATAGGGAATGCGCTGATCCCGCAACAGCGTGCGGAAGTCCCGATCGAGGCGCTCGAGCAGCTGGCGGACCGCGCCCTGGACATCCACTTCGTACATGAAATAGACGCCGCCGCGCAGGTCCAGTCCCAGGCTCATCGGCTTGAAACCCATGCTGCGCAGCCAGGCTGGCGTGCGCGGCGCATTGGTCAGTGCGATCAGGTACTCCGAGTTCGCCGTATCAAGGATGGCGTCGCGGGCCTTCAGTTGCTGATCAACGTCCGGAAACCGGACGACAAGGCGATCATCCTCAATGTGAGCCGAGGCGACCGGAATGGTTGCCGCAGAGAGAATGCCGAGGACCCGCTGCTGGGCGGCATCGTCCATCGCCGCGCGATCATCGCGGGCAAGCTGCAAGGCGGGATCCTCGCCGAATGCATTCGGCAATGCGAACAGCAGCCCGACCACGACGAGGACCAGGACGAGCAGGTGCTTCCAGAGTGGAAAACGGTACATGGTGCGGTTCGGTGTGCTTGTGCAGGGCCGGGGGCGTTTCAGGCGCTCTTGACGGAGCCCTTGGGCAGAACCTGCGTCACCGTGTGCCGCTGCACCTTCACGCGGACGCCCTCGGCCACCTCGACGACGAGGAACTGCTCTGAAACTTCGGTGACTTTGCCAAGGATCCCGCCGCCGGTCACGACCTCGTCACCCGCACTCAAGGACGCGATCAGGGCCTTGTGCTCCTTCGCGCGCTTGGCCTGGGGGCGGATCAGCAGGAAGTAGAACACGACGAAAATGAGCACGAGCGGTGCCATCTGCATCAGTGCGTTACCCGGGGCGGCAATGCCCGTTGCCTGTGCGGCGGCGCTCGAGATCAACCATTCCATCTGGGTATTCCTATTCCGGGGGGAGGGGAGGGCAGGGATTTGAGCGGCGCATTATACACAGCGCCCCTTGTCGCGGCGGCGGGTCGGTACAGAAGGCCCGGAATCCCTGAAGGCCGGCAGCACCGAGGCAGGAATGGACCAGCAGGCAGGGTTATCGTCTCCGGTTGGCAGGCCTCCCCGCTTGCCGATGCTCCCGTCCACTTGGGCTCGGGGACCGCCGGGAAACCTCTGCGGGAGCTCCCTAACAGCAGCGGTTCACGCCGCTCCATTTCTGTTGCTGCGAATGGAGGTAGAACGCCTTGCGATCCATGGCCGGCCGGTCGGCATGGTACCGATGCTGGTGTTCCTGGTAGCGGTCGTAAGCATCGTCACCGGCAAGCGTTCTGACAAACTGCCAGGCAAGGCGTAACCGCCTGGTGGCCATGGAAATCATGGACGGGCTCCTGCGGCGGCGGCACCACCGAGCGAGTGTGGAACTTCGGACGACGGCGGCACGGGCAGCCCCTGAAGGAAACGCCAGCTGACGCGGGCGGTATCCAGAATGATCACCCACAGCACGAGCACGAAGAACACGGTCAGCGCGGCATCGAGGCGCTGGTTGAAGATCAGCTGCGGGGCTGCCCGTGCGGCCGCCTCGGACAACACCCCTGCATCCAGTTTGGCAGCCAGGTCGTTGGCGCCGGCGAGAAAGCCGATGCGGGGATCGGTCGATAGCAGCTTCTGCCAGGCAGCGGTGGTCGTGACGATGGCGAGCCACGCCATCGGCAGCACGGTGACCCACGCGTAGCGCACACGGCCCTGCTTGATGAGCACGCCGGTGACGACGCACAGCGCGATGGTCGCCAGCATCTGGTTGGAGATGCCGAACAGCGCCCACAGGATATTGACGCCGCCATTCGGATCGATGACGCCGATGTACAGGAAGTACCCCCAGCCCGCCACGACCAGCGCGCTGGAGATGAGGACAGAGGGATACCAGGAGGTCCGGCCAAGCGGCTCCCAGGCCTGGCCGAGCAGGTCCTGCAGCATGAAGCGGCCGACGCGCGTGCCGGCATCCACGGTCGTCAGGATGAAGACGGCCTCGAACATGATCGCGAAGTGATACCAGAGCGCCAACAGCCCTTGGCCGAACACCGATGCAAGAATACTGGCCATGCCGACCGCGAGCGATGGCGCGCCTCCCGTGCGGGCAAACAGTGTGCTCTCGCCCATATCGCGGGCCAGCTTATCCATTTGCTCGACGCCGACCGGGAAACCCCATCCGGAAATGGTGGCGACAGCCTGCTGCGCCGTGGCTCCGACGATACCGGTGGGACTGTTGATGGCGAAGTAGACGCCGGGCTCGAGCAGCGTCGCGGCGATCATGGCCATGATGGCAACAAATGATTCCATCGCCATTGCGCCGTAGCCGATCAGGCGGATGTCGCGTTCGTTGCCGAGCAGCTTCGGCGTGGTGCCGCTCGCGATCAGCGCGTGGAAGCCCGAGATGGCGCCGCACGCAATCGTGATGAAGACGAACGGAAATACCTTGCCTGCGACCACCGGCCCCGTACCGTCGACGAACTGGGTAATGGCCGGCATGTGGATCTCCGGACGCATGATGAACACCGCCGCTCCCAGCAGCAGCACGACGCCGATCTTCAGGAAAGTCGACAGGTAGTCGCGGGGAGCGAGCAGCAACCACACGGGCAGGATGGCGGCAACGAAACCGTAGCCGATGACGAACCACGCGAGCGGCACGCCGTCGAAGTTGAACCACTCGCGCACCATGGGCGCATTCTGGATCCAGCCGCCGCCCCACACCGCGGCCAGCAGCAGCGCGAAGCCGATCAGCGACGCTTCAATCACGCGACCGGGCCGGATGTTGCGCAGGTACAGCCCGATCAGGATCGCGATCGGAATCGTCGCGAACACGGTCGAGGTTGCCCAGGGACTGTTGCGCATCGCGTTGACGACGACCAACCCCAGCACGGCGATCAGGATGATCATGATCAGCAGCGTGCCGATCAGTGCCGCGAAACCGCCGATGGGGCCGAGCTCGTCGCGCGCCATCTGGCCAAGACTGCGGCCATTGCGGCGAGTCGAGATGAACAGCATCGTCATGTCCTGCACGCAGCCGCCGAGCACTGCGCCGATCAGGATCCACAGTGTTCCGGGCAGGTAGCCGAACTGGGCAGCGAGCGTCGGGCCGACGAGCGGGCCGGGACCCGCGATCGCAGCGAAGTGATGACCGAACACGATCCAGCGATCAGTCGGCACGAAGTCGCGGCCGTTCTCGAGACGCTGCGCCGGGGTGGGCCGCGACGGATCGACCATCAGCACCTTGGTCGCGATCCAGGCCGCATAGAACCGATAGCTGATCGCGTAGACGCAGATCGCAGCGACCACGAGCCACAGCGCGTTGATCGACTCCCCGCGGTACAACGCGACGCCCGAGAGCGCAACCGCCCCCACAATGGCAACCAATCCCCAGAGAATCTTGTTCATTTTGTTCTCGTCCGCCTGTCCGAATTAGTCACTTAAACCGGCCTGCCGTCGTACCCTGCGGCCAGGGGATAAATCGGCAGGAGGCCCGCGCGAGGCTAAAGGCCGCCGGCAAGTAGGTCGCCCAGCTATAGGACGGCCTACCGGCAAGTCAAATCTGGCCTGCTGACGCAGTCAGTCTTCGCGCCGGAGCCCCACTTGTCGAAGACCATCATGCCGACAACGGCAGGCCCCAGTCCGTCCTACGGCGCTTCCAGGCCCTTGGTATACAACACCTTGCCTTCCGGTGTAACCAGGATGGCATCGACATCGCCCAGGCGGTCGTAAATCTCGATCGCTTTTTCGGCCCCCAGCACGAATGCCGTCTTGGACAGGCCGTCCGTGCGCGTCGCGGTCGCGGCAAGAACCGTCGCGCTGCGCACTTTGCTCGCCGAATGACCGCTGGCCGGATCGATGATGTGATGATACCGGACGCCGCCCTCGTCGAAATACCGCTCATAGTCGCCGGAGGTCGAGATGGCCGTATCGACCAGCGGAATCCGCGCAATGACCTTGCTTTTGTCATCTGGATGGCGGATCCCGACGATCCACGGCGCGCCCATCCGGTCACCGATGATGCGGGTATCGCCGCCGGCCGTGACGGAGGCGTGCTCGATCCTGAGCCCCTGCAGGATGGCAATGCCCCGGTCAACTGCATGTCCCTTGGCGATCCCCCCGAGGTCGATACGGAC
Source organism: uncultured Pseudomonadota bacterium (assembly GCA_903884105.1). GTDB lineage: Bacteria > Pseudomonadota > Gammaproteobacteria > Steroidobacterales > Steroidobacteraceae > CAIUGU01. The sequence goes on along the minus strand of CAISDJ010000105.1, from coordinate 10,270 downwards.
TCCGGGTCTTGCAAAATGGATCGTGCTCTTCGCCTTGTCGAGCTCCAGAAAGCGGTAATTCACCGTCGGCAACGCAGCCGCAATGGCCTTGTCGGTCGGCTTGATCCGCCCGCGGAAGTCGTACATGAACCCCACGCTGGCGTAGGTGATATCGAAAGCACCGCCCGTGATTCGCGAGTACTCCACCGCGGTCGTCAGCAGATCGAATAGCTCGGCGGAAATGACGACGGGCTGTTGCGCCGCCGTGGCATTGACGCGTGAGACCTCGCTCTCCGGCTTGTAAGTGCTCATCGACTGGTCGATGCGCCGCATCTCGTCAAAGACGCGATCCAGTGCCTGGTCCGCCTGCAGCTTGTTTGCCTCCCACAGCTCGACGGAAATCCGCGTCCCCATGATGCCGTCTTCGGTGCGGTGGAACCAGGCCGCTTGCGCTGCGGAAGCGCAGGCGATGGAGCACAAGAGCAGCGCCCAGCGAAGGCACCGGGTCTCGCCACGCCTGGGCTGAAGCATTGCGGACATGCGGATACCGGCCTTCACTACAACCCTCTTGGTTTCCCCACCGGGATACGGCGGCGCGACCAATCCTAGCACTTTTCGCCCAGAACGCCTTACCACGCAGGCACTTACGTTGCATGTACCGAAACAGACCGCGAGCGCACGGTGGCCCCGTTCGTGGACAACACCGGGGCTGCCGCGTAGCCTCATCGGTGGCCGGGACTCCCGGCCTTCGATTACAACGAGCGTATGGTCTACTGGCAACTTGCCCTGCTACTGGCACTGGTCCTGCTGAACGGTTTCTTTGCGATGTCCGAGCTGGCGATTGTCTCGTCGCGCCGCGGCATCCTGAAGCAACGCGCCGAGAACGGCTCACGCGGCGCAGCGGCCGCCCTCAAGCTATCGGATGATCCCACCCGATTCCTGTCCACGGTGCAGATCGGCATCACGCTGATCGGCATCGTTGCCGGCGCCGTCAGCGGTGCCGCGTTCGGCGCCCAACTCGCGGTGGTTCTCGATCAATATGCGTGGCTTGGCGGCTATGGCGAGGCGGTCGCCTACACGCTGGTCTTCATCGGCATCACGTTCCTGCAGCTCGTCGTCGGCGAACTCGTGCCGAAGCGCATTGCCATCACGCATCCGGAGGGCATTGCGGTGGCAGTCGCGCCTCTTCTCCTTGGGATTTCTGCGGCGGCTGGCCCGTTCGCTGCCTTGTTGCAAGTCGCCACCAGCCTGATGCTGCGCCTGCTTGGCATCAAGGAACAACACAAGCGCAAGGTGACTGATGAGGAGATCACGGCGCTACTGGCCGAAGGAACCGAGCAAGGCGTGATCGACACTGTCGAACGACAGATGATCGACGAGGTGCTCAGTCTCGGGGACCGACCGGTACGCAGCATGATGACTCATCGTTCGCAGGTGGAATGGATCGACGTCGCCGCGCCAGTACCCGAGATTCGCGAGCAAGTGATCACCGGTGGCTACGGCCGCTACCTCGTGTGCGAAGACAGCCTCGACAACGTGCTCGGCTATGTGCGGACGCGCGAACTCATTGATGCACTCCTCGGGCACAAGCCGCTCGACCTGCGCGCGATGATCCGCGACCCGCTGGTGGTACCCCCGTCCACGAAGGCGTTGTCCCTGCTCGCACAATTCAAGAAGGCACGGCCCCATATCGCCATCGTTGTCGATGAATATGGCGACCTGCTCGGCATGATCACGCCGACCGATATTCTCGAGACGATCGCCGGCGATCTCGCGGGTGAAGGACACGACGCCACGCCGGATGTCGTGAAGCGGGACGACGGCTCGTTCCTGGTCGATGGGCAGATTGGCATGGACGAACTCGAGGACAAGGTAGGCATGGGCGGGCTCGTGATCGGCGAGCGCTTCGCGACGCTGGCGCGTTTCCTGCTCGAGCAGCTCGGTTACATTCCCCGGACAGGCCAGACGCTCGTCGTCAACGGCTGGCGCTTCGAAATCGTGGACATGGATGGCACGCGCATCGACAAAGTCATGGTATCGCAGGTGGCAGGACAGACGCGGCGGCTGTAGAGGCGGCCTAGAGTTCAAAGACGATCGGTGCCGGCGCCCACACCGCGAGCGCCACACCTCTTTCCGTATACGGCTTGAATCGGGCACCCCGCATCGCGACCACAGCCGCCTCATCAAGACGACTGTAACCGGACGATTTCTCGACCTCGACCTGCGCAGGCAGGCCCTTGTCATTGATGAGCACGCGCAGTAGTACTACCCCGATCTCGCGGGCTCTGCGGGAATAGAGCGGATAGACCGGCCTCGGGCTCACAAGATATTCGACAGCGCTGGCAGGAATGATCCTTGGGAGCGATGCCGACTCCCGCAAGCGCTCCGGAGCATCGACGTTTGTGATGGTCGCCGTCTCGACAGGCTGGTAACGTGCCGCGTCGATGGGAGCCAACGGGATCGCTGCCTGCTCCTGGATTGGCAGGAGAGCAGTCAGCGGCGTCAACTGCAATGGCAGGCTAGCCGGAGGGGGTGGCGTGTAGGACTCCGGTTGCAGCTGCGTATCGAGCATCGTCACGACCATCGCCGGCACGACGTCAACCACTGCATCGCGGACCATGTCGACGGAAAGCAGCGCCCAGCCGGCAACAACATGGACCGCGACCACCGCAAGGAAAACGGGCGCCTGGCCGCGTCGCAGCTGTTGCCCTTCGGCCAGGACTTGCAGCAAACCATCGCTCACGTGTCCGCCCACATCCGCAAGAGATTGTGGTACGTGCCGGTCAATCCGATTGCTGCGGTGCCTTCGCCGTACTGCTCACGCAGCGCCATGAGGTGCGTGTCCAATTCGAACAACAGACGGCGCTGCTCATCGCTGCGCACCATGCTCTCGACCCAGAAGAAGCACGCCAAGCGGTAACCGCGCGTCACCGGCTCCACCCGATGCACGCTCGTACCGGGATACAACACCATGTCACCGGCTGCCAGTTTCACGCGCTGTTCGCCAAACGTATCCTGCACGACGAGTTCCCCACCGTCGTATTCGTCGGGCTCGGCAAGGAACAGCGTACAGCTGATGTCGGTACGAACGCGCTCGTGGTGGGCGCCCGGAATGAAGCGGACTGCGTTGTCCACGTGACTGCCAAACGAATTGGCGTCGCCGCCGTAGCGATTGAAGAGTGGCGGAAACACGCGCTTTGGCAGAGCTGCCGAAAAGAACGTCACGTGCCTGCCAAGGCCGGCGAGCACGAGATCCTGCAATGCGCGGGTGCCCTGCCCTTGCTGGGGAAGCTGCTCATTGTTCTTAGCGACGGCGGATTGCACGCCTGCCGTTACGCGACCGTCCACCCATTCCGCCGTTTCCAGCATGGCCCGGGCATGCCTTATTTCGTCGCGTTCGAGCACCTGCCTGACATGGAGCAGCATCGTGACACTCCGTTAGAAGCTGTAGCCCGCGGTGAACTGCAATGTCCTCGGCTTGCCCGCAACGTAGTGCCCGCGGTACAGCACGTCGGCATAGAGTTCGTCGGTGACGTTGGTCAGATTCGCCTTGAACTGCAGTGCGCCCACGGTGTACTCGACCATAAGATCACTCGTGACGAACGCCGGCGCGACGAGACTGCTCTGCTGAGGGGAATCCTGGCTTCGGGCATTGATGCCGCCGCCGAGACGCAGCCCGGGTGTCAACACATAAGTTGTCCAGAGGGTGCCCGTGTATCGCGGAGTGAGCCCCGGACGTTGGCCTACGGTCTCGCCGATGAGCGTCGTGCCCAGCACCGACGAAGCCCTGTCAACCTCCGCGTCGGGGATCCACGCGTAGGACGCGTAGACTTCCCAAGCCGGGGTGATGCGTCCGGACACGTCAACTTCCATGCCGGCCGCGTGCCGCGCTCCCGACAGCACGTAGTTCGTGGCGTTTACCGAATCCTCATCTCGATTGCGTTCGTTGGACTTCGTCGCGTGAAATGCCGCGAAGCGCACGGACGCATTGCCGTCGGCCATATCCAGTCGCACACCGAGTTCGAAGTTCCGGCTCGCCTCGGGTGGAGTATTCGAGCCAAGCGCGTCGTACTGGTACGTATCGCCGGATGTATTGAAGGAAGTGCCGTACGAGAAGTGGAACGAGGTCATCGGCGTTGGTTGATACAGGACGCCGACACGCTTGCTCCATAGGGAATCCGCGCGCCCCCGCTCCGAAGGAATTGAGCCCAAGTCCGTTACGGCAGTGGAGAACGCGCGGTACGTTCCTTGAAACCGATCCCACCGCAGCCCGCCCAGCAATTTCCACGAGGGCGCGACCTGCACGAGGTCCTGTACGTAGGCGCCAATGGCACGGGCTGCAAAGTCACGATTGCGGACCTTGATCCTGAGCGATTCATCGATGCCAACGCCGTCGTCGGGTGCTCCGATGGTTGTCGTAGACTTTGCAAGGGTCACGCCAGTCGGCGGCAGTGCAGCGTAGCCGTCGAAGTCTTCGCGTGCAGCGTCGAGTCCCGACTGCAGGGAGTGGTTCAAGCCGGCCCAGCGGAATTCACGGCTGTAGTCGCTTTGGCCATGGACCGTCTCCATGTCCATGATCTTGACCTGCGTACCGCGCGTCAGCACGGTGCCGTCACTGAGCGTATCAGGAGACACGGCGAGGCCTCCTGGTTGCAGTGTTGCATTGGCAAACCGCACAGCGCTCGCTCGTTGATCGCGATCGTACTGCCCGACTCTGACTGCCGTGCGCCATTGTCCGCCGCTTGCAAAGCGATGCGTGTGATTGAGCGCAGCATACTTGACGCCGCCCTCACTGAAGTCGCTCGACATGCCGTAGTAGTTGGTCGGGTCGATCGGGACAAGCGGAGTGCTGCTGCCTGGCAACCACGGGACGCCGTAGTTGATGCCATTTTCGTTGCGTAGGTAGTAGAGCCCCGCCACGAATTCATCGGGGGAGCCCACGCCCCAGCGGAACGAGGGCGCAATGCCTTTCTTGTCAGTTGCAGCCCCGTAATTGTCAGCAACCGTAGCCATTGCGGCCACATGCAGCGCAGAAGTATCTCCCGTCCGGTAATTGATATCCGCCACACCTCGCAGGTAGGTGCCAGAACCCGCCGTCAGTTCGAGGTCGTACCCGGTCGCAAGGCGCGGCAACTTGCTCACCTGGTTCACGGCGCCGCCCGTCGATCCGCGTCCAAATAGCATCGAAGCTGATCCGCGCAGCACCTCAAGACGATCCCAGTTGAACGTATCGCGCTCATAGAAGGCTGGATCGCGAATGCCGTCGATGAAAATGTCACCTGTCGCCTGCAGCGAAAATCCACGCAGACGGATGTCTTCCTCCCCCCCTTCTGCTGCCAGGAACGAAATGCCTGCCGTGTTACGCAGCGCGTCCTTCAGGGTGTCGAGATTGCGGTCTTCAATGAGCTTCTCGGTCACCACCGTGACGGATTGCGGGATGTCCCGCAGGTCCTGCTCGGCCTTGCCGATACGGGTCTGAGTCGATTGGTAACTCGCCTTGCCTGACTGCTCGGGGGCCCCTTTGACCGTGATCGGAGGCAGCGCCCTCGACACTGCGACCGGAGCCTCCTCTGCCATCGACAGGGAAACGAATCCGAGGCCGGCAGCCAGAGCGCCGAGGGAAGATGTCCCGGCCTTGCTGGGGTGTACCGAGAGGGGGGGGGGTGTGCGCTTCATGCTCGCTCCTGACAGGACGTTCGCTCGTCCGGATACGAATGCTAATGATTCGCATTTGGAATGTCAAAGGGGCCCGACTGGCTGCAAATGCGCACAGGAAGCGAGTCAATAGGTGGAAAAGACGGCTGCAAGCCGTGCTGGGGAAGGAACCCTCAGGTGGTCAAGACTGCGGCTTTGCGGGCCGGTGCTCTTGCCACTCGCGCCACAACGCCATGGCAACAGCGAGCACCACGGGGCCAATGAAGAGGCCAACGAGACCAAACGCCAGAACGCCGCCAAGAACTCCGAAGACCACGAGCAGGAACGGCATCCGGGTTGCATTGGAAATCACGAGCGGTCGAACGATGTTGTCGACCCAGCTGACGACCAGCAACCCCCACAAAAGCAACGTCACGCCATCGCCTACCTTGCCCGTCAACAGCAACCATACGCTCAGCGATCCCCAGATCAGGGGAGCACCGAACGGAATCAGCGCGATCATCGCGGTGACGGCGCCGAGCAATACCGGTGGCCCCACCCCAACGATCCAGTATCCCAGGCCGGCGAAGACGCCTTGCACGAGCGCTGCAAGGACGATCGCGTACACCACGGCCCGCGTGGTCTGCCCCACCGAGTCAAGATAGTCCTGCACTTGCGGCCCGAGGATTCCCTCCAGCACCGCACTCAGCTGCTCGTAAAAACGGCGGCCGTCGCGCAGCAGGAAAAACAGGGCCAGCAAGGCGAAGAACAGCTTGGCGATGTTGCGCCCCGCGCCGCCGATCAGCACGCTGATCTCTCCGGTCGATCGCTCGAACAGGGCACCCAATTGCTGGCGCAGCGACAACGGATCCTGCACGAGCTCGTCAAGCAGCTGTTGCAACCATGCTCCCGCCCAAGGCAGGTCCTTGAGCGCCTGCGGGAGCTTGGGGTTGGACGCAAGAAATGCCTGTACTTCACGGTATGCCACCACCGTCTCGACTCGCAGCAGCAACACCAACCACAGCACTGGCAGGATGATCGCTACAGCCAGCAGCAGGGTCGTCAGCAGCGCCGCGATTGAGGGTCGGCGAGTAAGCTTCTGCAGCCGCACGTGCAGTGGCCAGGCGACGTACGCCAATATGCCAGCCCAAATCACGGGAATGATGAACGGCTGCAGGATCACGTAGGTGAGCAGCAGGATGCCCAGCATGATCGCCGCGACGAGCAGCCGCCGAAACCAGGGGGCAGTGGAAAGGTCAGACAGCATTACGGCTTTCGAGGTCGATGTTTGAAGTCAACGAGCAGCACGCGGGATACGGGTTACGAGCCTTTGCCCGCAGCGCGCCTCGCGTAGAACTCTGCCACAAAGGCAGCGAACCTGTCCTCCGCGATTGCCGCACGAATCTCGCGCATCAGGCCGAGGTAGTAATAGAGGTTGTGGATGGTATTGAGTCGCGCCGACAGGATCTCCCCACAGCGATCCAGATGCCTGAGATACGCGCGGCTGAAGTTGCGGCAAGTGTAGCACCCGCAGTCGGGATCAATGGGCTGTGGATCCTTTTCGTGTGCTGCATTGCGAATCTTGAGGACACCCTTCGACGTGAACAGGTGCCCGTTGCGTGCATGGCGAGTGGGCATCACGCAATCGAACATGTCGACGCCCTGGCTCACCGCCTCGACGATGTCCTCCGGCGTTCCCACTCCCATCAGGTAGCGTGGGAGCGTGGTGGGCAGCAGCGGCTCGATGGCTTCGAGCACCTTCTCGCGCTCTTCCTTCGGCTCGCCGACAGCCAAACCGCCGATCGCAAAGCCATGGAATCCCACTTCCAGCAATCCCGCCAAGGATTCACGGCGCAACGCGTCGTGCATGCCTCCCTGGACGATGCCGAACAGCGCATTCGGATTCTCGAGGCGGTCGAACTCGGCGCGACTCCGCGCAGCCCATCGCAGCGACAACTCCATCGACTTGCGGGCCTCGTCCACGGTCGCCGGATAAGGCGTGCACTCATCGAATACCATGACGATGTCTGCACCCAGGTCGCGCTGCACCTGCATTGAGATCTCCGGGCTGAGGAAGACCTTGTCCCCGTTGATCGGCGAGCGGAAATGGACCCCGGCTTCCGTGATCTTGCGCAGCTCCGCAAGGCTGAAAACCTGGAAGCCGCCGGAATCCGTGAGGATCGGCCCCTCCCAATGCATGAAGCGATGCAGATCGCCGTGGGCACGGATCACCTCCATGCCAGGCCGGAGCCACAGATGGAAGGTATTGCCGAGAATGATCTCGGCGCCAATGCCGGTGAGCTCTTCCGGCGTCATCGCCTTCACGGTGCCGTAGGTACCCACCGGCATGAACGCAGGCGTCTCAACCGCGCCGCGGGGAAACGTCAATCGGCCACGGCGTGCGCGGCCAGAATGAGAGAGCAGGTCGAACTTCATGACAAGAACATCGCATCCCCGTAGCTGAAGAACCGGTAGCGCTCTGCCACTGCATGGCGGTAGGCGGCCATCATCTTTTCATATCCGCCGAAAGCGCACACCAGCATCATCAGCGTCGACTCGGGCAGGTGGAAATTCGTGACCAGCGCATCGACCACCCGGAACTCATATCCGGGCCGAATGAACAGTCGGGTTTCGCCGCTGTAGGGTGCCAGCATTCCGTGCGCCGCGGCTGTCTCGAGACTGCGAACCACGGTCGTGCCCACGGCAACCACTCTGCCACCGCTCGCTTTCGCAGTCGCAACGGCGTCGCAAACCGCCTGCGGCACCCTGACCCGCTCGGCATGCATGCGATGCATATCGAGATCATCGACGCGTATGTTCTTGAAAGTGCCCGCACCCACATGTAGCGTCAAGAATGCCGACTGCACCTGTCGCGCGATGAGTTCCTGCAACAGCGGCGGATCGAAGTGCAGGCCTGCCGTCGGAGCAGCAACGGCACCCAGTTGAGATGCGAACACGGTCTGGTAACGCTCGGCATCTTCGGCCACCGGCACGTGCTCGATATAGGGTGGCAGCGGCATCCGGCCGTGCTCGAGAAAATAGGATTCCGGGTCAGTACGGAGGTCCAGCTCGAACAGATCGTCATGTCGCTCGACACAGACCGCCGTCACGCCACCCGGCAGCATGACTTGTGCACCCGGTTTCAACGCCTTACTCGCGCGCACCTGCGCCAGGACCCGCCCGGCTCCGAGAACGCGCTCGAGCAGAATCTCGACCTGCCCGCCCGTCGGTTTCGCCCCGAAGATCCGTGCCGGGATCACCCGGGTGTCATTGAAGACGAGCAAATCGTTCGGCTGCAGCAGCGACGGCAGGTCCGTAAACCGCCGATCCTCAAGCTCGCCACTCTCGCGATCCAGATGGAGCAACCGACTGGCCGAACGCTGGCTGGCAGGATGTTGGGCAATCAGCTCGGCAGGCAGGTCGTAGAAAAAGTCGGCGCGGCGCATGGGCCGCGCACGATACACGGGGGACGAGGTACCCGATAGGGGGCGGGGCAGGTGGAACAGTTCAATTCCAGACTTTCGCCCAGGCGCCCGCCCCTCTATACTTCCGCCCCTCCTCGCACTTGCCGGTGTGGCGGAATTGGTAGACGCAGCAGACTCAAAATCTGCCAATCGCAGAAGTGTGATTGTTCGTTTCCCCTCTCCGATCAATTCGTTAGCCGGGCCCACAAGAGCCCCCGTTATTGCCCGCCACAACCTCGCCACATCGGTATGCCGACGGGAGCAAATGGCCGTGCTATCTAGCATCTCAGTATCCAGAACTGAGAAGAAGCTAAATGGCAACCATCCGCAAACGCACTCAAAAAGACGGGTTAGCCCGCTACACAGTGCAGATTCGCAAGAAAGGGCATAAGCCTGTAGTCGCAACGTTCGGGCGGCTTGAGGATGCCAAGAAGTGGGCACGAGACGCCGAGACCAAAGTCGAGCGGAATGTCTATTTCGCTGAAGACGAAGCCACCCGTCGCACCCTAGACGAAGCCGTAACACGCTACCTCAAAGAATCGGCAAAGCAGAAAGACCGTCACGAACGTGAGCGTCAGCTCCAGTGGTGGCGCGGTCAGATAGGGCCCCTGACCCTCTCTCAGATAACGCCTTCCAAACTCTCAGAGTGCAAAGCCATGCTGGTCGCTGGCACCTACTCAAAGAGCGACGAGCCGGGCGCAATGCGCTTCAGCCGCGCCCCTGCGACTGTAAATCGATACCTCTCAGCACTTTCGCACGTTCTTTCAGTCGCCGAGCGTGAGTGGCAGTGGATCAGCTACAACGCCATGCGAAGGGTCTCCAAGCTCAAAGAGCCTCGCGGTCGAGTGCGCTACCTATCTGATGACGAACGCCATGCCTTGCTTACCGCCTGCAGCCGCAGCAAGAACAGAAACCTTTTGCCTATCGTCATGTTGGCCCTGCTCACGGGAGCCAGGAAAGGTGAGATCACTTCCCTTAAATGGTCCCAGATTGACAGCAAGCGACGCGTCGCTGTGTTGCATGAGACCAAGAATGGTGAACGTCGGGTCTTACGGTAATCCCCCCATTTCTAGCTGCAGCCAGAAGTGGAGTTATGCGGCCATGGCCAGTTTCTGCCTGGGTGTGAAGCCGCCGAGAGCCATGTTCGGTCTTTCGTTGTTGTACGTCCATAGCCAGCGAGTGGCTGCGTCCTG
>CAISDJ010000104.1 GCA_903884105.1 uncultured Pseudomonadota bacterium | reverse complement strand
CTGTTCTTACTCGCCACGGCGGGCCTCCACTTCCGCAGCCTGATCCTGGTCTTCCTGCGGCCGATTCCATAGGCCGTCCAGTCGGTTGCGCAGCGCCTGCCCGATCGCCTTCAGCCCCTCAGGCATCAGCGGATCGTGTTCGGCACTGGGCAGCGGCATGCGGATCTTGTGCAACTGGCCACCATGGATCAGTGCAAAGGCCTGGCCTTTCGGCAACTGCACCAGATCGGTCGGCTCCAGCATGCGCACGCTCTGCGGGGCGATGCGGTCCTCATTGCGGCTGGCGAAGTCGGTGAACTCGCCCGGATCGTTGGTGTCCGAGACCGACGACGACACGATGGTCGACACCACCTGAACCTCAGGCATCTGGTCGGTCAGCAACTCGGCCGTGGCCACCTCCTTGACCCGCAACATGATGAGCGTGTTGAAGTTACCGGCAATCTGGCCGGCCTTGGCGGTCGAGCCGATGCGCGCTTCCACGTCCGACCAGGTCTGCGTGTAGGCCGTCACCTGAAAGCCCGCCCCGCCGGCCTTGTTCAGCAGCGGGATGAATTCGTCGCCGATCAACTCGTTGAACTCGTCGGCATGGATGGCGATGCGCCGCGGTCGGATCTCACCCGGCAGTCCTCGCCCGGGGCCGAACTTGTAAAGGCTGCCCGCCACGCTGGTGAGATCGGCGAACATGGAATTGCCCACCGCGCCCGCCACCTCGTAGTCGGACAGCGCATCGAGCCCGACATAGACGATCCCGCCCAAATTGATCACCGAGGTCCAGTCGAACACCGGCCGCCAGTCGGTCGGATCATCGAGCGCCGGCGATAACAGCGCTGCCGTTCGGCCGGTGGTGAGCTTTTCCATCAAGGGCAATAGAGATGCCACCAGCTTGTCGAAATGGCTCTTCTCGTAGTTCAGCGTCGATGCCAACGCATGGGCGATCGGGTCGTAGAGCTTGCGGCGACGGGCGTACTCGACCAAGCTGACGGCGCGCACGCCGCGCGACTGCAAGCCCTTGTCCAGACTCTTCTTGTCGATCGCCATGGCCTGCAATGCCTCGCGCCAGCCGGCCGCTGCCGGCTCCTGGTCGAACCAGTGCTCGAAATAGTCGACCAGCAAGGGCTCGACATCGGAGGCGTAGCGGTTGATCTCCTGGTAATCGGGCTTGCGGCCCAAGGCCACCAGCGCGCGCGCCATCACGTTGACGAAGCGCCAGACGAACTCCTTGAAGGCCGCAGACTGCCGCTCTGAGGGCAACTGCCCGGCGATACGCGTGGCCACCTCGGTGATGCGCGAGAAGCTGCCCACCGGGTTGTAGCGCGCCGAAATCTCAGGGTGTCCCAGATGGAACAGGAAGAACTCGTCCGAGCGCCCTGCCCGGCCGGGTTCAGTGCCTTCCCCTATTGCTTTTGCACCGCCGTGGTGTAATGTGGTGCAACCTCTGGCGGCGGACTACAACATGACAGTCACTACGAAGCAGCATTCATCGGCGAAAGAAGGCACGGCCAGAGCGTCGGTGACCTTCCCGGCCGGCCTATATTCCGAGCTGGAACGTATAGCTGAAGAAAAGAAAGTTTCGGTCGCCTGGGTGGTCCGGGAAGCCGCCGAAAAGTACGTCGCCGAACAGTACCCACTCTTTGCGCGCCAGTAGAAAGGTCGCCATCGGACATGCAGGACGTAAAGACCAATAAACATGATCAATCACTGCACGCACGGGAAGGTGTGAACCTGTGACCACAAAACTCCGCATCATCCGACAGAAGATCGCCAGACTTGCAGCCGGCGGCAAACCACGGGTCCTGGACCTATTTGCCGGCTGTGGTGGCCTATCGCTCGGCTTTTCTGCAGCAGGCTTCACGATCGCTGCGTCCGTAGAGTTCGACACAGAAGCGGCACGATCGCACGGCCACAATTTTCATGGCGGCGACCCTGCGCATTCGGTGGCCCGTGACATCACGCGCACGCAGCCGGACGACTTGGTGCGTGAGCTGAAACTGGGCAAGACGACGGACGCTTTCGATGTACTCGTCGGCGGACCGCCGTGCCAGGCATTTGCGCGCGTCGGGCGGCCGAAGCTGCGCGAGGTCGACGAGCACGCTGAGGCCTTCAAGCACGACCCGCGTGCCCAGCTCTATATCGAGTACCTGCGCTACGTCGAAGCCTTTGCGCCGCTGGTCGTCGTCGTTGAAAACGTACCCGACGTACTGAACCATGGAGGCCAGAACATCGCCGAAGAAATCTGCGAGGTCCTGGAACAAAAAGGCTATGTGTGCCGCTACACGCTGCTGAATGCCGCCTTTTACGGCGTGCCACAGATGCGCGAGCGCATGATTCTCATTGCCTACCACCGCGAGTTGGCAGACAAGGTGTCGTTCCCCGAACCAACGCATTGGGTTGATCTCCCGCCAGGCTATGAAGGCACGCGCTCGGTGGCGTTGAAGTTTCTGTCTGGCGACTTGGCTGTAGAAGCGCACTCCTATGTTCCAGCGCCAAAGGCGTCATGCAGCCTTCCTCCAGCCGTCACGGCGGAAGATGCGCTCGCGGACTTGCCGGCGATCGACGCCCGCAAACTGATGAAGAGCGGCGCGCTGCGCCGCGGCGCCCGCCGTTTCGACGATCCGATGCCGTACGGCAAGTCACCGCACACCGCGTTTGCCAAGTTCATGCGCAACTGGCCAGGCTTCACGGCTCCCCCGGAGCTAGTCGATCATGTCATCCGGTACCTGCCGCGCGATTACGCGCTGTTTGCCCGCATGAATCCAGGCGATCAGTACCCGCAGGCCTACGAACATGCGATGGACATCGCTTGCTCAGCATTTGGAAGAACTCGCAAAGCAGGGCGTGAAAGTGGAACCGAGCTCGACGCAGTACGAAGACATCAAGGCGTCGATCGTGCCGCCCTACGACGTGGGAAAGTTCCCGAACAAGTGGCGCAAGATGTGGCGCGAACAACCGGCGCGCACGCTGATGGCGCATCTCGGCAAAGACAGCTACAGCCACATTCACTACGACAGCCACCAAGCCCGGACGATATCGGTGCGCGAGGCGGCAAGGCTGCAGTCGTTCCCGGATGGTTTCGCTTTTAGCGGCACGATGAACCCGGCATTCCGGCAGATCGGCAATGCCGTGCCACCACTCCTGGCGAAGGCAATCGCTGCGCACGTCATGAAAACAATAACAACAGCAAGACAAGAGGGGGAGGCACATGAACCTCGTCGAGCGACAGCGGCAGTTTCTTGAAGCTGCGCAAAAGCACTTCAAGACCTCGAAGGCGGTTCGGCCAAACAAACTGTTCGGTGTTTCGAACAGCGCGAAGATCGTCGAGGGCGGCATGCAGATCGGTGTCGTCAATCTGGCCGGCGCCAAGGAAGATGTCGAAGCTTTTGTATTCGCATGCGTTATTAAGTTTCCGCCGGAAGACGAAGTGTATTTTGCAGTGCTTGTGCGCAAAGACCGCGCCAGTCTGCTGTCCAGACTCGACCAGATGAAGAAGCTTGGCGCGGCAGCGAAGGCCGCCTCGGCTAGTGCCACAGCGGCTCCGGCATTACCCGAGGCGGCCGATGACGAAGGAGATACCGGCGGCGATGACGCTGACGCGGCAATCGAATATTCACATCGTAACAACCTGACGCCGATTTATATCGCGACCGACGGAAAGCTGTGGCTGCGCAACAAGGGCTTCTGGAACAGCCTCGCGATGGACCGAACCCCTTTCGGTCCGGGTGTCGAGCCGGACCAGATCGTCGTCAGTCTCTACCCGCCGACGGCATCGGCTCGGCGCAGCCTCCTGGCGCGCGAATTCATTGGATGGCTTGGCAGTCTCGTAGGCAGCACGAAGATCCACGAACTTGCGGTGTGGGCCGACGCGGCCACACTCAGTCCCGAAATGCAGCGCATGCCGTCGGCGCTACGGATTGCCGATATCGAAGCGGCGGTTGCTGGCCTCGGCGGGCATTATCCCAACGGCGAAGTACGCCGATTTCACGCGGCACTTAACTTTCTGAAGGACAAGCACTTCGTCATCCTATCCGGGCTCTCCGGCACCGGCAAAACTCAGCTGGCCCTCAAATACGCCCGCGCCGTACACGGTCTCAAGACGGAAGAGGCGGACGATCCGCTGCTCTTTGTGTGCCCGGTCCGCCCGGAGTGGACCGACCCGTCGGGTCTGACCGGCTACAACGATGTACTGAAGAACCAGTACGTCGTACCGCCGTTCCTTGAAGCGGTCCTGGTGGCGACCGCACACCGCGAGTCGCCGGTATTCGTCATCCTCGACGAACTCAATCTGGCTCGTGTTGAGTATTACCTTTCCGACGTGCTGTCCTGCATCGAGACGCGGAGTCCGCTGCAGCTGCATTCCGAAAGTGTGCCGCTCGAAGGAACGACGGGAACCAGCATCCGTGCCGAGCTGAGGCTGCCGTCGAACCTGTACATCATCGGTACTATCAACATCGACGAGACGATCAATCCGGTCAGCGACAAGGTCCTGGATCGGGCCTCGGTGATCGACATGTCGCAGGTCGACCTGCCCGGCTTCCTGGTCGGCCTGGAAGACAGGTGCCCGGAACTGAAAGCTGCGCGCGCTGCGGCGGAACCGAAACTCACCGAAATTCACGGGCTCATGCAAGCGCACGGGCTCGGATTCGGTTACCGCGTGATCGAAGAGTGCGTGCGATATCACGCCTTTGACGCCGCGCATCTGCACACGCTGGCGGACGATGTCACCGATCAACTGCTGGTGCAGAAGATTCTCGTCAAGCTGCGCGGCGCCGACCGGCAGCGCACGCTGCTGACTGACATTGACAAGGCATGCGCAAACCATCCGAAAGCGCGGGCTTTCGTGGGCCGGCTTCTGAGCGACCTCGAAGCGTTCGGCTCATTCCAGGCGATGCGGTGAACCGTGGCGGCTCTTTTCATCCAGGCGGAAGGAAAGGGGCCGGCTTGGCAGGTCTGGCCAGCCCCTGAAGGCATTCCCGCTGGTGCGGTGCGTGAAGGCAGATCGTACCTGTTCGAGCTGCGCGACAGCGACAACGCACTCGATGCCGATCTCCTGATTGATGACGCGCCGGTCGAAGCGCTCCGATCACGCGAACCGCGCGTGGCGCGCTGGCGCTGGCAACCTGGTTTTCATGCCGGCGTCATCGAGGCGGTGCTGCGGATGCCCGGTGTCGGACAGCAGCGTATCGAAGTCACAACCGACCCCGATCTGCGCAAGCTCACGCGCGATGACTTCGATGCCATGGTCCGCGAACTGCTCGAAGACACCTTCGCGCTGTTTTCACTCAGTGCTTTTCGCAAAGGCATCGCGCGCCAGGCTGGCAACAAGCCTCCACCCCTGGCACGACTTGAATTTTTGCGCTCACGCGCCGATGAAATCGCGAATACCGTTGCCGCGATCGCACGCACGCCACGGCAGTTCCTGCGCGCCGAAGAGGTCAAAGTGCCGGTGCATCGCGCCATGCGCGCGACTGGCCCGGAGATCCTGAAGTCGTTCCGCTCCGGGGAAATCAGGAAAGAGATGGTGACGCCATCGCGCCTGCCGGCGGCGCTTCGCGGCATGCTGCCGGCGCAGATCACCCTGCGCCGGCGCTGGAACAGCGTCGACATTCCCGAACACCGGCAGATAAAGGCGTGTCTCCGATCATGGTCCGCTTGGCTGTCGGGCGTGGCTGATGCGCTCGCCAAGGTGGCACCGCCCGATGACCCGGAGACGGCAACGACCGCCGGCACTTGGTCGAACCGCACGCGTCGCGTTGCTAGAAGGCTGGCTGATGCATCGGCGTCGCCCTTCATGGCCGAAGTGGGCGAGGGGCCGGCGCACCTGCGGATGTCCGCGCTGTTTCGCAACGACCCGCTGTATCACCGCTTCTACCGTCTCTGGCAGGACATGAATCTGGGGCTCGCTGCCCTGTTTGGTGACTTCCTGCAGATGCCGCTTGCGCGCACCTACGATCTCTATGAGTTGTGGTGTTTTCTGCGTCTGCTGCGCGCGGCGGCCGAAGAATACGGCCCGGCCGGTATGGACTTTAGTCGGCTGTTCACCACCGACACTTCGGGCGGCCTGACGATCGCGGCGGGTGCAGTGATCGTACCGATCGGTTCCGGCAACGTGCTGTGCTTCCAGAAGCAGTACCGCGAATACTGGATCGAGCCGGGCGGCCAGGGCAGTTTCAGCCGGACCATGGTGCCCGATGTCGTGCTTGCCGGCACGGGCCTCGGTTCAACTGATCGCCGCGTCATCGTCCTTGATGCGAAGTACCGCATCAAGGACGGTCTCAACGACGCACTGAACTCGATCCACACCTACAGGGACGCGCTGGTTCAGGAAGTCAACAGCGGCCGGACCGAAGGCATCGTGCACGCAGCCTACTTGCTGACGCCGCACATTCCAGCCCTCGACAGCAGCTTCGAACAGACGCCCATGCCGGGGCGGCTGTTTCATCCG
Source organism: uncultured Pseudomonadota bacterium (assembly GCA_903884105.1). Lineage (GTDB taxonomy): Bacteria > Pseudomonadota > Gammaproteobacteria > Steroidobacterales > Steroidobacteraceae > CAIUGU01. Next base: position 2,584 of record CAISDJ010000104.1, on the reverse strand, counting down.
TTGTACCGCGAGAAGTTCCGGTTCGGCGCCGTCACGTTGCGGCCAGGCATGAACATGGCCGAGCTGCAAGACTGCCTCAAGACGATCGTCGCCGACGCTGTGGGGCCACCATGACCGATGTGCTGACGGCGAAACAGCGGCGGCTCAATATGAGCCATATTCGCGGCAAGGATACGAAGCCAGAGATGCTGATTCGGCGCGGGCTACACGCGCGAGGGCTGCGTTACCGTCTGCATGATCGAAAACTTCCCGGCCGACCCGACCTCGTCTTTGCGAAATACCATACGGCTGTATTCATCCATGGGTGCTTCTGGCATTCGCATGGATGCCGTCTATCCAAGCTGCCTGCGACGCACCAGGATTTCTGGAAGAAGAAACTGGAAGGCAATGCAGCCCGCGACCGCAGGGCAATGCACGCCCTGGAATCGGCCGGCTGGCGCGTACTGACAATCTGGGAATGCGCCGTGCGTGGTCCAGGCCGGCTGGACGACACAACCGTTCTTGATCGTGCTGCCCACTACATTCGCGAAGATAGACGAGGCTCGTTGATGGAAATAGCAGCAACGAGCGGGCTATCAAGTCTGCTATAGCGGCGCATTGTGGATTGCATTTCAGGGATTCCTCGTCGGTGGTTGCTCACGGATCTTTCGGGGGTAGGTGAAGCAGGTCATATTGGCAGGGAGGCGGTGCGCGCGTGGCTTGCGAGATCCCGCTGCCTGACCGGTGCGTGGTGGTGGCAGGTGAGTTCAAGATGTGCGACCCCGCGGTGTTCCGTCAAGTGTGTGAGCGCGCCGTCTCGCTGGTGGAGGGCGTGCTGCGCGACGCGGGATATGACGACGCAGCCACGGGCATCAACCCGGACCGCTGCGAGATCCATATCCACTTAAATTGCCAGACGGCCGACATTTTTCAGGGCGTCGACCAGATCGGTGGCGCCATCGGCGCCGGTGACCAGGGCCTGATGTTCGGCTATGCCTGCGACGAGACCCCTGAACTCACGTGAGGCAACATCAATTGAGGGGCAGACGCACCCCGATGTCAGCTCCGAAGCTCTGCATCAGGAAGACAGCCTCTACGAGCGCCGAGCCTCGCTACGGGTAGCGGTTATCGGACTGGTGAAGATATACAAGATGCCCCGCATCCCGATGAAGGCCTACAAGTGCTTCTTGTAGAACGCCCATTGCATCCGCGCCAGCCCGCCCGTCACGATGACGATCAGCCCGGCGCATAACTCCCAGGCCACAGGCCCCGGCCAGACCAACAGCGCGACCCCGCCCAGCCACAGCACCGCCATCTGCAGGTACTTCGCCCGGTGGTACAGGCTGGCTGACTCCCGTCCTCCGCAGGACCTTCGAATCGCACGCTCGGTCAGTCCATCCACTGCGCCCACCGCGTAGAACAGCAGCAGCAGCGGCAGGAAGCGCATGAACGTTGCGAATCGCACGCCCAGCAACTGCGTGCCGACCATCGCAGTCTCGATGGCCTCGCGATGGGCCAGGTAGCTGCGACGGACCACCGTGTCAGGGATCGACAAGGCTGATGCATCGGCGAAGCGCAGCCCCATCTCGTGGATGCCGGTGGCCTCGAACACCAAGCCATACAGCAGATTCGCCGGGCCGGTGATCTCGCCAGCCCCCCGACCCTGCCGTGCCGCCAGCGCGATGCCGCGCCCGAGATCGGCCGCCAGCAGACTGCGCAAGCGGTCCGCGCCATCGGGCCAGACCCGCGACACGTACACCCAGTCGACGGCCCAGCCGACCAGCAGGATCAGCACCAAGCCCAACCCCAGTGAGAACGCCAGCTTCAGCGGGCTCAGCAGCACCGCAGCCAATGGACCGTCGTGGAAGGACGTGTTCTTACTCGCCACGGCGGGGCTCCACGTCCGCAGCCTGATAGGGGTCTTCCTGCGGCCGATGCCATGGGCCGTCTAATCGGTTTCGCAGCGCCCGCCCTATCGCCGTCAGGCCCTCGGGCATCAGCGGGTCGTGTTCGGCGCTGGGCAGCGGCATCCGGATCTTGTGCAACTGGCCACCATGGATCAATGCAAAAGCCTGGCCCTTGGGCAACTGCACCAGGTCGGTCGGCTCGAGCATGCGTACGCTCTCCGGGGCGATGCGGTCCTCGTTGCGGCTGGCAAAGTCGGTGAATTCGCCCGGATCGTTGGTGTCCGAGACCGACGACGAAACGATGGTTGACACCACATGGACCTCGGGCAACTGGTCGGTCAGCAGCTCGGCTGTCGCCACCTCCTTGACCCGCAACATGATCAGCGTGTTGAAGTTGCCGGCGATCTGGCCGGCTTTGGCGGGTGAGCCAATGCGCGCTTCCACGTCCGACCAGGTCTGCGTATATGCCGTCACCTGAAAACCCGCCCCGCCAGCCTTGTTCAGCAGCGGGATGAACTCGTCACCGATCAACTCGTTGAACTCGTCGGCATGGATCGCGATTCGCCGAGGTCGGACCTCGGCACACGCGACGCCCAACAACCCCGAGCCCATCAACAGGCCGAGCGTGTCAGGCAATGACCACAGGGTGGGTTGAAACAACTGCACAGCCGTGCCCGCCAACCATGCCAAGAGCATGG
>CAISDJ010000103.1 GCA_903884105.1 uncultured Pseudomonadota bacterium | reverse complement strand
GCTCGTTGATCGAGGCATCCTTCTCGATGAAGGTATCGGACGCCGGAACGTAGGCCTCGGGCTGGTAGTAGTCGTAGTACGAAACGAAGTACTCCACCGCGTTGTCCGGGAAGAACTCCTTGAACTCGCCATACAGCTGCGCCGCCAGGGTCTTGTTGTGGGCCAGCACCAAAGTCGGGCGCTGCACGTGCTGGATGACGTTGGCGATCGTGTACGTCTTGCCCGATCCGGTGACGCCCAGCAGGGTCTGATGGCTCAACCCGGATTCGATGCCCTCGATCAGCCCCGCAATGGCGGCAGGCTGATCGCCCGCGGGCTGGTAGCCAGAAACCAGCCGGAAGCGCATTTCATCTGCGCCTGCAACGGGTTTACGGACAGTTCTGGCCATAGTGATCGCAGTGTGAGATTGGATTGGAACTTTGGGAGGATGGCCCTAAAATGTGCCTTCCTTCGATCCCTCAGGGTGAACCCAGTGAGTTTAACAGTTTCGCGCAGAGTCCAGAGCGTCAAGCCCTCCCCCACCGTGGCCCTGACGGGTCGCGTCGCCCAGCTCAAAGCGGATGGCCGCGACATCATCGGCCTCGGTGCCGGCGAGCCGGACTTCGATACTCCGGCACACATCGCCGCAGCCGGCATCGAAGCCATTCGCAAAGGCTTCACGCGGTATACGCCTGTCGAGGGCAACGCCGACCTCAAGGATGCGATCATCGCGAAGTTCAAGCGCGAGAACGGCATCGACTACAAGCGCAACCAGATCATCGTCTCTACCGGCGCGAAGCAGACGATCTACAACCTCATCATGGCGGTGATCAATCCCGGTGATGAAGCCGTGATTCCCGCGCCCTACTGGGTCTCCTATCCGGACATCGTCATGCTTGCGGACGGCGTTCCGGTGATGCCGTTTGCGGGCGCTGACCAGGGATACAAGATCACCCCGGCGCAGCTCGCAGCGGCCATTACACCCAAGACGCGTTTGTTCATCCTGAACAGCCCGAGCAATCCGACCGGTGCTGCGTACACCCGCGCAGAACTGCGCGCGCTCGGCGACGTGCTCGTGAAGCATCCGCAGGTCATCATCTGCACAGACGACATGTACGAACACATCTACTGGGCACCGGAGCCGTTCGCAAGCCTGTTGACGGTGTGCCCTGAACTGTACGACCGCACCGTCACGACCAACGGCGTCTCGAAGGCTTACGCGATGACCGGCTGGCGAATCGGCTATTGCGGTGGCCCGGTGGAACTCGTGAGCGCCATGTCCATCATCCAGAGCCAGAGCACCTCAAACCCGTCTTCGATCGCGCAGAAAGCTGCGGTGGTCGCGTTGAACGGGGATCAGGCGTGCGTTCGAGAGATGAACAAGCACTTCAAGGCGCGCCACGACTTCCTCGTCGCCGGACTCAACAAGTTGCCCGGCGTTTCGTGCCTGCCAGGTGCGGGCACGTTCTATGCGTTCGCCAACATCGAGAAGGCGATCAAGCAGCTGGGCGTAAAGGATGACAACGCCTTCGCAGAGCATCTGCTCAACAACGGCGGCGTGGCGGTGGTTCCGGGCTCCGGTTTCGGTGCACCGGGCCACATACGGTTGTCGTTTGCCTGTAGCCTCGAAACGCTGGAAGAAGCGCTGAAGCGGATCGAGAAGGCGCTCAAGACTGCACAGGCCGCCTGAGCAGCTCACCTTGGACGACGACACAGGCCGCCTTCGGGCGGCCTGTTCTTTTTGGCGCGGCTAGAAGCGGCCTGCGTTGAAGTCGTCGAATGCCTGCATGATCTCTTCGCGCGTATTCATGACGAAGGGACCATAGCGGGCCACCGGTTCCTTGATCGGCCGACCCGCGAGCAGGATCAGCCTGGTGGGCGAACCACCCGCCTCTATCGTCACTTCGCCTCCTTGACCGAGAATCGCGAGGTCGCCGCGGGTCACGTTCTTGCGCTCGGCACCCGAGACCACGCCGCCCTCATAGACGTAGAAGAACGCCGTGTGCGCCATGGGCAATGGCATCGAAAACGTTGCGCCGGCGTCGAGGTGAACATCGAAGTAGACCGGATCGGTGACGATGCCGCTGACCGGCCCCGAAACGCCATTCAGGCTGCCAGCCAGCAAGCGCACTCGCACGCCCTCACCTCCACTGACTTCCGGCACCTGTTCGGGTGGAATGTCCTGGTAACGCGGCGGCGTCATCTTGTCCCGCGCCGGCAGGTTGATCCACAGCTGGAAGCCGCGCATCAAGCCTTCCTGCTGCTCGGGCATCTCTGAATGGACCAGGCCGCTGCCGGCGGTCATCCATTGGACACTGCCGGGACCGAGCAAGCCGCTGTTGCCCTTGTTGTCCCAGTGCCGCATCCGCCCGTCGAGCATGTAAGTGACGGTTTCAAAGCCGCGGTGCGGATGATCGGGAAAGCCGGCGATGTAATCCGTGGCCGTATCCGACCCGAACTCGTCGAGCATCAGGAACGGATCGAGGTCGCCAAGCGACGCATTGCCGATGACGCGCGTGAGCTTGACGCCCGCGCCGTCGCTGGTCACCTGGCCACGAACCACCCTGACGACTGCACGGACCGTACCTGGTTGAGTCTCTTGCGAACTGTCCATTGCGAGCTCCGCGGGAATATGGCGAACAGCCTTTATGTTCCCATGCCAGCCGAAATCAAGCCAATCGTGATTGGCGAAATCGTCTTCTTGATGCACACTCCGCGGACATAGTCCGCTGGAGGTAGTTCATGACGACTGGTTCTTGCTTGTGCGGTGCCGTCCAGTACGAGATTGTCGGTCCATTCCCGATGATGGTGCATTGCCATTGCAGCCGCTGTCGCAAGCATCATGGCACCGCCTTCGCTTCCTTCGTGATCGCGCCGCTGACAGGGTTGCGGTGGATCCAGGGCGAGGATGCCATCGTTTCGTACGCTTCCACGGCGCATAGCCACCGCTCGTTCTGCCGACATTGCGGGTCCGTCGCGCCGAACCTGATGCCGGAGGCCGGGATTGCCGCCTGCCCTGCCGGAAACCTCATGGGCGACTTCAGCGTGGACAGCCAGGCGCACATCTTCGTCGGCTCGAAAGCGGAATGGGAAATCCTCACCGACTCCCTGCCCCGGTTCGATGAATACCCGCCAGGGGTCAGCGCCACAGCCATTCCGGGGCCTGTCCGCGCCGCAGAGCCTGGGCATATCACGGGAAGCTGCCTGTGTGGCGACGTGAAGTATGAAGTGACGGGAGCCCCCACACGCATGTCGATCTGCCACTGCACCCGGTGCCAGAAGGCACGGAGCGCCGGAGCCGCGACGAATGTCGTCTATCCTGATTCGCAGATAACATGGCTGTCAGGCGCAGACAAGATTCGCGAATACAAGGTGCCCGAAGCGAAGTTCTTCGCGGTCGCATTCTGCGAACGCTGTGGCAGCACCGTACCGCGGATCTCCAAAGAACGCGGGATCGTCGTCGTTCCCGCAGGCGCCTTCGATTCGGATCCTGGTATCCGTCCGCAGGCCCACATCTTCGCGGGTTCGCGCGCGCCGTGGCTTGCGATCACCGACTCGTTGCCACAGTTTCCCGAATACCCGACCTGAAGGCGGTTTGCCTATCGCGCAGCCTTCAGCTTCGCTTCGTCTGCGACACGCCACAAGTAGCAGCTGGCCCGGAACCTGAAGGGACGCCGGGCCAGCGCCTCGTCCGGTTCACGGGTCACGTCCACTCGCAACGTGCACGGACCGATGCGCAGGATCAGCCGGGACAAGTCCGCAGCCCGACCTGCGAGGAAGGCCTGCGGAGCCCCCGTCAGCAGAACTTGAAACCGCACGGACAGCCAGCCTTGGTCCCGCGCTGACTCATCGGCCGTGACGGCCACGAGAATCTCCACAGCGGCATTCGGCTGACTCAAGCGCAATCTTGAAGTGGCGACGATTGCAAGTGCCTCCCGCTTGTACAGCCTGTGCACACGCTTGCGAGCGGCAGCACCACGTCGCATTGCGAAGGCCGCTGAGGGCTGCAGGAACGGCGGACGCTTAACCGGAACCGGTCGTGTCTCTATCTGGCGATGTCCCGGCGTCGACTGGTCGCCAGATCATTTCTAATGACTTCCCGCCGCACATGCCGATCAGGCATCAGACCCGCCACCAGGCGCTTCAGGCGAGCATTCCCATCCCGAAGTTGCCTCAACTCCGGTACGTCGAGCGCTCCCAGATCCACTTACCGCTTCTTCGAGGTCGACAGCAGCCGCGCTGCGACTGCCCGGTCCTGCTCCATCTGGCGCAGTCGGTAACAGGCTAGCCGTCGCGACAACCCGAGGATCGGGCAGGCTGCTCGCTGAGACAGTCCCCACGAGAACTCCCTCAGGGCAGCAATGGCCAGTCGCTGCTCGGCGACCCGTTTCTTCAGCTTGGGCTTGTCAGCCTCCAGCGTCTTCAGCCGAAGGACATCGGGGCCCTCCCTCGCATCGCCCTGGTTCCGCCATCGGTAAAAGCGCTGCCAGGTGACGAGTGTTTAAGTTCCCCAGACATAAATCTTTCTTCCAACCCCCCCCAAATGGGGGTCTCCACCATCGGGGAAACCACCTAACCTTCCGCCTCACTTGAAACCGGGCACGTTGTGGATCCCTAGGGAAGACCACGCAGTGAGACCGAATGTGAGTGTTGAAGTCAGAGCAGGGGGTTGCCATTTCTCCGCTGAGTTTAAAGTTGAACCGTCTCTTGTGCCGCCTCATACCGCGGCACCCCGGCTTTGCGACCACCGTGCTGGCCTGCCTCGTTGCGGCATCGTCGCCGGTAACGGCAGCTGAAGTGACGCCGCCCGTCAGCAGTGCCGACATTAGCGACAAGATGAGTCGCACGCTGGCGCAGCTCTCGCGTGATTTCGGCGTACAGGGCACGATCCCGGCCCGGCAGTTCCACCAGCGCATCGCTCTGTCTGCGCAGCAACATCCCTATGACTACACCGTGTTCGGCGCCATGGATGGTGTCGTGACGCGGATCAGCGCGGACGTGGTGCCCGTTGAGCGTGACCAGGAGTACTACATGGCACGCATCGAAACACGCCTGCCTGCGCTTGAGAACAACGGCAAGAAGCTGCCGG
>CAISDJ010000102.1 GCA_903884105.1 uncultured Pseudomonadota bacterium | reverse complement strand
CCGGCTCCCCGGCCTCCGCCCGCTTGAGGTAGCCAATGATCTGGCTGTCCTTGAACTTCGATTTTTTCACTGGAATCTCCTCGGGTTACATTACGAGAAAATTCCACTTCTGACCTCAGCTGTTTTGTGGGGGGATTACCCACCCACGTTGTCGCGATCATCCCGCCGAACAGAACATAAATGAGCATGACCCCACCCACGATCATCACGGCCGTTTCATAGGACAGGCCGAACATGAGCTTGATCAGATTGCCCGCGCCGACCATTTGCGCGATCAGATAGAACGCGATGACAGCCAGGGAGCCGAGAGAAGCCGCTATCCGCACGGGCTTCTGGCGCAACCGGAATGTCACGACATCCGCGAAGGTATAGCGGCCGAGATTGCGCAAGGGTTCGGCAATCAGAAACAGCACGATGGGCCAGCCGACGAGCCACCCTGTCGAGTAGATCAGGCCGTCAAACCCGGAAGTAGACACGAGGCCGGCGATCCCGAGAAAGCTGGCGGCACTCATGAAATCGCCCGCCAGCGCAAAGCCGTTCTGCCTGCCGGTGATGCTGCGGCCCGCCGCAAAGAATTCTTCCGTCGTACTCGTGCGGCGTGCCGCCCACCAGGTGATCGCCAGTGTCAGCAGAACGAAAGCCAGGAAGAATCCGATGGCCATGGCATTGGGACTGCCCACCGAACCGCTCACTTGGATTCTCCGGCCGACTCCGGGTCCGCTCGCAGCTCCCGCACCCGGCGGTCAAAGGGACCGTTGGCCCAGCGCACGTAGACCCAGGTGGTGACCCATGCGGAGATGATCACCAACGCCCCGAGCAGGATGCCGAGGCTGAGCCCCGGGGCGACCCGTGTCGCGACCAGCTCCTTGTCGAACGCGATCAGAAGGATGAAGCCAAAATAGATCACCACCACGACGGCGCTGAGCGCGACCGCGATCTGCCACCGCCGCCGCGAAAGCTGGCCCAGATTCATGACGTTCCCCTGCAGGTAGTTCTGATCGAAGCTCTATTTTTGCGGGCACCATCTTCGCATAGTCCCCCCGGGGTGGGTCGATCAGGCGTTCAGTCAGTTGCGCTCCGTCGGCTTGGGACGGACTCAACCAGGCTCCCGTCACTTGTTCGAATTGCCATCGGGCGAGCAGCCGAATTCACCCCAAGTCGTCACTCCCGTGCGCATTCATTGCGACAATGCGACCAGGTCAATCAGAGGTCCCTTTGCACCAGGCTGTTGGCGGCGGCCCGATCCTCTTCCAGTTGCTTCAGTATCGAAGGCAGCCTTTCCTGGGCTCTCGCCTCCCCCACTCCATAGAGACTGTTCCCATGGGCATCGATCCCCACGGTCGCGGGACCCAGACCTTCCACACGTACCTTGACGAGTCGATAGTGGATGAGCAGGTCCGGCCATGCGACTGTCGTGACTTCGCGGAGCGCATTCGACAGTAGCGTGCAGCCGCCCCCGAGGAACGACAGGTAAACGCAGCCGGTGTCGCGCATGGCAGCCGCGCACTCAGCATCAAGCCCTCCCTTGCCGCCCGTCACGCGCAGGTCGAGGCCGCGAATGATCTCGGGCATGAAGCGATTGAAGCGCGTACTGGTGGTCGGATTCAGGTACGCGACGCTGGCCTTGCCATCGGGCCCTTCCTGGTTCAGGCCGCCGAGATGCAGCAACGAGCCGCCGGTCATGTCGATGGGCAACGGCTTGCCTTGCCGGAGGTAGTCGATGATGCGGTGGTGCGTGGGAATACCGGCCGTCATCACGATCTCGCCGGAAAGCTCGACCAGGTCTCCGGCCTTGAGCGCCTGTACGGACTCGCGGGACAACGGCAAGGACAGGCGCTTGGGATTGATCATCGGGTTACTCGAACTGCTCGACGACGCCTGAGTTGTAGATCCGGGCCGAGCGTCGCCGGTTGATCCAGCAATTGAAGCAAACCGCCACCGGCGTGAAGCCATGACCTGACGCGTAGTTGATGTGCACCGCCATTGCCGTGCTGTCTCCCCCGGTGCCCATGGGTCCAAAGCCCGTGGCATTCACGGCCTTGCATAGCCTCGCCTCCATGTCGGCCAGGATGGGCTCGGGGTTCGTGGTGCCGTGGGGCCGCAGAATCGCTTCCTTCGCGATCTTCGCCGCGTAGTCGAACGTGCCGCCGATACCGACACCGATCACCACCGGGGGACAATGCTGCGCGCCCGCCTTGATCACGACATCCATGATGTAGCGCTCGATCTCTGCGAGCGAGGGGAAGCTGAAGATCTCGAGCGCGGCCCACCGGCCTGATCCCAGCGCTTTCGGCGAACAGGTGATCTCTACGTAGTCGGCGTTGTCGATGACATCGTAGGTCACGATCGGCATGTCCTTGCCCGAGTGCCCACGCTCAAGCGTCAGCGGATTGGTCACGTGCTGCAGCAGCGGCGGCTGGATTGTCGCGACCAGATCGGCAAAGCCATCGACGAAAGCCTGCTTGACCGGTCCCTCGAACTGCACGCGCGAACCGATCTTCACGGAGTAGACCGGTACGCCGGCATCAGAACACACGAAGAAGCCCTTGGACTCTGCCGCCTGCGCACTCGCCTGCATCACGGCCAGCGTGTTGCGAGCCACCGGGTTGGACTCGGAGAGTTCGAGCTTGCGCAGCACCGCCATCGTCTCCCCCGGAATCTTGCGCAAGGAGCGATTGTAGAGATCGGCGCTGACGGACCGCAGCAACTCGTAGGTCACGGGCATGTCATTGACCTTCCGGCAAGGGAGGGGTGGCTCGCAGGAACTCGGCGATGCCCCGTTCGATCACGCCAATCATGGCTAAACGGGTTTCGTGTGTCAGGGCCGCGTGATGCGGCTGCAGCACGACGTTGCTGAGGTCAAGGAACCGTGGATCGATTGCCGGTTCATTCGCAAACACGTCGAGCGCAGCGCCGGCGATCGCCTGCGACTCGAGCGCCGCCAGCATTGCCTGCTCGTCGACGAGTTCGCCACGGCCGATGTTGATCAGGTAGCCCTCGGGACCCAAGGCCTTGAGGACCTTGTCGTCCACCATGCCCCGGCTCGTTGCACCGACCGAGGCGCACAGGATCAGGAAATCCGCTTCCGCGGCCAATGCCTCCACGCTCGAAAAATATTCGAGATCCACATCCGGCCTGCGCCGCGGCCCGGTATAGATCGTCCGCAACCCCAACGCCTGCGTGCGGCGCGCGACGGCTGACCCGATGCTGCCAAGGCCGACGATTCCCGCAACCCGGCCGTTGACGCGGCGAGACAGCACCATCCGCTCGGTGGCCCACCGACCCGACCGCACGAAGCGGTCTGCTTCCACCACGCGGCGCGCAATCGCGTACATCAGCGCCACGGCAAGATCCGCGACGTCCTCCGTCAGCACACCCGGGGTATTGCAGACGCGTATTCCACGCCGCGCGGCCTCCTCGACGTCGATGCGGTCGAGGCCGACGCCGTTGCAGGCGATGAGCCCCAATGACGGCAGCTGCCGCATCAGGTCGGCCGTGAAACCGTGGACGCTGGTGGTGACGGCCACCCTCATGCGAGAGAGCGAGGACTCGCGGCCGTACTCGACGAGCGCATGACGACGGGACAGCGCAGCGCGCAGATCGTCAGGGATCCGGGCGACCACCAGCAGTTGCTCGACTTCACTCACCGCTTGCCATCCTCCGGGGTAACCCGACGCGCGGGCAGACTCAAAAGGTCAGTACCCTAGCTTTTTGATGAAAGCATGGTAGCCTGCCTGCCGGAAATGCGAAACAGGCTGCGCAGACAGCCTCCGACACCGGTTTCAACGAGTTCAGCTGCAATGCAAACAGCCACGACCGACACGAACTCAGTCTATCGCAAGATCGCATGGCGCCTCGTTCCCCTGCTGGTGCTCGGGTACATCGTCGCGTACCTCGACCGGTCGAACATCGGTTTCGCGAAACTGCAGATGAGCCATGACCTCGGCTTCTCCGATGCGGTCTACGGACTCGGCGCCGGGCTGTTCTACCTCGGTTACAGCGTGTTCGAGATCCCGAGCAACCTCGTGCTGAGGCGCATCGGCGCCAGGCTCACCTTCGCTCGCATCATGATCATCTGGGGCCTGGTCTCCGGGGCGTTCGCCCTGATCGAAACCCCGCTGCAGTTCCATGCGCTGCGCTTCCTGCTCGGCTGCGCGGAAGCCGGCTTTTTCCCGGGCGTGCTGCTTTACATGACCTACTGGATTCCCGCGACTCGTCGGGCGCGGTTCACGGCCTTTTTCATGTCGGCGATGGCATTGTCTGGACTGTTCGGCGGTCCGCTCTCCGGATGGGTGATGTCCAGCATGCAGGGCTTCGGCGGCTGGAGGGGCTGGCAGTGGATGTTCATCGTCGAAGCGGCGCCGGCCGTCGTACTCGGCGTGATCACGCTGTTTTACCTGGTCGACAGGCCTGAGCAGGCCCGCTGGCTTACCGATGCGGAAAAGGACGTCGTCAAGCGAGACCTCGACAAAGAAGAGTCGAAGCAGAGGCAAGCCAGCACCGGCACATCGATCCTGGACGCGTTTCGCGATCGCCGCCTGTATGCGCTCGGCGCCATGGCGATTGCGCTCCTCGCCGGCATCGGCGGCATCTCGTTCTGGTTGCCCAGCATCCTGCGCGCCTCGGGGATCAAGGAGATCTGGCAGATCGGCTTGCTATCCGCCATCCCGTATCTTGCCGCGCTGGTGTCACAGCAGTGGGTCGCCTACCGCTCGGATCGGCGGCAGGAGCGCCGCTGGCATGCCGGCGTGTGCGCCGCTATCGGCGGCCTGAGTTGGTTGCTGATGCCGTCTTTCAGCGACCAGCCCGGTGCGGCGCTGGTCTTGCTGACACTGGTGGCCGCCGGTTCCTTCGGGGCCACGGGTCCGTTCTGGTCGATGCCGGGAGCACTGCTGACGGGCAAGGCGGCGGCAGCCGGCATCGCCCTCGTCACCACCTTCGGCGGCATTGGCGGCTTCATCATCCCGATCATCGTGGGCTGGGCGACGACCAAGACCGGCACGCTGGCGGCGGGACAGTATTTCTACGGTGCCGTCATGCTGGTGGCGGCCGGGCTGCTGGTCTGGGGAACACGGGCACGGGAAGCCCCAGTCCCGACGCAACCCGCGACAGAAGTCCCTTGATCCCGTTCCCGACTCCAAGGCTATCGCGATGAGCACTGCTACAGACCGTCCCCTCACCCCCATCCGCAAGGGCCTGATCAGCGAACCGATCGACAGCCCTGAAGCCTTCAGGCTGCTGGGTAGCAAATGCGGTGCCTGCGGCGAGCTCTCCATTGGCACCAACGCGGTGTGCCTGAACTGCGGCGGCAGCGACCTCAGCAGCGTCCGCTTAAGTCCCGAAGGCATCCTGTGGACGTTCACGATCGTCCGCCATGCGCCGCCTGGCGACTATCGCGGCCCGAAACCATTTGTGCCCTTCGGCCTCGGCCTCATCGAGCTGCCCGATGGCGTCCGGATCATGGCGCCGCTCGACGGCGACATCGAAACCTTCCGCATCGGGGCAAGAATGCGCCTCAATCTCAACGTCCTGGATGCGGACAGCCCCGCGCCCTTGGCCGCCTTTTCCTTCTCGATGATCGGCTGACTGGAAACCGCAATGTCTGACGTTGTCATCCTCGGTGTAGGCATCCATCCCTTCGGGCGCTTCGACAAGTCGGCGGAGGAGATCGGTGCCGACGCTGCGCAGCAGGCACTCGACGATGCCGGCGTCAAGTGGTCCGATATCGATAGCGCCTATCTTTCGCGCATGTACCTGCCGGCGACGTCCGGTGCACGCATCCTGCGGCGGCTCGGCGGCACGGACATTCCGATCGTCGATGTCGAAGCGGCTTGCGCGAGTGGCGGTGCCGCCTTGCGCCAGGCACTGCTCGCCATCCGCTCGGGCGAGTCGGAAATGGTGCTGGTCCTCGGCTGCGAGAAGATGCCGCGCGGTTTCATGGATCCGTCGATGATCTATGCCCCGTGGCAAGTGCAGATGGGCATGTCGCTCAACCCGAGCTACTGGTCGATGCGGGCGAGGCGCCACATGTACGACCATGGCACGACGGAAGAACAGATCGCACTGGTGGCACACAAGAACCACAGGAACAGCGTCAGCAATCCGAACGCCATGTACCGCAAGGAGTTCACGCTGGAACAGATCATGAACTCCCCGCTCGTCTGTGATCCCATCCGCTTGCTCGAGATCTGCGCCCCCAACGACGGCGCCGCTGCGGTCGTGGTCACCACTGCGGAGCGCGCGAGGAAGATCGGCGGCCGTCCGGTGCGGATCGCTGCTTGCGTGCATTCCATTGCACGGTACTCGGCTGATTTCCGCTGTCCCGCAGACAGCATGAGCGCGACGATCGACAACCCCGGCCCCACGGAAGTGACGGCCAAGAAGGCCTACGAGCGCGCCGGCATGGGACCGGGCGATATCGATTGCTTCGAGGTGCAGGACACAGACGCGTTCTGCGAGATCGAGATCTACGAGGATATCGGCCTCTGCCCGCGTGGCGAAGGCGGCCGGTTCGCTGCCGAGGGTCACACGCAGATCACGGGCCTCCATCCCGTCAACATGAGTGGCGGCCTGATCAGCAAAGGCGAGCCCGTCGGTGCGTCGCATCTTGGCCAGGTCGTTGAAGTCGTCGCGCAACTACGCGGCACTGCAGGCCCGAGGCAAGTTGCGGATGCGAAGACCGGCATGGCGCATGTGCTCGGTGCCGGAGGCAACTGCGCCGTCACGATCCTCGAGCGGGTACAGGTTCACGCGTGATGAAACTGCATTGGTCGCCCCGCTCCCCGTTCGTCCGCATCGTCATGATCGTTGCGCACGAGACCGGACAGACAGACAGCCTCACGCTCGTCAGGACAGTGGTCTCGCGACTCAAGCCGAACCCTGCGCTGCTGACAGACAGTCCGGTGTGCCGACTGCCGACTGCCGTGCTCGACGATGGCACCGTGCTCGGCGGCTCCTACCATATCTGCGAGTATCTGGACGCCCAGCACGCCGGCACCAAGCTGATTCCAGCTTCCGGGCCAGCCCGCTGGGCGCAGCTTGAGATCCACGGTGTTGCGGACGGTTTGCTCGACACATTGATTGCATGGCGTGGTGAGCGCGACCGGGCGACGGGATCGCGATCCTCTGCGCTGCTTGCCGCGTTCGCGCTCAAGACGCAATCCTGCCTCGACTGGCTGGAAGCCAGGGCGGAGAAGCTCGGCGCCCTCCCCTACGGCATCGGCCAGATCACGGCCGGCTGCGCACTCGAGTACGCTGATTTTCGTTTTGCGGACCTCGCATGGCGCGAGAGCCGGCCGGCCCTCGCGAAGTGGTGCGAGCAGTTCGCGTCCCGTCCTTCCAGCAAAGCCACTGCGGTGGTTGACGACGCCGCTGCCGCTGCGCCTGCTGCTTCGGCGCGGCCTGCGAAACACGGGCCGCTCGCCGGCATCCGCGTACTGGACCTGAGCCGGGTCATGGCCGGCCCGTGGGCCACGCAGATCCTGGCCGACCTCGGTGCCGACGTGATCAAGGTCGAGCGCCCCGATGTCGGCGACGACACGCGCTCATGGGGCCCGCCGTTCATCGAGGATCCACGTACCGGAGCGCGCGGCGATTCCGGCTATTTCCTTTGCGTCAATCGCGGCAAGCGCTCGGTGACGGTCGACCTCGCGAAACCCGCGGGTCAGGAGCTGGTGCGGAACCTGGCGAAAAGCTGCGACATCCTCATCGAGAACTACAAGGTGGGGACGCTCGAGCGCTTCAACCTGGGCTACAAGGACCTGAAGGCCGTCAAACCCGATCTCATCTACGCGTCGGTCTCGGGGTTCGGCCAGAGCGGCCCGCGCGCAAGCCAAGCCGCCTACGACTTCATGATCCAGGCCATGGGCGGCCTGATGAGCGTGACCGGTGAAGCCGACGGCAAGCCGGGCGGTGGGCCGCAGAAAGTCGGCGTGCCCGTCGTGGACCTGATGACCGGCATGTATGCAGCCGTGGCGATACTCGCCGCGCTGGCGAGGCGCGAGCGGACAGGCGGCGGAGAGTTCGTTGACGTTGCCATGCTCGACGTGCAGCTGGCGTTCCTCGCCAACCAGGCCATGAATTACCTGATCTCGGGCAAGGCGCCTCGCCGCAACGGCAACAGCCACCCCAACATCCAGCCACAAAATGTCTATGCGTGCGGCGATGGCCACCTTGCCGTTGCAGTCGGCAACGACGGGCAGTTCGCCAAGTTCTCCGAGGTGCTCGGCATGGCGGAGCTGGCAAGCGATGAGCGGTTCGCCCAGAACGCGAGCCGCGTGCGCAATCTCGCCGAGCTCAACGCGCTCATCCTCGATGCATTGAAGCACGGCGACGCGAAGACATGGATCGCGAAGTTCGACGCAGTCGGCGTGCCGTGCGGGCCGATCAACAGCATCCCCGATGTGCTGGAAGACCCGCAGGTGAAATATCGCGGAATGCTGCAGTCATTACCGCACCCGCTCGCGGGAAACCTGCCGCAGGTGATCAGTCCCATGAAATTCCATGAAGCGCCCCTGCAGTTCGATCGGGCCGCACCGCTTCTCGGTGAGCATACGGACGAGGTATTGCGCGAACTCGGGATCGATGCGGCTACCCTGGAAAAACTGAAGAACGAGCATGTCATCTAACCCGCGGAGCAAAGAGGAAGTGGAAGTGCGTGAACGCATTCCAATGATCTCGCCCGAGACGCTGTCCCCCGCGCAGCGCGAGGTCTATGACAAGATCGTGGCCGGACCTCGCGGCGTCGTCGTGGGTCCGCTGCGGGTCGTCCTGCATTCGCCGCAACTGGCCGACCGCTGGCAAGCGCTTGGTGAATTCCTGCGCTACCGGACCCAGTTGCCCGCCGTCGTCAGCGAGCTGGCCATCATCATGGTGGGTCGCTACTGGAACAGCCAGGTCGAGTGGTTCATCCATTCCGCGATCGCCGTGGATAGCGGCGTTCCGGCGGATGTCGTGGAGGCCATCAGGACGGCGCAGTCTCCCGTGTTCCTGGATGCCCGGGATCTTGCGGTGTACGAATACGCACGTGAACTGCTGGAGTTCGGCCACGTGTCGGATGACTGCTATGCACGCGCCACTGAAGCGATCGGCGCTGTCGCGCTGGTCGAGCTCACGGGCCTGCTGGGCTACTACACGATGGTGGCCATGATGCTCAATGCGCACGAAGTGCCGTTGCCCTCCAAAGGAGCGGGTTCCCTGCTCGACCTGCCTTCGGACCGGCGTCCGCGGCAACCCCAACGCCTCCCGGCGGGCCAATGGGGTGGGCCGTAGCCGATGCAAACAGCGCTCGCAGTCATCCCGCGCCCACCGCGCGCCGCGCTTCCATCCGGCGCGTGCGACACCCATACGCACGTGTTCGGGCCCTTTGATCGCTATCCGCTCATTTATCCGCCTGAGCATCCGATGCCCCTTGCACCCGCCGAGCACCATCGGCGCATGCTGGATGCCGTCGGACTCGATCGGTGCGTCCTCGTCCAGCCGACACCGCAGGATACGGATGTCGAGTTGATGCTCCACGCGCTGGCACAGGCGCCGACGCGGCTACGTGCCGTCGCCGCGGCACGCCCCACTGTCAGCGATTCCCACCTCGATGCGATGCATGGCGCGGGCGTTCGGGGGCTTCGTTTCGTCGACGCGCCGTCCCCGCAAGGCACGCCGCGGCCGGGGGCCATCGAAACCGATGAGATACCGGCACTCGCATCGCGGCTGGCGGAGCGCGGCTGGTACGCGCACGTCTGGGCGAAACTGCCGCGCCTCGTCGAGCAGCTGCCACGCTTGCTCGCAAGCGGAGCACCGATCGTCATCGAACACATGGGCATGCTGGAGGTCGCCAAAGGGACTGCTGAGCCTGGCTTCCAGTATCTCCTCGGCCTGCTGCGCGACGGCCGCATCTGGATGAAGCTGTCGGTCTGCCGCTGCTCGCAGAGCCCGCCCGACTACCCCGACTTGCGCGAGTTCCACGACGCGCTCGTCGAGGCTAACCCTGCGCGACTGCTGTGGGGCTCGGACTGGCCCTTCATCCGCATGGAGGGTCGCGAGCCGGACGTGGGCGCGCTGCTCACTCTGTTCCGGGACTGGATCGGGGACCCTCTGCTCGCGCACCAGATCCTCGTGCGCAATCCTGAACGCGTGTTTGGCTTCTCCGATGAGTGATCCCGTCGACAAGGCTGCGCCGGTCGGCGTCGTCGGCGCCGGCGCGATGGGCTGCGGCATTGCGCTGGTCGCTGCCACCGCCGGCCATCCTGTACTGCTGTTCGACGCGATGCCGGATGCGGCGACACGTGGCGTGGAACGCATGGCAGCCGACCTTGCGAAGCTGGTGGCTCGGGGCAAGCTCACCGAGACGGCAGCGCGCGAGCGCGTGGCCCGCATTCGTTGCGTCACGAGCATCGAAGAGTTCGCCCCTGCCATGCTGGTGGTCGAGGCGATCATCGAGGACCTGCGCATCAAGGCCGAGCTGCTGGCCCGGATCGAAGCGGTAGTCGATCCCACCGCCGTGATCACCACCAATACCTCGTCGCTGTCGATCACGGCCCTTGGGGCAACGCTCGCCCGGCCGCAGCACTTCGCCGGCTTCCATTTCTTCAACCCGGCCGTGGTGATGCCGCTGGTCGAAGTCGTGAGCGGCGCAGCCACTTCACGCGAGGTCGTGGAAACGCTGCTGGCCACCGCTGCCGCCTGGGGCAAGACGGCCGTTCATTGCCGGTCAACACCCGGCTTCATCGTGAATCGCATTGCGCGGCCGTTCTATGCGGAAGCGTTGCGCCTGCTCACCGAGCGGGCAGCGGACTGCGCTACGCTCGACGCGCTCCTTCGCGACAGCGGCGGCTTTCGGATGGGACCCTGCGCCCTGATGGATCTGATCGGCCACGACGTCAACTTTGCCGTGACACGCGGCGTTTACGATGGGTTCTTCCAGGATCCGCGTTACCGGCCTTCCCTGCTGCAACAGGAACTCGTCATGGCCGGCCATCTCGGGCGCAAGACGGGCCAAGGGTTTTACCGTTACGGCGAGGGCGCTTCCGATCCTGCACCCGCGACGGCTCCCGCTGAAGCGCGACCCTCACGCGTAGTGATCGAGGGCGATCTTGGCCCTGCGGCAAAGCTGGCTACGCTCGCGACTGCGGCAGGCGTCCACGTTGAGCACCGGACCGGCACCGGCGTCATGCGCCTCGAAGGGATGACGCTGGCACTGACCGATGGCCGGACAGCCACCGAGCGCAGCTCGATTGAAGGTCCCTGCGCGCTGTTCGACCTCGCACTCGACTACGCCACGGCGTCGCGCATCGGGCTCGCTTTCCCAGACGGGCTGTCAGCGGCGAATCGCTCGCAGGCGATCGGCTTCTTCCAGGCGCTTGGCAAACAAGTGTCGGTCATCGACGATGCAGCGGGAATGGCCGTGATGCGCACTGTAGCGATGATCGCTAACGAAGCAGCGGACGCTCTGCATCAAGGCTTGGCGAGCGCCGCCGACATCGACAGCGCGATGACCCTCGGCGCGAACCATCCGCTCGGGCCGCTCGCATGGATAGACAGAGCAGGCGCCTCACGTCTGGTCCACGTCATCGACGCATTGAACCGGACCTGCCCCGATGGCAGGTATCGCGCTTCCCCGCTGCTGCGTCGACGCGCTGTCGTTGCTTAGCCGCTATTCGCTACGGACATTGCACCATGACAACTGCCAGCCCCTCGAACCCACCGGTCACTTCCGCCGTACAGGCAGATGGCGTCGCCATCGTGACCATCGACCGACCCAAGCGCCTCAACGCGTTGAACCTCGAGGTGAAGAACCTGATCAGTTCCGCGATCGAGGCGTTGGTCGCCAATGACGCTGTCCAGGTAATCGTGCTGACTGGCGCCGGCGGCGTGTTCGTCGCAGGCACTGACATCGCCGAAATGCGCGACCTGTCACCCGCCGACCACACACGCCTCGGCACTGACCTGGTCTTTCATTCCCTGCGCAACTGCCCCAAGCCGCTGATCGCGGCGGTCGAACGCTTTGCGCTGGGCGGCGGATGCGAACTGGCCCTCGCCTGCGACATCATCGTTGCCGCCGAGGACGCGAAGTTTGGCCAACCGGAAATCAAGGTCGGTATCATGCCCGGGGCAGGCGGTACGCAGGTCCTGCTGCGCACGCTCGGCAAGTACCAGACAATGAAGCTGATCCTGACGGGAGAGCAGATCCCCGCGAGTCAGGCGCTGACCTGGGGCCTGATCTCCGAGGTCACGCCGCCTGGACAGGCCTTGGGACGAGCGCTTGAACTCGGCAAGACCATCGCCGGCATGCCGCCGCTCGCAGTACGCGCGATCAAGGAAACAATCAGGCTGGGCCAGGACATGCCGCTCACACCGGCACTGCAGCTGGAACGCAAGACATTCCAGCTGCTATTCGACACGCAAGACCAGGTGGAGGGAATGCAGGCGTTCCTGGACAAGCGCCCGCCTGTGTTCCGCGGCGAGTGACAGTGATCGCAGCGCTACTTTAGCCGCGTGTCGATGCGGACGATGTCGCCGCGATAGATGCCGTTCGAGATCATCACGATGCGGCCGCGCTGGTCGATTGCCGTGCGGTTGACATAGGCCACTGGCTCATTCAGCGCCAGGTTCATGAGCTGGGCGGTCTCGAGGTCCGCGGTCCCGATAGTCAGGGTCTGGCGAACGTCGACGATGCGAACACCCGCGATCTTCGTAACGAGCCGCAGCGCCGTGAGCTCGGAATACGCAGCCTCCGGAATCTTGCCCTTCAGGTGGTTGTCGATGTAGACGTCGGCGAGCAGGAAAGGCACCTTCCCGCGCCAGTGGCGACGTCGCAGATGGCGGTACGAACTCGCCACTTCCCCGATCGGATGCGGCACGACGCTCGGCACCGACTTCGGCTCGTCGATGAGGATCTCGATGCGCGCGCCGCTGCGGGTCGTCAGCAGCCCTTTCCAGTCGGACTCGACTTCCAGCCACAGACGGTCCTGGGGCCGCTCGTTGACGAAGGTCCCTTTCGCCCGGAAACGGGAAATCAGTCCTTCGGCCTCGAGGAGCCCGAGCGCCTGGCGCATGGTGGCCCGCGCCACCCCGCATTCCTTGCACAACTCCTCCACAGTGGGAATCTGGTCACCCAGCTGCCATTCACCCGCCTGGATACGGCGGCGAAACAATGTCGCGAGCTGCAGGTAACGCGGGATGGCACTGCGCGTCAGCTCGGCACGCGGTGTCGTCGTACTGCCCTTGCGCTTCATGGGGAAAATGCCATGGGAGGTGCACCGTGGGCTGGACCGCTCCGGCGGCCCGATGCACCTACTGTGGAATCAAACGAGCCCAGGCCCCGATGGCCTCGACCACCGCCGCGGGCTGCTCGGGAATCAGGGCGTGACTGGCATTTGCGACTACCGCCACGGTAACACGGTCCCCGAACTCATCCTTCATCTCGTTGCGCTTGTCCGGCGTCTTGAAAGGATCGAGCTCGGCCTGCAGGTCGAGCAAGGGCGCCGTGCCACCCGACCACCAATCAGACTGCTTCACGGCAGCAGCAGCTGCACGCTGTATCGTCCGGATTTCGGGACTCCACCCGGACAACCAGGATGTCGGATCGTTACCGGGCGCAAAGAAAGCAATACGCAGCGCCGCCAGCCGGACGTCGTCCGGAAAGGAAGCATCGCTGGCCTTGTTGATCTCGAGGGAAAGGGCCGGATCGAACTGCTTGGAGGCTGCGGCTGCGATCACGACGCCACGTACGCGCTCTGGAAAATCGACGGCAGTCATGCGCGCGACCCAGTTTCCATAAGCATGCCCCACGACAATCGCACGACCGCCACCGGAGTGTGCGATCACTTCCGCCACATCATGGGCAAAGTCATGCAGGGATATGCCCGTCGTGGGCCCCACGCTGCGTCCGAACCCCCGAGGTTTCGGTCGAAGAACCCGAAAGCCCTTTGCGGCCAGACCTTCCGCCACGGCATCGTAGTCGTCGGAATCGCGTCCCAGGGACGGCAACAGGACGATGGCAGGCCCCTCACCCTCCACGATAGTGTCGATGGTAACGTTGCCGTGCCGCACCAGAACGTGCTCTCGGCTTGCAGCGGCGGACTCGGCTTGCAGGGAACCGAGGAGCATTACGCCCGCGCACACCAACGCACTGCCGATTCGTTGTCTATATGGCATTGACTATCCAAGCGGCTGCGACCAGGACAACTGACTCAATTCGAGACCAGGCCGGGCGGTTGAACGCGCACTCGGCAACCAGATTGCTGAGGATACGGTTGCGCGTGGGACCTGACCGTCACGAACCGTAGCAGCATACCAGTGATCTGCACGATCGGAAAATGCTTCGCTGCAGCGGCATTTCGTCTCATGCGCTGCTGTTGCCAGACCAGTCAGATCCCCGCGTACCACTGGTACCCTCGGTCTTCCCAGTAACCGCCCTTGCCGAGTCCGATGTGCTCGAAGGTCTCCACTACTTCGATTCGCATCACGTACTTGGCCATCTTGTACCCGAGTTGCCGCTCGACCCGAAGCCTGAGCGGCGCACCGTGAGCGACCAGTCCTTGAGCAGCGCGAACGAGCGCGACTTGCCCTCGTCCCCCTGGATGGTGATCTGCTTGCCATCAATCGCGGTGACCACCCCGCGATAGACATTGGGCGCAAGCAGCCATCAAGCCTTCAAGTCGAGTGGCGGCAACTGCGCGCGCTCTCTCAGGCGGCGTTGTGCATCGGCCGCGTCGGCGACCACACGCTCCACATCGATCCCCACCGCACGGCCGTTGCGCTTGACGATCCGTCCATTGACCATCACGGTGTCTACATTCGCGGGCTGGGCACACAGTACGATCAATCGGGTCGGATCGAGGCCCGTCCCAGGCATCATGTTGATCGCATCGGTCCTGACCAGGACGACGTCCGCACACTTGCCGGGCGTCAGGGAGCCGACCTGGTCCGCAAGTCCGAGGCACCGGGCCCCGCCGAGCGTGGCCATCTCGATCGCTTGCCTTGGTACCATCGAGTACTGCTGCAAGGTCCGCATGCGAGTTGCATTCAGTGCCCCGCGCATGATCCCGAACATGTCGGCGACCGACTGTGCGGTAACGTCAACCGACAGCCCTATGTTCGCAAGCGGCACACCGGCGGCCATGGCATCTGCAAACGGCGGGATGCCCATCGGGGCCACGGCCTCGGTCATGGGTGCGAGCGACATCCGAGCACCGCTCGCTGCCAGCGCCCGATAGGTCTCCGGACGTGAGCCGACGACATGGATCAGCAGCGCCTCGGGCCCGAGCAAGCCCGCTTCCGCCCACTTGATGATCGCGTCGTCTGACGCACCGGCCACCGCGGGCGGAAACATCCCGCCAAGACTGCCGTGCGCAGAGATACCCATGCCGTTGTCACGTGCGAAGCGCACGTCCGACTCCCACGCGGCCCCCAGCTCGGACAACAACCCGATGGTCAGCCGATCTTCTGCTCTCGAACCAGCCCAGTCCTGCCGCAGCTTGAGGGCAACCGACCTGCTGTAAGGCGGCTTCTCATCGGCCAGCGGATTGCAGCCGAATCGGGCCCGGATGCCGGAGTCGTCAAGTGCGCGTAGCTCGGCCTCCATGTCCTCTACGCTGCGGATCCCGTGGGCGTAGTTGTGGACTGTGGTGAACCCGGCCATCAAGCCTTCGACGGCCGAGTGCATCACGGACGTGTAGTGGTCCTGCGCGGTATAGAAATTCATCAGCTTGCGCAGCGGAAAGTAGCCCCAGACGTTGCCGTCCAGCACCAGCCCTCTCCAGATGCTGGTCCACATGTGCCAATGGGTGTCGACGAATCCGGGCAATACGATCGTGTTCCTGGCGTCGATGATCCGTGCACCAGGCACGTTGAGGTTACGGCCGACTGCGACGATCTTTGTGCCGCGGATGTGCACATCGCCGCCCTCGATGTCCCCGATGCCCGCATCCTGGGTCAGCACGTAGCCATTGCGAATCAACGTATCGCCCCGTAGTGCACGGTTGCCGGTTCGCGCTGCGGGAGCCGCTGCGCTCGCAGCTCCCCCTGATGCCGTGGCAACGAGCCCAGCCAGCATCGCCTTCATGACGTCGCGCCGCGTCCCACCCGAGTCCTGTCCGTTCATGGTGCTTCCTTGTGAGCGTGCTGCCTTTCAATTTCTTCCATCGTCCCGAGCAGCTGAGCGATGCTCGCTGGCTGCATCCACTTGAGCAGCGCGCCGCGCCCTGCTTCCGCCACCGGATGGACCTTCGAGAGAAGCTTGCGGCCCGCGGGCGTGATGCGGGCAAGCACCGCTCGCCGATCCCGCACCGACCGACTCCGCGAGACCAAACCCCGAGCCTCCATCCGGTCGAGCAGCCGGGTCAGGTCCGGCGCGCGGGCCAGCATCACGTCGATCAACTGCCCACAGGTCATTCCTTTGCCGGGGCCGTCCTCCAGCACCCTTAAGGTGCTGTACTGCGCCAGCGTGATCTTGAAAGGACGCAGCACCCTTTCGATCTCGGTCAGCAGCAGGTCGCCGGCCCTGATGATGCTGAGCGCCGCCAGTACGTTCTTCGACAGTTTGATCATGCTCGCATCCTGCGCATCACCCCGGACTTTTTGCTTGTCTACACAATAGTCGTTCAAACAACTGACTACAAGAGTCGCCGCCGACTGACCCATGGGGCGGCCCGGGACCGACCATGGCGAAGCAACCTGCCTCGATCGCTCAAGGGCCAGACGCGCAAACCCGACTCCCGGCGCAGGCACCCCCTGCCTCAGGCGAGGCCGCGCAGCCGTCTCGCGCTTCTCTCAGGTACCTGTTCCATAGCGCAACGAGGCAAGAACCCCGCCGGAAGCCGCCGCTCTTCTGCTAACGTACGCTCCCTGCAATTCAAACAAAAACACCCCGAGACTCCCCAGTCGATGTCAGACACTCCCTCGACGCCAGCGGCGCAAGCCGCCGCTCGCCCGCCCTTCCCGCTCGCGCGCTTCGCCATCATTCTCGGGCTGCTCACGGCGGCAGGTCCGATCGGCATCGACCTGTACCTGCCGGCCTTCCCCGCGATCCAGCAGTCGTATGGCGCGGAAACCGGACAGGTCCAGCTGACGCTGGTCGCGTTCTTCGTGGCGTTGGCATTTGGGCAGCTGATTTACGGCCCGCTGGCAGACCGGTTTGGACGCAAGGGACCGCTCGCGTTCGGATTTGCGGTCTTCCTCGCCGCGTCGATTGGCGCCGCGCTCTCCACATCAATCAGCGCGCTCATCGTCTGGCGCTTCCTGCAAGGGATCGGCGCCTGTGCCGGCATGGTGATCTCCCGCTCCATCGCGCGGGATCTCGGCACTGGCGAACGCGTTGCTCGTCTCTTCAGCCTGACGGTGCTGGTGCTCGGCGTATCGCCTATCCTCGCGCCCAGCCTCGGCGCCGCGTTGATCGCGGTATTTCCATGGAAGGCAACGTTCTGGTTCATGGCGGGGTTCGCGACCGTCGCCCTGTGCGTCATCGCGTTTGCATTGGAGGAGACGCTGTCGCCGACGAACCGGGCAAAGAACCTGCAAGCAGCATTCGTTGCCTATGGACGCCTGCTCGTGGACCCTCACTTCCTCCGCCCGGTCCTCACGGGTGCATTCGCGCAGGCGGGCTTCTTCACCTATCTCGCAGGATCGCCCGCTGTACTCATCTCGCTGCACGGGGTATCTCCGACTGAGTACAGCCTGCTGTTCGGGCTGAACGCCATTGCGTTGATCGGCGCGTCGCAACTGTCCGCGCCGCTGCTCCGACGCTTTCTTCCCGGCCGCATCGTCGGCGTCATCATGTCCGCTTACCTTGTGCTGGCATTGACGTTGCTGGCGATCACGCTGCTGCGCCTTGACGGGCTGATCATCACGGTGGCGCTGCTGTTCTTCATCACCGCCTGCCTCGGCGGCAGCTTCCCCATTACGGCCATGCAAGCGATCGAACACCATCCGAAAGCCGCTGGCGCCGCTTCCGCATTGATGGGGGCGATTCAGTTCGGTGCCGGTGCACTCGCGAGCATCGTGCTCAGTGCACTGGCGAACGGCACAGCCCTGCCGCTCGCGGCGACGATTGCGGGCTGCGCGATTCTCGCCAGTGCGGTGCACTTCCTGCCGCGGCTTGCAGAGCGGGCTTGATGGCAGTACGTCCGCCGCTGCTGCTCACCGAAGGGTGACAGTACCTGGCGGGCGGGAATGAGATCAGCAGGGAGGATCTGACTCCAGGAGGCAGACGCGCCGTTGGCGGCCAGGCCAACCGTCCCCACGGTCGAGCCCCGTGCCAAAAGGGGATTCCAGATAGCTCAGGAGGGCCGGGCTGACTGGTAGATTGAGGCACCGTGTCAACGCGATCTCCACCAAAACGTTAGGCCCTACGGCTAGCCTGATCCGAGAGTGGTTTCAATGAATCATCTGCTGAGCATTTCATGCGGCGCATTGGCGTGTCTGTCTATTGCGGGTTGCGGTGGCGGCGGCGGTGGCAGCAGTGGCAATAGCACCACGGCAACGCCCTCAACGCCCACGGTAACGGTTCCTGGCGCCCCGGGGATTGGCGCAGCGACGGCGGGAAACGCGTCTGCCAGCATCGCCTTTACGGCCCCTGCATCGAATGGCGGTGCTGCCATCTCCAGCTACACCGCCACCTGCCTTGGTGCCGCCGCCACGGTAACGAGCACCAGTGTGTCGAGCCCGATCATCGTCGGCGGCCTGGCCAACCTCAATCCCTACAGCTGTTCCGTGACCGCAGCCAACTCAGCCGGCACGGGCGCGGCCTCGGCAGCGGTTGGCGTTACACCCAGTGCCAGTAGCCAGACTGGCATATCGACCGCAGCCATACTCTGTCCTTACAGCCAGACGACGGCGAACATCACGCTGACCACGGGCGTGATCGCGACCAGCACTTCCTCCTGGGTCTGCTCCGGGACGCAACGCACGCTGACCGCAAACGGGCTGCCGAATCACGTGATTGGCACCTTTCCCAACGCACACAATCCGACTGCACCGACGCCACAGGTTGTCAATTTCTCGGCGACGCTGACACCCTTCCAGGCGGCAGCGAACGGCGGCGCTCGCCAGCTTGGTTATGCACTGAATGGCGTGAAATTCGATCCGGGTACCGGCGGAACGTGCCCGAGCACGGCGACGACTGCCGCGGACTGCGATGCCATCGGCACGGATACCTGGCGGCTCGAGGCGCTTGGGCAGACGTTCTTCAGCTTTGGCACTGACATGAACAATGCCCATGTGCAGCCTACGGGGGCCTATCACTACCACGGCATGCCGGAAGGACTCCTGACTTACCTCGGCGTGACGAACGCCAATCCGGGCATGGCGTTGATCGGTTGGGCCCCCGATGGCCATCCCATCTATGCGCGTTATGGCCGCACCGTCCCCACCGACGGGAACAGCGCGCTCAAGGTCATTCGAGCCAGCTACGCGGTGAAATCGACTCCCGATGCCGGGCGCCCCTCCACCACCAGCATTCCAATGGGCGTGTTCCTGCAGGACTGGCAGTATGTCGCGGGCTCGGGCGACCTTGACGATTGCAACGGACGATTCGACGTCACGCCCGAGTTCCCGGGCGGCATCTATCACTACTACGCGACCGATACCTGGCCCTACTTTCCACGCTGCTGGAAAGGCGTCGTCAACTAGCACGCCGTCCGCACAAAGTGAGTAACAGCCGCGTGGCACACCTCGGTCATGGCCTTCGAATCATGATGCGCCCGCTTCATGCGCCGCTGGCAGTCCTGATGCTCTTCTGCGCCTGTCCGGCAAGCGCCCATCTGATGCCGGAAAAACAGGGCACGGTAAACGTCGTTGGCAACAACGCGTACATGGTTATCACCGTCCCCACCGCGGCGCTGCAAGGATTCGACGACAATGGCGATGGATTGATCGACGTTCCCGAACTTGTCACGCACGGTGATTCGCTGCGCACGCAAGTCCTCGAACGGTTCAAGATCGCGGATGCAGTGCTGACACCGACCGCGAGCATCACCTGGCTGGTGACACCCAACACCGGAGACACCGCGCAGACTCCCTCGGACTACCTGCTCGCGATGCAAAGCCTCACCTTCGCATCGCCACCCGCGCATCTGAGCCTCAGTTACGCGCTGTTTGGCAAGCAAGGTAACGACGCGCAATTGACCCTCACCGCGACGCAGGGCGCAGACAAGGAGGTCATCCTGCTCACCCCGGGGCACAACAAGAGCCGCCTGTTCCGCAGCGGCTTCGAAGTCTTCGCAGACTTCATCCGCATTGGCGCCGGGCATATCCTCGGTGGCCTCGATCACCTGGCATTTCTGCTGACCGCCATCGTCGCAGGCGCGGGGCTGCGCTACTGGCTGACAGTCATCACGAGCTTCACCGTCGCCCATAGCATCACGCTGGCGCTGTCGCTCTGGGGTGTGCTGAGCTTACCTTCGAGCGTCGTCGAACCCGCGATTCTCGTGAGCATCGTCGTGCTGGGAGTCGACGCGCTAATGAACCGCAATCGTCGCCTGTGGCTGCGCGCGACGATCGTGTTTGTCTGTGGTCTGATCCACGGCCTCGGCTTTGCATCGGCGATCGGCGAGATCGGGGTCGATGTGCAACATCGATTGCTCACGCTGGCGGGGTTCAACATGGGGATCGAACTGGGTCAGGCGCTGTTCGTCGGCGCCGTGCTCGCATTCACCCTGATCATCAAGCAGCGGCAATGGATGCCGGCAGCTAGCTAGCAAAGCGCGACGCTGTATCGAAAGTACGGATGCAATCAAAGGACCTGTTTTCTCCTCAACTCCGCGAGCGTCTCCGCATCCAGCCCAAGCCAATCGCGCAGGACTTCGTCCGTATGTTGGCCGAGCGTCGGGGGTGCCAGTCGATAGGACACGGGCGACTCGGACAGCCTGATCGGATTCGCCACCAGCGGCACCGCTGAAGCGGCCGGATGTGACATCTCGATGCGGAGGCCTCGCGCGCGCACTTGCGGATCGTCGAAGACACGGTCCAGCGTGTTGATCGGTCCGCAGGGGACCTTCGCCTCCTCCATCCTTCGCAGCCATTCGTCGGTCGTCTGCGTGCGGGTCGCTGCACCGATCAATGTCACCAGTTCGTCACGATATCGCACGCGCTCCGGATTGGTGGCAAAGCGCGCGTCCTTTGCCCACTCCGGAGAACCGAACGCGGCGCAGAGACTGGCGAACTGACTGTCGTTGCCAACCGCAATAATCATGTGGCCGTCCGCCGTCGGGAAGTCCTGGTACGGCACGATGCTCGGGTGGGCATTGCCCAGGCGCTTTGGCACCTGCCCGCCGATCAGGAAATTGGCCGCCTGATTGGCGAGGGCGGCGACCTGCACGTCGAGCAGTGCGAGGTCGATGGACTGCCCTCGTCCGCTCACATGGCGACGCTGGAGCGCAGCGAGCACGGCAACGGTGGCATGCAAACCGGTCATGACGTCTGTCAGCGCCACCCCGACTTTCATCGGCCCACCCTGAGCCTCTCCGGTGACACTCATCAACCCACCCATGCCCTGCACGAGGAAGTCATAGCCGGGGCGCTCCGCGTACGGCCCGGTCTGGCCAAAACCCGTGATCGAACAATAAATGAGGCGGGGATTCAGCTGCTCGAGACTGGCGTAGTCGAGTCCGTATTGCTGCAACCCACCGGTCTTGAAGTTCTCCAGCACGACGTCGGCTTGCCTTGCCAGATCCCGCACCAGGCGCTGGCCTTCAGGTTGGCCAAGATCGACGGTCAGTGAACGCTTGTTGCGATTCGTGCCCAGGAAGTAGGCCGACTCTGCGCTCGGACTTCCGTCGTCGTGCTTCAGCCACGGCGGCCCCCATGCGCGAGTCTCGTCGCCGCTGCCTGGGCGTTCGACCTTCACGACATCGGCGCCGAGATCCGCGAGCATCTGGCTGCACGCGGGCCCGGCGAGGACGCGCGAGAGATCAAGCACGCGCAATCCCGCTAGAGCGCCCGCCGGAACGGCTGCGTCCCTGTCCTGCATCCGGTTTCCTTGGAGAACGCGGCGGCTAGTCTGCTGTCGGATGCTTATCGAGGTGCTTCGCGCTGTCGAGCCAGCCCTTGGACTTCCAGCGCTCGATGGATTCGATCGAATCGCAGGTACCATCGTTGGGACGTGCGATTGAAGCGTCTTCCTTCACGACGAAGCACACCGTGCCTGCCCTGCGGCCCTCTTCCCGAATCGGGCTCACGATGACCTTGACCTTCTCGCCCACCTTGAAGGTATTGCCGGTGACGCCCTGGCGGGCCGCATGGATGGGCGCTGCGCCTTCAAACCCCCACTTCTGCAGCTCGCCTTTTTCATCGAGGGCTTCGATGTAGAGCCAGCTGTGGGGATTTGTGTAGCTCCAGCTCGCCACGCGACCTTCAATGAAGATCTGCACGGACGAATCGAACTGCGCAAACGAATGATGCGCCAGTGCTGCGCCCGCTGCGCCAACGGAAACAGCCAGCAACAGGGCCTTGGTGATGGAATTCGAGTACTTCATGATGCTTGCCTTTCAAATTGCCGGCCACTCGTCGATGCGCGTGGCCAGCCCAATGGGATTGACGTTACTTCGCGGTCTCGTTGAACGGATCCATCGACTGACCCGGCAATTCCGGGAAGTCCGTGGTACCGAGTGCGTCCTTGTACTGGGGATCGCCAGGCAGGTACACGTGGGTCTTGCCATCGGGCCCCAGGTACGAGTTGCTGCTGTTCGAGCACTCCCAGTTGCGGATACGGACGCCGAGTTCTTCGAGGTCCGGCCGGTAGTCGTGCGAGTACACCAGCGACACCGGCTTCACGAGGGCGATCGGATCATAGATCGTGACCTGCGTGACCAGTTGTCTCGCCCCTTTGGCACCTTGCACTTGACGCCAGGTCTCGACCATCTCGATCTTGTTGCTGGTCAGTGGCGCGCCGCGCGTGAAGTCGGCGGGATTGATCCACTTCGTCCAGATGATGAGCTTGTCCTTGTCCCAGAAGCCGATGCTGTCGCCTGTGGCGGAATGCTTGCCATCGACATTGACGTGCTTGCCGTTGATGTAGACGCGCCGCGTCTCGTTCATGAAGTCATTCATCATCCACGTCTGCTTCGGTGAATGGGAGAACTCCTTGCCATACGGCTCCCACAGCCAGCGCGGCATGGCCGGAAATTCGCAGCGGGTCAGCCGGTCGAACACCTGCTGGCCGGCCTTGTCCACTTCGGCACGCCGTTCCATGAACTGCTTTTCGTAGGGCGGCGTGAGCACGCCCTTCTTCACGGGCCCTGCACCCGCCCGCAACGTGCCCGTGCCCGAAAACTTGCCCCCATCGAGGAACGTCTGTGCAATCGTGTTGGGGCCGGGCGTCCACAGTCCTTCCCAGTTCGGCAGCGTTGCGGCCGTGTGCTTGGTGCCACCCTTCGCTTGCTGCAAAAGGTACTGGTAGTGATCTTCTGCGGACTTGAACTCCTTCGCGAGCGCCTCGACGGGCGGCGGCGGCATGGGCTTGAACTCGGCCAGCCGAGCGGCCAGCGCGGGATCGACGTCCTGGGCCATTGCAGGGGCACTCATGCCCGCTGCGATAACGATCCCAAGGGCTATTGCCCCCAATGTCCGGTAGATTTTCATGCTGCACCCTCACGTAATCCACAGGAGAGTAGCTGAGCCGGCCGCCGTTGCAAAGCAGGGATGAGCATGGCTCGATCATCACGTCCCTGCGTGCCAGAGTCACCATAAGCCCGGAAGGGGCCTACCCAAAGGCGATGGCGACCGCAGTGGATCGACGGGGCAATCCGGCGGGCATTTCAGTACCATCCGACGGTACTCCTGGAGAATGCCCAGTGTCCGACCCGCGTACGAGCTGGATCTCGCTTCGGTCACCCGAACTTGAAGTGCGGATTGATCCTCTGGGTGCCCAACTGTCAGCGGTGCGCGATGCCCAAGGACGCGACTACCTGTGGAACGGTGACCCTGCGATCTGGGCGGGACGGGCGCCGATCCTGTTTCCGATCATCGGCGCGTTGAATGATGGTCAGTTGCGGATCGGCGAGCGGCGCTACCGTCTTGGCAGACATGGATTCGCGCGGGGCAGTCAGTTTGCCCTTCTGGACTGCAGTTCAGCCTCTGCGGTCTTCCGGCTGCACAGCACGGCGGAAACCCTCCTGATGTATCCCTTTCCGTTCCGGCTCGACATCGAGTACCGGCTCGAAGGACACACCCTCGCGATCACGGCCTCGGTCTTCAATCAAGGTGACGAGCGCATGCCCGCGAGCCTGGGCTATCACCCTGGCTTCCTTTGGCCCCTGCCTGGCAGCGACCGTGCGTCCCACTACATTGAGTTCGACAACGATGAACCCGCTCCGATCAGGCGGATCGACGCCCAGGGACTGCTGCTGCCGAACAGCGTGCCAACGCCGATCATCGGGCGACGCTTGCGGCTCGACGATGCCCTCTTCCGGAAGGACGTCATCATCCTCGACTCGTTCACCAGTCGTCGAGCGCGCCTCTGCAGCGACAATGGCCCGAGCATCGAAGTCGACTTTCCCGATGCCCGCTATCTTGGGCTGTGGACGAAGCCCGGCGCGCCGTTCATCTGCATCGAACCGTGGCAGGGGATTACGGATCCGGTCGGTTTTTCCGGCGAACTCACCGACAAGCCCGGGATCTTTCTGGTTGAACCGGGTGCCAGCCACTCTTTCGGCATGACGATCGGAGTACGCACGGCATAGGCGCAACTGACGATTCACAGCCTTGCGGCAAGCCGGGCCATTGCCGCTTCGACGTCGAACCGTATACTTCCCGAAAGTGACTGGGGGAGCTGCAATGCGACTGGTGATGAGTCTCGCTCTGACGATACTGGCGGCTTCTGTCCTGGGATGCGACGCCAAGCCCCCGCCCGCAACGACGGAGGCGGAGGCGCAGGCCACGCAGACCAACACGGCTGCCGTGCCTGCCACGAATCCTGGCCAAACCCAAGTCGTCTTCCTCGGTACCGGCACGCCGCTACCCGATCCCGATCGGGCCGGCCCGAGTACCGCGGTAGTCGTGAATGGCTCCGCGTATCTGTTTGATACGGGAGCCGGCGTGGTCCGCCGTGCGATGGCGGCGGCGCGCAACGGCATTCCGGCGCTGAACTCGGTCAACCTGAAGACGGCCTTCCTGACCCATCTGCATTCGGACCACACGCTTGGGCTACCCGATCTGATCCTGACCCCTTGGGTCATGGGACGACAGGAGCCGCTTGAGCTGTATGGCCCCGTTGGCACCGCCGCGATGACGAAGGGCATCCAGGCAGCATGGGCAGAAGATATCGATCGGCGGCTGAACGACCTGCAGCCCTCACCAGCGCATGGCTATCAGGTCAATGTCCACGAGATCGCGCCCGGCGTCGTGTTGAAGGACGACAACGTCACCATCACGGCGATACCCGTTCCGCACGGTCCCTGGATCGCGTTCGGGTACAAGATCGACACCGCCGATCGCAGCATCGTGATCTCGGGCGATACGCGGCCGACCCCGGCACTCGCCGAGGCCTGCAAGCAATGCGACTTGCTGATCATGGAGGTCTACACGCTGGGATCGACGGCGCGCGTGACACCCGCATGGAAGGCCTACCGCGAGGCCTACCACGTGTCGACGAAAGAAGTAGCCGAGATCGCGAAGCAAAGCCGGCCCAAGCTGCTCGTGCTGTATCACCGTGCCAATCCCGGCTGTGACCAGGCGGGTACCGATTGCCGAGGCACCGGCAGCGAAGCCGAGGCGCTCGCCGAGATCAAGCAGTTCTACGACGGCCCCGTCATCGAGGCTCATGACCTCGACGTACGCTGAACATCCGGTCTTGATCCCGCGAAGCCCGCTTTTTCAGCGTGACGTTGAGTTCGCCTGCTTTCCGACAGTCACCCAAGGAGTCGGCAATAACGGTGCCGCGCCGATTGAGCTCAGAGGCAACGCTGCCCGTCGAGGCTCCGGCACCCGGACTCAGCCACCCCGCTCAGCGCCGCACCGGGACGGAGCACACGGGGTGCGCCGCCCCATATCGGGTCAGTGTCGATCAGCGAGCCGCCGGCTTCTGCGCCTGCTCCGGATGCAGTGTCAGCTTCTGGACGCGCCAGTTGTTCATGTCCGCCACCAGCAGCTCATTCTCGCTCGGGCAGGCAAGCGAATGGATCCAGTTGAACTGCTTCTCGCCCCGGCCTGATTCCCCAAGCGTGCCCAGGATCTTGCCGTCAAGGGTCATCTTGTAGATCCGCCCGGGCTCCTCGTCAGATGTGAAGAGATACTGGACCGGCGTGTTGGTGATGCAGATGGTCCAGGGTTGCGTCTGGTCGGGTCGTGTCTCGGCCAGATCGCCGAGTACAGGATGCCGCTTCTTGTCATACGCCGCGTTCAGGAGGATGAACCGCTGGAACTTGCCGTCGCGATCGAATACCTGGATGCGCCGATTGTTGCGATCCGCCACGTAGACATTGTTCTGCCGGTCGATGCCGATATTGTGCAGCGTCGTGAACTGGGAGGGGTTCTGGTCCGCTTGCGGTCCACCCAGTCCCCGCGATCCCCAGGTTCCGACCCAGTTGCCCTTCGCGTCGTATTTCGCCACGCGCGAATTCCGGTAGCCGTCGCTGATATACATGTTGTCATCGGAATCGAATGCAATATCCGTCGGGCCGCCCAGGTACCCGTCGACATGCTTCGGTGGCACTTCCCCGGCCTTGAACGGACGGTAGTACTCAGGCTCATCAGGTCCTTCCAGCCGACGACCGAGGTTCATCGTCACGTAGCCGGCGGGATCGAAACGCATGACCGAATGCGTGCCCTTGTCCACGACCCACAGATTGTCGAAGCGGTCGAAGCGAATGCCATGGGCGTACCCCAGGCCGTACACGTTCTTGCCGATTTCGCGCACGAACTTGCCCTTTGCATCGAACTCCAGCAGCTGCGTGGAGGAATTCGAATACAACGGGCCGTTGTTGTTCCCCGGATGGTTGAGCACCACGATCCGTCCCTTGGAATTGATCGCAACGCCGAGCACTTCGCCCAGGTTCATGTCGGCCGAATACTTGAGAAAGTGCGTGTCGGAGTCGAACGGGATGACCGGCACATTGACCACGGTAGCCGACCCTTGGGCGCTGGCGCCCGACGGGCACGACAACCCCACCAGGGCGAACGGGATCAATGCAGCGATGCCGACAGGCCAGGATCTAGTCACGATTCGCTCCTCGAATTGCGTACAGCCGAACACCTGATTTTAGATGTGCAGTGCCAGTATACCTGCGGGGCCGCAGGCAGTGGCACCGGAAACAATACGGAACATCAGGCGGCCTACGCCTGCTTGCGCACCGGCAACTTCCAGCCGGGCCGCACGTAGTGGCACGTGTAGCCATTCGGAATCCGTTCCAGGTAGTCCTGGTGTTCCGGCTCGGCTTCCCAGAAGTCGCCGGCTGCCGCCACTTCGGTCACGACCTGGGCAGGCCACAACCCTGATGCATTGACGTCTGCGATCGTATCCACGGCGACCTGCTTCTGCTCTTCGCTCGTATAGAAAATCGCCGAACGATAACTCATCCCGACATCATTCCCCTGGCGGTTTCGGGTGGTCGGGTCATGGAGCTGGAAGAAGAATTCAAGCAGCTGCCGGAAGCGGATGCGCGCGGGATCGAACAGGATCTCGATCGCTTCGGCGTGCGTGCCGTGGTTGCGATACGTCGCATTGCGGACGTCACCGCCTGAATAGCCGACGCGCGTCGACAGCACGCCGTCGTAACGGCGGATGAGATCCTGCATGCCCCAAAAGCAGCCGCCTGCCAGTACCGCCCGTTCTGTCGTCATTGCCCTTTCCTCATCTGCCCCGCTTACCGCCGTGGATCAAGAAGGTGGGGGCACTTGTCTGGATGTACAAGCGTCGCTCCCTACTGCAGCTCCCCGTTCAGCTCCGCATAGACCCGCTTGATGTCAGCCGGCCCGAACACTTCGCGAAGCGACCAGCCATTGAATTCGCCGAAGTCCGCCTGCTGCGCGGCTTCCTCCACCGGGACCCCTGCGGCGTGCAGCCGCTTGCCCTCGGCCACGATCGCTTTGAGCGCACGCTGGAAAATCGGCAACTCGGCCTTCAAGGTCTTGGCATCGTCCACGAAACCATGGGCGGGCACATACCAGGTGGCTTTCATCTTTTGGGCCTTGCCTACCGACGCAATCCACTCGGAGGGGTAGCCTGTCCCCATCGACGGGAACATGCGCGGCATGTAGGTCTCACTCAGGAACAGCACTTTCTGCTGCGGCAGATACACCGTCAGGTCGCTGCCCGTGTGACTACGGCCGAGGTTGATGATCTGGATTTCGGTCCCCCCCACGTTCAGCACGCGCTGGTCCGCGACGGTTTCAGTCGGAACGACCACCCTCGGTGGATTGGCAGGTCCGCCTTCGCGCGGCGGTTGGGTTGCGGCTTTCTGCAACGCCGCCTGCGCGACCGGATGAGAAACGAAGGTCGCCGAGGGCGGGAATGCCGAATTGCCGCCGGTGTGGTCCGGGTGCTGGGACGCGATGATCACATACCGGATGGGTTTGTCCGAGAGTTTGCCGATCTCAGCCACCATGCGCTCCGTCTGCGGGACGGTCCCCTGCCCGTCCACCACGACGACACCCTCCTGGGTGACGACGATGAGCGAGTTCGTGGTGATGGCGCCTCCGACATGAACGTCTTCGTAGGCATACACGTTCGGCACGAGCGGAATCACCTGCGGAAATTGGCTCGCCGACAGGCCTCGCTTGGCGATCTCCGCCGTCTTTGCGAGCGGCTGCGCCGTCGCCGGAACCAGCGCTGATGCGCACAAGAGGACGACCACCGCCAGTGAGTGCCCGCAGACAGATTGAATACCCATGCTCACTGTTGCCCTCCCCGTTGGCTTGCGGTACCGGTGCATGGCCACTGTCATGCCCGCGTGACCTGCAACCCCGCGCTTCACCTATCTCATGCGAGTGTCGATCAACGCTGCTGCCTTGATCTCGCTGATCGCACGGGTGCCGCATCCCGCCATGGCGAGCCGCAGTTCGGTGCTCAGGATCTCGAGCACGCGATCAACGCCCTGTTCGCCAAACGACGCAAGCCCCCAGACGTAGGGCCGGCCGATGCAGACGGCACTGGCGCCGAGCGCAAGCGCCTTGAAGACATCCGTGCCCCTGCGGACACCCCCATCGACCAGGACTGGAATCCGCCCCGCGACTGCCTGGACCACTTCAGGCAAGGATTCGATCGTGGCCCTGCCACTTTCGGTGGCGCGACCCCCATGGTTCGACACCACGATGCCATCGGCGCCGTTGTCGACCGCGAGCGCCGCATCCTCGCCGCTCTCGAGGCCCTTGACCATGATCTTCATCTTCGTGACGTCGCGCACCCGCTTGATGAAGTCCCAGGTGAGCGAGGCCGATTGCATCCGGACTCCCTTGGTCTCGATCCCCGTGAACATGGGCTTGGTTGCCACGACATTGCCATTGCCACTCGGCCCGCCGGGACCGTGGCAGGTCACGCAATCACGAGTGTCCAGTTTCTGGAATCGCCCCTGCGTGACCGTATTGCGGCCGGCGGGCAGATCCACCGTAATGGCGACCACCGGGCACCCTGCGCCTTCGGCACGTTGCAGCAGCTTCGTGGTCACCGCAAAGCTGTCGGTGGTATAGAGCTGGTACCAGACGGGTTTGCCGCGAGCCTGGTTGACGTCTTCAATCGACCGGGTCGACTGGGTTGACAGGATCTGCAGGTGGCCACGGCCTTTCGCAGCCCGGGCCGACGCCACTTCACCTTCCGGGTAGAAGGCTCCCTGGCTGCTCAGCGGGCTGAGCACGATGGGCGAGTTGAAGCTCTCGCCGAACAACTGGGTGGTCATGTCGATGCGGCTGACGTCGACGAAGCGACGGGTCCGCAGCTGGTAGCGGGAGTAAGCCGCGCTATTGGCCTTGAGCGTGACGTCGCCATCCACGCCCGTCGAGAGGAAGCCCCAATGCGCCGGGGGCAGCAGCCGTTTTGCCATCGCCTCGAAGTCGAAGACGTCCAGGCCATCGCCGGCCTTGGCGAGCAGGCCGTCCTGGGCAAACAGCTCGGCCGCCGGATAACCTGCCAGCAGCGGACTGGCTGCAAGAAATCTCAGGAACGCACGCCGATTCGACATCGTAACCTCCCCGCATCTTTCGTCATTCTTCTGGATCCGCCCGGCGGGCTATTCTTGCACACGGTAATACCTTTGGTACCGCACCTTTGGAGTCCCGGACGCCCGCATCCTGATAGCATCGGGTATCCCCGGTGGATGATCAGGAAACCATGCACTCCGGACTTCATCACCTTCAGGTTCGCGACGCCGAACTTGGGCTGACCTTCCCTGCCATCGTCCAGTACCCGACGCTTGAGCCGCCCGCAGGCACTCAGATCGGTCCGTACCCGTTCGACGCCACGCTGGATGCGCCAATCGCTCAAGGTCGGTTTCCCGTTTGCGTGATCTCGCATGGAGGCGGCAGCTCGCACCTGCTGCATCGGACGGTCGCCACGCACCTGGCACAGCACGGATTCATCGTGGTGTGCCAGGAACACCCGGGCGACAACCGCAACGACCGTTCGCTGATGAACACGGACACGAGCGCCGCGAACAGACCCGGGCACGCCACCCTCGCCATCAATGCAGTGCTGGAGAGTCCGTTCTTCCGGCAAGTTGCTGACGCTTCCCGCTTGTGCGTCGTCGGGCATTCGATGGGCGGTTACACGGCCCTCGCGATGATGGGGGGCCAGCCCTGGTCGCGGTCGCGCCTGCCTGTCAATGTACGGAAGGATGCACGGATCAAGGCCGCCGTGCTGATGGCCCCCGCGACGGATTGGTACATGGCGCCTGACTCGCTCGATGGGGTATCAGGCCCGCTTCTGGTGCTTGCAGCAGAACATGACGACGTTACCCCCGTTCACCGCATGCGGCAGGTCCTTGAGCGCCTGCCAAACACCGTCCCGATGACCCTGCAGGTGATCGAAGGCGCCGGACACTTCTCTTTTCTCAGCCCCTTCCCGGCCGCAATGCGCCGCGCCGACTTCCCGCCTTCCACGGATCCGGAAGGCTTTGACAGGGAGCAGTTTCATCTGGCGCTGCCCCAGATGGTTCACGCATTCCTGGCCAGTGTCCTCTAGGCCTCTTGGAAATCAACTGAAGAGCGTTCAGATGGACGCCTTGCAATCCCGTCGAGCT
>CAISDJ010000101.1 GCA_903884105.1 uncultured Pseudomonadota bacterium | reverse complement strand
TTGCCCTGGGCTTCGACCCACGCGTCGCCGTTGTCGGCCTTCACGACCTTGTACGGGACCATGTGGACGTCCTTCTGTACGACGTCGTCCTCGAACTTGCGGCCGATGAGCCGCTTGACCGCGAACAGGGTGTTGTGGGGATTCGTTACCGCCTGGCGCTTGGCAGACTGGCCGACGAGGACTTCATCGTCCTTGGTGAAGGCCACCGTGGACGGGGTCGTCCGGTCGCCTTCGCTGTTTTCGATGACGCGGGGCTTGCCGCCTTCCATGATCGCCACGCACGAATTGGTCGTGCCGAGGTCAATACCGATGATTCTCGCCATATCCTTCACTCCCGCACTTGGGGTCCCGACGGGCGGGACTCATTTTGTAAACGTTGTTGCTTTATGTGGGCCCAAGCCGCCGGTTTCAAGTCGAGAGTCGGGACGAACCCGTCACGGTTCTCGCGAAACGATGACCCGGGCCGGGCGCAGCAGCCGGCCGTTCAGCAGGTATCCCTTCTGGATGACCTGTAGCACCGAATTGGGCGGCAGGTCGGCCGAGGGCTGGGCCACCATGGCCTCGTGGAACTCGGGGTTGAAAGCCTCGCCGGTCGGGATGAGCTCGGCGATACCCGCCTTTTCAAAGGACGCACCGAGCAACTTGAGCGTGGCTTCCACGCCGGCCAGCACTGCAGACCCGGATGCCTGCCCACCCTGGGCGGCCAGCGCCATCTCCAAGCTGTCCTTCACGCCAATGAGTTCGGCGGCGAACTTTTCGAGGGCGTACTTGCGGGCCTGCTCGATGTCGCGCAAGGACCGCTTGCGGAAGTTCTCCAGCTCGGCAAATGCCCTGAGCTGCTGCTCCTTGGCTTGCTGCGCTTCCACCTGGGCCGTGGCCAGGGCAACCGCAAGCCTGTCGACTTCCGGACCGCCTCCGTTGTCGGCCGCCCCTGCCGCGCCCGTCTCTGGGCCGTTCTCATCCGGAAAGGTCATGAACTCGAGTCTCCTCAAAGGGATTCCGGATTCGGCATCCGGGGCGCGCACAATACCCAGTTATGGGCCGAAGCGCGACTGCCGGACCCGCGCGGAAAGGCGGGGCACCCGAGTCACTTCCGGCCTGTGGCGAAGTTGAGGCTCAGGACTGGGAATTCAAGGCGGAGCCGAGCAACTTCGCCGTGATATCGACAATCGGGATGATGCGCTCGTACGCCATCCGGGTCGGGCCGATGACGCCGAGCACCCCTACGACCTCTTGTCCCAGCGTGTAGGGCGCGGTGACGACGCTGCAGTCGTCGAGGATGGTGTATCCGGATTCCTGGCCGATGAAGATCTGGACGCCGTCTGCCTTCAGGCTCTGGTCGAGCAAGTGCAGGATGTCGCCTTGCTGCGTGAATGCGTCGAAGAGGCGCCGCAGCTTCTCGACGTTAGACAGCTCCGAGAACCCCATCAGGTTGGTTTCCCCGGCCATCACGTACTCGGGCCGATCGGACCCGGCCCCGGGTCCGGGTCCGACAGCTTGCTGGGCAAGGCGGATGGCATCCATCATCAGCTGGTTGAGGTTCTCGCGGGTGCGCTGGAGTTGCCCGAGCAGGTGTTCACGGACCGCCCCCAGCTCCTTGCCGGCGAATTCCTGATTGAGGTAGTTCGCCGCGCGGCGCAGCTCCTCTGAGCCATAGGGCCGGTCCATCTGCAGAATCCGGTTCTGCACCTCGCGGCTATTGACGACGACGATGGCCAGCACGCGATTGTCGGACAGGGGCAGGAACTCGATCTGGCTCAAGGACGCGTGGCTTGGGCGAGGCACCGTCACGATCCCGGCCAGGCGGGTGACCGACGACAGCATCTGCGACGCCGCACCGACCAGTCCCTTGGGATCCTCCGCATGGCGACCGAGGCCCCGCTGGATTGCCATCACATCCGCATTCTGCAGCGGCTTGACCTTGAGCAGAGTGTCGACGAACAGCCGGTAACCCTTGCCCGTGGGAATGCGGCCGGCCGACGTGTGCGGCGACGTCACGAAGCCGAACTCCTCGAGGTCGGCCATGACGTTACGGATGGTCGCAGAGCTCAAGTTGAGGCCGGAATCGCGCGACAGCGTGCGGGAGCCGACCGGCTGGCCGTCGCGGATGTACTGCTCGACCAGTACTTTGAGCAATTGCTGGGCGCGATCGCTCAAGTGGTCTTCAGTCGTTTCAACAGTCATTTAGGACAGGTCACTGGTGGCGACAACCCGATTCTTGCCGACGAACGTGGCGACACTCAAGTCCTTGAAGGAAACCGGATGCCGCGTGGAGCTGGACGGTAACAGGGTCCCTCCCCCTGTCAAGCAAACGCCACGCACGGGGCCACCGCGTCGCGAGACAGCTGCCTTCCTGGGTTCCCTTGAGCCTCTCAGTGCGGACATTCTCTTCGCTTGCGCTGGCCGGCATTCATCAGCGCGTGCTACAAATCGGTTATGGCTCACCCAAGTCCAACGCGCGCGACCGACTTCAGGACCATCGCACTGCTCGGCAAGCATCTCGACCCCCGCGTCGGGGACTCCATGCTGTCGCTGGCAACCCATCTCAAGGCCCGAGGACGCCGCATCCTGGTCGATTCGGCCGCAGACCTGCCGTTCGGCCCCGGTACGGTCGAGAAGATCCCGGAAGACCGCTTTGCCTCCCAGGCCGACCTGATCGTGGCAGTCGGTGGAGACGGCACCATGCTGTATGCCGCGCGACTGACCACCAATGCGCCCGTCCCGTTGCTCGGCGTGAACCGCGGTCGACTCGGCTTCCTGGCCGACGTCAGCCCGCAGGAAATGCGCGACCGCATGGATGACGTGCTGGAAGGTCGCTACGCCACCGAACGTCGCGCCCTCCTGAGTGCACGACTGGTTCGCCCGGGCCATGCCGACGTGCACGCGCGGGCACTGAACGACGTGGTGCTGCAGAAGTGGGAAACGGGGCGCATGCTCGACTTCGAAACCTGGATCGACGATCTCTACGTGAACACGCACGGCGGCGACGGCGTGATCGTCGCCACAGCCACGGGCTCGACAGCGTATGCGCTCTCTTGCGGTGGACCGATCATCCATCCGAGCCTCGCTGCGCTCGTGCTCGTGCCCATCTGTCCGCACACGCTGTCCGACCGCCCGATCGTGGTCGGCGGCGACGCCAAGGTGGAAATCCGGCTCATCGAACGCCCGGACACCAAGGCCCAGGTCACTTGCGACGGCATCCTGCTGGGTGAAATGGGCCCCGGATCCAAGCTGCTCGTCGAGCCGACCGACGCTCATGTGACGCTGTTGCACCCGCCAGGCCACGACTACTACCGCATCCTGCGCTCGAAGCTGCACTGGGGCCGTGGCGCGCATCCGCGCGACCCGGATCGCGACCCGTCCCGCTCCTCGATCGATCTCGAGGACTGAACCCATGCTGACGCACATCCAGATCCGCGACCTCGCGATCATCGACAGCATCGAGCTTGAGCTCGGGCCGGGCATGACGGTGCTGACCGGCGAAACGGGCGCCGGCAAGTCGATCCTGGTCGATGCGCTGGTGCTGGCCACCGGCGGCCGCGCGGGGGCCGAAGTCGTGCGCGCAGGCGCGGAACGCACTGAAGTTTCGGCCACATTCTCCCTGGAACCTGGCTCGGCGGTCGACGCGTGGTTTGCCGAACAAGCACTCGAACACGATGGCGAATGTGTCCTGCGCCGGCTGGTCGGTGCCGATGGCCGCTCGCGCGGTTACGTGAACGGCCAGTCGATGTCGATCCAGACGATCCGCCAGCTCGGCGAGCTGCTGGTCGAAGTCCATGGCCAGATGGAATACCAGTCTTTGATGCGAAAGTCGGCGCAGCGCGAGCTGCTCGACCGGCACGGCCACCACGAAGAGCTGACGCTGTCGGTCGCCGCACTGTGGAAGGAAGTGAAGGGCCAGCGCGAGGCGCTGCGGCAGGCGGAAACGGCCGCGCTCGACCGCACGTCCAGGCTCGAACTGCTGCGTTATCACGTCGAGGAACTGAATGAATTGGCCTTGCACCCCGGCGAACCGGACGAGCTCCTTGCCGAACGCAAGCGCCTCTCGCAAGGCGGGCGCCTGTCGTCCGGTGCCGCTGAGATTGCGAGGCTGCTGTTCGAAGCGGACAGCGGGGCTGCCGAACCTTCGCTGGTGCGAGCACTCGGTGCGGCCCGCAACCTGTCAGCGGTCGACGCGCGGCTGGAGCCCATCGCCGGCCTGATCAACGAATCGCTGATCGCGCTGCGCGAAGCCTCGGAAAGCGTACGCCGTTACCAGGCCGGACTCGACGCCGATCCGTCTCGCCAGGAATGGCTCGAGCACCGCCTCGCAGCGATGGAAGCAGCCGCTCGCAAGCACCGCGTCGAACCGGCGTCCCTGCCGGACCTGCATGTGACGCTGCAGGAAGAGTTGCAGCGCTTGCTCAATCTCGAAGTCACGCTCGACCGGCTGCAGAAACAGCTCGCCGACAGCGAATCGCGCTGGCAATTGGCATGTGCACGCCTCACCGCGGCGCGACAGGCCGCGGCGCTCGGGCTGAAGGAGCGCGTCTCCGCACTCATGCAGCAACTCGGCATGCCGGGCGGACGACTTGCCATCGAGGTCACGCCGCTCTCTCCCGAGAGCTCGGGCGAAAACGGCGCAGACGAAATCGAGTTCCTCGTGGCCGCGAATCCCGGCCAACCGCCAAAGGCGCTCGCCAAGGTGGCCTCGGGTGGCGAACTTTCGCGTATC
This sequence comes from uncultured Pseudomonadota bacterium, assembly GCA_903884105.1. Taxonomy (GTDB): domain Bacteria; phylum Pseudomonadota; class Gammaproteobacteria; order Steroidobacterales; family Steroidobacteraceae; genus CAIUGU01. Next base: position 3,341 of record CAISDJ010000101.1, on the reverse strand, counting down.
AGCTTGGCCATCCAGGTTGCCGCAGTGGAGTCCGCACGCCTCCCGTGCCTGGTATTCGATGAAGTCGATGCCGGCATTGGCGGCGGCGTGGCGGAAATCGTCGGGCGACAGCTACGGACGTTGAGCGATCGCGCACAAGTGCTGTGCGTGACGCACCTGCCGCAGGTGGCATCGCAGGCGCAGAGCCACGTGCGCGTGGCCAAGCTGACGGATGGACGCACTACCCGCACGACGCTGACGGCCCTGTCAGAGGCAGATCGCGTAGAGGAAATTGCCCGAATGCTGGGCGGTGTCGAGATAACGGAGCGAGCCCGCGAACACGCGGCGGAAATGCTGCGCGAGGGCCTGACCCGACCGACCGTGAAAAAAACGTCAGGCCGGCGACGCTAGGCTACCGTCGGACGCGAACCTGATCTTTCGCGTTGCTGGCCAGCGTCCGACAGCGGGCACACCGGCCATACAGGATCATAGAATGATCCTGTATCTCGAAGTCGTACTTGGCCGCAATGGCCATCTGCTTCTCCTCGATGCCCGCGTCCATGAATTCCTCGACGCGACCGCAGGCAAGACACACCATGTGGTCGTGGTGCGACCCCTCATTCAGCTCGAACATGGCCGTCACACCGTCGAAATGATGGCGGGCAACGAGGCCGGCAGCCTCGAACTGCGTGAGTACGCGATAGACGGTGGCCAGGCCGATGTCCTCGTGCGATTCGAGCAGGCGCTTGTAGATGTCCTCGGCACTCATGTGCCGCGGCTTTGCGCTGCTCAGGATTTCAAGGATCTTGACCCGGGGCAGCGTAATCTTGAGCCCGGCTTTGCGCAGATCGTTGCTTTCCAAGATACGGACTCCGAATCTGAACGGGGGGATCACGCGAACACTGACTGGACGGCGCTGTCTCAAGCTCGCGTGGGGGGGGGCTTTCGGGCCTGCGCTGCTAACCGCAGCGTGTTCCGCTATGATGCCCGCAATACGCCCAAGCCGTCCACGAACCCGCCCATGCAGAATCCGCTCTTTTTCCTGACTTCAAGCCGGCTCGCTGCCGCCGTGCTGACCGTAGGCCTTGCCGCAGGGGCAACGGGGTGCGTCTACCGCATCGACATCCAGCAGGGTAACTTCCTTGAAAACAAGGAAATCGACCAGGTCACCGTGGGCATGACCCGCAGCCAGGTGCGGTATCTGCTCGGCACGCCGGTCGTCGGCAACGCTTTCCAGAACTCGCGCTGGGACTACGTGTACTTCCTGAAGCATGGGCGTACCAGCAAGACCGACCAGCGGCACTTCACCGTGTACTTCGAGGAGGACAAGGTGACTCGAATCGAACGCCGTGGCACGGACACGCCCGCAAGCGCCACGGCCAGTTCCGCGCCTGCCAAGTAGCCTTCAAGGTGGGATCTTGCGCCCCATCGTCTGCCCTCGCCCGGCAAGCTGCCGGCGCGTTTCCTTCGGTTCATTCAGGAGCGGCCTCAGGATCTCTACCCGGTCCCCGGGCTTGAGCGACATCGTCGGCTGCACCTTGCGCCCAAAGACCGCAAGCTCAAGCGGACGCGATGCAATCTCCGGAAAGCGCTGGAGCATTCCGGACCGCTGCACCGCTTCAAGCGCGGTGGTACCCGCCGGCACTTCCACCTGCATTACCGATTGGCACTCGGGCAACGCGTACGCGACGGTAACGGCCAGCCGTTCAACCGGGCCCATAGACGATCCGCGCGCGCTGCGTGAATGAATCGATCAGCGACGCGAAGATGCCCTCGAAGCTGCGCGACAGCAGCATCGCCGTCAGCGGATTCTTGAACTCGAACTGCACGCTGAGCCCGACGCGCGTGCCCTTGACGACGCCGGCCTCCAGGATCGGCACAAACGTCCACACCCCTTCGAGGCTGCGAAACGGACCGTCGAGAAGATGCATGTCGATGCGGTCGGGGCGCGTCAGTGTATTGCGCGTCGTGAACTGTTCCCGGACGCCGGCCTTTTCCATCTCGAGACGACCGATCTGCTGCTGATCCCTGGTTTCGACGAGCTTCGCTGCCACCACACCGGGGAGAAATTCCGGATAGCGCTCGACGTCCTCCACCAGCGCGAACATCTGCGCAGGAGTATGGGAAACAAGCGCGCTGCGAACGACTTCACGCATGGCAATGGGACCCGACCGGAAAGACTAGGGCTCGATCAACGTGCGAAAGGATACAATGCCGGCACCTACCATGAGCCAGAAAAAGTCACCCAAGCCGAAGTCGTCGATCGCCGATAACCGCAAGGCCCGCTTCGAATACGCCATCGAGGACACCTATGAAGCGGGGATCGTGCTCAAGGGCTGGGAAGTCAAGAGCATGCGCGCGGGCCGTGTCCAGCTGAAGGAAGCCTATGTGTTCCTCAAGAATGGCGAGGCGTTCCTGTACGGCGCACACATGGCGCCGCTCCCCACGGCCTCGACCCACGTCATCGCCGAACCGCTGCGAACCCGCAAACTGCTGCTGAATCGCGCCGAATTGGACGCCCTCGTCGCTGCCGTCGATCGCAAGGGCTACACGCTGATCCCGCTCGAGCTGTACTGGAAGAACGGCCGCGCCAAACTCAAGCTGGGTGTCGCCAAAGGCAAGGCCGAGCACGACAAGCGCAACACCGAGAAGGACCGCGACTGGAAGCGGGAGAAGTCGAGGGTTCTGAAGACGAGCAGGCGCTAGGCGCAGATCAGACTAAACCGGCCTGAGGCAAGGGAAGCCTGCCGGCAGGTAAGTCACTGGCATGGGGGCCTACCGGCAAGTACAGAAAGGGAAGCAGCGAGCCATGAGTCCCCGCAAGCGCGCACTCTCAAACCCTTTGCTCGGCCTAAATGGCCATGGCGGCCAATTCAGCCTCGGGGATACGGTCCACCTTTGACTCTGGTGCTGACTTGCCGGCAGGCTTCCCTTGCCTCAGGTCGGTCGCAATCCCTCTCAACGTTAGCTTGATATTTGGCCATGTGCCCCTACACTACCCTTGTCTCTGGGGGCGATCGGTTTCGACGTGGGTTACGAAACTCCAGGTGCATGCCGAGGTGTAAGGTTCCTCGTAAAACCGCTTACAAACTTATAGTTGCAAACGACGACAACTACGCTCTAGCGGCTTAATCCCGCTTAACCCTCGCCTGGTATGTGCTTGTGCATCCAGAATCGGGGGACGCGCTCACAAGATCGCCATTCAACGTGCTCAGGGTTGAATGGTTAAAACGCTCCTGAGCTGGCTTCGCGTCTTCCCTGCCCTTCGGGTAGCGCGCGGTGAGATACAAAGAATGGGCTAAGCATGTAGATCGTGTAGCGTAGGACTTACGGACGCGGGTTCGATTCCCGCCGCCTCCACC
>CAISDJ010000100.1 GCA_903884105.1 uncultured Pseudomonadota bacterium | reverse complement strand
GCCGTGCTGCTGGTCAGCACGAGTGGGCTAACGTCGGCGATCGCCGCCGAAAGCGCCGAGGCGAAGCTCTGGCTGGAAAGGATGTCGCAGGCACTGGCCACCCGGAACTATGACGGCAAGTTCTTCCATCTGCGCGGGGAGCAGACCGAGACCTTGAGGATCATCCATCGCGTGGATGGCGGGAAGATTTCAGAGCGTCTGGTCTCGCTCGACGGCAGTGGCCGCGAGGTGATACGCAACGATTCCGAAGTGATCTGCTACCTGCCGGACCGCAAGCTGGTGCTGGTTGAGCAGCGCACTGGAGACGGCCCCCTGTTCGGCGCGCTGCCGAGCTACAGCGAGGGCCTCGACGAGCATTACGACATCGAGGCGGTGAAGGTGTCGAAGCTGCTTGGCCGCAAGACGCAGATGATCACCGTCAAGCCTAAAGACGAATTCCGCTACGGCTACAACCTCTGGATCGATTACGAAACCGCGATGCCGCTCAAGACGCAGCTCTGCGATCGCGACGGGCAAGTCATCGAGGAAATCCTGTTTGCGACGATCGATCTGCCTGAGCGTATTCCGTTGGCCAGCCTCCAGCCGGAAACCTCGGCGGAGGGCTTCCGGTGGTTCCGGCAGGCCGTGCTCGCGCCCGAACCCGGCGCCTCCGATTCGTGGCGTGTCCCGCGGTTGCCGACGGGATTCCGGCTCACCGACCAGCGCGTCCAGGCGGCAACCGGCGGCAACGCAGCCGTGCAGCATCTCGTGTTCTCGGATGGGCTCGCCTCGGTGTCGGTGTTCATCGAGCCCCGGCCGCGAAGTGCCGTGCCGCTGCATGGCCTCACGAGGATAGGGTCCGCTTTCGCGTTCTCCACCGAAGTCAGTGGTAACCAGGTCACCGCGGTAGGCGAGGTGCCTGCCGTGACGGTCCGGATCATCGCGGGGTCAGTGCAGGCAGCCCGCTCGCCGGCGGCCAAGACCCGGCAGCCGGCAGCCAAGGCGTTGCTCCCTTCCGCAGGCGCCCGTTGAAGTCGGGCCTGTGACAGATCCCCGGCCGGGCTGGACGGTGTACTCACGCGCCGGCTGCAGCCTGTGCGACGACATGTTGACCGAACTTGCAGCGCTGCTCGGCCCCCTCGCGGCGACCGTGCGGGTCGTCGATATCGAAGGCGACCCCGATCTGGAGCGCCGCTTCGGGCACCGAATTCCGGTTCTCGCCTTCGACGATGAGTTTGTCTGCGCGTACCGGCTCGACACTGAGCGGGTGAGTGCGTATCTGGCCTAGGAAGCCTAAGGAAGCCGGGAAGCCTGGGAAGCCAAGAGACCGGGCGGCTGGAAGAAGGCCATCGGTCGCCCTTCTGGCTTCCTCGCTTCCTCGCTTCCTGACCTTCCTGAGCTTCCCCCGCTCCAGGCCGGCCCTTCCTATATAATCCGCGGCCGTTCCCGACGTCCGCTTAGGGTTTGCCCCTGTGTCCTGATGCAGAACATACGTAATTTTTCGATCATCGCGCACGTCGATCACGGCAAATCCACGCTCGCCGACCGCTTCATCCAGCTCTGCGGCGGCCTCGAAGCGCGGGAAATGGAAAGCCAGGTGCTGGATTCCATGGCGCTCGAGCGCGAGCGCGGCATCACCATCAAGGCCCAGAGCGTCACGCTCGACTACACGGGGCGCGACGGTGTCCTGTACCAGCTCAACATGATCGACACCCCCGGGCACGTGGACTTCTCGTACGAGGTGTCCCGGTCGCTGGCAGCTTGCGAAGGCGCGCTGCTGGTCGTGGATGCCGCCCAGGGTGTCGAGGCGCAGAGCGTGGCGAACTGCTACACCGCCCTCGAGCAGGGTCTCGAAGTCGTGCCCGTCCTCAACAAGATCGACCTGCCCTCGGCCGAGCCGGACAAGGTCATCAAGCAGATCGAGGAAATCATCGGCATCGAGGCGAGCGACGCCGTCCGCTGCAGCGCCAAGACAGGCGAGGGGGTGCCTGACCTCCTCGAAGAACTCGTCCGCCGGATTCCGCCGCCGAAGGGCAACCCGGAAGCGCCTCTGCAGGCGCTGATCATTGACTCGTGGTTCGACAATTACGTCGGCGTCGTGTCGCTCGTTCGCGTCATGAACGGCTCGCTGAAAGTCGGCCAGAAGATCCGCGTATGGACGACGGGCCGCGCGCACCAGATCGACAAGCTCGGCCGCTTCACGCCGAAGTCGCGTCCCTCCGAGACGCTGCTGACTGGCGAAGTCGGCTTCGTCATCGCCGGCATCAAGGAGATCGATGGCGCGCCGGTCGGCGACACCATCACGCTCGACAACCGCCCTTGCGAGGCGCCGCTCGAGGGCTTCAAGCAGATCCAGCCGCGTGTGTTCGCTGGCATGTTCCCGGTCAGCACCGACGACTACGAGGCGTTCCGCGACGCGCTGTCGAAGCTCAAGCTCAACGACTCGGCGCTGCACTACGAGCCGGAAGTGTCCACGGCGCTCGGCTTCGGCTTTCGCTGCGGATTCCTTGGCCTGCTGCACATGGACATCGTGCAGGAGCGCCTCGAACGCGAGTACAACCTGGAGCTCATCACGAGCGCGCCCACGGTGGTGTACGAAGTGGCCAAGACGGACGGCACGACGATCTACGTCGACAATCCATCCAAGCTGCCGCCGTCGAATGAGATCGAAGACCTGCGCGAACCCATCATCATCGCTAGCATCCTGGTGCCTCCAGAGTACATCGGCAATGTGCTCAAGCTGTGCACTGACAAGCGCGGCCGCCAGAAGAAGATGCAGTATCTCGGCAACCAGGTGTCGCTGCAGTACGAGCTGCCGATGGCGGACGTCGTGCTCGATTTTTTCGACCGGCTGAAGTCCTGCAGTCGCGGCTATGCGTCGTTCGATTATGAGTTCAGCCACTTCGAGTCGGCGCCGCTCGTGAAGCTCGATGTGCTGATCAACGGCGACCGCGTCGATGCCTTGTCGATCATCATCCATCACGACCACGCCTACAGCCGCGGCCGTGAGCTGGTCGACAAGATGCAGGAGCTGATCCCGCGGCAGATGTTCGACGTGGCCATCCAGGCGGCGATCGGCAGCAACGTGGTGGCCCGTTCCTCGGTCAAGGCCTTGCGCAAGAACGTGCTGGCGAAGTGCTACGGCGGCGACATCAGCCGCAAGCGCAAGCTCCTCGAGAAGCAGAAGGAAGGCAAGAAGCGCATGAAGCAGGTGGGTTCCGTGGAGATCCCCCAGGAGGCATTCCTGGCCGTGCTCAAGATCGGCAAGGATTAGTGGAGGTGGTCGGGGATCGGTGGCCGGGGGCTGGGAAGCGTCGGAGCGATGCAGGATTTCGTCGCGTTTTCGCCGGGCCGCGTCCCTCTGCCACCGTCCACTGGCCACCGTTCACCGGGCACTTCCATCTGGCCGCTGGCCACTTGCTGCGAAATCACCAATACTGTCGGCAATTCAATCGCCTGCAATGCCCATCGGGACGAACTGACGCATGATCATTGATTTTTCCTTCATTCTGGTGGCGGCTGCGCTCCTGACGGGAGTGGTGTGGGGCGTCTATGCCTTGGGCGTCAGTCCGCAGCGGCAGAAGGGCTGGGTTAAGGGCGAGTTGCCCCGGGCCGAGCCCGTGATCGTCGAGTATGCGCGTTCCTTCTTCCCGATCATCCTGGTCGTGCTCGTCGTGCGCTCCTTCATCTTTGAGCCGTTCCGGATCCCGTCCGATTCCATGATGCCGACGCTGCTCGACGGCGACTTCATCTTTGTCAGCAAGTATTCGTACGGTCTCAAGCTGCCCGTCCTCAACACGAAGGTGGTCCCCATCGGCAACCCGGCACGCGGCGACGTGGTGGTGTTCCGGCTGCCGTCCGACCCCTCGATCAATTACATCAAGCGCCTGGTGGGGCTGCCTGGCGACCGCATCAGCGTCCGCAACGACCAGCTGTTCATCAACGGCGAGCGGATTCCGGTCGAGTTCAATGGCACCTACGAGAAGGAAGACTATTACGGTGCTCAGTTAGGCCTTGAGCGCCTCGGCGAGGCCACTCACACGGTGATGTACATTCCGGGACGCGAGGCCGCTGATTTCGACGGGGTGGTGCCCGCGGGGCACTACTACTTCATGGGCGACAATCGGGACAACAGCCGCGATAGCCGTTTTCCGGAAGTCGGTTTCGTGCCCGAAGGCAACCTCGTCGGCAAGGCCGTCCGCATCTGGCTGAATGTGAAGCTGCCGTCGGGGCCGGTGCTGTGGAGCCGGATCGGCGACGCCATCAAGTGAGCGGGTTCTGCTCACGCAAGGGTTCTGCTGAGGCAAGGGAGACGCTTCATGCTTCTGAATGACCACGCGCACCTCGGTCCGCATCGTCAGCGCGGTGCGACTTTCATCGGCATGGTGACGATTGTCGCGATCCTCGGGTTCGGGCTGTATGCCGGCATCCGGCTGGTGCCGCTGTACCTCGAGTACATGAACGTCGTTCGCTCCATGGATCAAGTGAGCGAGGAGTTCAGCGGGCAGGCGACAAATGCCAACGCCATCCGCAGTGCGCTGGGAAAGCGCTGGGATATCGAGGACATCAAGAGCCTTGATGCAAAGGACATCGATATCCACAAGGAAGGCAACGAGTTCATCATGGACGCGGTCTACCGCGCCGAGGCACCGTTCGTCGCCAATATCCTGCTGGTGGTCGACTTCGACAAGACGGTCAGCATTCCGCAATGACGGGCGCGGTGGCGAATCCCACGCCGGCCCCCCCGCGGACGTTTTGAAGACGTCCGCGGAATGGCTGCGGGATGCGCTGGGATACGCTTGCGCCGACCCCTCCCTGCTGGATGCCGCGCTGACCCATCGCAGCGCTGGTGGGCCCAGTAACGAACGGCTCGAGTTTCTTGGCGATGCGGTACTCAACTGTGTCGTCGCCCGTCTCGTCTATCGCGAATATCCGTCGTCACCCGAGGGCGAGCTGTCCCGGTTCCGGGCGAGCCTCGTCAGTGGCGAATCGCTGGCGGTCATCGCGGCGGAGCTCGGGTTGGGCGACCATCTGAAGTTGGGTTCCGGCGAGCTCAAGTCCGGCGGGTTCCGGCGCAAGTCGATCCTGGCCGACGGCTTCGAGGCGCTGCTGGGCGCGATCTACCTGGATGGCGGGTTCGACGCCGTCGCGGAGGTGATCGAGAGACAGTTCCTGCCGCGCCTCGATCGCTTGCCGACTGCGGCTGAACTCAAGGACCCGAAGACCCGCTTGCAGGAAGCGCTGCAGGCGCGCAGCCTGCCGCTGCCGGTCTATGCAGTCGAGTCCATCAGCGGAGAGGCGCATAATCAGCACTTCCGGGTATCCTGCCGCGCCGAATCCCTTGGGCTCAAGGCGGATGGCGAGGGTGCAAGTCGCCGCGGCGCCGAACAGGAAGCCGCACAGAAGGTGCTGGAACAGCTGGGCGAGGCCCGGCAGCAATTACCAAAACGACCAGGAGAGAGCCCGTCATGAACCATCCTGAGTCGCCCCCGGAAGCACCAGAAATGCCGGACGCACCGGACCTCGACCTCGATCAGGAAGAGTCAGGGGAAACTGCAGAAGCGTCGTATCCTCCCGGCTTTCGCTGCGGATTCGCCGCCATCGTCGGCCGTCCCAATGTCGGCAAGTCCACCTTGCTGAACGCGATGCTCGGCCAGAAGGTCAGCATCGTGAGTCCGAAGCCGCAAACCACGCGGCACCGCATCCTCGGCATCCAGAACACCGACCAGGCGCAGATCGTGTTTGTCGACACGCCGGGGCTGCACACCGACGAGCGGCGCATGATGAATCGGTACATGAACCGGTCCGCGCTGGCATCACTCTCGGATGCGGACGTCAACGTGTTCGTGGTCGAGGCGCTGCGTTGGACAGAGGACGACCAGCGCGTGGCCGACGACCTGAAGCGCATCGGCAAACCCATCATCCTGCTCGTGAACAAGGTCGACGTCGTCAACCCGCGCGAGCGGCTGCTGCCCTATCTCGAGGAAGTCGCGCGTCGCGGCGAATTCGTGGCCATCCTGCCAACGTCGGGCAAGAAGGGCACGAATCTCAAGGAGCTGTCCGCAGCGGTGGCGCACTATCTGCCGGAGGGGCCGCCGCATTTCCCGGCGGAACAAGTCACCGACCGCAGCGTCCGATTCCAGGCGGCCGAGATCATCCGCGAGAAGCTCACGTGGCGGTTACGCCAGGAACTGCCCTATGGCCTCACCGTCGAGATCGAACGCTTCCAGGAAGAGGAAGAAGGCCGGGTGCTGATCGGCGCCATCATCTGGGTCGAGCGCCCCGGCCAGAAGGCCATCGTGATCGGCCAGGCGGGCGAAGGCCTGAAGGACGTCGGTACCCGCGCGCGCATCGATCTCATGAGCCTGCTCGGCCAGCGCGTGCACCTTGAGCTGTGGGTCAAGGTGAAGGAAAACTGGTCCGACAGCGAGTCGGCGCTCCGCCAGTTCGGCTATGACGCGTCCTAATTCACGGATACTCCTGCAGCCCGCGTATCTGCTTCACCAGCGACCCTATCGCGACTCCGGTCGTATCCTCGAACTGTTCTCGCGCGACCATGGCCGCGTCACCGCGTTTGCGCGCGGCGTGCGTCGGGCGGGCTCGCCGTTCCTGCCCGTCTTGCAGCCCTTCAACCGCTTGCTGGCTTCGTGGACCGGACGCGGAGAGGCGGGGACGTTCATGCATGCCGAGTTCGATGGCGCCGTCCAGGCACTGCTGCCGGCACGGTTGATGAGCGGGTTCTACCTGAACGAGCTGCTCCTCCGGTTGCTGGTGCGGCATGACGTCAACACCCAGATCTTCGCTGAATACGAGCAGGCCCTGATCGGGCTCAAGTCGGCGGCCGACGAGGGACGCACGCTCAGGCTCTTCGAAAAGCGGCTGCTTGATGCACTTGGCTACGGACTGTCGCTCGATCGCGAAGCCGTCAGTGGCCGCGCCATCGATCCCGACTGTGCGTACCGTTACGCCCGAGCCCAGGGACTCGTCCGGGTGGATGGCGTTGCAGAAGGCAGCCTGATATTTTCAGGTGTCTCCCTGCTGTCGCTGGCCAACGAGGAACTGCATGACCCGGCCTCCCGGGTCGACGCCCGCCGGCTATTGCGCGCGGCGCTCGATGAGTCCCTCGAAGGCCGCACTCTCGGCAGTCGGGAAGTGGCAGTGGCGATGAGGAGAATGAGAAGCGTGGATAGTGGTTAGTGGACGGTGGTCGGTCAGACCAGGAATACAGCCCACGGCACCTCTCATTTGATGATCCCCGCGAACCGAGCATTTGCCATTTGGAACCAGCGCTCTTTCACTACGACCACCGACCACCGACCACTTTCAGAGTCACCGCCATGTCTCCCATCCATCTCGGCGTCAACATCGATCACGTGGCTACGCTGCGGCAGGTTCGCGGCACGAAGTATCCCGACCCGCTGCTCGCCGCGCTCGTGGCAGAACAGTCGGGCGCCGACAGCATCACGCTGCACCTGCGCGAAGACCGCCGGCACATCCAGGACCGCGACGTGCACGTGTTCCGCGAAGCGCTGCAGACCCGCATGAACCTCGAGATGGCAGCGACTCCCGAGATGCTGGCCCTGGCCGAGACCGTCCGTCCTGCCGATGTGTGCCTCGTCCCCGAGAAGCGCAACGAAGTGACGACCGAAGGCGGCCTCGACGTCATCGGCAACGCGAAGGACCTGCAGGCGGCTTGCGGGCGTCTCGCGGCGGTCGGCGTACGGGTGTCGATCTTCATCGATCCGGACCTGCAGCAGCTCGACGCGGCGGTACGGATCGGCGCGCCCGTGGTGGAATTGCATACCGGTGCCTATGCGGAGGCGTACGGCGAAGAGCAGGAGCGGGAGCTAGATCGGCTCATCCAGGCCGCGCGTCATGCCCAAAGCCTCGGCCTCGTCGTGAATGCGGGGCATGGACTGCACTATCACAACGTCCAGCCGGTAGCGGCAATCCCGGAAATCGTGGAACTCAACATCGGCCACGCCATCGTGGCGCGCGCCGTGTTCGACGGCCTGCCGGCCGCAGTTCGCGAGATGAAGCGGCTCATGATCGAGGGTCGGGCGCGATGATCTTCGGGATAGGAACCGACGTCGTCCAGCTCTCGCGCATGGAGGCGACCTACGAGCGGTTCGGTGAGCATCTGATCAAGCGGCTTCTGCTGCCCGCGGAAGAAGCGTTGTTCCGCCAGGCGAAGCGTCCCGCGAGATTCCTGGCGATGCGGTTTGCGGCGAAGGAGGCCATCGTTAAGGCGATGGGGACAGGTTTCGCGCACGGGATGTGGATTCGCGACTCGGGTTTCGTGCCCAACCGGTGGGGCCGGCCCGATATCATCTGGTCAGAGCGGGGCCGCGAGCTTGCCGACCAGATGGGCATCGGCGAAGGGCATATCACGCTGACCGACGAAGCGGGGCTGATCGTCGCAGTGGCCGTACTGATGAAGAAGGGGGTAGGGGATAGTGCCTAGCGGATAGTAAAGTCCGGTTTCTGACTATCCCCCATCCCCTCATCACTAGCCACTTGAATGCACATGAACGTCTTCGTCTTTGATATTGAAACCATTCCCGACGTCGATCTCGGCCGCCGGATCTACAACCTCGATGGGTTGACGGACAAGCAGGTCGGCTATGTCATGCAGACCAAGCGGCGTGAGGAATCGGGCAGCGAGTTCCTGTCGCTGGAACAGCAACGCGTGGCGGCGATTTCGATTGCGTGGCGGCACAAGGACAGCTTCAAGGTCTGGAGCCTCGGTGAGCCGAACGCGCCGGAGGCCGAGATCATCCAGCGCTTTTTCGACGGCATCGACAAGTACTCTCCCGAGCTCGTGTCGTGGAATGGCAGCGGGTTCGACCTGCCGGTGCTGCACTACCGGGCCCTGAAGCACGGCATCCAGGCGCCGCGGTACTGGGAGATGGGGGAGGAGGATTCCTCGTTCCGCTGGAACAACTACCTGAGCCGCTACCACTGGCGGCATCTCGACGTGATGGATGTGCTGTCCGGGTTCCAGGGCCGTGCTCGGGCGAGTCTCGAGGACATCGCGATGCTGCTTGGGCTTCCAGGCAAGCTTGGCATGAGCGGCGACAAGGTCTGGGATGCCTATCTCGACGGACAGATCGAAGGCATCCGCAACTACTGCGAGACCGATGTCGTCAATACGTACCTCGTGTTCCTGCGCTTCGAGCTGATGCGCGGACGCATGACACCGGAGCAATATGGGATCGAATGCCAGCGCGTTCGCGACGTGCTCGCCGCGATGGGGAAGCCGCATTTTGCGGAGTTCCTCGCGGCGTGGCCGGAGGCAGGCGCTTGAGCCGGAGAAAGACGGCGGCACGACGCGCGCAAGTCAGCCGTCCCCCGGAAGAAGCGACCATCGTCGATCTGGCGCATGACGGTCGCGGCGTGGCCCGCATCGACGGCAAGACGGTGTTCGTTCCGGATGCGCTGCCCGGCGAGACGGTACGGCTGATCCGCAACAGCTTTCACGCGACATTCGATGAGGCCCGGCTCGAATACGTGCTGACGCCTTCGCCCGATCGTGTCGTCCCCCACTGCATTCATTTCGGCCTTTGCGGCGGCTGCGCGCTGCAGCACCTCGCGCCGGCGAAACAGATGGAGTTCAAGCAGCACCAGCTGCTCGAGGCCTTTGAGCGCATCGGCAAGGTGACACCGAAGAAGATCCTGCCCCCTTTGCAAGGCGACGTTTGGCGGTATCGTCGGCGCGCCCGCCTCGGGGCCAAGTGGGTGGTCAAGAAGGACAAGGTGCTCGTGGGCTTTCGCGAGCGCGGCACGCCGTATCTCGCGGAGCTGGGTTCGTGTGCCGTGCTGAAGTCGCCGCTCGACCAGCTGCTGCAACCCCTGGCCGACCTCATCGCGGGTCTCGCGGTGAAGGACAAGATTCCGCAGATTGAAGCGGCGGTGGCCGACAACGCGACCGCTCTGGTGTTCCGCAATCTCGCCGCGATGAATGACGAGGACCTCGGGAAACTGCGCCAGTTCGGCGAGACTCACGCCGTCCAGATCTACCTGCAACCCGGCAATTACGGTACGGTCGCGCCGCTCGATGGAAAGGCAGAGCCGCTGGTCTATCGCCTGCCGAAGTTCGATGTGGAGATCGAGTTCCAGCCGGCCGACTTCATCCAGGTGAACGGCGACCTGAACCAGCGCATGGTCGAGCAAGCCATCGAGCTGCTTGCGCCTGCAGCGGACGACCACGTGATGGATCTGTTCTGTGGTCTCGGCAATTTCTCGCTGCCGCTGGCACGCGTCGCTGCGCAGGTCGTAGGCGTTGACGGCGAGGTGGGCCTGATCGAGCGGGCCCGCGCCAATGCGCGTCGCAACGGCATCAACAACGCCACCTTCCATGCCGCGAACCTGGCCGAGAAGTATGACGGCCAGCCGTGGGCGAACCTCAAGTTCGACAAGATCCTGCTCGATCCGCCCCGTGCGGGGGCGGCCGAGATGTTGCCGATGGTCGACAAGAGCGGCGCGCAGCGCGTCGTGTATATTTCGTGCCACCCGGCGAGCCTCGCACGCGATGCGGGCCTGCTGGTCCGGGAGCATGGGTTCAAGCTCAAATCGGCAGGAGTGATGGACATGTTTGCGCACACGGCACACGTGGAGTCGATCGCGGTGTTCGAGCGATGACGCTCGGACCCCTCATGATTGACGTTGCCGGAAAGCACCTCGATGCCGAGGAGCGCGAACTGCTGGCCCACCCGTTGGTCGGCGGTGTCATCCTGTTCACCCGCAACTTCGAATCGCTGGAGCAGATCACGGCGCTGGTCGCCGAGATCCATGCCATCCGCACTCCACCGCTGCTCGTTACCGTCGATCATGAAGGCGGGCGCGTGCAGCGCTTCCGCAAGGAGTTTACGGTCCTGCCCGCGATGCGGCTGATCGGCCACCAGTACGACATGGACCGGTCCGCCGGACTCAAATTGGCCCGGCAGACCGGCTGGCTGATGGCCGCGGAGCTGCGCTCGATCGGTGTCGATATGAGCTTTGCCCCCTGCGTCGACCTCGACTATGGGGTCAGCGAAGTCATTGGCGACCGCTCGTTCCACCGCGATCCGGGGGTCGTGGCGGAGCTCGCCGTGGCTTTCATGGGGGGCATGCGCGAAGCCGGTATGGCTGCTGCAGCGAAGCATTTTCCCGGCCATGGCGCCGTGATCGCGGACTCCCACGTGGCCCAACCGGTGGACCGCCGCGCCTACGAGGACATGGTGGACGACATTTATCCCTATCGGCGCCTGATCGACAACGGACTGCCTGCCGTGATGGTCTCCCATGTCGTGTACTCCGCCGTGGACTCGCGAGCGGCCGGCTTTTCGCCCCGCTGGCTGCAGGAGGAACTCCGCGGCCGGCTGAGATTCGCGGGAGCCATCTTCACTGACGACCTGACGATGCAGGGCGCAAGTGTCGCCGGGACGATGGCTGAGCGGGCAAAAGCAGCGCTCGCAGCGGGCTGCGACGTCCTGCCCATCTGCAATAATCGGCAGGGTGTGATCGAAGTCGTCGAAGCCCTGACGAATTGGGAAGATGCTCTGGGGCAGATCCGCTTGGTTCGCCTGCACGGCCTGCCCGGACCCTCCCGCGAGGAGCTGGCCCGGTCTGATCATTGGCAAGGCTGTGTCCAGGCGGTTGAGCGCTGCAAGGCTCCCCCGGAACTCAAGCTGGATGCGTGATGGCTGAACCTGTGTCGCGACTTGAGACTGATGACGCTGCGCCTCCCGCAGGGAGCTCGTCCGCGCTTGATGCCAGCCTGTTTACCGGCTTCCTGGACGCCTGCCCCGACGGCGTGGTCATCTGCGATGTCCGCGCGAGCGATTCCCCGGTCATCTACGTCAACCGCGCCTTCGAGCAGCTGTGTGGCTATCGCTCCGCGGAGCTGATGGGCAAGAACATGCGCTTCCTGCACGGCGATGATCGCGACCAGGAAGGCTTGTCCCGCATTCGCCTCGCGTTGCGGGAAGGCGTCGCCGCCCAGGCCGTGCTGCGCAACTATCGCAAGGATGGCACGCTCTTCTGGAATGAACTGCGGATGGTCCCGGTCCGCAACTCGGTGGACCAGATTACCCATTTCGCCACGTTCCATCGCGAAGTCGGTGAACGGCTTCGCCCCGACGTGCGTCCTGCGGAGCAACAGCAGAAGACGGATCCGCGCGATCCGGCGCTCAACACGCAGACGATGCTCGCCTACCTGCGAGACGACAAACTCACCGGGTTGCTGCGCCGGGGCTACTTCGACGAACTGCTGAAGCGCGACATTGGCGTTGCGCAACGCGAAAAGTATTCGCTGTCACTGTTCCTGTTCGAGCCCGATTTCTTTGAGCCGTATCGAGAGCTGTTCGGACGCCCTGGTGCCGACCAGACGCTGCGTCGCATGGGCCGCACCATCGGCGCGTGCTTTCGGCGCGCCAGCGACTTGTGCGCCCGCTTCGACGACACGCGCGTCGTGGCGCTCTGCACGGGCATGGACCACGAGCACGCCACCCGGCACGCGGACCTCGTGCTGGCCCGCATTCGCGATCTTGCGATTCATCATCCCCGTTCCGCGGTATCGCGCTTCCTTACCATGAGCGCAGGTTGCGTCACGCTGATGCCCGGTCCCGACGCAGATCCCGAGAAACTCATGTCCGCTGCGCAGGATGCGTTGGAGAAGGCGAGGGAGGAGGGGAGGAATAGGGCGGTGAGCGTCTGACAAGACGCGGGCAGACCGGCCGACTCTGTACCCTGGCTAGGGTATGAATCGGCAGGGGAGGTCTGCCGGCAAGGTGGGCCGCTGGAAAGGGGGCCTGACGGCAAGTAGGCCCCTACGAGGCTAAAGGCTTCGCCAAGTGGGGCGACCGCCAAGCCAGAGAAAGAACAGAATTCGACCGGCCGACTGCGCCGGCAAATGGCCTCCGGCAATAGTCCCCTTCGAGGGTAAAGCCGGCTTCGTACCCTGCGGCCAGGGCACTTGTGGCCTGTCCTCAGGCTATAAACCGGCAAATGGCCTGTCGGCAGGCCAGAGTCCGGACATCAGGACGATCTGCATTTCCTTGAGGCCCGCGGCCATCGCCAGGCCACCCCAGTTCATTTGCCTTGCTGATTCCGCACCCCTACAGATTGGGCGCATGAACTTCGCGACTAATCGCGTATTTAATGCATCTACTAGCGGTTAGGCCGCGGAAATGCCAGCGCCCGATGCCGCCCTATCCATTCAAGCCGAAATCCTCTGCGAGCCTTCGCGCAGGCGACTTCTGGGCATTGCCCCTCGTTGGCGGCCAGTACGGCTGTGGTCGCGTGATTGCACTAAAGCAAAAGACGGGGACCGGGAGCCGCAGCATGCTCCTCGCAGGGTTGATGAACTGGGTAGGCAACAGCCTTCCAACCGCAGCAGAACTCGCTGGTCGCGGGACGGTTGCTCAAGGTCAGATCCCCCTGTGCTCAATCTGGGAGACGGGTGGCGAGATACTCGGGAACCGCCCGCTGTCGGAGGACAGCATTGAAGCCGATCACTTTCTCTCGGAGTCCCCTGGCAGGAACTGCATGCTCATGCGCGGCTACGAACTTGTCCGTCCAGCATCCGCCGAAGAGCAGCGCAACCTAACTGTGTTCTCCACTTGGGGTTACCTTGTCATGCAGATTAAGGCGCAGGCCTTGGCGCAGCGTGTGAGCGGTCGAGGAGCGCTACATCAGCTTGTTCGATCGGGTCATGGCGTTGCTCGACAAGGAGTGCTTTCGCAACGCGGGGTGACCCTGCGCTGGCGTCCGCCGGGCGAGTTGCCGATGTGCTTGGGGCGCAAATCGCTGCATAATTCGGCCCGTCCTCAATTCAATAAAGCATCCGGAAGGATTGGTCAGGTATGAAGGCAATCAAACTGCGCGCGCCCGGTGGGCTCGACAAGCTGGAACTCGTTGAGATGCCGGATCCGGGTGCGCCCGGTCCGGGGGAGATCCGCATGCGCGTGCATGCGAGTTCGCTCAATTTCCACGACTTTGGTGTCGTCATTGGCCGGATCAAGACGGCAGACGGCCGGATCCCGATGTCCGATGGAGCCGGTGTCGTCGAGGCCGTGGGTTCCGGTGTCACCGAGTTCAAGGTGGGTGATTCTGTGGTCTCCTGCTTCTTCCCGCAGTGGATGGACGGGCCGCCGTTGATCAGTGATTTCTCGACCACGCCGGGTGACGGCGTCGACGGCTTCGCGCGCGAGGTCATCGTACTGCCGGCCACGGCGTTCACGCATAGCCCGAAGGGCTACAGCCATCTTGAAGCCTCGACGCTGACGACTGCGGGCCTCACCGCCTGGCGCGCGCTGGTCGTCAACGGCGGCCTGAAGGCAGGCGACACCGTGCTGGCACTCGGTACCGGTGGTGTATCGATCTTTGCGCTGCAGATGGCGAAGGCGATGGGGGCCACTGTCATCATCACGTCGTCATCGGACGAGAAGCTCAAGCGCGCTCGTGCGCTCGGTGCCGACCACACGATCAACTACACGGCGACGCCTGAGTGGGGCACGGCTGTGAAGGAATGGACGGGAGGACGGGGTGTCGATCACGTCATCGAAGTCGGTGGGGCCGGCACGCTGCCGCAGTCCATCGCTGCCGTTGCCATCGGTGGTCACATCTCGCTGATCGGCGTGCTCGCCGGGATCGCGGGCGAAGTCCCGACCGCTATCCTGTTCCGCAAGCAGGCCCGCCTGCACGGCCTCATCGTCGGCAGCCGCAGGCACCAGAACGACATGGTCCGCGGGCTCCAAGCCACCGGCATCAAGCCCGTCGTCGACAAGGTGTTCGCCCTGCGCGAGCTTGCCCAGGCCTTCGAATTCGAGAAGGCGGGGAAGCATTTTGGGAAGATCGGGGTGGAGATCTAGCGGAGCGGGATTCGACCGGCCGACCTGTCGACAAAGTCGACAGGTCGCATCCGGCCTCACTTCCGTTGAGGCCTACTTCCCCTGCGCCGTCACCAGCGCGATCACGCCGAACGCGGGATGGTCGATGTAGTGGCGTTCCTTGCTGCGCATGCGGCGGGTTTGCCGCAGCACGTACGACTGCGTGCTGCCCTCGGGCTGGAACGTGAGGTCCAGGGTCAGGTGCAGGTAGCGGCCGAGGGCGAGGGCGGTGGAGCCTGTCAGGGTGCCAGCAGGCAGCAGATCGCCGAGCGGCAACGGCGTCGTCGCATTGAGCGGCGTGCCCACCTGGCTCCAGCCGAAATGGGCGATGGGCGTGTAAGCCCGGCTGCGCTGCAGCTGCGCGGCGAGCGCAGTCATCCTGAACTGCTCGCGCGCCAGCGGCTTGCGCTCCAGCCCCGTGTCGAGACCCGTTTCCGGACCTGCAGCAATCGGTCCTTCGTCTTCGGCTACGACGACGGGCCGTTCCTTGAGGGCGATCTCGTGTTCCAGCGCCCAGTCCTCCGGTGTGCCAGGGGGCTGCAGATTCTGGAACACGATCAACTCGACGTCATAGACGATGGGCGCAGTGGTCTGGGCGATCGCCGAGGTGGACAAGCCCACCACTGCGAACAGCCCCATCATTGCCTGCTTGCACAGGCCCTTCGAGGTCGTTCCCTGACGCCTCATGCCATTTTGATTCCCTGGGCAGAGAGAGGCAGCGCACGAATCGGTTTGCCCGTGGACGCCATCAGCGCGTTCACGAGGGCAGGCGCAATCACGGGCGTGCCGGGCTCGCCGACGCCGGTCGGCTTTTCGGTCGACGGCACGATGTGCACTTCGATCGCGGGCGCCTGGTTCATGCGCAGCACGGTGTACTGATGGAAGTTCGACTGCTCGACGAGGCCACCCTTCAGCGTAATCGCACCGCTCAATGCGGCAGACAGTCCGTAGCCAATGCCCGACTCCATCTGCATCGCAATGATGTTCGGGTTGACGGCCACGCCGCAATCCACCGAGCACACCACGCGATCGAGCTTGTAGCCCGCCGCCGTCTTCGTGACCTCTGCAACTTCTGCGACGACCGTACCAAACGACTCGTGGACGGCGATGCCGCGTGTTCGGCCCGCTGCCAGTGGCTTGCTCCACTCCGCCTTTTCGGCAGCGAGTTCGAGCACCGCCTTGTGCCGCGGATGATTCGCAAGCAGGCCGCGACGCAACTCGAAGGGATCCTTGTTCGTTGCCTTCGCGAGCTCATCGAGGAAGCATTCGATCGCATACGCGGAGTGCGACGAACCCACCGACCGCCACCACTGGATCGGCACGCCGATGGTCGTCGTGTGCAGTTCCACGCGCAGGTTCGGGATCGTGTACGGCAGGTTGGCTGCGCCTTCGACCGATGTCGGGTCGATGCCGTTCTGGACCATCCCCTGCATCGGCCCGCCGCCCATGATGGACTGGCCGACGATGCGCTGGTGCCAGGCGACGATCGTGCCGTCCTTGTCGAGGCCGGCCTTGAACTGGTGGACGTACGCCGGACGGTAGAAGCCGCCCTTCGTGTCTTCCTCGCGCGTCCATACCATCTTGACGGGCATCGGCGTGGCCGCCGCCTTGGCGATCGCTGCGGCTTCGAGCACATAGTCCCCGAGTGGATTGGCGCGACGGCCAAAGCTGCCGCCTGCGAACAGCATGTTGAACTTCACGTTCTCGGGAGGCATGCCGAGGAGCTTGGCGACGGCCCCCTGGTCGAGCGTCTGGAACTGTTCACCGTTCCAGATTTCACACGCGTTTTCGCTGATCTGAACCACGCAGTTGAGCGGCTCCATCGACGAGTGGGCCAGGAACGGCACTTCGTAGGTCGCTTCGATGACTCGGGCAGCCTTCTTGAAGGCGGCGTCGACATCGCCGTCATTGCGGGCGACCGCGCCCGGCGTCTTCGCGAGCTTGCGGTAGTCCGCCATGATCTCGGCCGAGCCTTGGCTGAACGCGTTGGTCTCGTCCCATTCGACGGCCAGCGCATCGCGGCCCTTCTTCGCGGACCAGAAGTCGTTTGCGAGCACGGCGACGCCGGTGGAAACCGGGGTCACGAATGTCACGACATTGACGACGCCCTTGATGGCGCGTGCCTTGGTGTCGTCGACGCTCTTCACCTTCGAGCCGAAGCGCGGCGGATGCATGATCACGGCGGTCAGCATGCCGGGGAGTTGCACGTCCTGCGTGTACTTGGCGGTTCCCGTGGACTTGGCACGGGCATCGACGCGGGCCGTGACCGCCTTGCCGATGTACACGAAGTCCTTCGGGTCCTTGAGCTTGATGTCGGTGGGTACCGGCAGTGCGGCGGCATCCGCCACGAGGTCACCGAACGCAGCCGTCTTCTTCGAAGCCGCGTGGCTCACGACACCGCCTGCGACCTGGATCTCGCCGGCTGCGACCTTCCAGCGGTTGGCGGCGGCGGCGACCAGCATGGCCTTTGCAGCGGCGCCGGCCTGGCGGTACTGCTCGTAGGAATTCGCGATCGCCGTGCTCCCGCCAGTGCCCTGGATGCCGCCCATGGCGAGGTTCCCATAGCGTTTGGCATCGGCAGGCGCGCCTTCGACACTGATCTGCGACCAGGCGGCGTCGAGCTCTTCCGCGACCAGTGTGGCAAGGCCGGTGTAGGTGCCTTGACCCATTTCAATGTGCTTCGAGATCACCGTGACGGTGTTGTCGGCGCCGATGCGGACAAACGCGTTGGGCTCGAACTTCGTGGCACCCGAGGCAGCGGCTCCGGCGCCCTTGTCGTCACCGGGGCTGCAGCCGGGCAGGTAGATGGCGAGCGTCAGTACGGCGCCGACTTTCAGGAAATCGCGGCGGCTCGTGGCTTCGCGGGCGCTCGCGTTCTCAATGTGCTTCGTGCTCATGCATCACTCCTTACGCGAGCGAACCGGCGGCCCGCTTGATCGCGGCGCGGATACGGGGATACGTGGCACAGCGGCAGATGTTGCCGGACATGGCGGCATCGATGTCGGCGTCGGTCGGCGCCTTGTTGCCGGTGAGCAGCGCGGTGGCGCTCATGATCTGGCCCGACTGACAGTAGCCGCACTGCGCGACGTTTTCGGTAATCCAGGCCTCCTGGGCCGCGGCACCCACCTTGCTGTCGCCGATGGTTTCGATCGTCGTGATCTGCTTGCCCTCGACGGCGGAGACGGGAATGCTGCAGCTGCGCGACGGTTGGCCGTCGATGTGTACGGTGCAGGCTCCGCACAGCGCCATGCCGCACCCGTACTTGGTACCGGTCATCGACAGGTGGTCGCGAAGGGCCCACAGCAGTGGCATGTCCGGATCGACATCGACCTCGACGGATTTGCCATTGATCGTAAGAGCAGCCATGAAGGATCTCCCTGGTAACGTTGCGAACGCGGGTTCAGTGGCCAAAGATCTCGTCAGCCGCGAATATACGCCTGCCGGGCCCGGTTGAGTATGTCGCCGACAGGTTGCAGGTTGGGTTCGGGTGGGGCCGGGGTACGGGCAGTCGGTGCGCCTATTTCCCGCGACCCGGCGTGGCGGCTGCCGTGGCCTTGAGCGGGGTGCTGAGGTGCGTCAGCACCTGGTCCGCGGCCTCGAACCGCTGTTCATCCAGCTCCATCTTCTGCACGAACCGGATCTTCTGCGGCCCATCGAACCGATGGGTCTTCGAGCGCAACTGGACGTAGCGAATGACCACGGACGGGTCCGCCGAGGGCTTGGGTCCGAACGTCAGTACGCCGCCCCCCGGGCCGACGTCCAGCTTGCGGATGCCGAGCGCCCCGCAGCGCAGTTTCAGCTCCGCAATCCGGAACAGGTTCTTCGCCGGTTCCGGCAGCAAGCCGAAGCGGTCGATCATCTCCACCTGCAGTTCGCGGAGCTGGTCGGTGTCGGGCGCGGCTGCGATGCGCTTGTACAGGACCAGTCGCAAGTGCACGTCTGGCATGTATTCCGCTGGCAGCAATGCGGGCACATGCACGTCCACTTCCGGACCGCGATGCATCGGCTCGTCGAGGTTCGGGATCTCGCCGGCCTTGAGCGCCGCGACGGCACGCTCCAGCATTTCAAGGTACAGAGCAAAGCCGATCTCCTGGATCTGGCCGCTCTGCTCATCACCCAGCAGTTCGCCGGCGCCTCGGATCTCGAGGTCGTGTGTCGCAAGCGTGAAGCCTGCGCCCAGGTCTTCGAGCGATTCGATGGCTTCGAGGCGCTTTACGGCGTCTGCTGTCATCACGGACCGTTCCGGTGTCAACAGGTACGCATAGGCCTGATGGTGCGAGCGGCCAACGCGACCTCGCAGCTGGTGCAATTGCGCCAGACCGAGCTTGTCGGCGCGATCGATGATGATGGTGTTGGCGGCCGGCACGTCGATGCCGCTCTCGATGATGGTGGTGCATAGCAGCACGTTGCAGCGCTGGTGGTAGAAGTCGAGCATGATCTGCTCGAGTTCGCGCTCGCGCATCTGGCCGTGGCCCACGGCGATGCGGGCCTCCGGGAGCAGCTCGTTGAGCGCCCGGGCAGTCTTCTCGATGGTCTCGACGCTGTTGTGTACGTAGTAGATCTGTCCACCGCGGCGAATCTCGCGCAGGCAGGCTTCGCGGATCAGTGCCGGCTCGGAGCGCGCGACGAAGGTCTTGATTGCGAGGCGCGACGGCGGCGGGGTCGTGATCAGCGACAGGTCGCGCAGGCCACCCATTGCCATGTTGAGCGTACGAGGGATCGGGGTGGCGGTCAGTGTCAAGACATCGACGTCGGCCCGTAACGCCTTCAGTTTCTCTTTGTCCTTGACCCCGAAGCGGTGCTCCTCGTCGATGATCAGCAGCCCTAAGTTCTTGAAGTCGAGGCCGGACTGCAGCAGTCGGTGCGTGCCGATGACGACGTCCACAGTGCCCGAGCCCAGCCCCTTGGTGACGTCCTGCACCTGCGCCGTGGTGCGGAAGCGCGACATCGACTCTATGCGAACCGGCCAGTCGGCGAAGCGGTCCGCAAAGGTCTGGTAGTGCTGCTGCGCGAGCAGCGTGGTCGGCACCAGCACGGCGACCTGTTTGCCGGCCTGCACGGTGACGAACGCGGCCCGAAGCGCCACTTCGGTCTTGCCGAAGCCGACGTCGCCGCAGATGACCCGGTCCATGGCCTTCTCGCTCGCGAGGTCGGCGACGACGTTGGCAATGGCCAGCGCCTGGTCCGGGGTTTCCTCGAACGGAAACTGCGCGGCAAAGGCACGGAGTTCGGCTTCACCTGCCGTGATCTTCTGGCCATGCCGCGCGGCGCGACGTGAATAGAGGTCCAGCAGCTCAGCCGCCGTGTCACGCACCCGTTGCGCGGCTTTCTTGCGCGCCTTCTGCCACGCGTCGCTGCCGAGCTTGTGCAGGGGTGCGGTTTCGGCGGGCGCGCCGGTGTAGCGGCTGATCAGCGCGAGCGACTGCACGGGCACATACAGCTTGTCCTCATCGGCGTACTCAAGCACGAGGAATTCGCCGGGCATGCCGCCGACGTCCATGGTCTTGAGGCCGCGATAGCGGCCAACGCCGTATTCCTCGTGCACCACGGGCGAACCGGGATGCAGGTCGGTGAGGTCGCGGACGATCTTGTCCGGGTCCCGGTCGGTGCGGCGACGGCGGCGTTCCTGCCGGACGCGTTCGCCGAACAGCTGTTCCTCGGCCACCAGCGAAATCGCTGGCGAGTCGAGCATGAGCCCGATGCTGATCGGCGAGATCGTGATCGCGACCTTCGCAGTCGTTTTCAGGAACTCAGGCCACGACTCCACGCCCTCGACTTCCACGCGGCGTTTGCGCAGCAGGTCGAACAGCATTTCGCGACGGCCAGGGGATTCTGCTGCGAGCAGCACGCGTCCCGAGTAGCGATTGAGGAACGCCAGCAATTCGCTTGCCGGCTCTTCGGCGCGCGGATCGATCTTCAGCGCGGGGGGGCGTTGGGTCCGGTAGTTGCGGTGGGGCAGGGAGCGGTTCA
This sequence comes from uncultured Pseudomonadota bacterium, assembly GCA_903884105.1. GTDB lineage: Bacteria > Pseudomonadota > Gammaproteobacteria > Steroidobacterales > Steroidobacteraceae > CAIUGU01. The sequence continues at coordinate 35,308 of CAISDJ010000100.1, read as the reverse complement.
GCGGGTCGAGTTCGACCTTCGAGATTTCGATGCGCCGGAAATTGCCGAGCCGCGCTTCGATGTCTTCAGGAGGGAAGAAGATCTCGTGTGGCGCGAGGATCGGTCGGCGTGCGTCGTGGCCGCGCTGGTCGTGGCGTTCCTGGATCTCCGTCCATGCGTGCGCCAGCACCGCCTTCAAGTCGGTATCGATCGCGAGCACCGTGGCGTCCGGCAGGTAGTTCAGCAGCGACGAGGTGCCGTCGAAGAACAGCGGCAGGTAGTACTCGATGCCGGCGGAGGCAATGCCTTCGCTCACGTCGCGGTACACGTGCATCTGCGTGAGGTCGCCTTCGAAGCGCGTGCGATAGCGGCGCCTGAAACCCTTGATGCCGTCGGGCGTCAGTGGAAACTCGCGGGCCGGCAACAGGCGCACGGCCCCGACCTTCTCGCCCGACCGCTGTGTTTCGGGGTCGAACGTGCGAATGCTCTCGACGTCGTCGTCGAACAGGTCGATGCGGAAAGGGCTCGTGCTGCCCATCGCGAACAGGTCGAGGAGCGATCCGCGGACGGCGAATTCGCCTGGTGCCATCACCTGCGACGTCGCGGCATAGCCCGAACCCGTCAAGCGTTCGCGGAGCTGCTCGAGGTTGAGCTTGGCGCCGACGCGGATGTCGAACGCATGGCCCTGAGTGTAGGACGTCGGGGCGATTCGCTGCAGCAGCGTTTCGAGATCAACGACCAAGATGCCGCGCTTCCAGTCGGGCAGTTCGGCCAGCAGCTGCAGCCGCTTGGACACGATGTCCGGGTGGGGTGAGAACAGGTCGTACGGCAGGGTCTCCCAGTCCGGAAACACCGCGATCGGCAGATCGGCAGGGGCGAAGAACCGCATCTCTTCGGCAAGCTGGCTCGCGGCACGCGCGTTGGCGGCCACGACGGCCAGCGGTACCGTGAGCTGGTCTGCCGCCTGCGCAAGGCGCAGTGCAGTGGCGGAGCCATAGAGCTGGCCCCACTGGACGCGGGGGCTCGACGAACTCGGAAGGAGGATGTCTTCTTTCACGAAATCAGCTACTTGGCGGTCAACAAAGGTCGGCGCGGCAAATGCAATACCTCGGACGGACGCGTGAGCGTCTCCGATGCGGCGGCAAGGGTAACAGGGAAGGAGGGGGAACGAGAATTCGGAAGCCAGGAAGCTAGGAAGCTAGGAGGCTAGGAGGCTAGGAAGCTAGGAAGCTAGGAAGCCAGGGAGGCCAGACTCAGAAGGCACAAAGAAAAAGGGCCGGCAATTGCCGACCCTTGTTGGATGTTGCGGGGCGCCCTCTGGCTTCCTGCACTTCCTTGAGGGCTGCCGCGCTTCCTCGGCTTTCCTATCTGACGGCGACCGTATGAATGACGTGCTGATTTTCGAAGTAGACGACGAACCCCGGGTATTCCCAGCGAGTAATGGGCGGCTGGCCAACGGCAGCGAGACGATTGCTCGGGGCGCCGAACGTGGATTCGACGCGGGTCATCGTCATGCCGCGGGCAGGGTGCTCCGCCGCGCTCTGGCCGGGGGCGTCCTCGGCGTGGGCGAGGCCTGCACCCAACAAGAGGCTGGCGACGATCAGGGAATGGACGGCGTTGCGCATCGTGAGTCCTCCTCAGGGGCCCGGACAGTAGAATGAGAATTGGGCGCGAGTATCATACCGCCGCCATGTAGCATCAGGCTCCCGAATAAAACCGTGCTTCAGATCACTGTCCTGAAGGGGGTAAGGGATAGGGGACAGGGGATGGCGAAGAGCGGATCTTGAAGAAGGCGGATAGCAGCCAGCGGCCGCTTAGTCCCGCGATCCCTGTGTCCAGAATCCGCTCTTGGCTCTTCACCGACCACCGACCACCATTCACCATCCCCTCTCCCCTTCTTCATGTTCCACCCCTTATCCCTCTTCATCGGCCTGCGCTACGTGCTGAGGCGCACCCAGGGGTTCTTCGTCTCCTTCATCAGCTGGGTGTCGATGCTCGGCATCTGCGTGGGGGTGGCGGCGCTGATCACGGTGCTGTCCGTCATGAACGGCTTCGAATCCGAGCTCAGGACGAGGCTGCTCAGCATGGCGGCCCATGCCACGCTGTCGGCCGGGCCGGAGAAAATGGAGGGCTGGTCGCGCCTCGCCGAGCAGGCCCGCCTGCAGCCGGGGGTGGTGGGCGTTGCGCCGTACGTGGAAATGCAGGCCATGATAGGCCGCGGGCTGGACTTGAGCGGCGCCCAGATCCGCGGCATCCGTCCGGAAGTCGAAGGTCAGGTGGCCGACCTCGGTCGTTTCATGAAGCAGGGCTCACTGGCTGATCTTGTCCCCGGCGAGCGGCGGATCGTGCTGGGTGCGGGCCTTGCCTTCAGCCTCGATGCTCAGGTCGGCGATGAACTCACCGTGCTGATTCCACAGGCGCTGAACGACAGTTCGGCGACTGGCGTGCTGGATCTGCGGCCGCGCATCCAGACCTTCACGATCAGCGGCATCTTCGAAGCGGGCTTGCAGGAAAGCGATAACGTGCTCGCGCTGGTCGCGCTCGGCGATGCCGCGGAACTCGCGGGGACGGGCGGGGCGCCGACGGGCCTGCGACTCAAGTTCGACGACATCTTCAATGCGCCGCTGGCTGCGCCCAAAGTGGCTGCCGCCTTGGGGGGCGGCTTTGCAGTCAGCGACTGGTCGAAGGAAAACGCCAGCTATTTCCGCGCCGTGCGCATCGAGAAGACGATGATGACGCTGATCCTGATGCTCATCGTCGCCGTGGCAGCCTTCAATATCGTCGCCGCGCTCGTGATGGTGGTGAACGAGAAGCGCACCGACATCGCGATCCTGAGGACGTTGGGATTGCCGCCGCGGAGCGTGGTAGCCATCTTCATGACGCAGGGCGTCGTGATCGGTTGGTTCGGGACGCTGCTTGGAGTCGGCCTCGGCCTTGGCCTCGCCTTCAACGTGGAGACGATCGTTCCCTTCCTCGAACACCTGTTCGGCACTCAAGTGATGGACCCGTCGGTTTACTACATCACCGAGATCCCGTCCGAAGTGCATGCCGGGCAGGTCATCGCGATCGCAAGCGTAGCGCTGGTGCTGTCGGTGCTGTCGACGATCTATCCGTCGCTGCGTGGCGCACAGACTGAACCGGCCGAGGCGCTACGATATGAATAGCAAGGGGATGGGGGATAGGGGATGGGGGACGGTGAGGGATCGGGCAAGAGCAAGACCGCCCGGCGTGATGGCGAGCTATCCGGGCTGGAGGCACAGCGCGGGTCGTCTGTTCCTGTTTCACCGCCATCCCCTATCCCCTATCTGCTATCCCCTAAGGGAGGGCGTGCAATGAAGCACGCCTACGAGCTTTTCATTGGCCGCCGCTACCTGCGGTCGGCGCGCGGCAAGAGCTTTGCGTCATTCATCTCCGTGATCTCGATGGCCGGTGTTGCCATCGGCGTCGCGGTCCTCATCGTGGTTCTGTCGGTGATGAACGGCTTCGAGTCCGAACTGCGCAGCCGTATCCTGAGCATGACGTCGCACGCGACGATCAGTGCGTTCGGCCAGAGCCTGCCCGCCTGGCGGGACGTGCAGGACCAGGCGCTTGCCAGCCCCGAAGTGGTGGCAGCCGCGCCCTATATCGAACAGCAGGCGATGATGGTGGCCGGCGGCAAGACCAGCGGCGTGCTCGTGCGCGGCGTGTTGCCTGAGGAAGAAGAGAAGGTGTCGGCCATCGCCCGGCGCGTCACCAAGGGATCGTTCGAGCGGCTCAAGGCCGGCGAGTTCGGTGTGGTCCTCGGCAGCGAGCTGGCCGCGGCCCTCGGCGTCGGCGTCGGCGATCGCGTCGTCCTCGTCATCGCGCAAGGGTCGGTCACGCCGGCAGGTGTCGTGCCGCGCATGCGCCGCTTCGAGGTGGTGGGCATTTTCTCGGCCGGCATGTACGAGTACGACCGCAACCTGGCTTACCTGCACATGGCGGATGCGGCGCGCCTGTATCGCATGGGGGAGGGCGTGTCCGGCTTGCGCCTGAGCCTCACTGACCTGTTTGCTGCGCCTCAAGTGGTGCGCTCACTGGCACAGGAGATGGGCGGCGGCTACTACATCAGCGACTGGACGCGGCAACATGCCAACTTCTTCCGCTCCATCCAGATCACGAAGTCGGTGATGTTCGTGATCCTGCTGCTGGTGGTGGCGGTCGCCGCCTTCAACATCGTGTCGACTTTGGTGATGGTCGTGAAGGACAAGCGAGCCGACATCGCCATCTTGAGGACCATGGGCGCCGAGCCGAACAGCATCCTGAAAGTGTTCATGACCCAGGGGACCGCCATTGGCCTCATCGGCACGGTGGCCGGCGTGGCGCTCGGTGTGCTCATTGCCACGAATCTCGAGACGCTGGTGCACGGGCTCGAGCGCTTGCTCAGTACGCAGTTCCTCGATGCGAAGCTGTACTTCATGAGCGACCTGCCCGCGCGCGTCGAGCTTGCCGACGTCATCAAGATCAGTGCAACCGCGTTCGGTCTGTGCTGCCTGTCGACCCTGTATCCCGCCTGGCGCGCGGCCCGCATCCAGCCGGCCGAGGCGCTGCGCCATGACTGAGCTGAAGCCCATGAACAATACTGCCACGGTTCTCGCATGCACCGGCCTCACCAAGTCCTTCATGCAGGGCGATGTGCAGGTTGACGTGCTCAAGGGCGTCGAGTTCTCGGTCGCTGCAGGCGATCGTGTTGCCATCGTGGGCGCGTCCGGCTCAGGCAAGACGACGTTGTTGCAGCTGCTCGGTGGTCTCGACCTGCCGACGTCCGGTGACGTGCTGATTGCGGGCCAGAAGGTCAGCGCGCTGTCCGATGCTGCGCGTGGCACGCTGCGCAATCACTCCCTCGGGTTCGTCTACCAGTTCCACCATCTGCTGCCGGAGTTCAGCGCCATCGAGAACGTCGCGATGCCGCTCTTGATCCGCCGCGTGTCCGTGCGTGATGCCACGGCCGAGGCCACTCGGTTGCTGGAGCGAGTGGGACTAGGCGCGCGCTTGCACCATCGTCCTGGTCAGTTGTCGGGCGGCGAACGACAACGCGCCGCCGTCGCGCGTGCGCTCGTGACCAAGCCACAGGTGGTACTGGCCGATGAACCCACCGGCAATCTGGACGGCGCGAATGCCGCGCAGGTGTTCGAACTGATGCTCGAGCTCAATCGCGAATCCGGCACGGCACTCGTGATCGTCACGCACGCCCCCGAACTCGCGGCGCGGATGCAAAAGGTCTATCGCCTGGACGCTGGCCAGCTCGTGCAGGCCTGAGGAGTCAGGTCCTGGTCCTTCTCCGCATCACCCGATGCGGGATGCCGGCTTCCATGAATTCCTCGCCCTCAGGAATGAAGCCGAAGCGGGCATAGAAGGGAATCGCCACGGTTTGTGCATTGAGGATCAGTTCGCCGTAGCCCAGTTCCACGGCCTTGGCCATCAGGCCTTCCAGTATCGCGCCGCCCACGCCTGTCCCCCGCGCTGACCTGAGCACTGCCATGCGGCCGATGTGAGCATCGGGCAGCAGCCTTCCGGTGCCGACAGGGATGCCCGCTGCGTCGTACGCCACGGCGTGCCAGCTCACGGCGTCGAACTCGTCCCACTCCAGATCGACCGGGACGCCTTGTTCCACGATGAAGACGGCATGGCGGACCGCTCGGGCGGGCTCGCGCAGGCTGTCCCAGGCGGCGAGACGGAGGGCAATGGCGTTCAATTCTGTGCGTTCACGCCAGATAATCGGCTTCAGCCCGCGTTCTTGCGCTTGTGATACTTGAGCACGAGGCTCAGGTGCCACGCGAGACCGAGCATAATGTATCCCACCAGCGACACGACGAGGGCCGTGACGATGCTGCCGAGCACGAAGGGCTTCCACACCGGCAACAGGTGATTGACGAACCAGTCGTGCGACATCTCGAACGCAAAGGGCTCGAGCTGCAGTCCGAGCAGCTTGCAGCCCAGCCAGTACTCGAAGAAGTACAGCGGCACCATGGTGAGAGGGTTGGTGACGAACAGCGTCGTGAGGATCACGGGCAGGTTGATGCGCAGGACCAGTGCAACGAGCGCCGCAGGGATCATGTGCGTCGGCAACGGACTGCACGCGATGAACAGGCCGATGGCGAACGACCGAGTCACGCTGCGGCGGTTCAGGCTCCAGAAGGCCGGATCCGCCAGCACCTTGCGGAAGGGCCTCAGGGTCCAGTGCTCGCGCCAGGCTTGACGAGTGCGATTGAGACGCTTGAAGAGGCGGCGGGGCATCCGCGGATTATCCAGCATTACGGAGCCTCCGGCAGAGGTTCCTTGGGGCGGCGGGAATGTTTGCCAATTCGTTTGCGTTTCTGGTCGGCGCCTCGCTCGTGCAGGGATTGCCTGAGTTGCCCTTGCCCTGGTGCGGGGCGGTGCTGGTTGTCGCGCTTGCGCTCGCAGTCGTCCTGCGGTGGAACATCGTCATCTGCGCAGTGGCAGGACTTTCGTGGGCGTGGGGCTGGGCTGCGTTCATGCTGGCGCATGACCTGCCGTCCGCCCTTGAGGGAGAGGACCTTCAGGTGGTCGGCGACATTGCATCGCTGCCGGAGGCCACGTCATCGGGACCGCGGTTTGTGCTTGCCGTTGCGTCGTGGCCAAAGAGGGCGACCGCTTCGCTGCCCCGGCGTATCGAACTGACGTGGTATGACACCGCGGTCGACTTGCAGCCAGGCGAGCGCTGGCAGCTCACCGTGCGGCTGCGTCGCCGCCACGGATACGCGAATCCCGGCGGGTATGACTACGAAGCACAGCTGTTCCGTGAGGGCATCGGCGCAACAGGCTACGTACGGGATGATGGCGACAACCATCGTCTCTTCGGGCCTTCGTGGTCGTACGCCGTGCTCGAGGTGCGCGGTGTGATCGCGGACCGGCTGGCTGCTGTCTTGAGCGGGAGCCCGATGCTTGGGCTGATCCAGGGGTTCGCGGTGGGGGCGCGGCAGCAGCTGCCTGCCGAGCAGTGGCGGGTGTTCGCTGCCACCGGGACCAGTCACCTGATCGCGATATCCGGGCTCCATATCGCCATGGTGGCTGCGCTCAGCGCGGGCCTCGGGGCTGTTCTTGCGCGGTTGCCTGGCATGCAGCGCCGGCGGTTCAGTGCGGTCGACGGCCGCGCGATCGGATGCGTGCTCGGGGCTCTGGCCTACGCTGCGCTCGCGGGGTTCGGCGTCCCTGCACAGCGCACGCTGCTGATGATCTGCGTCTATTGCGGCGCGCGATTCATGCGGCGCGAGCTGCAAGCCACGCAAGGGTTCGCGCTATCGCTGATCGGCGTGCTGCTGATCGACCCGCTGGCGCCGCTGTCGGTAGGGGCGTGGCTGTCGTTCGGCGCAGTCGGGGCGATTCTCGTGTTGCTGACGGGCCGGGTCCGGCCATCGGCACCACAAGGCTGGCCCGACAAGACGCGTGAATTCCTGAAGGTCCAGTGGGCCGTCACGATCGGCTTGCTGCCCCTCTCGGTGCTGGTCTTCGGCAACGTCTCGCTGGTGTCCCCCCTGGTCAACCTGCTGGCGATCCCGTTTTTCACGCTGCTGGTGGTGCCGCTCGTGCTGATTGGATCGGCCGCACTGTTTGTTTGGGCGCCACTTGGCGCCGTATTGCTCTCGGGTGCGAACGGGTTGCTCACGGCAGCCTGGCCCGTACTGGCCTACTGCGCGTCGCTCGACCTCGCCGTCTGGCACAGCCCCGATCCGCCCCTTTGGGCCAAGGCGCTGCTCTGCCTCGGTGCCGCCATCGTCATTGCACCCGGTTTTTTACCGACGCGGCTGGTCGGCTTCCTGTTCTTCCTGCCTGCGCTGCTGTGGCGACCTGATCCGTTGCCTCCGGGTGCGTTCCGATTGACGGTACTCGACGTCGGCCAGGGCCTTGCCGTGACGGTCGAGACGCGCACGCATCAGCTGCTGTACGACGCCGGTCCCGCATTCCAGAGCGGCAGCGATACCGGAGAGCGGGTCGTCTTGCCCTATTTGTACGGTCGCGCTGTCCACCGTCTCGACGCCGTGGTCGCGAGCCACGGCGATCTGGACCACGTTGGCGGCTTCAGGTCGGTATTGCCTGCTATGCCTGTGGGCGAAGTGCTGGCGGGGCCTTCCGTCCGGTTGCCGGGCACCCTCTTGCGTGTATGCGAGCGGGGGCTGCGCTGGCGCTGGGATGGAGTCGACTTTGCGGTCCTGCATCCAGCGGCGGGGCCTGGATTGCAGGGCGACAACAACACCTCATGCGTGCTGAAGGTTTCGGGTGCCGGCGGCAACGCGCTGCTGCTCGGCGATGTCGAGCGCGACGCCGAGCGGAGTCTGGTCGAGGCTGGCCTGCTCGGGCCGGCGTCCGTGGTGGTGGCGGCCCATCACGGCAGCCGCACGTCGTCGACCCGGGCCCTCGTGGATGCCGTCCATGCCCGATACGTGGTGTTCTCGGCCGGCTATCGCAATCGCTGGGGATTTCCGCGGCCGGATGTCGTGGCCCGCTGGCGTGACTCCGGCGCAGTGACGCTCGATACCGCGTCGTCAGGCGCGATCGAACTGCTCGTGGGGCCGACCGGCGTAGTGCTGCCTGTCGCCTGGCGGCGCCAGTACGTCAGGTACTGGCATCACAAGGAGGGCAGGGGATAGTGGTTGGTGGTCGGTGGTCGGTGAAGAGCGGACCCAAGGAGGGGGGGTAGGAGGAAAAGATGTCCATGCCGCACCGTGCTGTTGCCTGAAGAACTGAATCCAGGCAGCTTGTTCCCGCCATCCCCTCTGCAGAATCCGCTCTCGGCAATCGGTCCCTGTCTCTTCACCGACCACCGACCACCGACCACCGACCACCGATCACCGACCCCTATCCCCTCATTCCCCTTTCCCCTTCCTGCTACTATGCGCACCGGACAGCATTCCGTCGCAACGACCAGAAAGCCAAGCGAATCCATGTTCGAAATCGTCAAGTCCGGCGGCCTCATGATGGTGCCGCTCATCCTCTGCTCGATCATTGCCGCGGCGATCATTCTCGAGCGTCTCTGGTCCTTGCAGAAATCGCGCGTCGTGCCCCCGGAGCTCGCCGAAAAGGTGTGGCGCTGGGTTGAGTCGCGGCAGATCCAGGAAAAGCACATTGTCGCGCTCCGGCAGAACTCGCCGCTCGGCAAGATCCTGGCTGCAGGGCTTGCCAACCGGCATCGTGAACGGTCGCTGATCAAGGAGGCCATCGAGGACTCGGGCCGCCACGTCATCCATGAGCTCGAGCGATACCTGAACGCGCTCGCCACCATTGCCGCGATCTCGCCTCTGCTCGGCCTGCTCGGTACCGTCTTCGGCATGGTACGGACCTTCAATGCGATCAGCAGCGCCGGCGTTGGCAATCCTGCTTCGCTGGCCGCCGGCATCGGTGAGGCACTGATCGCCACCGCAGGTGGCCTGATCGTGGCCATCCCGGCGCTGATCGGCTATCGCTTCCTGCGTCGACGCGTGGACGGACTGGTCGTCGACATGGAAGTGGAAGCGGTCAAGCTGCTGCATGCGCTCGACGACGATGCCGCTGCGCCGCAAGCGGTTGTCGAGGAATAGCCCGGCGTGAATCTGCGCAAGAACTCGAATCGCGACGAAGAGCCCGAGATCATGATGGTTTCGTTCATCGACGTGCTGCTGTGCCTGCTGATCTTCTTCATGGCGTCCACCACGTTCGTCGACGAGGCGCGGGTGCAGGTGCAATTGCCAGAAGCGAGCGTGCAGCAGCAGGGCCAGGTGGTGCGCGATCCCATCGTGATCACGATCACCCGCCAGGGCGCCTATAGCGTCAACGACCGCAGCCTGATCAACAGCAGCGCCCAGACGCTGTCGGCGGCGATCACCCAGGTGGTGGATTCCGCCCGCGACCTGCCCGTCACGATCCGCGCCGATGGCCAGGCCACGCACCAGGCGGTCGTCACCGCGATGGACGTCATCGGCCGCCTCGGCTTCCGCACCATCAACATCGCGACGATGAACGAAGGGCCGGAAGGCGCGCAGGGAGCCGCGCCGTGACGGTCGGTACCGCATGAGCGTGTCGGCCTCGCCCGATCGGGGGACGGCGGACGGATGGGCTACATACCGTCGCCTGCTCGGCTACATCCGTCCTCACCGCGGGATGTTCGCGCTCGGTGTGCTGGGCGCGATCCTGTTCTCCGCAAGCATGGTGAGCTTCACGTTGGTGGCGAAGTTCTTCGGCGACGGCACCTTCCAGAACCGTGATCCGCAAACCGTCGTGCTGTTGCCCGCTGCGCTCGTCCTGCTGTTCCTGCTGCGCGGCATGGGCGATTTCACCCAGACTTACTGCATGGGCTACGTCGGGCGCCACATCGTCAAGCGCCTGCGCGACCAGATCTTCATGCGGGCGATGCACCTGCCCGTCGCCTGGTACGACCGCCATTCGAGCGCGGCACTGCTGTCGAGGTTGACGTACAACACCGAGCAGATCGGCCAGGCAGCGACCGATTCGGTCGTGACGGGCGTCCGCGAAGGACTCACCATCGTAGGCTCGGTCATCGCGCTCTTCGTGCTGAACCCGCGCCTAGCGATGATCGCGCTCACGATGGGGCCGGTCATGGCGTGGCTCGTGACGTTCATCAACCGGCGGTTCCGCCGCTACAGCCGCCGCATTCAGGAGTCGATGGGCGACATCACGCGCGTCGCCAAGGAAACACTGGAAGCACCGCGCGTCATCAAGGTCTACAACGCGCAAGGCTACCAGGCCACGCAGTTCGGGGACGTCAACGAGCACAACCGACGGTCGAACATGCGGCTCATACTGACCCGGGGGATGTCGAATCCCGTGGTGCAGATGGTCACGGCGATCGGTTCGGCGTTCGTGCTGTCGATCGCCATCTCGGACGCCATCAGCGGCCGGACCTCGATGGGAGACCTGCTCGCGTTCCTGGTGGCGCTAGTGCAGATTGCGCAACCGCTGCGCAGCCTGGTGAACGTCGCCGGCCCCATCCAGCAAGGCATCGCGGCCGCAGAGAGCATCTTCGAGCTGATCGACGAGCCCGCCGAGCCGCAGGGCGGGGCACTCAAGTGCACTCGCGTCCGCGGCGACATCGAGTTCGACGACATCACGTTTGCGTATGCCTCGGCCGAGACGGGCGTCCTCAAGGACGTGTCGATCCGTGTGGCCGCCGGCGAGATGCTGGCGATCGTCGGCCGCTCCGGCAGCGGCAAGTCCACGCTGATGAGCCTGCTGCCGCGCTTCTACGACGCGACGCGGGGCAGCATACGTGTCGATGGTGTCGACGTCCGCGACTATGACCTCGCTTCCTTGCGCGACCAGATTGCACTCGTCAGTCAGGATGTCGTGCTGTTCAATGACACCATCCGCGCCAATATCGCGTTTGGTCGCGAGGCGACTCCTGCCCAGGTCGAGGCCGCTGCCCAGGCCGCGCATGTGCTCGAGTTCGTGCGGGAGTTGCCGAACGGCCTCGATACCGTCGTGGGCGACCGCGGCGTGCTGTTCTCGGGCGGACAACGCCAGCGGATCGCGATCGCGCGCGCGCTGCTCAAGGACGCGCCCATCCTCATCCTCGACGAGGCGACCTCCGCGCTCGATACCGAGTCGGAGCGCGTCATCCAGACGGCGCTCGAAGGGCTGATGCAGGGGCGCACCACGCTCGTGATCGCGCACCGCCTGTCCACCATCGAGAAGGCAGACCGCATCGTCGTCATGGACGGCGGCCGCGTGGCCGAGAGCGGAACGCATGCGGAACTGTTGGCCAAAGACGGTCACTATGCGTCGCTGCACCGCCTGCAGTTCAATGAATAGACCGCAACGAACGTTCCGCAGCGTCCTCGCCTGAACCTGCCGGCATGAGCGCCGCTTCCTACATTCAGTCCCTCTGGTACCGGCGTTCGTTCAACCTGCTGACGCTGCTGCTGATGCCGCTGTCCTGGCTCTTCGGTGCCGTCGTCGCGCTGCGTCGGTTCGCGTTCCGGGTTCGCCTGCTGCGTGCGGAATCGGTCTCGCGGCCTGTTATCGTCGTCGGCAATCTCACCGTAGGCGGCACGGGCAAGACGCCCTTCACGCTGTGGCTCGCTGCGCAGTTGCGGGCGAAGGGCTACGTGCCTGGCATCGTGCTGCGAGGGTATGGCGGGGCGTCGACCAGCTGGCCCCGCGACGTGAGTGCCGACAGCGATCCGCTTGAGGTCGGCGACGAGGCGGTGCTGCTCGCGACCGAATCGGGCGGCATCGTGGTGGCGGGCCCGGATCGGGTGGCGGCCGCGCGGCGTGCGATCGAACGAGGGGCCGACGTGGTCGTCTGCGACGATGGGTTGCAGCACTATCGACTGGCACGCGATTGCGAGTTGGTCGTGGTCGACGCGGTGCGTGGCCTTGGCAACGGACGCCTGCTCCCCGCGGGGCCACTGCGCGAATCGGCAGCACGGCTGGCGAAGGTCGACGCCGTGGTCTTGAGGGCACCCGATCCGGCGCTGGCGATTCCGGTGACCACGCGCATCATCGCCGGCGTGGAATCGATGGCCTCCTTTGCGGTGTTGCCGACCGGAGTGCGCTCGTTACGCTCCGGTGAAGAGCGCCCCCTTGCGGCCTTTGCGGGACAATCGGTCCATGCCGTAGCCGGAATAGGCTTTCCCGAGGGCTTTTTTGCTACGCTGCGGGCGCAAGGGCTGGGCGTGATTCCGCATCCGTTGCCGGACCACGCGACGATCATGCCCAAGACCTTCGAGTTCGGCGATTCGCTGCCGGTGCTGATGACGGGCAAGGACGCCGTCAAGTGCCGTGGCATCGATGACCCGAGGCTCTGGGTGGTCGCCGCCCGCGCGGAGCTGGAGGCCGTGCAAGCGTCGAAGCTGCTGGCTGTTGTCGAGAATCGTATTGCTGCCCGGCTGGCAGCGGAGCTTCACTAGTTTACCGTCCCGTAGTCCGACTGATCGTCACGCACCCATGGATTCAAGACTGCTCGACATTCTCGTGTGCCCGCTATGCAAGGGGCCGCTGCGTTATCTCAAGTCCCGCCAGCAACTGGTCTGCCGCGCGGACCGTCTCGCGTTCCCGATTCGCGACGGCATCCCGATCATGCTTGAGGACGAGGCGAAGCTGCTGACCAGCGACGATCCGGCGCTCAAGGAATAGCGCGCTTCCCGCAAGGCCGACCGATGTCATTCAAAGTCGTCATTCCTGCACGTTACGGCTCGACCCGGCTGCCGGCGAAGCCGCTGCTCGACATCGGTGGCAAGCCGATGATCCAGTGGGTCGTCGAGCAGGCCTCCCGGAGCCACGCGGAGGAGGTCGTTGTCGCGACGGACGATGTGCGCATTGCGTCGGTGGTCAAGGACCCTCGCGGCGGACAACAAATGATGGCCGTGATGACCCGCGCGGATCACGCTTCAGGGACGGACCGGATCGCGGAAGTCGCGCAGTCGCGTGGCTGGAGCGGCGACACCGTAGTAGTGAACGTGCAGGGCGATGAGCCGCAGATTCCTCCCGCATTGATCGACCAGGTGGCGACACTGCTTGCCGCGGATCCGCGCGCCGATCTCGCTACGCTGTGTACTCCCGTCACGAGCCTTGAGGAATTCCGCAATCCGAATATCGTGAAGGTCGTGCGCGCCCGGGACGGTGCGGCGCTGTATTTCAGTCGGGCCCCGATTCCGCATGGGCGCGATGTCGAGGCCGGGTCGGATGCCGCATTCGCCGGCGCATTCAGACATCTTGGGATCTATGCCTATCGTGTCGATGCATTGCTGCGCATGACGGCCTTGACCGTCAGTACGCTCGAAGCGAAGGAGAAGCTCGAGCAGCTGCGCGCACTCGAGGCGGGCATGCGGATCGCGGTCGGCGTGGCGCAGCAGTCGCCTGGTATCGGCATCGATACCGCCGAGGATATCGAGCGGCTGCGCGGTATGTATGCAAAGACCTGAATTGGTCGTTGGGCAGAACCCGCCGTGTTGGCATCGATGCGACCCCGTTGGCGAACAGGATCATGGGCTATGAGTACGGGCACAACTGAAGCGTTGACGTTGGCATCCAGCACCCTCGTCGGCGATATCGGCGGGACCAACGCGCGCTTTGCGTTCTTTGCAGCTGGGCGAATCGAGCATCGCCGTGCTTACCTCTGTGCAGACTTTCCGTGTGCGGAAGATGCTATTGAGGCCTACCTTGCTGATCTCGGGGTATCGTCTCGCCCAGCGCGCGTATCTCTGGCGGTGGCCGGTCCCGTTCTCGATGGCACCATTCGGATGACCAATAACGGCTGGCGGTTGTCAGAGCGTGATTTGCGCTCGGCCGGCTTCGAACAGGCCTGCCTCGTCAATGATTTTGCCGCCTTGGCAATTGCCATCCCTTGCTTTGCTGCGGCCGACCTCACCGTTCTGGGCGCATCGCGCGACTCGCCCGCGGGTGCAACATGTCTGGTCTTGGGTCCGGGAACCGGCTTCGGTGTCGCAGCACTGGTTCGCGAAGGCAGGAAGCACGTCGTAGCCACGACCGAAGGGGGGCATATCGCGTTCGCGCCCGCCGACGACGAGGAAATCGAGATCCTGAAGTTGCTCAGAAGGGAACATGGGCGGGTTTCCGTGGAGCGTGTATTGTCCGGTCCGGGATTGGCTGCGCTGCACCGCGCGCTTGAAACCATCGCCGGGCGGGTGCCTGAACCGTTGACGCCGGCCGAGATCACTGAGCGTGCTCGAGCGGGCGACAGTTCTTGCCTGAGGGCTACCAGTCGCTTCTGCGCCATCCTGGGAGCCGTCGCGGGTGACTTTGCGCTGGCGCTGGGTGCCCGGGGAGGCGTCTACATCGCAGGCGGAGTCGCCGGGAAGCTGGCTGACTTGCTGGTGGCCTCGGCATTTCGCCAGCGATTTTCCGACAAGGGGCGCTTCGCGAGCTACAACGAAGCCATTCCGACGTGGCTGCTCCACTCGGCGGATGCCGCACTCATCGGGGCCGCGCATTCGCTCGACGAATGAGCGGTGCCAGCGCATGGATATTGCGGGTACGGCGCTTGTTGGGGAAGTCAAATGGCTGTGATCACAAGTATCGCGGATCTGCGGGACCTCGCCAGAAAGCGCGTGCCCCGAGCTATCTTCGACTACGCCGATCGCGGCTCGTACGACGAGATCACGCTGAGGCGCAACCGCGCGGATCTCGAAGCACTCGAACTGCGGCAGCGCGTGATGATCGACCTGTCGAAGCTGTCGCTCGCCACTACGGTGCTCGGTGAGCCCTGGAGTTTTCCGGTGGCCATTGCGCCGACGGGTCTGACGGGACTGTTCCACCGCAATGGCGAGATTCACGGGGCGAGGGCAGCGCAGCGGGTCGGCGTGCCGTTCACGTTGAGCACGATGTCGATCTGCTCGATCGAGGACGTTGCCGGCGCGGTCACGAAGCCGTTCTGGTTCCAGCTCTACCTGATGAAGGACCGCAGCTTCAACGAGGAGCTCATCGCCCGGGCGGTTGCCGCCCGATGCAGTGCGTTGATGCTCACGCTCGACCTGACAGTGATGGGTGTCCGGCGGCGTGACGCGAAGAACGGCCTCAGCATTCCGCCGCGCCTGACGCTGCGCAACGCGCTCGATATCGCGATCAAGCCTGCATGGGCGATGGGTGTCCTGTTCGGCAAGCGTCGCACGTTCGGCAACCTGGTGGCGCGGATGCCGGACACAGGTGGGCTGTTGACGCTGTCCCAGTGGATCGCGACGCAGTTCGATCCTTCCATTACATGGGCAGACCTTGAATGGGTGCGGGCACGTTGGCCCGGCAAGCTGATCGTCAAGGGCGTGCTCGACGCCGAGGACGCGCGCCTCGCTGCGGAGCACGGCGTCGATGCGCTAGTGGTGTCGAACCATGGCGGGCGACAGCTCGACAGCGCACCGTCGACGATCTCGGTGTTGCCTGAAGTCGTGGAGGCCGTGGAGGGTCGCTGCGAGGTGCTCTTCGATGGCGGCGTCCAGAGCGGCCAGGATGTCTTGAAAGCGCTTGCGCTCGGTGCGCACGGCTGCCTCATCGGAAAGGCGTTCCTGTATGCGCTCGCAGCGGGGGGCGAATCCGGCGTGGTGCAGGCACTTGAGATCCTGCGCAAGGAACTCGAGGTCAGCATGGCGCTGTCCGGCTGCACGGACGCCCGCAAGATCGACGCGTCAATCCTGCGGGGGACGCGATGGAAATGATGGGCAGTACCTGTTACTGCCAGCCGTTGCGCCAGTAGAGGCCCATGCGGTCGATGTTGAGCGGCAGGTACTCGTCGTAAGTCACCCGGCTCGCGTACTTGGGGGCTTGAATTCCTTCGGCGCGACGTCGCGGCACTTGCCCTGCACAGCAGAGCGCGACAACGACAGGCCGGATTCAGGCGAGACTGACGCTGAAGGCCGCGGTGGTCCTCGATCTGACGTCATCGAGCGTGACGCCGGGCGCGAGCTCGCACAGCTCGAAACCGGAATGCCGGTCCGATCTTGCAAAGACGGCCAGGTCAGTGATGAGCAGGTCGACGACGTTCACGCCCGTGAGAGGGAGTTCGCAGCGTGGCTTGAACTTCGGCGCGCCTTTGCTCGTGTGTTCCATCACGACCACGACGCGCTTGACGCCGGCGACCAGATCCATCGCGCCGCCCATGCCCTTGACCATCTTGCCGGGGACCATCCAGTTGGCGATGTCGCCGCCTTCGGAAATCTCCATGGCACCGAGTACCGACAGATCGATGTGCCCGCCGCGGATCATTGCGAAGCTGTCGGCGGAGGAGAAGTACGACGAGAACGGCAGCTCGCTGACCGTCTGCTTGCCGGCGTTGATGAGGTCCGGGTCTTCCTGGCCGCGCAATGGAAACGGGCCCATGCCGAGCATGCCATTTTCGGACTGCAAGACCACGTGCACGCCAGCGGGAATATAGTTGGCCACCAGCGTCGGAATCCCGATGCCGAGGTTCACGTAGTAGCCGTCTTCGAGTTCGCGCGCGGCGCGTTCGGCCATTTGTTCGCGGGTCCACGCCATTGTTCGGTCCTCAAGCCTCGCGAACGGTCCGGTTTTCAATTGGCTTCACGTAGCTCGAGCCCTTGAAAATGCGCTGCACGTAGATGCCAGGAGTGTGGATCGCGTCGGGGTCCAGTTCACCGACGGGCACCAGGTGTTCGACCTCCGCCACGGTGACGCGGCCCGCCGTCGCCATGTTCGGATTGAAGTTGCGCGCGGTCTTGCGATAGATCAGGTTGCCTTCGGTATCGCCCTTCCACGCCTTCACGAGCGCGATGTCCGCAGTCAGTCCCGTCTCGAAGACGTAGGTTTCGCCGTCCACAACCCGCTGTTCCTTGCCTTCGGCGACCAGTGTGCCTGCGCCGGTTCGGGTGAAGAAGCCGTAAATGCCGGCGCCCCCTGCGCGAATGCGCTCGGCGAGCGTGCCCTGGGGGTTGAACTCGACTTCGAGCTCGCCGCTCAGGTACTGCTTTTCGAACAGCTTGTTCTCGCCGACGTACGACGACACCATTTTGCGGATCTGGCGTCGCTCGAGCAGCAGTCCGAGGCCGAAGCCGTCGAGCCCTGCGTTGTTGGAGACCACGGTCAGTCCCTGCACGTTGGAGTCACGAAGCGCAAGGAGGAGATTTTCCGGCAGTCCACTGAGCCCGAAGCCGCCCGCCATGATCGTCAGGCCATCGTGGAGTAGTCCTTCAAGTGCAGCGCGCGCATCGGAATAGACCTTTTTTTCCATAGGCATATCGTGCGCCAAAGGGATCACCACGCCAAGGGGCATGGGCCCGCTGACGGGGGGTGTCGGCCCGGCTATACTTCCGGCAGTCGTCAACTGAATCCAACCCGGAGCCTGTGGGTCCCCATCCATGCTGAAGCACAACACCTATTTCGACGGTCGCGTCCAGAGTCTCGGTTTCGAGCGCAACGCGTTGAAGGCTACCGTCGGCGTCATCGCGCCGGGTGAATATCACTTCAATACCGGTGCGGCCGAGCGGATGACGGTTGTCAGCGGCGAACTGCGTGCGAAGCTCAAGGATGGCGCGTGGCAGACCTATGCGCAGGGCACGTCGTTCGAAATCGCGGCGAACAGCGGCTTCGATGTTGAGGCTGTCGGTGGTCCCGCTGCCTATCTCTGCGAGTTCCTTGGCGGCTGATCCATCTGCCGGCCTTCGCTATTTTTCCAGCGTTATCCGGGTGACATAGACGACGTCTTCACTCTCAGGACCAGATCTGAACAGGAGCAGTCCTGCGATGTGCTGCATGTCCATCTGCCTCCCGCGAGTTGCGTTCCGTACGGTCGCAAGCGGTATGCGTACCATCTCGCGGGTCTGTGGTGGCAGGGTGATGCGCCAGTTGAACCTGTCCGCGTACTCATAGTCGTGCCTGACGTCGTGGATACGCAGAGTCAATTCCAGCGGCCTTTCTGCAGGGTTCGTCAAGTCGAGGGACAATGACGAGAACGCCCGCCAGTCGGGATAGGGTTCGCCAAGATAGAGGCCTGGCCACGTGATGGCTGGCAGAGCCACTTTCAAGCTCATTGGATCGTCAGGCTTTCGCCACCGGTTGGGCAGGTTCTGGAAGGCCGGGTGGTCCGGGTTGTCCACCATAAAGTAGGTATCGATCGTATCCAGACTCGCACCGTGGAATCGCACCAGGTCGGGGAGTTGCTGGTATCGAAAGCCGTAAGCGAGGGTTGCCGGGAGGAGCGGGGCGAGCAGGAACAGGGATCCCGCTAGCGAGGCCAGTCCCAGCGCGAGCCGTTGATGCGCAAGATCGGGCGATCGGGCTTCATGCCTGCGGACGAGAGCGAGTGTCGTCGCTGCGCCCACGAAGTCCACGATCAAGTCCTCGAACGAGGCATCGCGGGGGCCCGGAATCTGCGCTATTTCGCTGGCCGCTGCAATGCCGGCTGTCACTGCGAACGCGATCAAGGTCCGCGCGCCTGCGCGGCGCCCCGACATCGAAGGATGTGCGCAGATCGTCCGCAGGGCGGCCATCGCAACCAGACCGAATACGGGCCCGTGCATGAAGTTCTGGAGTACCGACGAGGCGTGGGTTGCATGCGGAAATGCAATCGGCAGCACCACGAGCAACAAGCCGACTGCGGCTGCGAGCTGATAGGCGCGATCGATTCGGGCTGAAGAGGCAACGGTGGGCAAGAGGTGCGGGCTCCGGCGAGGGCGCTAAGGCAGCCGATTTGAGCATACTTGGCTGATCCGGGCGCTGTAGGCCGGCATACGGCTGGGGCCTGGATCCGACAGGACGGGCAGCGCCGGTGCCCTATGGCGGCCGCGCCGTCACCGGGTTCACCGTGCCGGCTGCCTCGCCCGGCACTCACCCGTGCAACCTGAAGCCACTTTTACAGCAATTTAGGACACGACCCAGGTGAGCAATCAGGCATTCCGTGCGGCGCTGGTCGCCTGCATAATGTCGGGAAATGAGGGATGCCTTCGTCGGGGCTCTCCCCGTCTGATGGGTGTGCTGGCTGAATGGGACTTGGAAGGAGCGGGGCAACATGTATTTCACTAGACTGACGCGCGGTGCGCTGGCCGCGCTCGCGCTGGTCGGCGGTTCTGCTCATGCCCAGGTCGACCTGACCGGCATGTGGGGCCAGCTGGTGCATTCCGATGGGCCCGACCGCGGTGTCGGCCCCGACTACGGTGACTACACCGGGTTGCCGCTGAGTGCGGCGGGCCTCCTCCGTGCCGAATCGTGGAGCGACCAGAAGTGGACGGTGCCCGAGCACCAGTGCGAGCCTCATCCCATCGACTATGCCCCGTGGGGTCCGGCGGGCATGCGCGTGTGGAGCGAGGTGGACCACCCGACCCAGCGCATCACAGCACTGCACCAGACTTTCCAGTGGATGATCACGCATCGCGTGATTTACCTCGACGGGCGCCCGCATCCATCGCAGTACACCCCGCACACGTGGATGGGTTTCAGCACGGGCAAGTGGATCGGCGACAAACTCGTGGTGAACACCACGCACATCAAGGAAGGCTGGACGCGTCGCAACGGTCCGGCCCGCAGCGACAAGGGCAGCTTGACGGAATTCTGGATGCGGCACGATAACGTGCTGACCATCACCAGCATTACGGAAGATCCGGTCTACCTGACGGAGCCCGTGGTCCGCAGCATGAACTGGCAGCTTGATCCGGGTTACCAGCACGGACCTTATCCCTGTTCGGCCCGCGTCGAAATCGACAGACCGCAGGGCTTCGTTGCGCATTTCCTTCCGGGACAGAACCCGTTGATCGCGGAATTCCGCAAGAACCTGGGCGTGCCGATCGAAGCCGCCCAGGGGGGTGCGGAGTCGCTCTACCCGGAGTACGAGCAGAAGCTCAAGGCCATGATCAAGGCCGGCAAGAAATAGTTCGCGCATCAGGGTCGTGAACCCCTGCTGCAACGGAATCGGGGAGTGATCTCGTGATGGTGCAAGTGTCATTGAAAAGAAGGACTGTCGCGTCGGCAGTGGTGCTCACGCTGCTGGCGGTTGGTGCCGCTGCCGTGCAGGCCGCCCAGCCTGCGCGACGTGGACAGGCTGCAGCGCCTGCAGCAGCCCCGCCGCTCGAGCTCGTGACCGAGCATGTGCGCGGCAACATCTACATGATCGGCGGCGACGGCGGTAACGTGACCGTCCAGATTGGCGATGAAGGCGTGCTGATCGTCGACTCAGGGTTCGCGCAGAACGCGCAGGCGCTGCTCGTCGAGATCCGCAAGCTGTCGAAGGAAAAGATCGACTACATCGTCAACACGCACTACCACCCGGACCACACGGGCGGCAACGCGGTCATCGCGCCAACCGGCGAGTTTGTCGGCAACGTACGTGTTGGCGTCGCTCCCCGTGCCGCGATCTGGGCACACGAGAATGTCCTGACGCGCGTCAGCACCTCGACCGGCAGTGTCAAGGAGCCACTGATTCCTGCCCAGGGCTGGCCGAGCGAGACCTATTTCACTGCATCCCAGGAGCTGGTGTTCAATGACGAACCGATCCAGTTGATCCATATGCCGAACGCGCATACGGATGGCGACAGCGTGGTCTTCTTCCGGCGTGCCGATGTGATCGCGACGGGGGACCTGTTCAACACGACGATGTATCCGTACATCGACGCCGCCGCAGGCGGCAACATCAACGGCTATATCGATGCGCTGAATCGCATCATCGATCTCGCGATTCCAGCCGCGAACGAGGAGGGCGGCACGATGATCGTCTCGGGTCATGGCCGTATCGCCGACGAGTACGACCTGCTCGTGTATCGCGATGCGATCACGATCATCCGGGACCGGATCGCCGACATGATTGCCCGGGGCATGACGCTCGAGCAGGTTCAGGCAGCGCGGCCCTCGCTGGACTACGACGGTATCTATGGGGCGACATCGGGCTTCTGGACGACCACGCAGTTCGTTGCGGCCGTCTACAACAACCTGAAGCAGGCGAAATGATCATGAAGCACTTCAACCTGATCACGCGTTTCAGTGGGACGGCCGTATTGTCGCTGGTTGCAGCAGCATCGCTGGGCGGCGCGCCTCCGGCGGGCGCACCGCGCGCGGCAGCTCCCAACCCTTTTTCACCCGCTCCGCAGGGCAAGGCCGGCGCAATGATCGACCTCACCGGCAACTGGGTGCCCGTCATCAGCCAGGACTGGCGGTGGCGCATGATCACACCGCCCAAAGGCGACTACGCGAGCGTGCCGCTCAATCCGAATGGAACGGCGGTGGCGGACAGCTGGGACCTCGAGAAGGACAACGCGGCAGGCGATCAATGCAAGGCTTTCAGCGCACCCGCCATCATGAGGGTTCCGGGTCGCTTGCGGATCAGCTGGCAGGATGACATGACGCTCAAGCTGGAGTTCGACGCAGGCCAGCAGACGCGGTTGCTCCGGTTCAGCGCACCGAGCACGGCCCCGTTGCGGGCGGCGGGCGAACGGTCAATCCAAGGCTTCTCTACAGCCAGCTGGTTCCGTCAGCCGCAGCGGCGCGGATTCGTGGCCTTCGCGCCTCCCGGCGAGGTCGAGCCCGGTGGCAGCTTGACCGTCGATACCACCAACCTGAAGGCCGGCTACCTACGCAAGAACGGCGTTCCGTTTAGCGAGACTGCACAACTCAAGGAGTACTTCGATCGGCTGCAACAGCCGGACGGGACGGAATGGCTCGTGGTGACTGCGGTGGTCACTGACCCTGCCTATTTGCGCCAGCCTTTCGTCATTGCGACGCACTTCAAAAAGGAACCGGACGGTTCGAAGTGGAATCCGCAGCCCTGCCAGACCGACCCGCCCGTGGTGGACAACTTCAAGAACCGTCCTACGGGCTTTCGCTAGGGGCTGATTGTCTACCGGATGGTAGGATCCTTAGGTGTCCACTCACCGGCACCACGAGAGGCATCCCGCATGCGCATCCTGTTCGTCTGCATGGGCAACATCTGCCGGTCACCCAGCGCGGAAGGGGTCTTCCGCAAACTGGCGACTGAGCGCTTGCCGGAAATGTCCCTGGAGATCGAATCGGCCGGGACGCACGACTACCACACTGGCAATCCCCCGGATCGCCGATCGATCCAGGCCGCTGCCCGTCGCGGCATTGACCTGTCCGGATTGCGCGCGAGAACCGTGACGGATGAAGACTTCGAGCGCTTCGACCTGATTCTCGCGATGGATCGGGAGAATCTGGCGCTGCTGCATCAGCAGGCGCCAGAGGCTCATCGCGAGCGGATCCGCCTGTTCATGGAATTCGCGCCTGACGCTGCCACCCGAGTCGTACCGGATCCGTACTACGGAGGTGCGAACGGATTCGAGGAAGTGCTCGACCTGCTTGAGGAAGCCGCTGAAGGGCTGTTGCAGTCGATTGCGGATGCGAAGGGCACGTCCCGCTGATAAGAACAGCGGGAGCCAGCTGCGCGCCGGCTCCCGCTCCTTGTCGTTTACTCGTCGCGAGGCGCCGAGTCCCGTTCGGGTGTGAATGACATCGTGCTCGGGCCCGGGCTGCTCGACGACACTGTCACGGGCTTCTCGCTGCTGCTCGAAGGAGCAGGCGGGGCCGCTTCGCTAGGCGGCGAGGCCGCTTCGATAGGCCGTGACTCCGACGACTGCGGTGCCTCTCGAGGAGCGACAGGTGTGGCTGGAGGTGCGAGTTCAAAGCTGTGCTGCGACTCGGCCGGCCGGGACTCCGGGCGCGGCTCATGGTTTACCGAGTCAGCTCCAGGCTGGGAAGTGCCCGCATCCGAGGGCCGCGGCTGGGAGTCGAAAGCGCGCTCCTGACCTTCGTCGCGCGACTCCTCGTTCGGTCCACCCGGACCTGCGGCGCCCTGCGCTTCATCGCCGCCACGACCGCCACGACCGCGACGACGACGACCACCCCGCCGTGAGCGGCCGGTGCGTTCACCGCGTGCACTCGCATCGGACGCGCCCTCTGCGGGCCGGTCAGCGCCTTCAGTTCTTTCCTGTCCTTGCGGCTGCGCCTGAGCCTGAGCCTGAGCCTGAGCCTGAGCCTGAGGCTCAGGCTGACGCTCCGGACGCGGCTGCTTCTGCTGCTGCTGTGGTGGTCTGGGTTGCTGGACCGGTGCCGCGGGTGGCTGCGTCGCCGCTGCGGTGGCCGATGCGGGTGCCGGCGGACGCTGCCGGTCGCCGCGCTCGCGATTGCCTTGGTCTTGTGGACGCTGCTCGTCGCGGGGACGATCGCGTCGTCCGTCGGGACGTCGTTCACCACCGCTGCCGCTGCGCGGACCCCGGTCTCGATCTCCACGATGGCCTTCTTCACGATTGCGATCGCGATCCCGGCCATGGCGCTCGGGCCGCGAATCACGGCTGCGCTCAGGGCGCGCTGGCGCGACCGGCTGCTTCTCTTCTATGGGCGCCGCACCGGCACCGCCGAAGAAGAAGCGCCACAACCGCACGAGAATGCCGATCTGTTCAGCGGGCGGGGGAGGCGGCGGAGTCACCGCTTCCTGCGCAATGCTCGGAGGCGGCGGCAGGCTTGCCACTGCGCTCGTGACGACAGGCACCGGTGCAACGGCCTTCGCTTCATTGCGATTGGCGATGCCGTCCACGTCGACCAGCGGCTGCACGGCAAGCTGGTGGCTGACGATGCTGTTTTCCAGCAGTGCCGTTTCATCGTCGCGCACACGGCGGATGTCGTAGGCAGGCGTCTCGATGTACTTGTTCGGAATCAGCACGATCTGCACGCCGCCCTTGGCCTCGATGTTGTGCAGCCATTCGCGCTTTTCGTTCATGAGATAGGTGGCGACATCGACAGGCAGCTGCGCGATGACCTTCGCGGTGCGGTCCTTGCGGGCTTCCTCTCCGATCAGGCGCAGGATGGCAAGTGCCAGCGACTCGACGCCGCGGATGCTGCCCATGCCGGAGCAGCGCGGGCACGCGATATGAGTGGCATCGCTGATCGACGGACGCAGACGCTGCCGCGACATCTCCAGCAATCCGAAGCGCGACAGGCGGCCGATCTGGATGCGCGCACGATCCTGCTTGACCGCATCGCGCAGCCGGTCTTCTACGGCGCGCTGGTTCTTCTGCGACAGCATGTCGATGAAGTCGATGACGATGAGGCCACCGAGATCGCGCAGACGCAGCTGCCGTGCAATCTCGTCCGCCGCTTCGAGGTTCGTGTTGAAAGCGGTGGTTTCGATGTCGCCGCCGCGCGTGGCGCGTGCCGAGTTGATGTCGATGGAGACCAGTGCTTCCGTGGGGTCAATGACGACTGAGCCGCCAGAGGGAAGATGGACCTTGTGCGAGTGCGCGGATTCGATCTGGTTCTCGATCTGGAAGCGCGTGAACAACGGGACGTCTTCTTCGTACAGCTTGAGCTTGCGCAAAGAGGCCGGCATGAAGCGCTGCATGTATTCCTGCGCTTCGGCAAAGATGGCGGGACTGTCGACCAGGATCTCGCCGATGTCGTCGTTCAGGTAGTCGCGCAGCGCGCGGATGATGGCTTTCGATTCCTGGTAGATCAGGAACGGGGCGGGGCGGCCCTGCGCGGCTTCCTCGATGGCCTTCCAGACTTCCTGGAGGTTCGCGAGGTCCCATTGCAGTTCTTCGGTCGACCTGCCAACGCCGGCGGTCCGGACGATGGCGCCCATGTTCTCCGGAATGTCCACCGCTTCAAGCGCTTCGCGCAGCTGGTCCCGATCCTCACCTTCGATGCGGCGGGAAACTCCGCCCGCACGCGGGTTATTCGGCATCAGCACGAGGAAGCGGCCGGCGAGGCTGACGAAGGTGGTGAGCGCTGCGCCCTTGGTGCCGCGCTCTTCCATTTCGACCTGGACGATGATGTCCTGGCCTTCTGACAGGAGTTCACGGATGTTGAGCTTGCCGCTCGCGGCTGCCTGAGTCTTGAAGTATTCCTTCGAGACTTCCTTCAGCGGCAGGAAACCATGGCGTTCAGCGCCGTACTCGACAAAGCACGCCTCGAGACTGGGCTCGACGCGGGTTATGCGACCTTTGTAGACGTTGGCTTTTTTCTGTTCGCGTGACGGTAATTCGACATCGAGATCGTAAATGCGCTGGCCATCAACCAGCGCGACTCGCAACTCCTCTTCCTGAGTTGCATTGACGAGCATTCTTTTCATGGGCCCCTTCTTTTCGTGGGTACGGGGCCGCAACTCTGCGCACGGACGGCGCCAGTTCTTTGGTAAAGGATTGATCGGGGAGTAAGGTCATCCGATTGTCTTCGGCGACGGCCTTGGGGGGCCGACGCATCAAGGTATCCTGCCCAGGTCTCTGGCATCCCGCCCGGTGCGTTCTGATCGACCTGGATCCCGAGTTGCGGGTCCAGCGCCGGTCCGGCTGCGGCCGAGCGATGGTCTGACTGTTCAGAACCAACTAAGATGCGGCGCTTTGAGGCGACTTTCGCGCTTCCCAAGGCCACCGCGTGTGGATCGCGTTGCGAACTCAATTGCCCGCACCGCGATATGTTTCGCGACGGACTATATCAGGACAGTCTCCCTTTATTCAATGGCTTACGTGTATCCAGTCCGCAGTTTTCTGCGGAGTCCCTTGCCGTGACGGCTCCCAAGCAGCAGTCCGCGCCCGAATCCGTCTCAAGCGGGGGTGTCCGGGCCCAGGTTTCCTACGTCGATGCGACCGAAGGTGATGCCGGGCAGCGGATCGACAATTTCCTCATGCGCGTGCTGAAGCATGTCCCGAAGAGCCATGTTTACCGGGTTTTGCGCAAGGGCGAGGTCCGGGTCAATGGCAAGCGGGCCAAGCCGGAATACCGCTTGGTCCAGGGCGACAAGGTCCGGATTCCACCCCTTCGCATCGAGACAGAGGCCCCCCAGGAGAAGCCATCCCGCTCCTTGCAGCAGGCGTTGCTCGAAGCCGTCATCCACGAGGATCGGGACATCCTGATCGTCAGCAAGCCGGCCGGCATCGCCGTTCACGGGGGGAGCGGTCAGTCTTTCGGGGTCATCGAAGCACTGAGGGAGGCCCGACCCGAGCTCAAGGAACTCGAACTGGTCCATCGGCTCGACCGGGATACCAGCGGGGTCCTGCTGCTCGCCAAGCGCCGTGCCGCCTTGAGGGAACTGCACGCGCGGCTGCGGGAGCGCGAAATGGACAAGAAGTATCTGGCGCTGGTCATGGGGCGCTGGACGCTTGGACCGAAGAAGATCGACCTCGCGCTCAAAACCAACCTGCGGCAGGGTGGGGAACGCATGGTCCAGGTCCATCCGGAAGGCCAGACCGCATCGAGCCATTTCAAGCCGATCCAGTTCTTCGGCAAGGTGGCGACGCTGATGGAAGTGTCGATCGGGACGGGCAGGACCCATCAGATTCGAGTGCATGCGGCTGCCGCGGGACATCCGGTCCTGGGCGATGAGAAGTATGGCAATCGCGAGGGCAACAACGCGCTGAAGGGGTATGGCCTCAGGCGCATGTTTCTGCATGCCCATTCCCTGGGATTCCAGAAGCCCGCCAGCACCGAGAAGTTCAGCATCACGGCTCCCCTTGACGAGGAGTTGCAGCGGGTGCTCGACAATCTGAAGAAAGCCGAAAAGGGCTAGGGTCTAGGACCCTGTGCGGGTCCCGCGCGAGTCAGGGAAGGTCGAAGCCCGCCCGACGCAGCGCGCCACTCAGCCAGATCAGCGGCAGGCCCATGAGGCCGGTCGGGTCCTGCGAGTCGATGCGGTCGAATAGCGAAATGCCGAGCCCTTCGCATTTGAACCCGCCCGCGCAGTCGAAAGGCTGCTCCGCATCCACATAGCGTTTGATCTCGGCGTCCGACAACGTCCGAAACGTCACCGTCGTCGTGTCGACATGGCTTTCCTGCCGGCCGGTGCGGGTGTCGATGACCTGGACGCCTGAGTGAAACTGGACTCGCTGGCCGCTGGCGTCGCGCAGTTGCTCGATGCACTTGTCCTTGGAGCCCGGCTTACCGAGGACGATCCTGCCCCGCAGGGCGACCTGGTCCGACCCGATGATGATGCTGTTGGGATAGCGGGCAGCCACGGCGGCTGCCTTCTCCCGTGACAGTCGCTGGGACAGGGTCAGCGCGTCTTCGTCCGGGCCCCTGGTTTCTTCCACGTGGGATCCACAGGTGACGAAGGGGATTCTGAGCCGCTCCAGCAGCTCGCGGCGGTAGCGTGAAGTGGAGGCCAGTACGAGGGGCAGCGCCGGGCGCGGGGAATGGGGGTTGATGGTCACAAGTCCGGGCCTCTATCTTTATGAAAAAACAAGGATTTAGCGAACAGAAAACTTTGACATGCCGAAGCTCGATCCCTATCATACGCGCCCCATGCCGGACACCTTGGGCGAACCTGTCGATGCTATTGTGCTGGCTGGCCGCGAAGCGGTGGTCGAGCGCAGCTACGACCTTGCGAGTTTGCCCCGCGCGGGGCTGGCCGGTGTTTTGCCGGGGACGGGGATCTCCGTGCGATTCCGGTTTTCGCGGGCAGACGGCGGCATAGGGGTCGATACCAAGCTTGATGGGCAGGTGGTGCTGACATGCCAGCGCTGCCTGAGACCGGTCGCGGTACCGATCAGCGGTGACAGCGCACTGGTGCTGGTTGCAGACGACGCTGCAGCGGAGCAGGTACCTGAAGGGCGCGAGCCCGTCGTTGCCGAGGCCAATCAGGTGGACCTGTCGTGGCTGGCGGAAGAGGAAATGTTGCTTGCGCTGCCACTCGTGCCGTTGCACGACGAAGCGTGCAGCGCGGCGGTCGAGAGTGAAGCGGTTGCAGTAGTGGGCGAACCCCCGGAAGGGAAACGCCAGCGGCCTTTTGAGAACCTTCGGGATTTGCTGAAAAAGCAGTGACCCCGCACCAGTAGAGTACGAATCATGCCAGTCCAAAAAAGCAGAAAGACTCCTTCCACGCGCGGTATGCGCCGGTCGCACGACGGCCTTGCCCGCCCCGCGCTGTCCATCGACCCGACTTCCGGCGAGACGCACCTGCGTCATCGCATCACTCCGGATGGCTTCTACCGCGGGAAGAAGGTCATCGAAAGCCGCGTCGAAGAAGACAAGGAATAGCATTCCTTTGAGCAAGTGGACGTCTGCAGTCCTCTGCGCACGTGATGCCACTGATCGTCTGCGGTGGTTGATGATCTTCCCGGCCGCAGCGCCTTGACCAGGCGCATCACCATTGCGATCGATGCGATGGGGGGGGATCACGGACCCTCGGTCACTGTGCCCGCCGCTCTCTCCGTGCTGAGGGCGGAATCCGGCCTTCATGTCATTC
Source organism: uncultured Pseudomonadota bacterium (assembly GCA_903884105.1). Taxonomy (GTDB): domain Bacteria; phylum Pseudomonadota; class Gammaproteobacteria; order Steroidobacterales; family Steroidobacteraceae; genus CAIUGU01. The sequence continues at coordinate 6,720 of CAISDJ010000100.1, read as the reverse complement.
TGGTGGGTCAGCGGGAACTCCTCGTGCCGGTGATCGGGAAGTCACTGGGAGCCTTTGGCGACCGGTTGATCCTGCAGGAGGCGACGCAGGTCGTCACGATGGATGAACGTCCGCAGGATGCCTTGCGCAAGAAGAAGGACTCTTCGATGCGCGTGGCCATTGATCTTGTGAAAGCCAATGCGGCCGACGCCTGCGTCAGCGCCGGCAATACCGGCGCCTTGATGGCCACAGCCCGTTTCGTTCTCAAGACCGTACCCGGAATCGATCGACCCGCGATCCTGGCGCGGATTCCCTCGAAGACCGGCCATACGCACATGCTGGATCTGGGCGCCAATGCAGATTGTACGGCTGAGCAGTTGTTCCAGTTTGCCGTGATGGGCTCTGTGGTCGCTGCCGATATGAACGGAGTTGACCGGCCGAGGGTGGGCCTCCTCAACATCGGCGAGGAAGAAGTGAAGGGGAACGAGGTGGTCCAACAGGCGTCCAGCCTGCTCGGGCAGAGCACGCTCAACTACATCGGTTTCGTCGAAGGGACGGATATCTTCACCGGCGCGGTGGACGTGGTGGTGACGGACGGCTTTACCGGGAACATCGCCCTCAAGACCATGGAGGGCGTTGCGGCCATGCTGGTCGGTACATTGCGCACGGAATACACTCGAAACCCGTTGCGTCGCCTCGGTGCCCTGGTTTCCTGGCCAGTGCTGAAGGCCGTCCGCCAGCGCTTCGATACACGGACCCTGAATGGTGCCAGCATGGTCGGATTGACCGGAGTGGTGATCAAGAGTCACGGCGGCGCCGACGAGGTCGCCTTTGCCAATGCGATTCGCGTCGGCCTGGTGGAGGCCCGCAAGGGTGCGCCCACCGAAATCAGCCAGCTCCTTGCAGCTCAACCTTCGCAGAAGAAACACTGAATGTATTCCAGAATTGCAGGCACCGGCAGTTACCTTCCCGAGAAGGTCCTCACCAACTTCGACCTCGAGAAGATTGTCGAGACGACGGACGAATGGATCCGTACCCGCACGGGGATCGAACGGCGGCACGTTGCTGCTCCCGACGAGACCACCTGCGACATGGCCGAGCATGCGGCACGCAGGGCCATGGAGTCAGCTGGCGTCGGTCCCGAAGAAATCGACCTCATCGTCATCGGTACGACAACGCCCGACCAGGTGTTTCCGAATACTGGATGTCTGCTGCAGGCGCGGCTGGGCATCCATGGTCCCCCCGCCATCCAGATTGAAGCTGCGTGCTCGGGATTCATCTACGGACTCAGCATCGCCGATCGGTTCATTCGCACGGGCGGCGCCAAGTGCGCGCTCGTCATCGGTGCGGACATGCTGACCCGCATCGTCGACTGGACCGATCGCACCACCTGCGTGCTGTTCGCCGATGGTGCAGGTGCCGTGATCCTGAAGCCCTCCGACGAAGCCGGCATCATGTCGACGCACATTCACGCGGATGGTGCTTACTCCAACCTGCTGTACGTGCCAACGGGCGTTTCCAAGAAGCATGACCCTGCTGTCGCGAACCAGCACTGCGTCATCATGAAAGGCAGCGAAGTGTTCAAAGTTGCGGTCAATACCCTTGGGCGCATCGTCGATGAAACGCTCGAGGCCAATCATCTCGACAAGTCGGCCATCGACTGGCTGGTGCCGCATCAGGCGAACATGCGGATCATCCAGGCGACGGCGAAGAAGCTCGACATGCCGATGGAGAAGGTCATCGTCACCGTACAGGATCAGGGCAATACCTCCGCCGCGTCGGTACCGCTGGCATTGGATACCGGCGTTCGTGACGGGCGGATCAAGCGGGGAGACTTGCTGCTGCTCGAGGCCTTTGGTGGCGGGTTTACCTGGGGATCGGCCCTGATTCGTTATTGAGTTTCTGCAATACGATTCCAGGTACGGTGCGGCGGCAGCGAAATTGCACTTTCTTGCTAGACTCCTGCGCAAGTTTCGCTTAAGTTCATGAAACTCATGGAATACCAGCGCCCGTTAGCACTGTTTGTCCTGCTTTCCCTGCTGCTCGGCGCCTCCGCGTCTGCGGCCACCTATCCGTTGCCCGCCGAGGCTGACTCAGTGGTCGGCGAAATCCAGTATGTGGTCACGCGATACGAGGACACCTTGCTCGGTATCGGCAGGCGCTTCGGAATCGGGTACGAGGAAATCGTGAACGCCAACCCAGGCGTTGATGCTTGGGTGCCCGGCGCAGGCGTACGAGTCACCATTCCTTCTCGCTTCATCCTGCCGGATGCCCCTCGTGACGGCATCGTCGTCAACCTTCCTGAACACCGGCTCTACTATTTCCCGAAGCCGAAGGCGGGCGAACCTGCCGTCGTACAGACTTATCCGGTGAGTGTCGGCAAGGAAGACTGGACGACGCCGGTCGGCGTTACCCGGATTGTGAACAAGCGTGAGCGTCCGACGTGGTATCCGCCCGAGTCCGTCCGGGCAGAACATGCAGCCCAGGGGCGCTTCCTGGCCAAGGCGGTCCCGCCGGGTCCCGACAACCCGCTCGGTGAGTTCGCGATGCGCTTGGACCTGCCGGGCGGTGCCTATCTGATTCATGGCACCAACAAGCCAACCGGTGTCGGGATGCCGGTGACGCACGGCTGCATCCGCATGTTCCCCGAAGATATTGAATACGTTTTCCAGCAGGTGCCGGTGAATACGACTGTCCGGATCCTGCACCAGCCGAGCAAGATGGGATGGCAGGGCGATACCCTCTATCTCGAAGTCCACGGGATGCTGGAAGGGCAAAAAGACCCAGAGACCTATGGCCTGACCCAGTTGACTCGGGCCGTGGTGGCGGCAACGAAGGATCGGTCCGTGCAGCTCGACTGGAAGCACGCCGAGCAGGTTTTCGCAAAGGCAACCGGTGTTCCAGAGCCGCTCTCGCACCTGCCGCCCGTCGTCGCGAATACCGAGACCGCCTCTCGATAGGCTCTTTAGGCTGCCGTCTGCTGCGGCGGCCCTTCTCCCGAGAACCAAACTTTGGCTGCGTTCGCTCGCGGCGCTGGTACACTGCGGGCCGCGGGTCCTGCGGTTCGGATCTGTCCATACCTTTTGGGGTTAGTCCACGGTGATGTCCGTGGGGCCCGCCTTCCCCAGATTGCCCTCCCGAAAACGAAAACGCCGCGGGGTTTCCCCCGCGGCGCTCGCAGAAAGACCAGAAGACGAGTCGAATTACTTCGACTGCGTCTGCTTGAACATGCGGTCGATCTTCTCGTTGGTGGCATCGCAGCAGGCCTGGCTGGCCTGGGCAGCCGTCAACGCACGGTTGGCGGCATTCTGTGCGCCATCCGCAGCGGTGCGGGCAGCAGCAGCAGCAGCAGCAGCAGAATCAGCAGCAGCCTTTGCAGCAGCAGCGTCCTGTACGCCCTTGTCGGCAGTCGCCTTGACGGCATTCAACTGCTCGGTGGTTACGCAGCCCGTGGCGGCGACGAGGAAGAGGGCAGCGACGCCCACCTTCAGGGTGTTGGCAACAATATTTTTCATCTTCGTTCCCCTCTTGCTGGGTCAGAGTTTGGATCAAACAAAAAGCTTCTTCTTAACTCGCCGTGGGCAGAATCGTCCGTTCCACGAATCCCCCGCATCCCCTGCGAACAGGCTCTACGGGATGAGTCGATGTGAAGAATACAAGATTGTAGCGGTGCAATAAAGCTTATGTTATGGACCGTCGGCAGACGGCGACAGGAAAAGTTCGAGGATTCCAGCCGCTTGCGAGGTGTAGGACTTCGCTGACGCAGTGACGAGAGGCAACCTTACCTCTCGATTTGCAGCATCGGATGCCGATGCGATCGCGGGAACGGGGCCCCAAGCGGGGCGATTCGGACCGCGTCGATCGGCGCCAAGGCTGTCGGTGAGGCTACCGCCAGCAGTCGGTATTCGTCGCGGTCTTCTGGCCTGTCGATGTCAGCGAGAAGGTTGCGCAATGCGTATCGACGCCTTGTGCTCCGCCCGCAATGGCAGTGGCGGTGACCGTGAACGCCGCCGTGAGATCGGCACCCGAGACAGAGAGCGTATACCAGCCGTTGTCCGTGCCGTTGATCCCGAGGCCGGCCGGAGGGGCATCATCAAGCAAGGCGGTTCCAGCATAGGTGTTGTTCTGCAGGTAGAACTTCTCCTGCGCCGCGGCCACCCTGAGCAAAGCGGACATGGCATCCGTCCTTTGCGCACGCATGACGTAGTTGCGATAGCTCGGCACGGCAATCGACGCCAGGATGCCGACGATCACGATGACGATCATCAGCTCGATCAGCGTGACGCCGCCCATCCGTGAGCGGGGAGTCAGGCGGGTTGCGGGTCTGTTCGTATGCATGGCTTGGGTCCGTTGGCGGGCAAAAAAGGCGGGGCCGTCAATGGCCCCGCCGGATCAGGCTAGTTGGTATCCGTGTTCTGCTGTGTCCAGAAGGTACGGACGGGTGTATTGGTCAGGTCGACACCGCAGTTCTCGAGGCCGACCAGGCACACCGGAGGTGGGGTGCATTCCGTCCCCACGCAGGGAGGAGGCGGGCAGTCGTCACCGGTGCAGGGCGGATCGGTATCGTCCGGGTCGTCGGGGGGCGGCGCGTCCGGCGGCGGGAACAGGATCACCGGCGTCGGTGCGATGCCCGTCTGCTGCAGGTCGTTCTGGACCAGGATCTGTCCGTTGAGTGCGTTGATGGCATAGAACGTGTTCTTCACGCCGCTGACCACGCAACTGTTCTCGGCGCTTTCGCTTGGTACCGGCGTGAACGAAGAGAACAGGATCTTGTTATTGAAGGTGCGCGCCTCCGACAACACCTTCTCGCCCTGCCAGGACGGCTGGTTCAGCAGCAACTTCCAGCCGAGGGCCGTGCTCGCGACGACCGGAGCCGTAACGCCCGTCACGTCGATCAGTCCGCTGTCGCCGTCCGTGATTGCAACCAAGCTGGTGTTGTAGAACGACTGCACGTAGGGCTGGAACGGCTGTTTGTCGCGCAGGGCATAGAAGCGGTCCTCGATCTCGTCGTTGATCGGATGGCCGCGATAGCCGCTGCCGAGGGCGATGTTGATGACGAAGCTGCCGTCCACCCTCATCAGCGAGACGTCGGGCGCATTATAGAAGCGCCGGGACGATGCCACAGGGTGTGTCGTCAAGTGCGCGTTGCCGAGCGACGCGAACACACCGCCGGTGACCAGGCTGTTGACGCTGGATCCGTTCGTGGAAGCCCCCGCCCCTGCTGTCCTGCCATTGAAGATATCGAAGCGCCATACCTGACCGCCCGTGTCGGCCATGTACATGCGGTCCGCATAGCCGTCATTGGTCAGGTCGAGCACGCGGATGTCCGCGGGAACGGAATGCGTCAGCTTCTCGTGGGTGAAGTTGGCCGTGCTGTCGTAGCCGAGACCGGAGACGTTGGTCGGGCCGGCGTGCCACAGCAGCGTTCCCTTGATGGCGTCGACCATGAAGATCCGGTTGCCGGAGCTGTCGACGTTGTAGGGGACGGAGTCCTGCGTCGTGTCGTAGCCACCACCCACGATCATGACCAGATGGTCGGCATTCTGGCTGGAGCCGTCGCCGACCTTCACGCGAGTTATGATCGGCGAGGACCACGTCTGGCCCAGGCCCGGCATGATGTCATCCCGCCCCTTGCGCCACAGGAACTTGGGGTCCGTCTTGTCCGTGACATCGAGCGCGTAGTAATTGTAGCCGCCGCGGCCCATGCCGAAGAACAGCAGCACGCGATCGTCGTCATCCGGGTCGACGACGCCATCGCGGTTATGGTCGAGCTTGTACGCGATGATGTTGCCGTCGAGGCCATAGCCCTTGTTGGCAGACGCGTCGTTCTCGCGCAGCGCGGCCATCCTGGGCAGCAGTTCGCTCGGGGCGAACGACCACAGTTCCTCGCCTGCCCCCGCCGAGCCGGTGCCGTTCGGGTGGATGGCGTGCAGGTAGCCGTCGTTGGTCGCCGAGAACACCACGGCATCCTCGATGTCCGGCGTGCTGGTCGTTCCACCGTAGATAACCGAGACCGGTCGGGCATGCAGCGGATCTCCCATCTTGAAGCGCGCTTCGTCCGGCGCGCCCCCGTCGACGTTGCCGCCACGGATCCACTGGATCATGGTGTCGATTTCGGTGAGGGATGCGCCTGCATCGAGCCCAATGCGGGTATCGGTGATCAGGTCGTTCGAGGTCGTCACCTCATTGTCATTGACACCGTCCAGGTCGATACCGGCGTCGTCGTGCGTCGAGGTCAGAGCGCCCAGATCAGTGTAGACATTGCGGTCTGCCGGCAGCGGGAACTGATTCGCAGCCCCACCCAGCTCCACGTCCGGACCGTCGACATCAGCAGACCAGTAACTCTGGGAATTCTCAGCGAAGAAGCCGGTGTTCGGGTCGGCAGCATCACGGTCATTGGCATCGATGATCGTGCCGTCGGCCTTCAGACTGTACTTCTTGAGGTTACCGGGCCAGTGCAAGTTGCCGGACGGCTGGAACACCGTGATGAAGAGGTCGTTCAGGTTCTGCGTCCGGTTGAAGGCGTTGACCGACACGGCCGGCGCCGTGAAGGACGTGTCCTGGCTGATGATTTCGCGGATGATGGTTTCGAACACGTTCGACAGTGAGGCCGTATCGAAAGCGTCATAAGCGCGACCGCCGCCGGCTTCCGCGGCGGCCGCCAGCGTCGTCGAACCTCGCACGTCCTCGCCAAATCCGACGGTGTAGGTGGTCACGTAGTCGACGAAGTCCGACGACGAG
>CAISDJ010000099.1 GCA_903884105.1 uncultured Pseudomonadota bacterium | reverse complement strand
TCTCGTAGCGCAGCAGCGGCAGGTAGGGATTCGTGAGCGTCGTGACCAGCAGTTCGCCGATGCCGTCGGTCGCGGTGCTTTCGAGGATGGCTGTCTCGGGGCTGGGCAACATCGCACCATCGTGTTCGATGAGTAGGTGGCCGGTCTCGCTGGATCCGTAGAGATTGATCACCGGCACGCCGAAGACGCGTTCCATGATCGCACGGTGGACGACGCTGGTGTATTCGTAACTCGTCAGGATGAAGCGGAGGGAAGGGAAGCGTAGGCCGTGGCGTTCGCAGTGCAGCGCGAACCACATGCCGTGCACCGGGTCGACGTCGAGGAAGGCCGGCGCCCAGTCGGCGACTTCCTTGGCCATACCGGCGAGCTTTTCTTCGCCGAGCGTGAAGGGGATGCGGGACTGATTGACGAATAGGCTGTCGCCCAAGGTGCGTTGGTCGAGGTTCAGCCAGCGATTGTAGCAGCTGACGCCGCTGCAGCCGGGGGTCGTCAGCACCGCACGGCGCAGGCTCGAGTGATTACCGAAGAGTTCGGCGAGGAAGGGGCTGCGGACTAAGGCACGGCATTCCTGTTCGCCCCACCAGGTCTGGCCGAAGACGACGCGTACGCTGGCGCCCGAAGTGCCCGAGGTGCTTTCTTCTTCAATCAGTCCGCGCGCGAGGAGGTCCTTGAGATTCACATTGGCAGGCAGGAAGCCTTCAGGCGAATGCTCGCGCAGCTGGCTCTTGGTGATCCGTGGGAAGTCGCTGAGCCGTGGCGACGGGAGCGCGAACGCGGCCTGCCATTCCGCCGTGGCGTAGAAAGGCGAAGTCGCCGTCTGCCGGATGGCCGTATCTAGGCATGCCGAGCCATCCGAAGATACGGCGGACGGCATGGATGAATTCGGCATGAGGTCAGGGTGGCGGGTTATTCTTCGAAAGCAAAACTCCGGGGCCTTTTAACGGCGGAATAGTGCCATATAAAGGCATTCGGCCCGTGGGGGAACTATCATTGTTGAATGAGGTCTTTTCTCTCCATAACACCCCTCATGCGATACCCCCGTCGTTCTTTCCTGCGTAAGGCCGCTGTCGCCGCTCTTGGTTTCACGATTATCCCTCGTCACGTGCTCGGACGCGGCTTCATTCCGCCGAGCGAGACGTTGAACCACGTCATCGTCGGTTGCGGCGGTATCTCCAAGATGCACACGGAGCCTCGCATGACCGGCAAGAACCGCATCGTCGGTATCTGTGACGTCGATGCCCAGCACCTCAAGGCCAAGTTCGACCGTATCAACCAAGCCGGTGGTGGTACCCCGATCATGGCCGAGGATTTCCGCGAAGTGATCGCGTTGCCCGATGCCGACGTCGTCCACGTCTGCACGCCGCCTCACTGGCATGGCGTCATCGCCGCCATGGCGGCCCGTCGCGGCAAGGCCGTCTGGTGCGAGAAACCTCTGACGCGCACCATCGGCGAAGGCATCGCCCTAAGCCGCGTCGTCCAGCAGACCGGTGTGCCTTTCCGCGTGAACACCTGGTTCCGCCTCAACCGCACGAATTACT
>CAISDJ010000098.1 GCA_903884105.1 uncultured Pseudomonadota bacterium | reverse complement strand
GATCGAGGCGCCGCCCGCGATTGCAGTGGTCAGCCAGCGTGGCTTGAGCCCGCGGCCCGTCCAGGTCTCCCCGGTTGCGGCGTTGCGATACTTGATTGCTACCGCCAACTTCGCTTTCGGCTCTTTCTGAGCACTGCCGGTAATGTCGGCCATCGTCAGGCCAGTTTCGGCCATCAGCGTGCGAACCTTCGCAATCGCCTCGGCGCGCGACTGACTCTGAAGCTCCGCGATCTTCTTCTCGATTTCAGCCCGCTGGGCCAGCATCTCTTGCAGGGCAGATGAAGACATTCCGTACCTTTCTATAGTTGCGTTCATTGCATCAGAAAAGATGCAATGAACGCAACTATAAAGGATCTGGCATATGTCGTAGAGTTCGATGACAAAGCAAAACGCCCAGGGTGGGCAGCTCTGGGCACCGCCACGATCAAAGCCGTCGTGCGACGGTAGACATCGGCAATTGGAAGCTTCTAATCCACTTGCACAGTGCAGGGCGAGATTCAAACCTACTCGATTATGTTAGGGAAGGTCTGATTGAACCGACCCGGCTTTTGAGGAGGCTCCAACTCTTAAGAAGATAGAGCCAAATTTAAGCGCCTGCCGAGGTTCAGGTCAGCCGCTCGTTAACGGCAAATAGTGAATGCTGCCGCCACATCGGCTGCGATTTTGTGGGTCACCGGTTCGTCGGCACAGGTACCTGAAGTGGCTCAATCCAGCCTCGGCGCCAACAGCCTTTAGCGCGACGAGCGATTGGCAATCAGGCCTGCAGTCGTGGTCGATGGCTATACTGGATGTATGCACAGTATTCATGCCAGCCCAACGAACGTGGTCCGGGTCGGTAGGGACCATGGCCCCGGTGCGGGGACCACTCGTGCCAGCGTGGCCATCGGTTTCGGGTCGCCTGCCGGCGACAGCGGCGTCACGCGCCTGGATCTCAACGACATCCTCGTCAAGCATCCGCAGGCAACTTTCCTGATGCGTGTGGCAGGTGATGCCATGCGCGGGATCGGCATTGACGCCGGCGACTTGGTGCTTGTCGACCGTGCCATCACGCCGGCCCACGGCCACGTGGTGATCGCCGTGGTCGACGACGAGTTCTTGTGCAGGCAGCTCTGCAAGCAGGGACATGGTGTCCGCCTGCAGGCAACGAACGGCGGTGGGTCTGACATCGTTGCTGGCGAGGGCACCGAGATTGCGCTTTGGGGCGTCGTCACCCAGGTCATCAAGTCCATGCCCGTCTGAGCGGCTGCCATGTTCGCGCTGGTGGACGTGAACAACATGTACGTCAGTTGCGAACGTGTGTTCAAGCCGTCGCTGATCGGCCGGCCCGTGGTGGTCTTGTCGAATAACGACGGTGCTTGCATCGCCCGCAGCAACGAGGCCAAGGACCTGGGCGTGAAGATGGCCCAGCCGTGGTTCCAGGTGCGCCATCTGGAACGCGAAGCTGGGCTCATCGCCTTGTCGGCAAATTTCGAACTGTATGGCGACATGTCCAGCCGCATGATGTCGCTGGTCGGCGAGTACGCGCCTCGCCAGGAGGTCTACAGCATCGACGAGTCGTTCCTGGACCTCGAAGGGGTGCCGGGCGACCTGAACGAGATCGGGCGTGAGATGCGCGCCCGGGTGCTGCAGTG
>CAISDJ010000097.1 GCA_903884105.1 uncultured Pseudomonadota bacterium | reverse complement strand
CTCGTCGTCGTCGACGCCGGGGCCACCAAACTGGGATCGGAATTCGGCCAGCGTGGTCTGCGGTGGCGTCCAGGCCCCTACCTCGCGTGCGCGCGGACGGGACACGATCCGGTCGCGCACGTCTGGGTCTATGGCGTCACGTTCGGTGTTGCCCCAGAATCCGAGCGCGTACTGCAGGATCTGGTCACTGACTTCCTTGTAGCGCTCGCCCAGCATCACGTTGAACACCGCTTGCACGCCGACAAATTGAGAGTACGGCGTCACCATGATCGGGTAACCCAGGTCCATACGCACACGCTTGACCTCTTCGATGACCTCGGGCAGCCGCTCGAGCATGCCGGCCTGCGCCAATTGGTGGCGAAAGTTGGAAATCATTCCACCGGGCACCTGATGCGCGTAGTGCGATTCCGTGTATTCCAGCGGCGCGCCAATGGCCAGCCCCTCTTTGCGGGCGATCGCCATCAGATGCTCGGAGATTGCGGAAATGGCGTCGGCATTGATCGAAGGATCAAAGCCCATTTCGCGCGCGTTGGCCGACACATTGAAGACCGAAGGATTTGAGGATGCGTTGGCCAGCGGTGGCGTGGCGGTGTTGACGATCGAAATGCCCTGGTCGATCGCTTCCAGCACGCACAACGGCCCCAGCCCGGTGTTGCAATGGGTATGGAACTCGACCGGGATTGCACCAGCTTCAGCCAAGATGATGGGCGTCAGCGTGCGGGTACGCTCCGGCTTGAGCAGTCCGCCCGGATCCTTGAAGCAGATGCGTGTCGGCTTGAGCCGAGCCGCTGCGCGGGCCAGATTGCGGTAGTAGTCGTCGGTATAGATCGGCGCGATCGAGTAGATCAGGTTGATGATCGTTTCCAGACCAGCCGCATGTGCATTGACGACAAGGCGCTCCCAGTTGGCGGCAGTGTTGGAAGGGTCGGAAATGCGCACCTGGCGCACACCGTTGGCGGCCAGCCGCTGGACGAACAGACGGTCGATCTCGGGCGGCGAGTACTCGAACGTCAGGTGTCGCGATGTGATGACCCGCAGCGGGGTATTCGGGCAGGCCGCGGCCATCAACCGGATCCGTTCCCATGGATCGTCCTGCAGGTCGCGCACCATCTTCTTGAAGAAAGCAACGTCGACGATCTCCATGGCCTTGTAACCGGCGCGGTCGAACTGGTCAAGGATGGGGCGCAGCATGTCGGTGCGAAGCGCACCGGCCCAAAGGCTGGTGTTTCCGTCGCGCAGCGTGGTGTCGACAAAGTGCAGTGGTTTCATGATCCCCGTCCTTTCATTTCCTGGGCGGAACTTCGCCCACATAGGGCACCATTTCCTGCGCCGTCATGCCGATGCTGTACGCCGCAGGATGGGTCTGTTCTTCATGCAGGTGCCCAACGATTCCCGGGGTGCGCGAAATGGCGGCAAAGCCGCGCATGATGCGCCCGGGCACGCCGATCTCGCCCAGCAGCGCGGCAATTGCCGCAGTCGCGTTGATCGTTACGTGTTTGCCCAGCGCCTTGTCTACGGCATCGGCCAGGGTATGTAGGGCCGAGACGAACCGACCCGAAAGACCCGCCTGTTCGGCGACCTGCAGCAGCTTGAGCGATCGCGGGTCTTCGGGACGAAAATGGGGATGGCCAAACCCGGGCACAGGCTGCCGCGCTGCACGGTAGCGTGCCACGATGGCGGTCGCCTCACCCTGAGGGTCTTGCGCTGCGATGATGGACTCCAGGTTGCGGCCTATTTCCTCCATCACGCCGCCGAACTGGCTGCCCATGCCGAGAATCCCGGCCGCGATCGCACCTTGTATCGCATCGGGCGATGACATATATACCATCCGCGAAGCTACCGATGCCATTACGCCATGGTCGACCAGGGTCACGAGCACCGCGTCGAGCACCCGCACCTGCGCGGGCGTCGGCATTGTGCCCAGGATGTGCAGGTAGATCATCTG
>CAISDJ010000096.1 GCA_903884105.1 uncultured Pseudomonadota bacterium | reverse complement strand
TCCCCGCGGGAACGCCGGGCAAAAAAAAGGGGCGGCCTTGCGGGCCGCCCAAATTCCCTTGGGGGAGAGATCAGCGGGAATCGAGATCCTAGAACTCGACCGGGTACGGCTTCAGCTTGCCGGTCTCGTACATGTCAGGCAATTCGGGAGTCGCGTTCTCCCACACCAGCAGCATCGAGCGCTTGCGCGAGAAACCCTGGTGGCGGATGTCGGCAGGCATCGCAGCCACGTCGCCGGGCTTCATCGTGAGCTTGGCGCGGGGCAGGCCCGTCTCCTTGTCCTCGACTTCCCATTCGATTTCATCCGAGAACTGCACGAACCACTCGACGCGGTCGTTGCCGTGTTTGATCGGCAGGATGTATTCCTCGGTCGTCGGGCAGAACAGGCTGCGGCCACAGACTGACGATACCGACGGGTTCCACGTGACGTCGGAACGCGAGAGGTAAGCGAACAGGTTCATCGCGTGGAGCTCGTTCTTGAAGCCGGGTTCGGTATGGACCACCGGCTCTTCCTGCGTGACGTCCGCGAACGCGCGGTTGATCGGATAGCCGTTGGCGTCGGTGCGCAGCTCTGCGTCACCAGGCAGGCCAGGCATCCGCTTGCAGGACTGCCGTTGACGGTCGATGGCCGCGTCGTTGTTGCCACGCTTCTTGCCGACCCAGGCCTTGCCGGTCTCTTCCGGTGCGGCGAACGGATCGAAGCCTTCATTGGTCCAGTCGGCCAGGATGGCCTTGAATGTCGCGAGGATCTCGGGGGTCTCGAACTGCTCGACGATGTCGAGGCCGCGCTCGTGGTAGGCGGGTGCATAACGGCCGGCGTACATGTCGACCTTGCCGTAGCGGTTGCGCGTGCCGATCATCGAGTCGAAGTTGACCCAGCCGTAGAAGAAGCCCCACGCGACATCGCGCATCATGGCAGTCAGGAACGCGTCGGCCGACATGATGTGCGTCATCGACTTGCCCTTGACGGTCCAGTCGATGTGCGCGAAATACTCGTCACGCCTGAACGTGAAACTGCCGAGCTTGAAGGTCCGGTAGCCGGTCTCGTTGCTGGCGGCCGAGGCGTTCACCCCGGCTTTGGCTGCTGCTGTGCTCATCTGATGTCTCCCGAGAAATTGAAAAGCGCTGGAGTTCGTTGTTCGGCTTACTGGTAGCAGATCTCGGCCCACTTCTCGACGGTGAGATCGCCCTTGATGGTCTGCATGATCATTGCGCCGGTCTTGATCGCGGTGAAGCGATAGGCCGAGCCGACCGGCAGCAGCGCCTGGTGGCCGCGCTTGCAGATCACATGGCCCATGACCTTGCCGGCGGGCGTGCCCTTCACGGCCACCGCGCCTTCCTTGCCAGGTGCAACGACGCTGTTCGGCGCATCGAGCTTGATGAAGTCGATGCGCACTTCGCCGTCCATCACCACCACGACTTCGTCGTGGGCAGCTGCAAACCATGTCGAGACGCCCTCGGCGCGCACGGCCTCGATCACGTACTCGACGTTGACGGCCACGGCGACCTTTTCGTACGGCTTCGACTTGTTGGCGACGTCGAACACGTTCGAGAACACGTAATGCTTCGGGTTGTCGTTGACGATCTCGAGTGATCCTTTCGTGTAGTCCTTGAGGGAGGCGAAGACGGTCTGGTATTCACTCATGACGTTGATCTCTCTTGATGGGTCTGGATTGCAGGAGTCGAATTCCGCTCTGGTTTACAGCAGCGCCGTGAAGGACGGCATCATGCGGCCGGCGACAATGACGGCGGCCCACAGCAACAGCGACAGGCCGCAGATGACCTTGGCCAGTTGCGGGGCGTCCGCCTCGGGACCCCAGCTCGCGACGTCCTTGGCCACCGCCACTTCGAACCACAGCGCGTTGAGGCCTGCCAGGACGAGGAACACCATCTTGAACTGGAAGGCGGTGTTGTTGCCGTAGCCCACCGGGTCCGCAAGGAAGAACAGCACGCCGGACACGACGTTGATGCCCAACCCCAGGAACACGAGCGGCAGCAGCTTGTGGAACGGCTTGACGGTGAGCCCCTTGCCGAACCCGAGCACCCTGAGGTCCAGGGCCGCGATGCCGCCGACGAGCAGTGCAAGGCCGATGAAGTGCAGCGTTTCCAGCGTGGGGAACAGCACGAGGTTCGTCGCCACTGTGTGGCCGATCGAGGTGCCCGCCATCGATTTCAGGAATTCTTGATACATGGTCTTGTCTCTCGTGATTCTGTGCGTGATCGTTGCGTCGGTGCGTGGCGGGAGATCAGGTCCCGCCTGAATACACGAGGTACGCAATGAGCCGGCCCGCGACCACTGCGGAGAGCCAGGCGAACAACGAGATCACCGCGTAGGTCTTCGTACCGGAAGACGGCTTGGTGATGCCGCTTGCGGGGTCCAGCACGGTCTTGCTGACGTGGACGGCGAAGCCGAGACCAACGGCGATCGAGGTCATCTTGATCCAGAAGGTCCAGCTGTAGAAATCCTTCACCGCATCCGCCATGAACAGCACGACACCGGAGATGAGGTTGACGGCGAAGCCCCACCACACGAACGGCATGAATTTCCGGAAGGGCGCGAAGGGCTGGTTCGGCATGAATCCAAGCACCCTGAGCGCGATGATCGTGAGCAGCCCAACCAGCAAGCCGAGGCCCAGCGAATGGAAGGACAGCACGATGGGATAGCCGCGAATGGAGCCGAGCACCCATTGCGAGAGCGCGGTCTCTTCTAGCGATCTGAGGAAGGCTTCCATATTATTTCTGGCCTGTTGTTGGACGGGACGCTTACAAGTTAAGGCAGGCGCCTCTTTGTGGAGTTGATGATCCTCAACCGCGGGGCATGCTGGGAATGCGCACAACCTGAAGGCGCCTACGGGTATCCACGATGTTTGCGCAAGCGATTGCGCGGGCAACGGTCGTTGCTATGCGTATTTCTACTTGCAGGCGGGACGAAGCCTCCCGACTTGGGGGCTGCGCGGGAAGTTGCCCGAGATGCGGACCGAGGTCCGCTGAGGTCAGCGCGGGCTGGCCGGCTTGGCTACCAGACGAGGTCGTCGGGAACGGCAAAGTCCTTATAAGGGTCGTCTTCTGCCGGAGGCGCAGCAGCGGCTGGTTGATCCAGCGCCACGACAAAGGTGGCATCCCGTTCGCGCACGCGTTCGGCGATATCGGTCGGGACGAGCGCGTAGAAGCCGTTGTGCCGCACGATGGCGAGCGACCCCTTGAGAATCCGTTCCCGCACGTCCGGGTTCACGGCAAAGCGGTGGATCTTGTTGCCGTCAACGAAATTGAAGAAGTCCTCGCTCTCGATGCGCGGAACCCGGTTCTGTTCGACGATCTGGCGGATCTCGGCGCGGCGCGCCTTGCGCTCGGCTTTCTCGCGGTGCACACGGTTGAGTTCGGCATCGCGAGCGGACTTGGCCGCCATGGCGCGCTGGGCTTCGGCTTGCTTGTCCGGTGGCGGCGGCAGCTGCTTCTTTTTCTGGCCGTGCTGCTGCTGTTTATGCTCAAGGTCGGTCTTCTGCACCTGCTTCTTGGTGACGAGGCCGGCCGCGAGAAGTTGTTCGCGCAATGACAGGGACATGGCGGTAGTCCAAAGGAAGGATCAGGAGTGGATAGTAGCGGGAGGAACGGCAGCGTGCATCCTCAGAGGCTTTGCGCGCGCGATCAGGCCGCGGCCCGGTCGCTGTCCTGCCGGGCTTCGCCGCCGAGCAGCTCCACCAGCTCTTTCAGCAGGGCCCCGAGCTCGCCGGTCATCAGCACGAAGTCGATCTCGAACTTCTCGGCGGCATCTTCGGTCGTGCTGTCGTCCCGTTCGGTAATGACGTCCAGGAACTGCACCCGCTTGATTTCGAGCTTGGCGGTGAGTTGGAAAGCCACGCGGTCGCTCCAGCTCAACCCTAAGCGCGTCACGCTCTTGCCGGAGGAGATCTGCTTCTGCACTTCCTTGCTCTCGAGCGGATGCTGCACATAGCGGATCATCGACCGCGGATCCTTGACGGACTGCAGTTCCAGGTCCTGCTCGATCTGGAAGCGGCCCGGCACTTCGCCGAACATCAACCAGGCGCCCATCGACACCGAGGGCGACCGCTCCGTCTCGAGCAGCGTGACCGAGAGGCTGCCGAGCGTGTCGCGCAAGGTCTGGATCAGTTCTTCCGCACGCGCGGCGCTCGTCGTGTCGACGATCAGCCAGCCATGCTCCGTGTCGAGCCACGCATGCAACACGCTGCGCTTCGTCAGCGCGCGACCGCGCAATTCATCGGCGACGCGCTCCTTGAGTTCTCGCATCTGCCTGCGGCCAACGGGAAAGCCCTGCTCGATGGCCATGCCTACCGCACGTTCCTTGGCGACCTGGCTGATGATCGAGCCCGGCAATAACTTCTGGTTGATGCCCATCGCGAGCAGATGCTGCGGGCCCTGGGTGTGCAGCAGGCGCTCTTCGCCGTTCACCGCGATCCAGCCGCGCGTCTGCAGTTCGAAGCCATTGCAGGCAGTCAGTGGCCGCCCCGCCAGTTGCTGCTCCAGTTCCGCGCTGCTCAGGGTCCAGGGGGAGGTCAGGCGATAGAGAATGAGATTCTTGAACCACATGCAGGTGAGCCGTTGGCGGGAGGGCGCGCAGTATACTGAGATGCGAATGCCGCATCGCAGCATATTGATATCGCAGCACAAAACCACGCCTGACGAAAATAGTTGTGGTTTCTTAGCACCACCCTGTTGTAAATTCCCCCGCGAAGAAAAAGAAGGGCGGGGGAGTGCGCACCTACGGACACGGCTCAGGCCGGTTTACGGCTGCGCTATGTGTCCTCGACTTTCCCAAAGTCTTAAAACAACGGCTTGTTCACTACCCAACCAGATCATTAAGGGGTATGCAGAGATGAAGAGATCCAATTTGTTGCTGGCAACGGCCATCGCCGCTGTCCTTCTGCCGCAGGCTCACGCCTTCGCGCAGGGTGCGGCCCTTGAAGAAATCATCGTGACGGCAGAGCGCCGTGCCTCGACCGAGACGACGACCGCCATCTCGATGAACGTGCTGAGCGCGGACGACCTCGCCGAGACGCAGACCAAGAACATCGCCGACCTGCAGAATTCGACGCCCAACGTCACGATCAACAACCCGGGCGGCTTCAACTCGATCAACATCCGCGGTATCGGCAACTCGGCCATTCAGCCCTCGATCAGCGTCGGCGTCGCCGTGTTCCAGGACGGCATGTTGAATGCTGAAACGATCACCCTGTCGAACCAGTTCCTCGACCTCGGCACCGTTGAAGTGCTGCGTGGTCCGCAGGGCACGTTCGTCGGTGGTTCCTCCACCGGTGGTGCCATCCGCATGAACTCGGTCAAGCCCGAGATCGGCGGCAGCGTGAAGGGCTTTGTCGAAGGCCAGGTTGGTACGCGCAGCGACGTGAAGATCACGGGCGCCGTGAACCTGCCGATTTCGGACACCTTCGCAGCCCGTCTCGCGTTCAACCAGGAAAAGCGCGACAGCTACTTCTACAGCCGTGGCACCTTGGTCGGTCGCGATCCCGCGAACCCCTTCCAGGAGCCTGGCAGCGTTCAGGACCAGGGCGGCCGTCTCTCGCTGCTGTGGGCACCGACTGACAAGCTGGAATTCGTTTGGCGCAGCGAGTTCAATCGCAGCGACATCCAGGGTTCACCGGCCCAGCCGAATCCCCGTACGTTCACGCTCGGCGCAGCCGCCGGAGCGCTGGCGGGCACTCAGGCTCATTCGCGTTACTGGGACTACGACGGCCCCACCATCGCTGCCATCGGCGACGTGAACACGACTCTGGCCGGCGTCCAGCTGCAGACCAACAACGGTTCGGTCGACCCCAATCACGATCCGTCGATCCTCAGCATCAACCTGCTTGAAGCGCAGTTCGAGAGCACCATCGACCGGCACAGCCTCGAGTGGAATTACAAGTTCGACAGCGGCATGACCTTCCGGTCGCTGACGGGCTTCAACCACAACGACGTCAAGTACATCGAAGACGCTGACGGTTCGTTCGCGAATGCCAGCGTGAACCGCAACGACGTCGGCCCGGACAACAACTACTACAGCCAGGAAATCAACCTGATCTCGGCTGACGGTCCGCTCAACTGGATCGTGGGTTCGAACTGGTTCTACCGGTCGACGATTCCGAACAACGTTTCGGAGACCTACACCTGCGGTATCAACCCGGCGACCGGCGTTTTCGCGCCGTGCCCGCTGACGTTCAACCGCAATAACGAGTTGCCCTCAACCACCTTCGCCGGCAGCTACGCCGTCGCACGCGCCGGTGCCGTGTTCGGCCAGGTCAACTGGACGTTCGTGGACGACCTCGAAGTGACGGCTGGTGTGCGCTACAACGTCGACAAGAACTACTCCATTGGCCGTGACCTGCCAGGTGGTGTCGTTGCTGTGGTGCCGAATGGCGGTGCGACTCCCGGCAACTGCCCTGCTGACATTCAGGGCGCTTCCCGGTATACGCAGTACAACTGGGCAACCACGTCCTGCGTGTTCCCAGGTGCGCCTGCCAGCTATGACGACAAGAACACGACCTACAAGGTGGGACTGAACTACACACCAGGCAACAACCTGTTCTATGCCTTCTATGCAAGAGGCTATAAGGCAGGCGGCGCACAGGCGGCCGGCGTGTTCGCGCCCGAGCAGGTTGACGACTACGAGTTGGGCTACAAGGGCCAACTGCTTGACGGTCGTGCCACATTGAGCCTCGGTGGCTTCTTCATGGACTACCAGAACATCCAGCAGCAGGCGTTCAATGCGACAAGAACCAGCGCCGGCAATGCCGTGGTAAACGTGGGTAAGGCCACCATCAAGGGCATCGAAGCGGAGTTCAATACGAAGCTCAGTGGCTTCGGGCTTTCGGCCAACGTGGGCTTTGTAGATTCCGAGCTGGGTAGCATCAGAATCATCGACCGCACGCTGGTGCCCGATGCAAGTGTGCGCGCCGCCGGAACGACGACGGATCTTCCGCAGTGCGCCTCGGGTGTAGCCTCCAACCTGGTTGCCCAGAACCTGGGTGGCTGCGTCGACTACTCGCAGTACTACATCTCGGCATCCGGTCAGCGCAACATCTACTCGCCTGAGTTGTCGTGGGGCGTCTCGATGGACTATGAAATCATTGCTGGCGAAGGCACCTGGACGCCGCGCGTCTCCTACTCTCACATCGACAGCCAGGACATCAACCTGGTCCGTCGTGAGGAGTTCTGGACGATTCCGGAGCGCGACCTGTTGAACGTGTCGCTGACGTACGCCAAGGACACGTGGCTGACGCAAGCGTTCATCAACAACGCAGCGGACAAGACCTACATTGCCGCTGTCGGCACCGGTGGTGGTCTCGACAACAACAGCGTGGTGTATGGCGCCCCGCGTGTCTGGGGTCTGCGCTTCCGCTACAACTTCGAGTAATGCGATACCGCTAACAACAATAAGCATCTGACGTTCAAGGGGCTGGCAGCGCAAGTTGCCAGCCCTTTTTCTTTGGCGAAGGGCAGAAGGCGGTTAGCGGGTAGGCGGGAGGGTGAGGAAGTGAGGAAGCTAGGAAGCTAGGAAGCTAGGAAGCTAGGAAGCCAGGAAGCCAGGAAGCGAGGAAGCCAGCAAGCCAGGAAGCGGGGGAAGCCGAAGTGAGTTGCACTAGGTGACCGACGCGTGGCTTTCTCGGACCTTCTGGCTTCCCAACTTCCCAACTTCCTAACTTCCTAACTGCCTTTCCGCGCGTCCCCAAACAGCTCCGCCTGCGTGGTCGACCGATCCTTGTCGACGAAGCCGGAAAGTCCCACTCCAACCAGCCGATAGAGTGTCTCCTCGTGTAGCCCTACGCGGCTGCACAGAGCACAGGCGATGTCGGCAACTTCCTGCGCGGAGGCGGGGTGGGTTTCCGGGGTCAGACTGCGCGTGAGCGAGCGGAACTCCGCTGTCTTGAGCTTGAGTACGACTGTGCGGGCGATGCGCGATTCTTCCCGCTGTGCGGCGGCCCAGGTCTTCTCTGCCAGCCGGCGGATGTGGGGCTCAAGTGCATCCAACGCAACGTCATTGGCAAACGTGTCTTCCGCTGACACCTGCACGGTCGGGCGTTCCGACACCACCGGGTGGTCGTCGATGCCTCGCGCCAGCTCATGCATGCGACGGCCCCAGCGACCGAAGCGCTGCTCGAGGTAGGGCAGGGTGAGCGTACGCAGATCCGCGATGGTGCCGACATTCATCTCGGCAAGTTTCCGCTCCATGACTTTGCCCACGCCGGGCAACTTGCCCACTGGGAGGGGCTCCAGAAACGCCTGCACTTGCGCGGGCCGGATGACGAACAGGCCGTCCGGCTTGCGCCAATCGGATGCGATCTTGGCCAGGAACTTGTTGGGCGCAACGCCGGCCGACGCGGTCAGGTTGGTTTCTTCACGGATGGCTTGTCGGACGGCTTCTGCGGTGGCCGTGGCCGACGGCAAGCCGGTTTTTGTCGCGGTGACGTCGAGGTAGGCCTCATCGAGAGACAAGGGCTCGATCAAGTCTGTATGCCGTGCAAAGATCTCGCGGATCTGCCGCGAGACGGCCTTGTAGCGCACGAAATCCGGCGGCACGAACACGGCATGTGGGCACAGCCGCTCGGCGCGCAGTGCCGGCATGGCAGAGTGGATGCCGAACCTTCGTGCCTCGTAGCTTGCCGCGCAGACGACGGAGCGGGCGCCCTTCCATGCGACTACGACGGGTTGGCCACGCAAGGACGGATCGTCCCGCTGCTCGACAGACGCGTAGAACGCGTCCATGTCGACGTGGAGGATCTTGCGGCGAGAAACGATCATGAGGAAGCTAGGAAGCTGGGGATGCGAGGAAGCCAGAAAGATGGGAGGCCAGTAAGCCAAGCGCAAGCAAGCACTCCCTGGAAAGCTCCGCTGCACCCTCCGGCTTCCTTCACTTCCCTTGCTTCCGAAGCTTCCTTCGCCATGCTTCCGTCAGATAATCCTCGCGATGTCGGGGCGACCTTCCCCGGCGCTCGGCGTGACGTCGGTGGAACGCCCGCCTGCCGTCGTCAGCATGCACTCGAACAGGATGTCGCTCCCCATGCGGAAGATCCGCTGTTGCGGACGCCGGCAGTCGCCGAGAACCTCCATGCCCTGCAGCCTGATCGCGGGGCGGCCATCGCCGATCAGCAACGGAGCGACCGCGATCTGCAATCTGTCGAGCAGGCCGGCCTCCAGGAAGCCCGACACCGTGACGCCGCCGCCTTCGACAAAAATGCTCGCGCAACCGCGGCCACGCAGATGGGCGATCAGCGCCGACAGGTCCAGCTTTCCTTCGGGTGTCGGCAGCTTCAGGATGTCGACCTGGTCCGAGGCCGGCCATGCAGCGTTGCTCGATTCGCCACACACCAGCAGCGTGGGTGACTGCCCGTCGTTGAAGACTCCGTATTGATCGTCCAGGCGCCGCGTGCGGTCGAGGACGACCCGCAAGGGGTTCGGGCCGGGAACGCGGCGCGTGGTCAGCTGCGGGTCATCGGCGGCAATGGTGCCAGCGCCGACGACGACAGCATCGCAAAGCGCCCGCATGCGGTGCAGATGCCGGACGTTTTCCTCACCCGTCACGTAATAGGAGTCGCCTGTCGTCGTGGCAATGAAGCCGTCTAGGCTCTGGCCGAGGTGGCCCACGGTCAGCGGAGCGTCTGTATGGCCGCTGGCAATCGGCAGGTAAAGGTCGAGCAACGGAGTGCGGGGGTCTTCCGGGGGCAAGCACGAGATCCAGCCCTTCCCTGGAATCCAGTCGAGCAGGGCGCGCGAATCTCCCTCGGTGACGGGGGTCAAGCGGCCGCTGTCGTCAATCGCATACGGTTTGGGCTGGGTCCGGTCAATGCCTGCCCGATTTGCCTGCGCCGCTGCCAGCACCAAGGGCCATGCTGCCTCCGTCTGCGTCCCCATTCCGTTCGCCATCCGAGGTCCGTTGAGTGCCCTTTTTACCCGCAAAACCCGTCGCTTCGTACGGCCGGGACGAAGCCGGGCCAGGCCGAAGACAAGAGCAGTTTTCGCCAGAGATGGCAGATATGTTACTTTGGTGACCATCATGGCAGACAATTCAAACCGCAGCGAGAGACTGGCTCGCAATCGCATTCCAAGGACGCTGAACGGTGACGTCCGGACTCTCAAGGTGGAGCGTGCTCTGGCCGAGCTGCGCCGCGGGCGCGCCATCCATATTCAGGGCAAGGAAGCGGGCATGCTGGTCACGGCGCTCGAGACGACCACCCCCGAGTACATCGAACGGCTGGTCGAGCTCGACGCGGGGCCTGTGTTGCTGGCTATTACCGGACAGCGGGCGGTGGCGCTCGGTCTCGCGGAATCTTCGGAGCAGCCTTGGGTGCTCCACCCGGCGCAGCCCGTACAGTTTGCCGAGCTTGCAGCCGTGGCGGGTCTCGCCCCGCGGCCCGCGATGACGGCCATTGATCTCGACTCGGTGGCGGTCGCACCTTGCAGCCCCGAAGTCGTTGCCGGTCTCAACCTGGCGAAGCATGGCCGCTTGATGCCGGCGATCTGCACCGTGGCAGTCGAGCGAATGGCAGCCGGCGACGACATCCTGTCCGTCACGATCGAGGACATCGACTACTTCCAGCGGCCCCGTGTTGAAGACCTTGAGTGGGTCAGCGACGCCCGTGTGCCCTTGTCGGGCCATGAGAACTGCCGGCTGGTCCTGTTCCGCGACGTCCGTGATGGCACCGAGCACGTCGCGGTACTGGTGGGAGAGATCGACAAGTTGGAACCGGTGCCCGTGCGAGTCCACTCGGCTTGTCTCACGGGTGACCTGCTGGGTAGCCTCCGTTGCGACTGCGGCGACCAGTTGCGCAACGCCGTCGACCAGCTCGGTGCTGCAGGGGGTGGCATCCTGCTTTACCTCGCGCAGGAAGGCCGAGGCATTGGCCTGGCGAACAAGCTGCGTGCCTATCATCTGCAGGACGGTGGACTCGATACCCTCGACGCCGATCAGGCACTCGGGTTCCGTTCTGATGAACGCTCGTTTGCGGTGGCGGCGTTGATGCTGCACAAGCTCGGCGTGAACCGCATCCAGCTGCTGACGAACAATCCGTCGAAGTTCCAGCAACTACAGGATGCGGGGATCGAGGTCGTTGCGCGCCAGTCCCTCACAGGCGCCGTCAACGAGCACAACGCACGCTACATCAAGGCCAAGCTCGAAAGGGCGGGGCATTTGCCGGGGGATGCGTAAGCGTCACCCCCTCCGCTTCCCTCTCCACCCGCAGAGGGGCTGGCCTTTTTCCCTCACCCGCACTGCGTGCGACCTCTCCATGGAACAGAGAGGTGATCTCTCGAACTCTCTCCATTCCATGGAGAGGGAAACGGAGGGGGTGAGGCCTACCTCAGCGTCTCGAGCGGCGTTGCCGCCACCTCTTCAATCAAGAGCGCGAGCTGGCTGACGAGATAGTCGAGCAGCTGTTTGCCGCGGCCGGCATCGGCGTTGGCGGCATTGCCCACGACCCCACCGGGATGCAGATCCTGGCTCATCCAGCCGAAGCCGACAGGCTTCTCCGCACCGAATACCTGGTTCTTTGCCGCAAGCTGCTGCGGGAGCCCGGTGAAATCTGCAAGGGCCTCGCGTCGCACGAGGTCCGGGCGCAGGTGCATCAGCAGCGACGTTTCCATCTCGCCACCATGAATGCCGTGCTTCAGCTCGTCTGCAGCGAACAGGCCTGGCGGCGATCCGAACGCGAAGTAGTTGCCACGAACCACCATCATGCCTTCTTCAACCCGAAGGCGCAGCGCTGCAAGCTGGACGAGCGACGTTTGCCCGCCGTGCGTATTCAGCAGCACGAGCTTGGAGACTCCGGCGCGCGCAACACTGCGGCCGACATCGATCCAGCTGGCCAGCAGCGTTTCCGCTGCAATCGTGAGCGTTCCGGCGTAGTCGACGTGCTCAAGGCTATGGCCGATCGTCATGGCCGGCAGGACGAGGACGCGAGCCGCGCCCTGTGGATGCTGCAGCAGGCCGTTGATCAGGCCGGTGTTGATGATGGCATCAGTGGCGAGTGGCAGGTGGTGGCCATGCTGCTCCACTGCCGCAAGCGGCAGGATGGCGATCGTCGATTCGGGATCGATCTCGTCGAAGTCCGGGGTCGCGAGATCCTGCCAGAACTGGTGCATGCGGGTTGGCCCGGCGTCCGGCGGGCGTCAGGACGCGGCGACGGCAGCGATCTGCTTCAGTGCGGGGATGCCTTCGCCGCGCAGGAAGACATTGCAGGCGAAGTCCGTCAGCATGTCGATTGTCCTTTCGTTATCGATGCGGCCGCCGATGAGCGACACGATGTCATCCGGCGATACGGTTGCCATCACGACGAGGCCGCGCAGGATCAGCAGCATCTCGCGCGACGAAAAACGGGTCAACTCGCCGCGACGCTGTGCCTGATCCAGGAAGCTGGCGAGCGGCCCGGCATGTTCGCGAGCCTGCACGCGGATGTGTTTGCCATAACGCTCGCTGTTGGCGAGGAATTCCTGGCACATGATCTGCCGCAGTTGCGGTTCATGAATCGCAAGGGCGATGGCCGTGTGCACCCACGTCCGCAGTTGCTGCGGAAAATCCATGTCGGCGTCCAGGGCGACCTGCGACGACTTGATGCGCGAGGCGAACAGGTAGTCCACCGCCGCCATCCACAAGTCTTCCTTGGAGCCGAAATAGTACGTGATCAGCTGGAAAGCGACGCCGGCCTGCTGTGCGATGGTCCGGAGTGACGATCCCTCGTAGCCAAAGGCCGCGAAGGAATCCACAGCCGCGCGCAATAGACGTTCGCGCACCGCTGAATCGACGTTGCCGCTGGGTTTCTGGTCATTTCCTAGCATAGCTTTAGTATATGCACGAGGAGACGTTACGGAAAACCTTTTCTGTGCGGTCAGGCACTTAGCGTCGAGCCTCGGATATCGCACCCGGGCTTTGTTTACAGGCGTAAAATCACCGGCTATCGTGAGCTCATGCAGGGAATCCCCTGATGGGCCCTCTGTGCGAAGGCCGGAAGACCGAGCGCATGAGCGGCGATCATCACAGCGATGAGCGGTCATCAGCGTGCCTGCCGCGAGGGTGCTGATGGCTCAGTGTCGCAGCGAATGTGTGCTCGCTTTACCCTTTAGAGAACGACGACGAGAGGAACTTCATGGACGTCAAGGCTGCTGTAGCGTGGCAGGCGGGAGCGCCGCTATCGATCGAGACCGTACAGCTCGAAGGCCCGAGGGACGGCGAAGTGCTGGTTGAGATCAAGGCGAGCGGTGTCTGCCACACCGATGAGTTCACTCGCTCGGGCGCCGATCCGGAAGGGCTTTTCCCCGTTATTTTCGGTCATGAGGGCGCAGGCGTTGTGGTCGAGGTGGGGCGCGGCGTCACGACGCTGAAGAAAGGCGATCACGTGATCCCGCTCTATACGCCCGAGTGCCGGCAGTGCAAGTCGTGCACCTCGCACAAGACGAACCTGTGCACGGCCATCCGTGCGACGCAGGGCAAAGGCGTGATGCCGGACGGTACCAGCCGCTTCTCCATTGGTGGCGAGAAGATCCATCACTACATGGGGTGCTCGACGTTCGCGAACTACACCGTGCTGCCCGAGATCGCGCTCGCGAAGATCCGCGAGGACGCGCCGTTCGACAAGGTCTGCTACATCGGTTGCGGCGTGACCACCGGCATCGGCGCGGTGATCAATACCGCCAAAGTCGAGGCGGGCGCCAATGTAGTCGTGTTCGGTTTGGGAGGCATCGGACTGAATGTCATCCAGGGCGCACGCATGGTGGGCGCCAACAAGATCATCGGTGTAGACCTGAATCCGGGCCGCAAGCCGCTCGCCGAGAAGTTCGGCATGACCCATTTCGTCGATCCCCGGGAAGTCGGCGGCGATCTCGTTGCACACCTGGTGGCGTTGACGGACGGCGGCGCGGACTACAGCTTCGAGTGCGTCGGCAACGTGGACCTGATGCGCCAGGCGCTGGAATGCACGCACCGAGGGTGGGGTGAGTCGATCATCATCGGCGTGGCGGGGGCCGGCCAGGAGATCAAGACGCGGCCGTTCCAGCTGGTCACCGGCCGGGTCTGGAAGGGGACGGCCTTTGGGGGCGCGCGCGGACGCACCGACGTGCCAAAGATTGTAGACTGGTACATGGACGGCAAGATCAACATCGACGACCTGATCACGCACGTGATGCCCATCGAGCGCGTCAACGACGCCTTCGACCTGATGCACAGCGGCGAGTCCATTCGTAGCGTCGTGACGTTCTAGTTTCCGGTGGCAGAGGCCCTGATGAATGCTGATTTCGAGAAGGTGATGAACGCCGAGCATCTGGAGATCGTGAATCTCCATCAGTGCTTTGGCGGCGTCATGGGTTTCTATCGCCACGACTCCGCAGAGATGCGCTGTTCAATGCGGTTTTCAGTGTTCGTGCCGCCGCTCGCGCTGAAGCAGCAGGTGCCGGTGGTGTACTACCTCTCCGGCCTCACCTGTACCGAAGAAACTTTCATGATCAAGGCTGGCGCGCAGCGGATTGCTGCCGAGCTTGGCATCATGCTGGTCTCGCCGGATACGAGTCCACGCGGCGTGCCGTTGCCGGGCGACACCGACAGTTGGGATTTCGGCGTCGGGGCCGGGTTCTACCTGGATGCCACCGAGGAGCCCTGGGCAAGGCACTACCGGATGTACTCGTATGTCACGCGGGAATTGCCAACGCTGATCGAGGGGAATTTCCCGGTCGATGCGTCGCGCATGGGCATCTTCGGTCACTCGATGGGTGGTCATGGCGCGCTCACGATTGGCCTCAAGCATCCCGACCTGTTCCAGTCCGTCTCCGCCTTTGCTCCCATCGCGGCGCCGATGCATTCCCAGTGGGGCGAAAAGGCATTCACCCGCTATCTGGGTCCGGATCGAGAACGCTGGAAGGCCTATGACGCGACCGAATTGGTGTCGCGCATCAAGGATCCACGCAGCCGTCCTCCGATCCTGATCGACCAGGGCCTGTCCGATCCGTTTCTGGACCAGCAGCTCTATCCGCAGCTCTTCGAGGAAGCCTGCCGCAAGACCAACTATCCGCTGACGCTGCGTCGCCACACCGGATACGATCACGGCTACTACTTCATTTCGACGTTCATGGAAGACCACCTGCGGCACCATGCACGGACGCTAACGCGGCTGCCCTGAAGTCATCCCGGTGCGGAACCCATGTTTGACACCCAACCCTCCCGCGAAGAGATCCTGGCCCTGATCACGCCCCTCAAGGATCAGCCCGGTCCACTGCTCGTCATGCTGCATGCGATCCAGACCCAAGCCGGATACGTGCCCGCCAGCGTAATCCCGGTGCTGGCGGATGAGCTGAACCTGTCGCGAGCAGAGGTGCAGGGAGTCGTCAGCTTCTATCACCATTTTCGCGACCGGCCGCCCGCCAGGGTGCGCATCGAAGTCTGCCGTGCGGAATCCTGTCAGGCGCTGCACGGCGACCGCCTGGCGGCGCATGTTGAACAGCGAACCCAGCTGCGGTTCGGAGAATCCAGCGCCGACGGCAGCGTGTCGTTGCATCCGGTGTATTGCCTGGGGCTGTGCTCGGCGTCGCCCGCACTCATGATAGACGGCGCGGTCCACGCACGCGTGACACCGGAGCGCTTCGACGAGTTGCTTGCGCAGGCAGAGGCCAAGCCGTGAGCGCGGTGAGCGTCTATGTGCCGCGGGATGCGTCGGCCGTCGCGCTCGATGCGGATGGCGTTGCAGCCGAGATCGGCCGGCAGGCCCGCGAACGCGGCGTCGCCGTGCGCATCGTGCGCAATGGGTCGCGAGGTCTCAGCTGGCTCGAGCCCCTGGTTGAAGTCGCGTCTCCCGAGGGTAGGGTCGCTTACGGTCCGGTGGGCACCGCCGATGTGGCGAACCTGTTCGAGGCCGGCTTCCTTGCGGGCGCGCCGCATCGCTTGTCGCTCGGACCCATCGATCAGCATCCCTATCTCAAGAGTCAACAGCGAGTGACGTTTGCCCGAGTCGGTGTGATCGATCCTGTGAGCGTCGCGGAATACGTGGCGTATGACGGATTCCAGGGGCTGCGTGAAGCGCTGCAGACCTCTCCGGTCGACATCGTCCGCGTCGTGACTGAATCCGGTTTGCGCGGCCGCGGCGGTGCCGCCTTTCCCACGGGCATCAAGTGGAAGACCGTGCTCGAGCAGGCCGCGCCACAAAAGTACATCGCGTGCAACGCAGATGAAGGCGATTCGGGCACGTTTGCCGATCGCATGCTCATGGAAGGCGATCCTTTCCAGCTGATCGAGGGCATGACGATTGCGGGCCTGGCTGTGGGTGCGACGCAGGGCTACATCTACCTGCGCGTGGAATACCCCCATGCCCATCGGGTGCTCGGCGAGGCGCTTGCGGCTGCGCGTCGCACCGGCTTCCTCGGCCAGAACATCATGGGCAGTGGCGCCCACTTCGACATCGACGTTCGCCTCGGAGCGGGGGCGTACATCTGTGGCGAGGAAACGTCGATGCTCGAGAGCCTCGAGGGCCGCCGCGGGGAAGTGCGTGTGCGGCCCCCGCTGCCCGCAATCAAGGGCCTGTTCGGCATGCCGACCGTCGTCAACAATGTCATTACGCTCGCCAGTGTGCCCGCGATCCTGCATAAGGGAGCAGAGGCCTACCGGCAGCTCGGCTCCGGAAAGTCACGCGGCACGCTGCCCATTCAATTGGCAGGCAACCTCAAGCATGCCGGCCTGGTGGAGCGGGCGTTCGGACTGACGTTGCGCGAGCTTCTCTATGACTATGGCGGCGGTTCCGCGTCGGGCCGGCCGCTGCGCGCGGTCCAGATCGGCGGGCCGCTCGGCGCCTACGTGCCCGCTTCGCAGTTCGATACCGTTGTCGACTACGAGACGTTGAGCGGCATCGGCGCGCTCCTCGGGCATGGCGGCATCGTCGCGTTCGACGACACGGTCGACATGGCCCGCATGGCGCGCTACGCGATGGCCTTCTGCGCCCATGAATCCTGCGGCAAGTGCACGCCCTGCCGGATCGGATCGACACGAGGCGTGGAGGTCATCGATCGCATTGTGGCCGGCACGGACCGCGAACAGAACCTGGCGCTCCTCAACGACCTGTGCGAGACCATGGTGCACGGCTCGTTGTGCGGTCTCGGCGGCATGACACCGTTCCCCGTGCAGAGCGCACTGAAATACTTCCCGGAAGACTTCCTTCCCCAGTCGCCAGTCGCTAGTCGCTAGTCGCTTATCGCCAGTCATGTACTCCATCGACCATACGGATCACGGCACGCCTGTCAGCACGGACCCGCTGCAGGTCACTGTCCACATCGACGGCGTGGCTGTCTCGGTTCCGCAAGGCACGTCCGTCATGCGTGCGGCCGCCCTGGCGGGCGAGCGCATCCCGAAACTATGCGCGACCGACTCGTTGAAGGCATTCGGCTCCTGCCGGCTGTGTCTTGTCGAGATCGAAGGTCGCAAGGGCTATCCCGCTTCGTGTACGACCGAAGTGGCAGACGGCATGAAGATCCGCACGCAGAGCGACAAGCTTGCACAGCTGCGCAAGGGCGTGATGGAGCTGTATGTCTCCGATCATCCGCTCGACTGCGATACCTGCCCGGCCAATAACCACTGCGAACTGCAGGATATGGCCGAAGTCGTCGGCGTCAAGTCCACTCCTTACGGCGCGACAGGGGCAACTGCCCGACCGCGCCCCGCCGATACAAGCAATCCCTACTTCAAGTTCGACCCGGATCTGTGCATCGTCTGTTCCCGCTGTGTACGCGCCTGCGACGAAACGCAAGGGACGTTCGCTCTCACGATTGAAGGACGGGGATTTGAGTCAAAGGTGGCTGCCAGCCAGAACGATTCATTCCTCGATTCAGAGTGCGTTTCATGCGGCGCCTGTGTTGAGGCCTGCCCCACCGCTGCATTGACCGAGAAGTCGCTCATTGCGCTCGGGTCGCCCACCAGGTCGGTGACGACGACCTGTGCGTATTGCGGCGTCGGCTGCTCACTGACGGCAGAGGTCAAGGACGACACGGTGGTTCGCATGGTGCCGAATCGCCACGGTCAGGCGAACCACGGCCATGCCTGCGTCAAGGGCCGGTTTGCGTGGGGCTACGCCACCCACGCAGACCGCATTCGTTCACCGATGATCCGCAGCAGGATCACGGATCCCTGGACCCAAGTCAGCTGGGATGAGGCGCTCGCCTACGCGGCTTCGGAGTTCAAGCGCATCCAGGCCGATCACGGCCGCGATGCCGTCGGCGGCATTACGTCGTCCCGCTGTACCAACGAGGAGACGTTCCTCGTGCAAAAGCTCGTGCGTGCCGCATTCGGCAACAACAATGTCGACACCTGCGCGCGCGTTTGCCATTCCCCGACCGGGTTCGGATTGAAGAGCACGCTCGGCGAATCCGCTGGCACGCAGGAGTTCGACTCCGTGATGCACGCGGACGTGATCCTGCTGATCGGCGCCAATGTGACCGAAGGCCACCCGGTCTTTGGCTCGCAGATGAAGCGGCGCTTGCGCGAGGGAGCCAAGCTCATCGTGGTCGATCCGCGCGCCATCGACATCGTTCGGACGCCCCATATCGAGGCCGAATGCCATCTGCAGTTGCGTCCCGGGACCAACGTTGCGCTGGTCAATGCCCTCGCACACGTGGTGGTCACCGAAGGATTGGCGCGAACGAACTACATTGCCGAGCGGTGCGAGGCGGCGTCTTTCGCCCAGTGGCAGGCGTTTGTCGCCGAGCCGAGGAATTCACCCGAGGCTACCGAGGCCATCACCGGCGTTCCTGCCGACATCGTGCGTCGAGCTTCGCGGCTCTATGCGCGCGCGGGCAACGGCGCGATCTACTACGGTCTCGGCGTTACTGAGCACAGCCAGGGCACCACGATGGTCATGGGGATCGCGAACCTGGCGATGGCCACCGGCAATCTAGGCCGCCCCGGCGTCGGCGTGAATCCTCTGCGCGGCCAGAACAATGTCCAGGGCTCGTGCGACATGGGCTCGTTCCCCCATGAGTTCAGCGGTTATCGGCATGTGGGCGATGACAGCGTGCGGGGCCTGTTCGAATCGATGTGGGGCGTCCACCTGCAGAACGAGCCTGGTCTGCGGATTCCCAACATGTTCGAGGCGGCGCTCGATGGCAGCTTCAAGGGACTCTACATCCAGGGCGAGGACATCGCGCAGTCCGACCCGAACACGCAACACGTGACAGCGGCGCTCGCGGCGATGGAGTGCATCGTCATCCAGGACTTGTTCCTGAACGAAACGGCCAAGTATGCGCATGTGTTCCTGCCGGGCTCCTCGTTCCTTGAAAAAGACGGCACATTCACGAATGCCGAGCGGCGCATCTCGCGTGTCCGCAAGGTCATGGAACCGCTGGCGGGTCTCGCGGACTGGGAAGTGACTGTTGCGCTCGCGCAGAAGCTCGGGTTCAGCATGAGTTACTCGCATCCGTCCGAGATCATGGACGAGATTGCCCGCCTCACGCCGACCTTCGCGGGCGTGTCGTACGACAAGCTCGAGCACCTCGGCAGTATCCAGTGGCCCTGCAACGATGCAGCGCCAGAAGGTACGCCGACCATGCATGTCGATCACTTCGTGCGCGGCAAGGGCCGCTTCTATGTCACCGAGTACGTGCCGACGGACGAGCGGGTCAACGCCCGCTTTCCGCTGATCCTGACAACAGGGCGGGTGCTGACACAGTACAACGTCGGCGCGCAAACAAGACGGACGGCCAATGTCGTATGGCATCCGGAAGATCGGCTCGAGATTCATCCGCACGATGCTGAAGAACGTGGCATCCGCGATGCGGACTGGGTGGGCGTGGCGAGTCGTGCGGGCGACACCGTGCTGCGCGCCGAAGTCACGACGCGGGTACAGCCCGGCGTCGTCTACACCACGTTCCACTTCCCGGAGTCGGGTGCGAATGTCGTGACCACCGACAACTCGGACTGGGCGACCAATTGCCCGGAGTACAAGGTCACCGCCGTCCAGGTGGTGCGCGTGACCCAGCCTGCGAACTGGCAGCTGCGACACCGCGAAGCAGCGGCGCAGCAACTGCGCATCAGGCGGAATCCCGATGCCACGACTTCCTGACGACGCGCCTGCGGCGCCGGGTGCCACGGTGCGCACTGTCGATGTACGGCGGTGGCGCGCAGGGCATGTGGAGCAGGTGCCTGATGACGTCGCCGAAGAAGTCCCCGTCGCCTTCGTCTATCACGGCATACCCCATGTCGTCATGCTCGCAACGCCGCAGGACCTCGAAGATCTGGGCGTGGGTTTCACGTTCACCGAGGCACTCGTCGATACACCCGGGGAGATCCGCGGAGTCGAAGCCGCGATGCTGGACGACGCCTGCGAGCTCCGTCTGACCATCGCACCCGAGCGTTTCTCCGCGTTGCTGCTGCGGCAACGGAACCTGACCGGGCGGACTGGTTGCGGACTGTGCGGCACCGAGACGCTTGAAGAGGCCATCCGCCGCCCAGCCCCGGTCGGCGCGGGTGTGACCATTGGCGCCGCCGAGCTGCACGCGGCCCTCAAGGATCTGCAGAAACAGCAGCCGCTCAATGCACGAACCGGCAGTGTGCATGCGGCCGCCTGGTGTCGTCCGCAGTCCGGCGTGCAGATCGTGCGCGAAGACGTTGGCCGTCATAACGCGCTCGACAAGGTCATCGGAGCGTTGCTTCGCGCTGGCACGGATGCCAGCGCCGGGTACCTGCTCGTGTCGAGCCGCGCCAGCTATGAAATGGTCCAGAAGGCCGCCACTGCCGGCGTCACGCTGATGGCTGCCATCTCCGCGCCCACCGCACTCGCCATTCGCCTGGCCCAGGACTGCGGCATGACCTTGATCGGCTTCGCCCGCGACGACAGTCACGTCGCGTATACCCACCCCCACAGGCTTGTCTGATCGTGAATATCGACCACCTCGTGAAGATGGCCAACGAGATCGGCTCGTTCTTTGTCACTGCCAATGACGAGGACACCGCTGCGCAGCTGATTGCCGATCATCTCAAGCGCTTCTGGGACCCGAGGATGCGCAAGCAGGTCGTTGCCCACTTGAGCCAGGGTGGCGCAGGGTTCACTCCCGCGGTTGCCAAGGCCATCGCAAAGCTGGGCTGAGTGCGGTTCGCTGTTCGTACCATGCGGCACGAAACGTTCGAACGTCGAAGGGATCGGGATTAAGAAAGGGGCCGGACGGGCCAGCAGCCGGTCACGAAATGCCTTCAAGGCAGCGCCGTGCGGAGACGGATGAGCGGTTGGCTGGGTGTCCCTGGTTCGCGGCCGTCGAAGCCGGCGGCGGAAGGTGCCTTCCGGTGTCCAATGCCGGGCGATTCGGCGATAATCGCGGCCTGTCAGCCGTTTTCTTATCTGGAGTCGATTGATGGCAACCCTAGAGCGGTCCGAAAAGCTCGTCCAGCCGAATGCACAGAGCCAGTACACGGTGACGGCAGCCGACCTGCCACTGTCCTGCCCGAGCCCGGACATGAACCTGTGGAACTCGCACCCCAAGGTGTTTCTGCAGATTGAAAAGACCGGCTGGGCCAAGTGCCCTTACTGCAGCGCCGAGTACACGCTCAAGCGCTGAGCGCTATGGGAAGCCGGGGAAGCAGCGGAAGCACAGGAAGCACAGGAAGCACAGGAAGCACAGGAAGCACAGGAAGCACAGGAAGCAACGGAAGCAGCGGAAGCCAGAGTGGACTCCAACAAGAGTGCCTGCTTCCCTGGCTTCCCTGGCTTCCCTGGCTTCCCTGGCTTCCCCGCTTCCTAGCTTCCTAGCTTCCTAGCTTCCTAGCTTCCTAGCTTCCCGTCCCTCCGTAGTCGGCGTAGCTCTTTTCTTCCACGATCTTCGAGCCCAACCGGTCATTGATGCTGCGCTTCACGGTCGCGCGCTCGTCATTGGTCACATAGACGGCCCGGGCGAGTTCGACGAAGCGTGCATCAAACTGCCGTGCCCGCTCCTTGTCGCGGATGTCGTCCTCGACCACCCACAGCTGCTCGTTGATGTGCTTGAGGCGTGCCCACTCGGCGCTGATGTCCGTTCGCGAGTAGTCGGATGCCTGCCAGGTGGCCTTGAGCAGGCCGAGTTCGTGCCGCACGTTGGCAAGCTTCTTCGGATCCGACATGCGGTCGGACTTGATCTCGAGGATGGTGATCTTGTCGATGAGCTCGCCCGGGGAAATGGGCACCTGGATCTCGGTCACGCGTTGCTCTCCGTCAATAATTCGTTGGTCAGTAAAGTGGTGGAAGCCAGGGACGCCAGGAAAGCCGAGGAAGCTGGGAAGTGGGGGTAGCCAGGAAGGCGCATAGGACTGGCGAGCAGCCGCCTATTCTAAGGACCGTCCGGCTTCCGCCCCTTCCGTGCTTCCCGGCCTTCTTCACCTGCATGCTGCCCCTCATTCCCCGCGCTGAAGCCCGTGCTTTTTCAACACGGTATCGGCCAGGTCGAGCGACTCCGGGTTCTGGCGCATCTCGTAGTAACGCAGGCGCTTGTAGACCGCATAGTTCGCAGCGACGTGGGAAACGATGTAGCCGCGCGCGCCGTCGAGGAAGCCGCGCCTCAATATGTAGTCCTTGAAGAACGTGCTCACGAAGACGAGCGGTGCTTCCCACAGCCGAGGCGATCTGTCGCGGTCAAGCCAGTCGTGTGCCTTCAGCTCGGCATACTTCAGCATCTTGAGCTGTTCGTGCACGAGGGTCGGGTTGTAGTAGTGGCGGAACGGTGCATCGAACTGTTCCACCTGGCCATCGAAGCGCAGCGATTCATGGACGCGCGCATCGGTCCAGCGGGCGCGGCCGCG
The DNA here is from genome assembly GCA_903884105.1 of uncultured Pseudomonadota bacterium. GTDB lineage: Bacteria > Pseudomonadota > Gammaproteobacteria > Steroidobacterales > Steroidobacteraceae > CAIUGU01. Next base: position 53,113 of record CAISDJ010000096.1, on the reverse strand, counting down.
GTGATAAAGGCGGGCGATCTTTTCGCCGACCATCGGTTTGTACCAGCGCATTGGCGCGCCGAGGTACCACGCTTCGCGGCGCAGGATCGCACCGGCTGCATCGGACTGCATCACCTTGGGAAGTCGAGAGGCGAATGCACTCAGCAGCTCGGGCGACAGGCATTCATCCGCATCCAGGAACAGGATCCAGTCATTCGCCGCCACCGTGCTTGCGAAATTGCGCTGTGGTCCGAAGCCCAGCCAGTCCTGATGCACCACACGGGCCCCGTGGGATACGGCGATCGCACACGTCTCGTCGGTGCTGCCACTGTCGATGACGATTTTCTCGGCGGCGAACGGCACGCTGTCCAGGCAGCGGCCAATGTTCCCGGCCTCGTTGTACGTCATCACCAGCAATGTCAGGGGCAGCGTTTCCATGAGGGTTCCGTGTCAGCGACGGATTGAACGGCGCGCCTGCTGGGACAGGACAGCATGGAGTTTCTTGTAGACGTCCTCGGGCTGGATCAGGTCCATGACCCCGGGTTCTTCAATTTTGGTGGTCCACGGAATTTCGGTCGCCGGTTTCTTGAGGAACTTGCGGGCAGCCGCATCGTAGCGGTCTACACACCACTGCCGACTCAAATACGGGCCGCTGCGCGCGGGATTCGTGGCCGCATACAGCCCGATGACCGGAGTCCCCACCGCCGTAGCCATGTGCGCCGGGCCGGAATCGGGTGTGAGTACCACCGTCGCCCGTGCCAGCGTGGCAAGCAATGCCGGGAGGGTGTCCTTGCCGATCAGGTCGGTGCAGGGGTGGCGCATGTGGGCCAGGATCGCATCCCCCATTTGCCGTTCGCCCGGACTCGGACCGCCACACAACAGCACGCTGAGGCCCAGTATCCCCACGGCGTAGTCGGCGACCCGGGCGTAGTACTCCGGCCGCCAGTTGCGGGCAGCATGGCTTGAGCAGGGACTGATAACGATCGTCGCCGTGCCTGCGGGAATGACACGGACGGCGTGCTCGAGCGCCGCTTGGTCGACGGGGATATCCCAGCGCAGGGGCTTGTCGTGGACGCCCACGCGCTCCGCAAAGCCGAACAGGCTATCGAGTACGTGCTGGCGCTCTGCAGCGGGGATATGGGCGTTGGTGAACAGCCACTGCAGTTCGCGGGCGCGGGCACGGTCGAAGCCGAGTTTGACGCGCGCCGGGATCAACGCGCTCGCGACGCTGGCCCTGAGGGAGAGTTGCATGTGCAGCAGCAGGTCAAAGCGACGCCCGCGCAGGGCGCGGCGCAGATCGAGATAGGCAGTGAGTCCCCTGCCCTTGTCGAGCACGATGAACTCGATGTCCGCAATCCCCTTGAACAGGCGCGCCTCGAGCTTGCCGATCACCCAGGTAAAGCGGGTCTCCGGCCATGCCTGCTGGAGCGTGCGCACGACGGCCAGCGCATGGCAGACATCGCCGATCGCCGACAGGCGCAGGATGCAGACTTCGCGGGGCGGGGTGGTGAACAGGGGACTATCCAGAGGAGGCGACACGCTTTGTTATTGTATTGGCAGCCAAGGGTACTGCATCGGCATGGGTACAATATGAAGCATGAGTACACCGCATTCCGCGACCGACCATGAGTGAACGCCAGATTCGGAGTGCAGCCGGCAGCATCCTATACGATGCATCTTGCGTGGTTAAGCCCGATGACGAGCTGTTCACTCCCGCGTACTGGGCAGGGCGCACGGCCATCGCCGCCACGACGGGGGGGCGCGGGCAAGTCGTCTTCATCCGCGACGGCAGCCGGCACTGGGTATTGAGGCACTATCGGCGCGGAGGCCTGATCGCGAGGTGGGTCGACGATTCGTACTTGTGGACGGGCGAGGACCGCACCCGTTCGTTCCGCGAATGGCGGCTGTTGTCGATGCTGCACCAGGAGGGCTTCCCGGTACCTGTGCCAGTGGCCGCCCGGTATGTCCGTTCGGGCCCGAGCTATTGCGCCGACCTCATCACGACGGAGATTCCTGACGCGCGCACCCTGGCGGACCGGATTACGGGAGCAGCGCTGGCACTCCCGGTCTGGAGAGACATCGGCAGGGTGATTGCGCGCCTGCACCATCGTGGCGTGCATCACGTCGACCTGAATGCCCACAACCTGATGGTCGGCTCGGGTAGTGAGGTTCACATCATCGATTTCGATCGGGCGTGCGTTCGCGCCGGTGGAGCCTGGCAGGCAGCGGTCATCGCACGGCTCAAGCGGTCGCTCGAGAAGATCAAAAGGCAGCGGGTGGACGTCCGGTTTGGCAACGCGGAGTGGCAGGCGCTGCGGGATGGCTATCGGGGCGGCAGTATTGCAGGAAGTCAGGAAGCCACGAAGCCACGAAGCTAGGAAGGCAGGAAGCCAGATGTCGCCGCTGCGCGGCGGCTGCTGCCCCATTCCGGCTTCCTAGCTTCCTAGCTTCCTAGCTTCCCCACCTGCCTGCGCGGCTTCCTTGAGTAGTAGTCAGGATAGTCCGCCGTCACGCCCTTGAACCGGCGATGGATCCACAGGTACTGGTCCGGGACCCGCTGGATCTGCGCTTCGATCAGGTGATTGAACTGCAAGGCGTCGGCCGCGGCATCCTCGCTCGGGAAGCCTTCGAGCGCCGGCTGGATAACCATTCGATAGCCCTTGTTGCCGGGTAACCGCTCGGGGAAGTAGGGCAACACGGCGGCACCGGTGAGTCGAGCGAGCCGGGAAGTTGCCGTATTCGTGGCCGCCGGAATTCCGAAGAACGGCACCATCTCGGCGCCCTTCTTGCGATAGGCCTGGTCCGGCGCATACCACACGATTTCGTTTGCCTTGAGCGCACCGATCAGTGTGCGGATGTCATCGCGCGGGATCGCGCGCCTTGCATGCCGGCCGCGATTGTCCTTGAGGAACTGTTCGAGCACCGCGTTCTTCGTCGGACGATACATGATGCTGGTCGGCCGACGGGCGCAGATCGCACGAGCGCCAATCTCGAGCGTCGTGAAATGCGCGCTGAGCAGGATGGCGCCTTTCCCGGCTGCCAGGACTGCGTCCAGATGTTCGAGTCCCTCCACTGTGGTCATTCCGAGCAGGCGACTGTCCAGGCTCCACCACGTAATGCCCGTTTCGAACAGGCCCAACCCTAGGCTCTCGAAATGCCGCGCGAGCAGCCGGTTGCGTTCGGCTGCCCCAAGCTGTGGGCAGCACAGCTCGATGTTGCGTGCTGCGATCCGCTTGAAGCTCGAGGGCAGCAAGAACAGCAGCCGTCCCAGGGTGCGTCCTAGCCAGGCCTGCAATCCGTATGGTAGCGGTTCGAAGACACGCAGCACCGCCAGCGCCACCCACGTGGGCCAATAGCGTGGCGCGAATCGGGACGACGCAGTCGGCGACGCGGCAGTCATCGGTACACGTCGCTGTTGGGGCCAGGAAGCTTGAGTCGCTTGTAGGTCCACAGATACTGCTCCGGGCTGCGCCTGACGTGCGCTTCGATCAGCGCGTGGAAACGCAGCGCATCGGCTACCGGATCCTCGGAGGGAAAGTCCTCGAGCGGTGCGCCGATGCGCATGGCATAGCCCGAACCGTCCGCGAGCCGTTCTGGAAAGTAGGGCAGTACACGGGCACCCGAAATGCGGGCGAGTCGCGACGTGGCGATGTTGGTGGCGGCGGGCTGGCCGAAGAACGGCACGATGGCACTCATCTTTTCCGTATAGCGCTGGTCCGGGGCGTACCAGACAGTGAGATTGTCAGCCAGGCTGCGCAGGATATCGCGCACCTGGTCGCTGGCAATCGCCTTGACGGCGTGGCGGCCCCGGCTGCGCCGTGCCAGTTCGGCGATCAACGGATTGCGTGGGGCCATGTACATGATGCTCGTGGGCGTGTGCATCGTCAGCGCGCGGGCCCCCATCTCCAGGCAGGTGAAATGCGCGCTCAGGAGAATGGCACCCTTGCCGGCCTCAAGGGCCCGCGTGAGATGGTCCATGCCCTCGATGCGCACCCAGCGGTTGAGTCGCGCATCCGATTCCCACCAGACGAGCCCGGTCTCGAAGACGGCGGATCCGAGCGCCTCGAAATGCCGACGGACCAACTGTTCCCTCGCGAGCTCATCCAGCTCCGGCAGGCAGAGGGCGATGTTGATCCGGGCGACGTGCTTTTCGCGCCGACTGACCAGATACGCGAGCCGCCCAAGCAAACGTCCGCAGCCTAGAATTGCGGGGAACGGCAGCAGCATCACGGCGCGAATCAGCGCGAGACCGAGCCAGACCGGCCAGTAACGGGGACCGAGAAAGTGGCGGAGCGGCGTCGGCGGCGGGGCTTGCGGTTGGGACATGCAGGTGTATTTAGGGCGCGAGAGCAGAGAGAATATCGTATGCGCCTGCTCTATTCGCTGCTCACGTACCTGATCGCGCCGCTCGCCTTCCTGGTGCAGCTCGGCCGTGGCTTCCGGGATCGTGCCTATTGGGACCGCGCCGGCGAACGCTTCGGCTTCGGTCCCGGGCTGTCGGGTCCCACGTTGTGGGTCCATGCAGTGTCCGTCGGTGAAGTTCGCGCGGCCGCCATTCTGGTCCCGCGACTCAAGGAGCGGTGGCCGTTGCTGCCCATCGTGGTGACGACGACGACCCCGACGGGTGCCCGGCAGGTCCGTGAACTGCTCGCGGACCGGGTCACGCACTGCTACTTGCCCTTTGACCTTCCGGGTGCGGTGGGTCGATTCCTGGACCGCGTGCAGCCCCGAGCGGGCATCGTCATGGAAACGGAAATCTGGCCGGTGCTTTTCCGCGAGTGCAGCCGACGCGGGATTCCACTCACGATTGCGAGCGCGCGTCTGTCGCCGCGATCGGCGCCGCGCTATCGGTGGTTCCTGGGCGCGCTGCGCGATGTGTTTGCCGGCGACATCACAGTCGCGGCACAAACCGCCGTCGACGCGGAGCGGTATCTGTCCATCGGCGCGAATCCGGCACGAACCCAGGTGGCCGGCAATCTCAAGTTCGATCTCGATGTCTCGGCGGAGATCCGTGCTGCGGGACGCGCCTTGCGAGACCAGATCGGGAATGCGCGGCCCGTGTGGATCGCTGGCAGCACGCGCGATGGTGAGGAGGCGGTGCTGCTGGAGGCCCACAGGCAGGTGCGGGAGTCGCAGCCGGCCGCGCTGCTGATCCTCGTGCCACGGCATCCGCAGCGGTTTGCCGACGTGAAGGCGCTGCTTGCGCACCGCGGTGTCAGCTTCGTGACGCGTTCAAGTAGCAGCCCGGTCGCGCCCGACACCACGGTGCTGCTGGTCGATACCCTGGGCGAGCTGCTTTTGTTCTACGCCAGCGCAGACGTTGCCTTGGTGGGCGGAACGCTGGTTCCGATTGGCGGGCACAACCTGCTTGAACCGGCGGCATTGGGGCTGCCGGTCCTCACGGGTCCCTATGTATTCAATGCACCGGATGTCGCTCACGCGCTGCTTGATGCAGGTGCCGCGATCGAAGTCCGGAGCGAAGGGGATGTGGCGGCAGTGGTGACGCGGTTGCTCGGCGACGCTGCCGAGCGGAAACACCGGGGCGAGGCTGGCATGGGCGTGCTTGCTGGCAATCGCGGTGCGGTCGAGCGGATCGTCCAGCTGGTGGCGGCACGGATGCCCTAAGGAAGCTGGGAAGCTAGGAAGCTAGGAAGCTAGGAAGCCAAGGAAGCCAAGGAAGCCAAGGAAGCCAAGGAAGCTAGGAAGCCAAGGAAGCCAGAGTGCAGGAAGTCGGGCTGCCTCGCTTCCTTAAGGCTTCCGCGGCTTCCTACCTGCGCCGCCGGCTATTCCTTCAGCCAGCCGTTGATTTCGGCCAGGTCGTCGCGAGAGAGCGTTCCAGCGGCCTGCTTCAGCTGGATGATGCCGATGATGTAGTCGTACTTGCTGCGGGCGTAGTTCGTCTCCGCATCGAGCAACCGGCGCTGCGCATCCAGCACGTCGACGGTGGTACGCGTGCCGACTTCGAAGCCGGCCTCGGAGGCCCGCAGCGCGGTGCGGCTGGACTCCACGGCCTGCCTGAGCGCTTGGACCCGCGCGATGCCGCTGTTCACGCCGAGGTAAGCGTCACGCGCCGCGCGTTCGGTTTCGCGCGCGGTACGCTCGAGGCGCTCGCGGGCTGCGCGATGCCGGTACACCTGCTCGCGCACTCGCGAGGAGACGGCGCCGCCCGAGTAAATCGGTACCGTCAGCTGCAGCGCGATCGAGTCCTGCGTGATATCGCTGTTGGCGGGCGACGGATTGCCGTTGTTGATCTGGTCGGCATTCTGGGCATTGTTGAAACGCGTGCCCACGAGGTCGAGCGTCGGGTAGTGTCCCGTGCGCGCGTTGCTGATGGCTTCCTTGGCGATGTCGAGGGACAAGCGGCTCGAGATCAATGTCAGGTTCTGCTCCATGGCGGCCGACACCCATTGTTCCTCGCTCGCAGGGCTCGGGCTCTTGAGGGGCATGTCTTCGCCGGGGGCCGCGAGCGTCGTGAACATCTCGCCCGTCAGCTCGCGCAGCAGTTCCTGGTTGGTCGACAGCGTGCGCTTGGCGGCGATGACGGCGGCGCGGGCCTGGTCGGCTGCGGCGCGGGATTCCTGCACGTCGGTGATGGCGATGAGGCCGACTTCGTAGCGCTGTTCGGCCTGTTCAAACTGGCGGCTCACGGCGGCCAGCGCACCCTCCGTGGCTTCCAGTTGGTCCTTCGCAGAGAGGACGTTGAAATAGCGCTGCGAGACGCGGAACACGAGGTTCTGTTCGGCGGCCTTGAAGTCCGCTTCAGCCTGCGCGACCTGTTCGTCAGCCCGGCGCAGTGCCACCCAGCGGTCCCAGCGGAACAGCGGCTGCGTCAGCTGGATCTGGTACTGCTTGATGGTGGCATCGATGGTCTGCGTCGTGGTGCCGACGACAGGAACGCCGCCCACCACCGCGAGCGTGCTGTTCTCGCCCTTTTGGTTGCGCGAGATGTAGTTGCTGTTGGCACTGACTGTCGGCAGCAGGCCGGCCAGCGCCTGGGGCTTGGACTCGAGCGTCGCGAGCCGGGTCGCGTCGGCTTCGCGGATCTGCGGATCACTCTGCAGCGCCCGCTGGTAGACCTCGAGGAGGTCGGCGCCATACGCAAACGGAGCGGCCAGCACAAGGCTCAAGGTGATTGCGAAGCGCGTTGTCTGTCTCATCGGAGCGTGTCCTTGGTAGGTGCCGGCGGTATGGGGGCTGGCAGGGCGAATTGCGTCGTTCGAACCCGGCCGGTACCTGGAGTTCAGTAGGTTGCCAGGCTGGGATCCACATCCTTCGCCCAGGCGAGGATGCCACCCGCCAGATTGGCCACGCGGAAGCCCTGCTGTTGCAGCAGCCGTGCGATTTCGAGGCTGCGCCTTCCTGAGCGGCACAGAACCACCGTTTCCACCGACTGATCGAGCTCACTCAAGCGGTTCGCCACTTCGTTCATCGGGATATGGATGATTCCGGGCACACTCACGATACCCAGCTCCCACGCTTCACGCACGTCAAGAAGCGTCAAGTTTTCTCCGCGTCCCTTGCGCGCAAGGAACTCGGCGGGCGTGATTTCGGGAATGCTCAAGGTATGTTCCTGATAGCGGGGATGGCCGGAGAAATTCAGAACACGAAACGCGAAGGGCGCTGTGAATTGACCAGGGCCGGGATCGACGTCTCGAATAGCGCGACACGGCTCCAGGCGCTGTCGCCGGTCCGCGTGACCAGCCAAGCCTCCATGACGGGCGCTTCGCCGACCACGACAAACAGCCGGCCGCCACTTTTAAGCGCCTGCTCGAAGCGGGAGTCATAGACCGGCAGCGAGCTGGATACGGCGATCGCGTCGTACTGACCCGCTTCGGACAGCTGCGTGGCGTCGGCCTTTTCAACCACGACATTGTTGGCCGCGGCAGCAAGCAGGTTGCGTGCGGCGAGTTCGGCCAGGTCGGCATGAATCTCGATGGAACGGACCCGGGCCGCCATGCGGCTCAGACAGGCTGCAAGGAAGCCCGTGCCGCTACCGACGTCGAGCACGGCGTCGGTGGGTTTGAGGTCAAGCGCCTGCAGGATCTTGCCGTCCATCTTCGGGGGCAGCATCACCTCGTCGTGGCCGAGCGGTATCGGGGCGTCGGCAAAGGCGAGCTCGCCGAACCCTGCGGGCACAAAGGCCTCGCGACGGACCCGGCGGAGCACGTCCAGCACCTTCGGATCGAGCACGTCCCAGGCACGGACCTGCTGCTCGACCATCTGCCGCCGGGCTGCTTCGATACTCGTATTGACCAGACTCATGCGTACTCTCTGTCCGAAGTCGTGGGGGTGCCTGCGGCCGGGGGCGGTCCCGGTGCGGTGGCGCAAGTGTAAAGCACATCGGCGCCCGGCCCCAAGATAAGCCGCTTGCCGGGTCTGGGCAGCCGCCCGGACGGCTGCCGGGAAGGGGGCGGTTGCCGGCGTCGAACTTGACTGCAGTCGGTCCCCATCCAGAAAAGGCCATGACGATTATGGTCAATCCTCCAAGTTGGGCGTCGGGCATCAGATATGCTGCGTCAACGGCTTGCGCCACAGTTTTGCATTGCCAGCTGCGACCAATACAGTTCAGAGGAGCGTCCTGCTAGTTCCCATGCCCGGCACCGTGACCCTCCTGCTTGCGATCCTCGCAGCCTCCCTGGCTGGTTTGCTCGTTTGGTGCAGACGCAACGGCCTGGCGCTCACCCGTGCCGCCGAGGAGCTGAGCGGCATTGTCCGGACGGGTCGCTTTGCTGCCCGGGTATCCGCGGATGGCAGTGCCGAAACGCTCGCCACTGCCGCCAACGAGCTGCTCGACCAGGTATCGAGGTTCGACAGCAAGCTGGAAGCGCGCGAGCAGGTCATCGGCGATGTTCTGACGAGCCTCCACGAAGCCGTAGCGGTCCATCGCGACACCCTGGTCTTCGCGAACGACCGGTTCGCAGCGCTGGTTGGGGCAAACTCGGGCGTTGAATTGCTTGGCAAGCCGTTGGCCACGGTGGTCCACCACGACTATGAAGGGCTGGTGGGCGAGTACATCAAGCGCAAGTTGCGTGAAGAGCAGGCGCCGACCCGGCTCGAGGTCGAGCTGCATCCCGCCGTCAACCAGACAGCGAGGGTTGAGCTCGCTTGTACGCGCATCGACTACCAGGGCCTGCCGGCTCTGCTGATCACGCTGGTTGAAATGGGGCCGCGTACCACCGCGTCCACGGCCGTGGCCCGGTCCCGGCCCACGGCCTGGGAAACGCTTGATTCCATCGGTGAAGGCGTCATCACGACGGACGCTGCCGGGCACATCGACTACTTGAACCAGGCTGCCGAGCAGCTGATGGGCATTGCGGCGCCTGACGCGCTTGGCAAGCTCATCACGGAAGTCATCGCGCTCGTGGACGAGAACGACCGCCGTTCGCTCGGCGATCCGGTCAAACAGTGCCTCGCATCGAAAGCGCGGGTGACCGTCGGCCGCCGTGGCCTGATGGTGTCGCGCAGCGGCGAGAACGAGCGCTCGGTGGAGCTGTCCGCGTCGCCCCTCAAGAACCAGCGCAGCGAACTGGTCGGGGCCGTGGTGGTGATCCGCGACGTCAGCGAGATGCGCGGCCTGACGCAACAGATGTCGTACCAGGCGAGCCATGACGCGCTCACGGGCCTTGCCAATCGTCGTGAGTTCGAGCGCCGCGTGCAGGAATCGCTGGAATTGGCTCGCGCCAATTCCTCCCGCCACGCGCTGTGCTATCTCGACCTGGACCGCTTCAAGACGGTGAACGATTCATGCGGCCACGCGGCGGGCGACAGCATGCTCCGCGAGGTCGCTGCGCTCATCAAGGATACGGTCCGTGACTCGGATACGGCGGGACGTCTGGGGGGGGACGAGTTCGGCCTGCTGCTCGTCGGCTGCCCGCTCGAGAAGGCCCGCCAGATTGCGGACGACGTGGTCCAGAAGGTCAACGACTACCGTTTCGTATGGAAGGACAAGATCTTCACCGTCGGCGTCAGCGTCGGTCTCATCGAGGTGTCGAGCGAGAGCGGCGCCCTCGATGAAGTGATCAGCGCCGCCGACTCGGCCTGCTACGTCGCCAAGAAGCAGGGCAACCACGTCCACGTCTACTCATCGCGCGACGAGGCCGCGGCCCGGCACCGCGGCGAGATCCAGTGGTTGCAGAAGCTGCAGTTCGCGCTCAAGGAAGGCAGCTTCGAGCTGCTGATGCAGCCCATCGTGGCCACGTCGAGCGCCACCGGAGATGGACCGGCATTCGAGGTGCTGTTGCGTCTCCAGGACGACGCGGTTCCCGGCGGCATCCTGCCTTCGGAGTTCCTGCGTGCTGCAGAACGCTACCGGCTCATGGGAGAAGTGGATCGCTGGGTGGTGCAGCACGCGTTCACCGCGCTGGGTCGCGGTGGCATTCGCCTGCCCGTCGGCCGCAGCCTGGCCATCAACCTGTCCGGCCAGACGCTGGGGGATCCGCAGTTCCTTGAGTTCGTCGTCGACTGCCTGGATCGCACGGGAGTCTCGCCGCACCAGATCTGCTTCGAGGTGACGGAAAACGCCGTCATCACCAACATGGACCATTCCCGCCGCTTCATCGGCGTGCTGCACGGCATGGGGTGCCATTTCGCGCTCGATGACTTCGGCCGCGGACTGTCCTCGTTCGGGAACCTCAAGAACCTGGCGCTCGACTACATCAAGATCGACGGTTCGTTCATCAGCAATCTGGCTGCCGACACCGTCAACCAGGCGCTGGTGGCTGCGATGATCAAGCTTGCGCGTACTTTGAAGTTCAAGGTGGTGGCCGAGCACGTCGAGGACATGGGCGCCCTCGAGGCCGCCAAGCGCATGGGCGTCGACTTCGTTCAGGGCTACCAGCTCGGGCGCCCCCAGCCAATGAACCGCGTGGCCGCCAGAGCCGTCTGAAAGAGGCTTGAGGTGGAAGGATCCCGATAGCCTCTGGCTCCAGCCCCCAGCCCAAAGAAAAAGGCGCAGCTCTCGCTGCGCCTTTTTCGTCTCCGTGCCGTGCGTGCCGCTTACAGCAAAGGCACCAGCAACAGCGCCACGATGTTGATGATCTTGATCAACGGGTTGATCGCAGGGCCAGCGGTGTCCTTGTAGGGGTCGCCCACGGTGTCGCCGGTCACGGCGGCCTTGTGCGTCTCGGAACCCTTGCCGCCGAAGTTGCCTTCCTCGATGTACTTCTTCGCGTTGTCCCAGGCACCGCCACCGGTGCACATCGAAATCGCGAGGAAGATGCCGGTGACGATCGTGCCGATGAGCAGGCCGCCCAGCGCCTTCACGCCTGCGCCCGGACCCATCAGGATGTTCATGCCGAATCCGACCACCACCGGAACCAGGATCGGCAGCAGCGACGGGATGATCATTTCCTTGATCGCCGCGCGTGTCAGCAGGTCGACCGCCTTCGAGTAGTCAGGCTTGGCGGTGCCTTCCATGATGCCCTTGATCTCGCGGAACTGGCGGCGGACTTCCACCACCACGGAACTCGCGGCACGGCCCACGGCTTCCATTGCCATCGCGCCGAACAGGTAAGGGACCATGCCGCCGATGAACAGGCCGATGATGACGGCCGGGTCGGACAGGCTGAACGGCTGCAGCTTGCCGATGGCATCGAGGTTGTGGGTGTAGTCTGCGAACAGCACGAGCGCGGCGAGGCCTGCCGAGCCGATGGCATAGCCCTTCGTGACGGCCTTCGTCGTGTTACCCACGGCATCCAGCGCGTCCGTGATGGTACGCACGTTCTTCGGCAGGCCGGACATTTCGGCAATGCCGCCGCCGTTGTCGGTGATCGGGCCGTACGCGTCGAGCGCAACGATCATGCCGGTCATCGACAGCATGGCTGTTGCCGCAATCGCGATGCCGTACAAGCCGCCGAGTTCGAACGAGCCCCAGATGGCGGCGCAGACGGCGAGCACCGGCAGCGCTGTCGACTTCATCGAGATGGCAAGACCGGCGATGACGTTGGTGCCATGACCCGTCTGCGAAGCCGCCGCGACATAGCGCACGGGTGCGTATTCGGTGGCCGTGTAGTACTCGGTGATGACGATCATGGCTCCCGTGAGGCCGAGGCCGATGAGCGCACAGAAGTACATGTCCATGGCGATGTCGCCCATCATCATCATCGTGACGGGATAGAACGCGATGGCAGCCACGACGGCTGACACGAAGACGCCACGGTACAGGGCGTTCATGATCTTGCCGCCGTCAGACACTTTCACGAAGAAGGTGCCGATGATGGAGCCCACGATGGACACGGCGCCGAGCACCAGCGGGTAGAGCACCGCATTCGCGCCGACTTCGCTGACCAGGAGGCCGGCGAGCAGCATCGTGGCCACCACGGTCACGGCGTAGGTTTCGAACAGGTCCGCGGCCATGCCGGCGCAGTCGCCCACGTTGTCGCCCACGTTGTCCGCGATCACGGCAGGGTTGCGGGGGTCATCTTCGGGAATGCCGGCTTCGACCTTGCCCACGAGGTCGGCGCCGACGTCAGCGCCCTTCGTGAAGATGCCGCCGCCCAGTCGCGCGAAGATCGAGATCAGCGAACCGCCGAAGGCGAGGCCAACCAGCGAGTGCAGCGCAGTGTCGCCATCCGTGACTTGCAGCATCACGAGGTAGTACGCAGCCACGCCGAGGAGGCCGAGGCCGACTACGAGCATCCCGGTGATGGCGCCGCCGCGGAACGCAACCTGCAGCGCAGGGTTCAGACCGACGCTGGCTGCCTGAGCCGTGCGGACGTTGGCGCGCACGGAGACGTGCATGCCGATGTAGCCTGCGAGCCCGGACAGCACCGAGCCGACGAGGAAGCCACCGGCCGTAGGCCAGTTGAGCGCAAACCCGAGGACCAGGAACAGGACGACGCCAACGATGGCGATGGTCGAGTACTGGCGATTCAGGTAAGCCTGCGCGCCCGCCTGGATGGCGGCTGCAATTTCCTGCATGCGCTCGTTGCCAGCCGGCTGGCGCACGATCCACTGCGCAGAGAAAATGCCGTAGATGATGGCCAGGATTCCGGCGCCAATGGCCAGCCAGAGCCCGTAAGTACTCAACATGAGTCCAGTCCTCCCAGTTATCGATCAGCGGATCGTCTGCTCCCGCCTTCCGCCACCTTGCGGCAAGGGGCTTGAAGCGGGGACAGGCGATTGATTGTGTTTGGAAAATGCGCCCACCAGCAGCGCAAAAACGCGGACGACTATACCACGAAGTCTGCTTTCAGCTTGCGCTTGACCGGGGTGTTCTTCAGGGTCACGTACTGCGGTAGCCCGTCGCGATAGGGGGGATAGTCTTCGCCCTTGATGAGGGGGGCGAGGTACCGGCGGCCCTTGGCAGTGATGTGCATGCCGTCTGCCGTGATGTAGTCGCGCGGTAGCTTCTTTTCCCGGTTGGCGACGTCCTCAAGCTTCACCACGCCAATCTTCCAGCGATAGGGCTTGTCTGCCAACCGGACGATGGACGGCATGACCGAGTTGGCGCCCTTCAGCGCGAGCTCCACGGCAGCCTTGCCGACGGCATAGGCCTGCTCGACGTCAACCTTCGAGGCAATGTGGCGGGCGGCCCGCTGCAGGTAGTCGGCCACCGCCCAGTGATACTTGTAGCCCAGCCGGCGTTTGACGATTTCCGCCACGACCGGGGCGACCCCCCCGAGCTGCGCGTGGCCGAAGGCATCGCGGGTACCCGCATCGGCCAGGAACTTGCCCTCAGGGTTCTTCACGCCTTCGGACACGACGACGGAGCAGTAGCCATACCGCTTGACGCAGTCCTGCACCTTCGCGCAGAACTTGTCCTCGTCGAAGGGGATCTCGGGAAACAGGATGATCTGCGGGGAATCTCCCGCCTTTTCAGCCGCAAGCCCTCCCGCTGCGGCGATCCAGCCGGCATGGCGACCCATGACTTCCAGGATGAACACCTTGGTCGAGGTGCGGGCCATGGAGGCCACGTCGAATCCAGCCTCGCGGATCGAAACCGCGACGTACTTGGCAACGGAACCGAACCCGGGGCAGCAATCGGTCAGCGGCAGGTCGTTGTCCACGGTTTTCGGCACGTGAATGGCCTTGAGGGGGTAGTCGATGCGGCTCGCGAGCTGCGCCACTTTCAGGCACGTGTCGGCCGAGTCGCCGCCACCGTTATAGAAGAAATACCCGATGTCGTGCGCCTTGAAGACCTCGATCAGTCGTTCGTACTGCGCGGTCGAGTCCTCGAACTTCTTGAGCTTGTAGCGGGCCGACCCGAAGGCGCCTGCCGGGGTGTGCCTGAGGGCGCGGATCGCGGCAGCCGATTCCTTGCTGGTATCGATCAGGTCTTCCTGCAGGGCGCCCAGGATGCCGTTGCGGCCGGCGAACACCTTGCCGATGCGGCCCTTGTGATTGCGGCAGGTCTCGATGACGCCACAGGCGGAGGCATTGATGACGGCGGTGACGCCACCCGACTGGGCGTAAAAAGCGTTCCGGGGCGTGGGCTTAGGCATGGAAGGCTCCAGGAGGGCTGACGGCTGGCCGCATTCTACCGAGAGCCGTGGCTGCGGCGCGCCTTCTTTCCCTCATTGGCTCGGAGTGCACTTTTTAGTAGGGTAGCGAGCCTTTGCGGGCGCAATCTTCGCTCCCCCGACGAATATTTCAGAGGTTCCCCAACAATGAGAATCGTATTACTAGGCGCGCCGGGGTCTGGCAAGGGCACTCAGGCACAGCGGCTGCAGGCGAAGTACGGGGTTCCGCAGATCTCCTCGGGCGACCTGCTGCGCGACGCCGTGGCGCGCCAGACGGAGCTCGGTCTCAAGGCCAAGGCGGCCATGGATGCGGGGCAACTGGTGTCCGACGATATCGTCCTGGGGCTGATCCGCGAGCGCCTCGGCCAGCCGGATGCGAAGGCGGGCTTCGTCCTCGACGGCTTTCCGCGCAACAGCGAACAGGCGAAGGCACTCAATGCCATGCTGATCGAACTTGGCGCGCCGCTCGAGGCCGTGCTGCTCATGGAAGTCCGCACGCGGACGTTGATCAAGCGGCTTGCCGGCCGCCGCATCTGCAGGACCTGTGGGCGCGTGTTCAGTATTTCCTTCGCTCCGGCGGGCACCACGCCCCGCTGCGACAACTGCGCCGATCATCCCGAGCTGTTCCAGCGTCCCGATGACAAGGAAGAGGTCATTGCAAAGCGCCTGGAGGTGTATGCCGCGCAGACTCAACCGCTGATCGAGCACTACCGCAAGCTCGGCCTGCTGCGCGTCGTCAAGGGTGAGGGCGAGATGGAAGAGGTCTTTGCCCGCATGGAGGCTGCAGCTGCAGCCAAGCCAACGCAGGCCAGGCGCAAGAAGTCGGCGAAGCCGGCAGTCCGGAAAGCCGCCAAGCGCAAGCCTGCGCAGTCCAAGGCCAAGCAGAAGGCTGCGCCTAAAGCCGCAAAGAAAGCCGCGCGCAAGCCGGCGAAGAAAGGGGCGAAGAAGAGCGCGAAGCGGAAGACTGCTGCGCGCAAACCGGCTGCAAAGGCCGCGGGGCGCAAACCGGCCACCAAACGGGCCGCAGTTCGCAAAGCGCCGCCACGCAAGAAGTCGGCAGTCCGCAAGCCGGCCCGAAAGAAGAAGTAAGGCTCCGCCTCTCTGGTAATCCCGAGCCGGGCCTATCGGCCGGCCAGGGCGATCACCTGGTCGCCGATCACGTCCTTGCGCCAGCCTTTGGCGAAGATGCCCGGATCGCGGCCATACACCAGTTGCTCGATGTCGCGGCGGGTAGCGAGCAACTCAGGGCTCAAGCCGAGTTGTTCACCCAGTTCACGGATCAATGCGCTCAGGCGCTTGACCAGCGCGAGCTCCTCGGACTCGGGGCGGGAGGGCTGCGACGCAGGGGCTTCGTCCCCGGCCCTGTCTCGGGCTGCCTTCACCAGGTCAAGCAGGTCCTGGCCGACCTTGCGGACCACCGTCGGCGGCATGCTGCGCGTATTGGCGAGTTCGTCCAGTGTTGCGGGCAGCGTTTCGGCAATCGACCGTAGCGTGTCGTCGTGCACGATCCAGCCGCGGGGCTTGTCGTACTTCATGGCCTGGTGCTCCCGCCATTCCGCCAGCGCCTTGGCGACCGCACGTTGCGCCGGCTGCAGGCGTTCGAGGCCCTTCAGTCGCTTCCATGCGTCTTCCGGCGCCACCCGGTACAGCTCCGGGTTTTCAAGCAGGTTCGTCTCTTCCTCGAGCCACGGAAGGCGTCCTGCGGCGCTCAAGGCCTCACGCAGGTCGTCGTACAGGGGCACGAGGTAGCGGACATCGTCCGCGGCGTAGTCCATCTGCTCCGTGGACAGCGGTCGGCGTGTCCAATCCGTCCGCGTATGGCCCTTGTCGAGCGCGACACCGAGGCGACGAAAGACGAGGTCGCCGTAGCCGATCTGCGCAGGCAGGCCGAGCAATGCGGCCGCAATCTGCGTGTCGAAAATCGGTCCGGCCGGGGGCTGTCTGCTGGCGAGGCTCATGACCTCGAGATCCTGCCGCGCGGCGTGCAGGATCTTGGTCTGCGAACGCTGCGCCAGCTGCCGGAACAGCGGCTCCAGATTCTTGAGGGCCAGCGGATCGAGCAGGACGCACGCATGCGCGTTGGCAGCCTGGATCAGGCACAGCTTTGGATAGTAGGTGCTCTCCCGCATGAACTCGGTATCCAGCGTGATGAACGGCTGGCGTTCGAGCTGGGCGAGGGCGTCTTCGAGCTGGGAGGAGGTCTGAATGAGCATGCCGTGTACAATTCCGGTGCGGAGCCTGGCGGGAACCTTGAGGCTGGCGATGATACAGGTACTGATGACACCCCACGGCTTCACGCTCTTCTCCGGCTAGGAAGATGCGCGCATTGCTGGCCCTGTTCCGCGATATCGCGTTGTGCCGCCGCGGCCCGGAGGACCTGCCGGTCTCGCGGGGGCTGCTGGCGACCCTGCTGGTCACCTATTTCGTCGGCAATTTCGTGCAGGCGCTG
Organism: uncultured Pseudomonadota bacterium; assembly: GCA_903884105.1. Taxonomy (GTDB): domain Bacteria; phylum Pseudomonadota; class Gammaproteobacteria; order Steroidobacterales; family Steroidobacteraceae; genus CAIUGU01. The sequence continues at coordinate 36,226 of CAISDJ010000096.1, read as the reverse complement.
CTCTCGGGCTGGACGCTCCGGGGCGTGGCGCCCCTCGTGATTGTCGAGATCGTGATGCTGCTCGTGTGGGTGTGGGTGCTGCTGGCGTTTTTCGGCCGGCGGCCGCGGTTCATGCAGACCATGTCCGCGGTGCTCGGCATCGCGCTGTTGCTGACGCTCCTCGATATTGCGCTGCTGGCGCTTGACCACCTGGTCGGCGTGCCGGGCGCATTGTCGGACGGCTGGAGCGTGATCCGGTTGTTTGTCATGGTGCTCCTGATCGGACGCGTACTGATGCTTGCGGTCGAGGGCAGCATGTTCACCGGCTTTGCCTTCACGATGATGATGATCCTGTCGATCATCTATGTCGGCCAGCTGTTCCGGCCAGGCATCGGGTGAAGGCGTGCGGGCGCAGTCGTCCGCAACTTGAGGTTCTCTGGGGAAACCTGATGCACGTTCATATCCTGGGTATCTGCGGCACGTTCATGGGCGGTATCGCTGCGCTGGCGCGGGCGGCCGGCCATCGCGTGACGGGGTCGGACCAGAACGTGTACCCGCCGATGAGCGAGCAGTTGCAGGCGCTCGGCATCGAGTTGATCCAGGGGTACGACCCGAAGCAGCTGGAGTTGCAGCCTGACGTGGTCGTCGTCGGCAATGTCATGAGCCGGGGCAACCCGCTCATCGAGGCACTGCTCGACAGCCCGATTCCGTACACCTCGGGTCCCGAATGGCTCGCCCGGCATGTCCTTGCGGATCGCTGGGTGCTGGCCGTCGCCGGCACGCACGGCAAGACGACCACGACGAGCATGCTCACGTGGATCCTCGAGTACGCGGGACTCGATCCGGGTTTTCTCGTAGGCGGAGTGCCCTCGAACTTCGACGTCACTGCGCGTCTCGGGTCGGGCATGCATTTCGTCGTCGAGGCGGATGAGTACGACACTGCCTTCTTCGACAAGCGTGCCAAGTTCGTGCACTACCGGCCGCGTACCGCCATCCTCAATAATCTCGAACACGACCACGCGGACATCTATCCGGATGTCGCAGCCATTCAATGGCAGTTTCACCAGTTGTTACGCATGGTCCCGCGGCAGGGGCTGGTCGTTGCCAAGGGCAGCGATGCGCATCTCGACCAGGTAATCAAGCAAGGGTGCTGGACGCCCGTGGAGCGGTTTGGCGCACAGCCCGGCCCGGATCTTCGCTGGCAAGCGGTGCTTGCACCGGGCGCGGACGGTTCGCTGTTTACGGTGCTTCTCGATGGCAAGGCGGTGGGCGACGTGGCCTGGCCGTTGCTCGGACTGCATAACGTCGACAACGCTCTGGCGGCGATCGCAGCGGCGCGCCATGCTGGTGTCGATCCCGGCGTGGCCATAGCGGCGCTCAAGGAGTTTCGCGGCGTGCGCCGGCGCATGGAAGTGCGTGGCGAGGTCCGCGGGGTCACCGTGTACGACGATTTCGCGCACCATCCGACGGCGATTGCCACGACGCTCGATGGCCTGCGCCGCAAGGTCGGTACACAGCGAATCCTCGCCGTGCTTGAACCCCGCTCCAATACGATGAAGCTGGGCACGCATCGCGATGCGCTGGCGGCGTCGCTCAAGGGGGCCGACCGCGTCTGGCTGTACCAGGGACCTGACGTCAAGTGGGATGTGCGCGGTCTGGGTGAGGCGCTGGGGCCGCACGCCGGCGTCGCGACGACGATCGATGAACTCGTTGCCGCCATCGCGACGGAAGCTCAGCCGAACGAGCATGTCCTCATCATGTCGAATGGCGGTTTTGGGGGCGTTCACGGCAAGCTGCTCGCAAAACTGGGAGAAGGGGTCAAGCGGCGCTAGGTCGCTGCATTCCGTCCATGCCGGACCTCATTCCCCTGTTCCCGCTGAACACCGTGCTGTTCCCCGGCGGGCGTCTCTCCTTGCGGATTTTCGAGCCGCGCTACGTCGACATGGTGCGCCATTGCATGCGGGAATCGACGGGGTTTGGCGTCGTCCTGATCCGCGAAGGCGTAGAAGCGGGTGGGCCTGCGGAGACGTTTGATGTCGGCACGCTGGCCCGGATCGTGGATTTCGACCAGCTCGATCGGGGCCTGCTCGGCATTACGGCGGTCGGTGAGCGTCGCTTCCATGTCGTTGGCCGCGAGGTGCAGAAGGATGGGCTCAATACCGGTACGGTCGAGTGGCTCGTCGAGCGGGAGGCCGCTGTACCGATGGCCGACTTCGCGCCTTACGCGCAGCTGCTCGAGCACCTGCTCCCCGAACTCGGTGCTCTCTATGCGGGCGTGACGCCGCGGTTCGATGATGCGAGATGGGTTGTGTCCCGGTTGATCGAGATGCTGCCCTTGCCGCTTCCCGACAAGCAGCTTTGCCTCGCGCTCGACGATCCCGCGAAGCGTCTCGACCTGCTGCGCTCGATCGTGAAGATTACTGCGAGACCCCCAGGCAGCGGGGAGTCGGGACCCGCATCGTTATCGTGACGAAGCCGGCGATCAGCAGCGCGATCAGCGAGAACGCTCCCCAGCCGATGACGGCATCGTAGGGCCCCACCACCCAGGCCCACTGTGCATTCGGATCATGCAGCGTGGTCGAGCGGACCATCGTGATCACGCAGACCCAGCCGGCGTGCAGTCCGATGCAGGCGGCAATCGATCCGGTATGGCGCCTGACCAGGGCGAGCAGAATCCCTACCGAGAAGAGCGCCACGTAGGAATCCAGCAGCACCAGCGGTGCCGCAAAGCGCTCAAACAGGTGCGCCAGCACGGTGAAGCCGCTGGCCCAATGGATCTGGTCCGGCGGCACCCGGAGTTCCCCGCCGAGGAAATGCACGCTGGCGTAGACGAGGCTCGGCAGCAGGATCGCAAGCACGGGTGCGCGATCTTTCGTCATGACAGTCTGCATGGCGCCACGGAAGAAGGATTCCTCGATGCAGCCGACGGCGAAGCCCGTGGCGATCCCCTGCAACAGCTCCGGCGCCAGCAAGAGCGGATGCAGCGCGAGCTCGGGCTTCACCTGCCTGACGCCGAGCCCGACCAGGATCAGGACGAGTGGCAGCATCAGCACCAGGCCGGTCACGAAGGCGATGGACAGTTGCTTGATGAATGCCGGCCGCGGCAGCGTGTACCCGAGGGCCTCGCGATTGCCGAGCTTCTCGTGACGCAGCAGCCAGATGAGGCCGAACAGGGCGACCACCATGGCAATGCGTTCGAAGACGCGGTGAAACGGCTGCGTGGTGACCAGGCCGACGACGAGCCAGCCCGGATACGTGAGTGCTGCTGTTGCCACCAGCGAGGCCGCCATCATTGCCACGAGCCTGTAGAAGGAGCGCATCGCTTCAGTTTACCTTGGGGTCCCTTCCGGAGGCGACGCGGCGTCCACGCGTATTTCTGCACACTCGCAGAGTTTTCCGCCCTTGGCGACCGGGCGCCGAAGTGGTCGAATTCCACGCGCATCCACTGCATGACATCGCTGCCACAGGAAAGGTAAAGCAAACATGGACGATACGCACGCACGTTCGAGGCATCTTGCCATCCTGACCGCCCTGGCCGAGGGCGTACACCCGGTCACCGGCGAAGTCTTTGCCGAAGACTGTCCCTATCACTCGGCTGACATCGTCAGGGCATTGTATGGGGCTGTCCGCCTCCTCGAGTCAGGGAAGACTGTATCGCCGGCGAAAAAGTTCGACGACCGGCCCCGCGAGCCGGTACTGGCCAACGTCGGCAAGCCCTGGAGCGTTGACGAGGATCGCCAGCTCCTCGTCGAGTTTGACGCCGGAAAAACGGTGCAGGAGTGCGCGACGCTGCATCAGCGCACCCATGCGGGTATCGAGGCCCGGCTGGAAAAGCTGGGTCGATTGAAACCCGAGCAGAGAACGACTGCGCGCCGCTTCCCGCCCCCGAAACGCGACCGGGAACTGGACGCCGGAGGCTAGGCCCGGGCGCCCCGGTTGGGGCCGATCGCGCGATTGCCGGAGCCCCGGCGCTGCCCTGCTAGAATGCGGCGGTGAACCAGCAACCCCTGTTCCCGACGCCGGATCCGCTGCAGCGCGTGCTGTACCGCTTTTGGCCCAGCCAGCGGCTCAACATGGATCCGCTCGGTGGCTTCAATACCCTGGATCGCTTTTTTCCGGTCACGATCGCGAACTGGAAGATGATCTCGCCGGTGTCGTGCCTGATGCTGGCGCGACGGGTGCCGCACCCGCTGTCATTCCGTTCGGATGCCCGGCTCACGATCGTCATTCCGTTCCGCGACAGGGAGGCTCACCTCAAGGAATTGCTCCCTCCGCTGACCTTGAAGCTGGCGGAGCAGGGCATCCGCTATCGCATCCTCGTCGTCGAGCAGGAGTCGGGGCGCCCGTTCAATCGCGGCAAGCTGATCAACGTGGGCTTCCACTACGCGCAAGCGGATAGCGACTACTACTGCATCCACGATGTCGACGCCATACCCGTCGAGGCCGACTACCGGTGCCCGTCGCAGCCGCTGCGGCTCGTCACACGGCTGCTCAGCACCAACCGGCCGGCAAGCATCTGCCCGACCCACTATTTTTCTGGCGCAATCAGCGTGCTGAAGGAGCAGGTCTTCGCGGTCAACGGCTTTTCCAACGAATACTGGGGGTGGGGCAAGGAAGACGACGAGTTCCTGTTTCGCCTGCAGCTCGCAGGCTTCCTTTGCTACTTCGATTCGCACGGCGCCTATCACGACCTGCCGAACCCCAAGGCGCAGCAAGTTGAGCGGCCTGGACTGCGCCAACCCGCGCATATGCGGCATAATCGCGCCCGCCGCAGCCGGCTGATGCGTGGACTGATCGACCCGGCAGAGGATGGCCTGACGACACTGCACTACGAGCTGCTCGCCAGGGAGCATCACGGGTCATACGAGAAGATTCGCGTAAAACTGTAGAAGCTGCAGGGATGCAATTCGAACGACACGACAGGGCACGAAAAGGCTCGCGGCAGCGGGCTGCTAAAGTGCCGCCATTCCGCAATGATCGCTTTTGCATGAAACCATCTATTTCCCTGGCCATGGCGGGCTTGCTCTGGCTGTCGTTCTCGCTGACGGCGACCGCGCGCGGCGTCACGCCCTATCTGCCGCTCAATCTCGCGCCCGACATCGAGCGGCAGATCGAGCGCGTACTGGTGCTCGGTGGCAAGCCGGTCATCCGCAGGCCGATTGCGGCGGCGCTGGTATTGGACGCCTTGCCCGCTGCCTGCAAGCGCGACCCGGTGCTGTGTGAGCACGTGCGCCGCTATCTTCACGGTTACATGGACTCCTCCGGAGTCACGAGTCTGCGGCCGAAAGCCGCAATCGCGACGGGGGCCTCCAGCGCAGTGCTGCCGAATCAGCGCGGGCAAAGCGTGGACTCTGCCTGGCAGCTCAGCGCGAGCGCGTACTGGCAGCCGAGCGACTTTGCACTCGTCAATCTGGGCGTAGCCGGACACAATGACAGCGCGACGGCCACCGGCTCATTTCTCAGCTTCGGCTTCGAATTCGCCCAGGCGGATATCGGGTTTCGCGATCACTGGCTTTCCCCCTTGAGCGACAGCAGTGCCCTCATCGGCACGGAGGCACCGACCCCGCTTTCTGCGACGCTCTCCAACTACACGCCGATCACGGGCCTCGGCCTCGGCTATGAAGTCTTCTTCGCGGAATTGTCGCGGCAAGAAGGGATCCGGTATCTGGATTCGACGACGTCGGGCCGTCCGCGGCTGGGCGGCATCCAGCTAAGCATGGAACCGGTGCAGGGCTATGCGATTGCCGTCAATCGGCTGGTGCAATACGGCGGTGGCGCCCGCAATGGCGGTCTCATCTCCCAGTACTTCAACGAGATGTTCCAGCTCGGCAACCGGAACGACGTTGGCGTTGCAGCAGAAGAAACCAACCGGGTCGCCTCGCTGAGCAGCAGCCTGACATTCCCCGGTCGCGTGCCCTTCGCGGCCCGGATTGAATATGCCGGGGAAGACAACGCCTACGAGGGGCCCTATCGACTCGGCGCCACGAACCTGTCGCTGGGCCTCGATTTTCCGTCGCTGCGGAACGCATTCGACCTGACAGTCGAGGTGTCGGAGTGGCAGAACGTCTGGTATGTCCATCACCTCTACCCCAAGGGGCTCACGAACCGCGACCGCGTGCTCGGGCACTGGTTCGGCGACAACCGCCGTTTCGGTGAAGCCATCGGCGGGCGCAGTTTCATGGTGCGCGCCGCAAGGCGCCTCCGCTCCGGCGCTTACCTGCAGGCCACTTACCGGAATCTGGCCTTCGATCCGGACTGGGTGCGTTTCGATCAGACCCCGGTCTCATACCGACAGATGCAGATGCTCGGGCTCACCTATTCCACGTCATGGCAGGAGCGGCCTGTCGACGCAGAGTTGACAGTGGGCCGCGATGTATTCGGGGAGTCTTTCGCACGGCTTGGCCTGGCCTTCGATTTCGTGCAGGCAACCAGGGCTGGCGGCTATTCCGCACTCTCCGCTGACGGCGATTCGACCACCGAAGTGTTCGTCGATGTCGGTGCCCAGCGCAGCCAGGTACGGGAGATCATGCTGGATCTGGGACCCAACGAGTCCACCGATCCGGCCGAGGCCTACCACGCCGCGGTCGGCGCGCGCAGAGCAGTGGCCCGCCGCCACGATGTCGGTGTGCGGCTGGAAGTCGACCGCATTGAAGGCCGCTCGCTGCTGTCGGTACGCGCGGTGGACTACCGCTACCGGTTCCACCGGAAAGCAGCCATCGGTGCATTCTTCGGCGCGGCGCGCTACGACCTTGGGCCGGCCGCCTATGGTTACTACATGGGCGCCGGCCTGCAGTACCTTGACGTGCTTCCCGGCTGGGATCTCGGGCTCGATTTCCGGCTCCACGAGAAGCTGACTCGCGACAAGGTGCTGGCGACGGATCCCCCGCTCACGCTGCAGCTGCCGCGCCGTGCCCTGGACATCACCGGCGCGAGCCTTTACTTGAGTAGAAAATGGTAGGAGCGTCCGCCCCCCCCGCGGGCAAGCCGCAACCGAAGGTCATGGCCTTCGTGTTGCCGCAGTTCCATCGCATTCCAGAGAATGATCGCTGGTGGGGCGAGGGCTTCACCGAATGGACCAATGTCCGCAAGGCGACGCCCCTCTATCCCGGGCACCTGCAGCCGCGCGTGCCCGCGGAAGGCCGCTACTACGACATGCTGGATCCAGCCGCGCATGACTGGCAGGCAGCGCTGGCACAACAGCACGGCCTGTACGGCTTCTGCTACTACCACTACTGGTTCGCAGGAAGGCAGCTGCTCGAGAAGCCCCTCGAGATGCTGCTCGAGCGAGGCAAGCCCGACATGCCGTTCTGCCTGTCCTGGGCGAACGAGTCCTGGACACGCGCGTGGGATGGCGGCGACCGGGAAGTGCTGATGGCGCAGGACTATGGCGACTCCGCCGACTGGGCGCGGCACTTCGACTACCTGCTCACGGCCTTCCGCGATCCGCGGTACGTGCGTGTCGATGGCAAGCCCGTGTTCCTGATCTACCGGAGCGCCAGTATTGCGGTGCGGGCGGAAATGCTGGCGCTGTGGCGGCAGCTGGCGCAGCGGGCCGGATTGCCCGGCCTGCACGTGGTCAGCATGCTGACCGGCTTCGATGTCGATCCGCGTCCGGAGCTGTTCGACGCGTTCGCGGAGTTCGAGCCGATGTACACCATCCGCTACGGACTGCCGTACTGGCACCGCAAGCGTGAAAAATGGATCAACCGCTTCAACCGGGCGGCGTGGCGCGTGGCGGGCCGGGCGTTCCAGCCGCTGCAGAGCTACGACTACGGCTCATTGTGGCGGGCCGCCGCTGCACGCCCGCTGCCGGCCCGGCACTATGGCGGTGCCTTTCTCGATTGGGACAACAGTCCGCGCAGGGGGCTGGAGCGCAGCCTGATCATGCGCGGCTTTGATCGGGCTGCGTTCTCGGCAGGCCTGCATTCGCAGTTGCGCAAGGCGGCAGCGACTGGCTCGGAGTTCGTCTTCGTGAATGCCTGGAACGAATGGGCCGAGGGCAGTTACTTCGAGCCCGATACGGCACGCGGTACCTTCTTCCTCGACACGCTCCGCGCAGCCACATCGGCAATCAAGCGGCCTGGCACCGCTGAGTAGACGACATGGCGATGGAGAACACCGCCCAGGGCGCTGCCGATCCCGGGCTCGTGTCGATTGTGCTCTGTACCTACAACGGCAGCCGGTTCCTCGCCGAGCAACTCGACTCCCTGCTGGCGCAGACCTATCCGCACTTCGAGATTCTCGCGGTCGACGACGCTTCAACCGACGAGACCGTCGCCATCCTCGAGCGGTATGCGGCGCGGGACGCCAGGATCCGCATCGTCGTCAATCCGGCCAATCTCGGGTTCGTGCGGAACTTCGAGCGCTCGCTCTCCTTGAGCCGCGGAGCGTTGATCGCACCCTGCGATCAGGACGATATCTGGTTGCCAGGCAAGATCGAGGCCCTGTTGGCTGCGATCGAGGGACACTCCATGGCCTACTGCGATTCCACGCTGGTGGATGAGCGCGCCGTCCCGATGGGCCATCGCCTGTCCCAGGTCGTTCCCATGCACAACCTCGACGATCCGCTGCCTTTGGCTTTCGGCAATTGTGTGTCAGGCCATGCCATGCTTTTCCGTCGGTCGCTCCTCAAGCTCGCGTTGCCGATGCCGCCTGGGTTTTTCCATGACTGGTGGTTGGCTACGGTGGCCGCTGCGACCTCAGGCATCCGCTTCTGCGATCGCAGCCTGGTGTTGTACCGGCAGCATGGCGGCAACGTCACCGACAGGCGTCTCAAGGAGATGCAGGTGGAGGCGGGATTCGCTACCGCTGCGCAGAGCGACACAGTGCGAACTGCCGACAAACGCGCGGACAAACTGCGTTACCTGCGTGACATGGAGCTGCGCCTCAAACTGATCGGCGAGCTGCCGGGCCCGCATCAGGCATTCGCTACCGAACTGCTCAAGCTGTGGCGCGCCCGCGAAACGCAATGGATTTCGTGGCGACTGTGGCACGCGATGCGACGCAACCAGGACCGGCTGCTGGCGCTGACCGGCATGTCCAGGAAAAAGCAGTCGCGCTACTGCGCGGACTTTCTGTGGGGCTTGCGGGCGCAGGGGCTGCGGGTCAGGCAAACGCACCCGGTCTCATGAGGGCTCACGGGTCGTACACCTTCGTTCGATTCGTCGGAGCTGGCAGTTGCGCAGCACTCTGGCCAGTCCCGCTGGAAGCCGTTGCAGTCCGGAGCGCGCGATCTCGAGTTGTTCCCGGGCGCCTGCAACATTTCGTCGGGCCAGCAGTTTGCGCGCGTTGCGCAGCTGCACGTGGATCAGCCGCTGGTACGCGTGGCTTCTGAGGCGATCGCAAGACTGCTTGGGAAGATGGTGCGAGAAGATCTCGATCGCGCGCAGCGTGTCCGTGCCAATGCTGCCGGCCCGATCAAGTCGGGTGGTCTCGCTGCCCCCGTGCCGGCGATAGCAGGCGAGGATCTGCGGCTCGAACCAGACGGCGTATGCCGCGGCAATGCGCACCCACATTTCCCAGTCGAGCGCATAGGCCAGGTCCGACCGGAAGCCCCCCAGCCTCTCGTAGACACTGCGTCGCACGAGGGCTGCCGGGCACTGGATGCGTTGCCTTTGGCTGATACGGTCGAGCCAGCGACTCAGTATTCCAGGGCGCCAGCGTTCACGATGCGAGCGCCGGGTCCACTGGCCTGATTCATCGACGAAAGCGTGGCGGCAAAAAGCCATGCCGACTCCCGGGTCTGCCGCAAAGCCCTGCAGCAGCTGTGCATAGAACCCAGGCAGGACCAGATCGTCCTGATGGAGCAGGTGCACGAATTCGCCGCGCGCGAGTTCAATGCCGCGGTTCCAGTTGCCCGCGAGGCCAAGGTTTTCCAGGTTGCGGTGGATTTCGATGCGGCCCTCGGGAGCAAGGGTGGCAACCAGGGCCGCGACGTCCACTGTCGGTGACGCGTCGTCCACGATCGCAATCTGCAAGACCTGCCGGCCTGGATCTTGCGCCAGGATGCCGCGCAGGGCGTCGACGAGGAACGGTCCCGGCTCGTAAGTCGGGATCATCACCGACAACCTCGGCTGCGGTGCGCCGTCAGCCAGCAGCGGCGTGATCGCGGGCGGGTTGCCTGCGCTCAAGGAGTTCCCCTAGGGAATCTCTGCACAGGTTTCACGGCCGCGACGGCGAGCCATTTCGAGCAGGGCGAGGCGCGACGACCGCGGTGTACTGAATGTACATAAGGGAGGAGCAACACTGCACTGCTCAAAATGGATCCCGTCCCGATCAAAGTATAAATAGTCATTCAATGGGTTGCGCCTCTAATCCTCTGCTGCGTCGTTACGGACCTTGCCGCCATGTCCAATTAGACTTGGCCCGATATCGCCTGCGGCCCGATGCCTCAGCAGAGGATTGGAGACGCAACGCGGTCGCGAAACCTGTGCAGAGCTTCCCTAGGCGTTGCGGACTTTCCTGAAGGATCGCTGCGCAGCCTCGATGGTGCGGGCAAGGTCGGCAGTCGAATGGGCGGCAGACACGAATCCGGCTTCGAATGCGGACGGGGCGAGATAGATGCCTTCTTCGAGCATGGCGTGGAAGAAGTGCTTGAAGCGCTCGGTGTCGCAAGCCATCACCTGCCGGAAATACCGCACCGATGGCTCCGACGTGAAGAACAGGCCGAACATGCCGCCGACGTGGTTGGCGGAGAACGGGACGCCCTCGCTGCGTGCGGCACCTAACAGCCCCTCGATCAGACTCGTTGTCTTCTGAGTCAGGCTGGCATGGAAGCCGGGCGCGCAGATCAGGTCGAGCGTGACCGCACCGGCTGCCATGGCCACCGGATTGCCCGAGAGCGTGCCGGCCTGATAGACGGGCCCGAGTGGCGCCAGCTTCTCCATGATCTCGCGCTTGCCGCCAAAGGCACCGACGGGCATGCCACCGCCGATGATCTTGCCCAGCGTCGTGAGGTCCGGGCGGATGCCGTAGAGCTCCTGCGCGCCACCGCGCGCGACGCGGAAGCCGGTCATCACTTCGTCGAAGATCAGCACGCTGCGATGCTGGTCGCACAGGGCGCGCAGGGCTTCAAGGAAGCCGGGAACAGGCGGTACGCAGTTCATGTTGCCCGCAACCGGCTCGACGATGATGCAGGCGATCTCCGCCCCCATGTCATGGAAGAGCTGCTGTGCCTGAGCAATGTCGTTGTACGACAGCGTGATGGTGTGTGCGGCGACGCTCGCAGGGACGCCGGGTGACGTTGGCACGCCGAATGTGAGCGCGCCCGAACCGGCCTTGACCAGCAGCGAATCGGAGTGGCCGTGATAGCAACCCTCGAATTTCACGATTTTGTCCCGGCCCGTATGGCCGCGAGCCAGGCGAATGGCGCTCATGGTGGCTTCCGTGCCCGAACTGACCATCCGTACAAGCTCGATGGACGGCATGAGTTCGCAGACCTTCCTGGCCAGCTGCGTCTCGATCTCGGTCGGTGTGCCGAAGGACAACCCGAGCGCCGCGCGTTCCTGCACTGCCTTGATCACTTCCGGGTGTGCATGGCCGAGTACCATCGGCCCCCACGAACCGACGTAGTCGAGGTAACGCTTGCCGTCGGCCGACGTAACGTACGCGCCGCTGGCGCTCGCCATGAAGACCGGATCGCCGCCCACGCCGCGAAAGGCGCGGACCGGCGAGTTCACGCCGCCTGGAATGTAGCGGCTGGCATCGGAAAATAGGCTCAAGGACTTGGCTCCGTATAGGTATGGTGGTGAGTGTAGGGGCTGGCGCGGGCAGCGGGAAGGCGTTGGCGCACCCCACGGAGCCAAGGAAGCCGGGGAAGCAAGGAAGTTCTGGAAGCCGGAACTTCGCAGATGCTGGATAGTCTTGCCGCAATTCGGCTTGCTGGCTTCCACACTTCCCGGCTTCCTGCGCTTCTTCAGGCTTTGCCAGTTGCCGCCCGCACCCTTTCCCGGTTTAATCGCGCCTCCTCCGGCCTCTTCACTCGGACAGCTAAATGAAAGCGTACATGTGTGTGATCTGCGGATATGTCTACGAAGAAGCCAAGGGAGACGCCGCTGCGGGCCTCGCGCCTGGAACCCGATGGGAGGATGTGCCGTTGTCGTGGCGCTGCCCGGACTGCGGCGCCGGCAAGGAAGACTTCGAGATGATCGAGGTCTGATGGACGTTCAAGCTTCCGCGGATCTGGTGAGGGCGAGCGCCGATACCGGAGGCGGCGCCCACGCCGAGTGATGCCGGCCGCGATTCCATGCCCACTTTCTATTCGTACTTGCTGGTCGGTCTCGGTAGCGCCTTGGGGGGCATGGCCCGCCATTGGGTGACCGGCCTGGTTGCTTCGCGGTGGGGAACGGGGTTCCCATGGGGCACCCTGGTGGTCAACGTCGCGGGGTCGCTGCTGATCGGTATCCTGGCGGCAGGGCTCATGCCAGGCGGGCGCTGGTTCCTGCCGCTCCCGGCGCGGGAGCTGCTCATCGTCGGCGTCCTCGGCGGCTACACCACCTTCTCCGCCTTCAGTCTGCAGACGTTCATGCTGCTTGAACGGGGTGACTGGCTGCGCGCGGGCGGCAACGTCGTGCTGTCGATCGTCCTGTGCCTGGCCGCGGTGGCCCTCGGTTATCTGCTCGCCACCAGCGCTTTGCGCGCCGCCTGATACAGACGCCTCAGGGCGCTGTGTTTTCGACCCAGACCACTTCGGTGGCGATGGTGCCGTCCGCAAGCAGTTCGAGCACCCGGTAGCCGGGTGGGCGCCAGTCGAGCGCAAAGTCCGCACTCCGCGGCAGGAATTGAGCGCATGTCGCCGGCGAGGCCATGAAGCGGACTCCATTCAGGAAACGGTCCAAAGACTGGTGGACATGGCCCCACAACACCCCGCGGACCTGCGGGAACCTCGCGATCAACGCCAGGAACTCTGCAGCGTCATCCAGTCCAACCTTGTCGAGCCAGCGGCTGTCCATGGCGACGGGATGATGATGCAGGCACAGCAGCACATGCAGGTCCGGGTGCCCGGCAAGCGTCGCCTCAAGGTTCGAAAGTTGGCTCTTGCCGAGTCGCCCCCCCGTGCTTTTGGCCTTCCAGGTATCGAGCATGACGACCAGCCAGCCTGCGTCGATGAACCGGCCGCCGACCTGGAACGGCGCGCCCTGCAGCGTGGCGTTCATCTTCTCCGGGACATCGTGATTGCCCGCGAGGCAGTACACCGGCACTTTCGATGACTCGAAGGTGGCACGCAGCAGGGCGTAGCCACCCGGGTCGTCCTGAACCAGGTCACCGGTAAGCAGCAGCGCGTCCGGACAACGGAAATACCGCTCGGCATGCGCCATCGTTGCCTTGAGGGCGGGCAGCGTCGCGACTCCGCGCAGAGCTCCATCGGCTGTGCCAAAGAGATGCGGGTCGCTGAACTGGACTAGGCGTAGGGACTTGGCCACGTGCGGCTGGCTGGGCGCTAATGTAAGGATGGGCGGGATCTTAACAAGCTGCTGCCCGCGAAAAGGCGACTTGCGTCGACTGGGAGCGAAGCGGGGAAGCTACGGAAGCCTCGGAAGCTAAGGAAGCTAAGGAAGCTAAGGAAGCAAGGAAGCAAGGAAGCAAGGAAGCAAGGAAGTCAGAAAGTCAGATCGAGACCCAAGCGCGGCTCCGGATTCGATTTCCGGCATCCTTCACTTCCGCCGCTTCCGAGGCTTCCGTAGCTTCCATGGCTTTCCGGCAGGCCAAAGAAAGGCCGGCATGCGCCGGCCTTTCCTCGGTTCGGGGCCCGGGGCCGGGAGGCCCGCAGGCTGTTCGAATCAGTACTTGTAGTGATCCGGCTTAAACGGGCCGTTCACGTCGAGGCCGAGGTACGCGGACTGCTCCGCGGTCAGCTTCGTGAGCGTCGCGCCGATGCGCTCCAGATGCAGTTGGGCCACCTTCTCGTCGAGATGCTTCGGCAGCACGTAGACGTCGTTCTTGTACTTGGCGCCATATTGAAACAGCTCGATCTGCGCGAGCACCTGGTTCGTGAACGAGTTCGACATCACGAACGATGGGTGGCCGGTGCCGCAGCCCAGGTTCACGAGGCGGCCTTCGGCCAGCACGATGATGCGCTTGCCGTCCGGGAACACGACATGATCGACCTGGGGCTTGATGTTTTCCCACGTGTACTTCTTCAGCGAGGCGATATCGATTTCGCTGTCGAAGTGGCCGATGTTGCAGACAATGGCCTGGTGCTTCATGCGGACCATGTGGTCGTGCGTGATGACGTTGAGATTCCCCGTGGCCGTCACGAAGATATCGGCCTTGTCACAGGCTTCTTCCATGGTGACGACGCGGTAGCCTTCCATCGCGGCCTGCAGCGCGCAGATCGGGTCGATCTCCGTGATCCACACCTGCGCTGACAGTGCGCGCAGGGATTCGGCCGAGCCCTTGCCGACATCGCCGTAGCCTGCGACCACGGCGATCTTGCCGGCGATCATCACGTCGGTGGCGCGCTTGATGGCGTCCACCAGCGATTCGCGGCAGCCGTAGAGGTTGTCGAACTTCGACTTGGTAACCGAGTCGTTGACGTTGATCGCGGGGAACGGCAGGTGGCCGTCCTTCGCAAGGCTGTAAAGGCGCTTCACGCCGGTCGTGGTTTCTTCCGTGACGCCCTTGATCTCGGCGAGGCGCTTCGAATACCAGCCTGGCTGCGTGTCGAGCCGCTTCGCGATCGACTTGTAGAGGGAGATCTCCTCCTCGTTGTTCGGCTTCGCGATGACCGAACGGTCCTTCTCGGCGCGCGCGCCGAGCATCAGCAGCAACGTGGCATCGCCGCCGTCGTCCAGGATCATGTTCGCGTGCGTCGGCGCGCCGTTGACCGCGGGCCATTCGAAGATGCGATGCGTGTATTCCCAGTAATCGTCGAGCGTCTCGCCCTTGTAGGCGAACACCGGCGTGCCGGAAGCGGCGATGGCTGCGGCCGCATGGTCCTGCGTCGAGTAGATGTTGCAGGAGGCCCAGCGGACATCGGCGCCCAGCGCTTTAAGAGTGTCGATGAGCATCGCGGTCTGGATCGTCATGTGCAGCGATCCGGCGATGCGGGCACCCTTCAGGGGTTGGGCTGCAGCGTATTCCTTGCGGGTGGACATGAGACCCGGCATTTCGGTCTCGGCAATGGCCATTTCCTTGCGGCCGAAGTCAGCCTGCGACAGGTCCTTGACGGCGAAATCAGTGAAGTTCTTTGACACAACAGCGTTCACGTATGGGTACTCCCGTGAATGCGAGCGCAGTTGGGTTACGAGTCATCCTGTCGAGCCTGGCAGGCCTCAAACCTGCTGCAGCGCTCCTCGACTGATGACTTTGAAAGATAAGGGACTGGCGATCAGCGACTGGCGATTGGTTACGAGGATACGGATCCAATTGCTAGTCGCTAATCGCTAGCCGACATATTTCAGAGGCCCGCCGCCTTGCGCAGCTCTTCGGCCTTGTCCGTCCGCTCCCACGTAAACGCGGTGAACTTGGTGCTCTTTTCGACGGAGCCCTTGCTGTTGGATTCAGTCCAGCGATAGGTTTGTTCCACCGGTGTACGGCCGAAGTGGCCGTAGGACGCCGTGGCCTGGTACATCGGGTGCACGAGGTCCAGCATCTGGATGATGCCGTACGGCCGCAGGTCGAAGTGCTTGCGGACCAGCTTCTCGATCTTCTCGTCGGAAATCTTGCCCGTGCCGAACGTCGTCACCGAGATGGAAGTGGGCTCGGCGACGCCGATGGCGTAGGAGACCTGGATCTCGCAACGATCCGCGAGGCCCGCGGCGACGATGTTCTTTGCGACATAGCGCGCGGCATAGGCAGCCGAACGATCGACCTTTGACGGGTCCTTCCCGGAGAACGCGCCGCCGCCGTGACGGGCCCAGCCGCCATAGCTGTCGACGATGATCTTGCGTCCCGTGAGGCCGCAATCGCCGACGGGGCCGCCGATGACGAACTTGCCCGTGGGATTGATGTGGATCTTCTTCGCGGGAACCTTGGCAAGCCAGGCCTTCGGCAGGACCGGCTTCAGGATGTGTTCGTAGACGGCCTCGGTGAGGTGCTTGTACTTGACGTCCGGGTCATGTTGCGTCGAGAGCACGATGGCGTCGATGCCGACGGCCTTGTCGTTTTCGTACCGCAGCGTGACCTGCGACTTTGCGTCGGGTCGAAGCCAGGGAAGCGGGGAATTCTTTGCCTTGCGGACCTTGGCCTGCTGCTCGACCAGGCGGTGGGCATAGTGAATCGCGGCAGGCATGAAGTTTTTCGTTTCGTTCGTCGCGTAGCCGAACATCAGGCCCTGGTCGCCTGCACCCTGTTCCTCGGGCTTCTTGCGGTCGACGCCCTGGTTGATGTCGGGTGACTGCTTGCCGATCAGGTTCATCACGGCGCAGGTTGCACCGTCGAAACCGACGTAGCTCGAGTCGTAGCCGATGTCCACGATGACCTTGCGGGTGATGGCTTCGAGGTCGATCCAGGCTGAGGTCGTGATTTCGCCGGCGACGATTGCCACGCCCGTCTTGACCATCGTCTCGCAGGCGACCCGGGCGCGTCCGTCCTGGGCGATAATGGCGTCGAGGACGGCATCGGAGATCTGGTCCGCCACCTTGTCGGGATGGCCTTCGGATACGGATTCGGACGTAAACAGATAGCTGCCTGACATGCTGGACCCTTGGGAGTGAAGCTTTAAATTAATGACGCTTTCCGGCGGGGGAGTATACCGGGCAACCCGTCCTGTCCGACAGAGAAGCCCGTCTGCTTTCTCGTTGGCGGAAGCCGGCCCGATGGTCCAGAATGCGCGGCTTTCACGACATTCCTCCTGCTGTTCCCCCGGAATCCTGATGCCTAGCCGCCGCGAGCTCGCCAACGCCATTCGTGCCCTGTCCATGGATGCCGTCCAGGCAGCCAACTCTGGTCATCCCGGTGCCCCCATGGGCATGGCTGACATCGCCGAGGTCCTGTGGAACGACCACCTGAAGCACAACCCCGGCAATCCCTTGTGGGTGGACCGCGACCGGTTCGTCCTGTCGAACGGCCATGGGTCGATGCTGCTGTATTCCGTGCTGCATCTGAGCGGCTATCCGCTTGAACTCGAGCAGCTGCGCCGCTTCCGGCAGCTGGGGTCCCATACCGCGGGTCATCCGGAGCGGGATCCCTCCCTGGGGATCGAGACAACCACCGGTCCGCTCGGCCAAGGCCTCGCGAACGCAGTTGGCATGGCGCTGGCTGAAAAAAACCTTGCAACCCGGTTCAATAAGCCGGGGTTTAACCTGATCGACCACCATACGTGGGTTTTCCTCGGCGATGGCTGCCTGATGGAGGGTATTTCCCACGAAGCCTGTTCGCTGGCCGGCACGCTCAAGCTCGGCAAGCTGATCTGTTTCTACGACGACAACGGCATTTCCATTGACGGCGAGACTCAGGGCTGGTTCACGGATGACACCCCGAAGCGCTTTGCCAGCTACGGCTGGCACGTCGTGCCGCGGGTTGACGGCCATGACCCGGAAGCGATCACGCGGGCGATCCGGGAGGCCAAGTCGGACAACCGACCATCGCTCATCTGCTGCCAGACCATCATCGGGTTCGGCGCGCCCAACAAGCAGGGTACCGAGGCCACCCACGGCGCCCCGCTGGGTGCCGATGAAGTCGCCGCCGCCCGGATCGCGCTCGGCTGGCAGCCTGCGCCGTTCATCGTGCCGGATGACATTCGCGCCGGTTGGGATGCCCGCACGAAGGGGGCAGCGGTCGAGCAGGCGTGGCAGCAGCGTTTTGGCGCATACCGTGCCCAGTTTCCGGACCTCGCGGCGGAACTGGAGCGCCGCATGCAGGGTGATCTCCCGGCAACGTGGGATGCCGTGCGGGACGCTTACATTGCCGAGGCGCCCCATTCGGGAGCCAGCATCGCGACCCGGCAGGCATCGCAGCAGGCGCTGAACGCATTCGGGCCCGTGCTGCCGGAGTTGTTCGGCGGATCGGCGGATCTCACCCCGTCCAACAACACCTTCCGGAAAGACTCGAAGGTCGTCACCGGTGATGACCCGGCCGGCAACTACCTGCACTACGGGGTTCGCGAGTTCGCCATGGCGGCGATCATGAACGGCTTGGCGCTCCACGGCGGTTACATTCCATATGGCGGTACGTTCCTGGTGTTTTCGGACTACGCCCGCAATGCGCTCAGGATGGCTGCGCTGATGCGCCTGCGCTCGATCTTCGTATTCACCCACGACTCCATTGGCTTAGGGGAGGATGGCCCGACCCATCAGCCCATCGAACACGTCGCGAGCCTGCGGATGATTCCGAAGATGTCGCTCTGGCGACCCTGCGACACCATCGAGACTGCGGCAGCCTGGGCCGATGCGATTGAACGTAATGACGGGCCGACCTGCCTCGTGCTGTCCCGCCAGGCCCTGCCGCTCCAGTTGCGCAGCCTGCAGCAGGTCGCCGATATCCGCCGCGGCGGGTACGTATTGAGCGATTGCGCCGAAGCGCCAGAATGCATCCTGATCGCCACCGGGTCAGAAGTCGCGCTGGTGACTGAAGCTGCGCAGGTCCTTTCGGCCCGAGGCCGGAAGGTGCGGGTGGTGTCCATCCCGAATGTCGGCCTGTTCGAGCAGCAGGACGCGGCGTGGCGTGAGCGCGTGCTGCCGTCGTCCGTGCCTTGCCGCGTTGTCGTTGAAGCGGGCGTCAAGGATGCGTGGTGGCGCTATGTCGGCGCGCGCGGTGCGATCATCGGCATGGAGTCCTTCGGTGCGTCGGCGCCGGCCAAGGATCTGTTCAGGAAATTCGGATTCACGGTGGACAATGTCGTCAGCACGGTGGAAATGATGATCGGCAGCGAGGCGACGCGGCACTAGAGGCAATAAAGCGGAGCCCTTTGCGCCAGTTCGCAGTCGGCGTCACGAGCGTGGCGTAAGCTCAAGCTGGGGATTCGTCCAGCGGGCCGGTTCCAGTCAAGGATTCAAAGCGAGGAGCAGCAGAATTATGAGCATCAAGGTCGGCATCAATGGCTACGGCCGCATCGGGCGCAACATCCTACGGGCCGTGTACGAGTCCGGTCGGCAGAAGGAAATCCAGATCGTGGCAATCAACGATCTTGGCGATGCCCAGACCAATGCCTACCTGACGCGCAACGACACGGTCCACGGCCGGTTTCGTGGCGAGGTCACCGTCGACGGCGACTCGATGGTCGTCAATGGCGACCGCATCAAGGTGCTCGCGGAGCGCGATCCCGCCAAGCTGCCCTGGGGCCAGCTCGGAGTGGACATCGTGCTCGAGTGCACGGGCCTGTTCACCAGCAAGGCAAAGGCTTCGGCCCACATCGCCGGCGGCGCGAAGAAGGTGATCATCTCAGCCCCGGGTGAGAAGGACGTGGATGCCACCGTGGTCTACGGCGTCAACCACAACGTGCTGAAGGCGAGCCATACGGTCATTTCCAATGCCTCGTGCACGACGAACTGCCTCGCGCCGCTGGTCAAGGTCCTGCACGACAGCATCGGAGTCGTGCACGGCGTCATGACCACGATTCATTCCTACACCAATGATCAGGTCCTGACGGATGTGTTCCACAAGGACCTGCGCCGTGCCCGATCGGCAACCATGTCGATGATCCCCACGAAGACGGGCGCAGCGGCGGCCGTCGGCCTCGTGCTGCCGGAACTGAATGGCAAGCTCGACGGATTCTCGGTGCGGGTGCCGACGATCAACGTTTCGCTCGTCGACCTGACGTTCACTGCGGCGCGAGCGACGACGATCGACGAGATCAATGCGCTGATGCAGGCCGCCGCCGGCGGGGCAATGAAGGGCATCCTTGCCTACACCGAGCAGCCGCTGGTGTCCGTCGACTTCAATCATGACCCGGCCTCGTCCACGTACGACGCGACGATGACCAAGGTCATCGACGGCACGCTGGTCAAGGTCTGCAGCTGGTACGACAACGAGTGGGGTTTCAGCAATCGCATGCTGGACACCACCGTGGCGCTGGCTGCTGCCAAGTAGGCTGGCACCGGAGGTTGGCTTGAGGCTTGAGGCTGGGGCAAGAGTCTCAAGAGAAGCGTTCGTACTCTAGCTCAAGCCACAAGGCCCCAGCCCCATCACACTAGCGGAGTTCCAGCATGACTTTCCTGCGCATGGTTGACCTTGACCTCAAGGGCAAGCGGGTCTTGATCCGCGAGGATCTCAACGTCCCGGTTCAGGAGGGGGTGGTGACGAGTGATGCGCGGATCCGTGCCGCACTGCCGACGATCCAGGCTGCGCGGGAAGCGGGGGCTCGAGTGCTCGTCATGTCCCATCTTGGCCGTCCCGAAGAAGGGATCTACAACGAGGAGTTTTCCCTCGCGCCAGTGGCGAAGCGGCTTTCGGAGCTGCTCGGCTTCAAGGTCCGGTTCGAGAAGAACTGGCTTGAAGGGGTCGAGGCTGCGCCCGGTGAAGTCGTGCTGCTCGAGAACGTCCGCTTCAACAAGGGCGAGAAAAAGGACAACGAGGCCCTTGCGCGCAAGCTGGCTGGCCTTTGCGACATTTTCGTCATGGATGCGTTTGGGACTGCGCACCGCGCGGAAGCCAGCACGCACGGTGTGGCGCGCTATGCTCCTGTTGCTTGCGCCGGCCCGCTCCTTGCGGGTGAACTGATTGCACTCGAAACAGCGCTCAAGAATCCGAAACGGCCGCTGGTCGCGATCGTCGGTGGCTCGAAGGTGTCCACCAAGCTCACGATCCTCGAAAGCCTGATGTCACGGGTGGACCAACTCATTGTTGGCGGTGGCATTGCCAACACGTTCATCGCCGCGGGCGGGCACCCCGTCGGCAAATCGCTGTACGAAGCGGACATGATGCCGATTGCGGCCAGCCTGCTCGCACGGTCCAGGGAACTCGGCGTCGACATCCCCGTGCCCACTGATGTCGTTGTGGCGACCGAATTTTCCGCCTCTGCCGAGGCGGACGTGGTGCCGGTCGCGAACGTGGCGGCCAACCAGATGATCCTCGACATCGGACCGGATACCGCGGAGCGCTTCGCACGAATCCTGGCGTCCGCCGGGACCATCGTCTGGAACGGTCCGGTCGGTGTATTCGAATTCGACCAGTTCGGCGAGGGGACCCGGGCGCTCGCGCAGGCCATCGCCCGCAGCCCCGCCTTCTCGATTGCCGGAGGCGGCGATACCTTGGCGGCCATTGAGAAATACTGCGTTGGCGACGATATCTCCTACATTTCGACGGGGGGTGGCGCGTTCCTCGAATTCCTTGAGGGCAAGACCTTGCCGGCCGTCGCGGTGCTTGAAGAGAGGGCGGCAGAGAAGGGGATAGGGGATACGGGATAGTTGGAATACGCCAGAACCCCGCTGCCCTGCGCCCGCGCGTTTTTCTCTATCTCGTCTACACTATCCCCTATCCCCTATCCCCTATCCCCTATCCCGTTCCCAAGGTACCTATGCTCCGCCGCACCAAGATTCTGACCACGCTGGGTCCTGCCACCGACAATCCGAAGGTGATAGCAGAGATGATCCGCGCCGGCGCCGATGTGGTGCGGATAAATTTCTCCCACGGCAAGCCGGAAGAGCACGCCAATCGAGTCCGCATGGTGCGTGAGGCTGCCTTGGCCGTCGGCAAGTGGGTGGGTGTCCTCGGTGACCTGCAGGGTCCGAAGATCCGCATTGAGCGCTTTGCCGAGGGGCGCGTGCAACTGAGCGAAGGCGACGCGTTCGCACTGGACGTGTCACTCGGCCGGGAAGACGGCACTGCGCGCGCAGTCGGCGTCGCGTACAAGAGCCTGCCGAATGACGTGCATCCCGGCGATGTCCTGCTGCTGAATGACGGCCAGATTGCCCTTGAGGTGCTGTCGGTCACTGGCCCCCGAATCGAGACAAAGGTGGTGGTGGGCGGGGAATTGTCCGACCACAAAGGCATCAACCGCCAGGGCGGTGGCCTCTCGGCCGGGGCACTGACGGACAAGGACCGCGCGGACGTCGTGCTCGCAGCCAAGCTGGGCGTCGACTACCTCGCCGTCTCGTTCGTCCGCAATGCCGAAGACATCGAGGAAGCGCGCCGCCTGCTCAAGGCCGCTGGCAGCAAGGCGCTCGTCGTCGCCAAGATCGAGCGCAGCGAAGCGATCGCCAACCTGCGCGAGATCGCCCGTGCGAGCGACGTGGTCATGGTGGCCCGCGGTGATCTCGGCGTCGAGATGGGTTATGCGGAACTCACCGGCCTGCAGAAGCAGATCATCGAGGAAACCCGGAAGCAGAATCGTGTCGTGATCACGGCCACGCAGATGATGGAATCGATGATCACGAACCCGATTCCGACGCGCGCCGAAGTCTCGGATGTCGCCAACGCGGTGATGGACGGGACCGACGTGGTGATGTTGTCGGGCGAAAGTGCGGTCGGCAAGTATCCGGTCAAGGCCGTCGAAGCGATGGCGCAGGTGATCCTGGGCGCCGAGAAGTACGATATCGCCCACCAGACCCGCCACCGCGTCCAAGCCGATTTCACGCGCACGGATGAGGCGATTGCGATGGCGGTGATGTACACCGCCAATCACCTGCACGTGAAGGCCATCGTGGCGCTGACCGAATCCGGTTCGACGCCGCTGTGGATGTCACGCATACGCTCGGATATCCCGATCTACGCCTTCACCCGTCATGAGGAGACACGCTGCCGCGTGACGATTTACCGCGGGGTGTATCCCGTGCCATTCGATACGACGCAGCGGACGCCGGAAATCGTTTATCCCGCGATCTTCAAGACGCTGCTGGAGAAGGGGCTGGTTGACCTCGGTGATCGCATCATTGTCACCAAGGGCGAGTTCTCCGGGGTGGCCGGCAAGACGAACTCGATGAAGATCCTGGAAGTCAGGCTTTAAGAGCCCGCGTTTCGTGAAGGAAAAAGGGGCGCAGCCGCGAGGCTGCGCCCCTTTTCCGTCCGTTGGGGCTACCCCGGCTTATGCGTGGCCCGCAGCGCATTGATGTCGGCGATGACCATCGCCGAGTGACCTTCCGGCTTCACGTCGAAATAGTGCTTGGCGATCCGGCCCTGTGGATCGATCAGAAAGGTCTCGCGTTTGGCCAGTTCCATGATGCCGAACAGCTTCGCCAGCACGCCATAGTCCGCCGCGGTCTTCTTCGAACTGTCCGCCAGGATCTTGAAGGGGAGTCCGTGCTTCTCCGCGAACGCCTTGTGTGATGCAACCGTGTCGACGCTGATGCCGAGGATGACCGCGCCCGCCTCGCGGATGGCAAAGACGTTGTCCCGGAAGTCACAGGCTTGCGTGGTGCACCCGGGGGTCTGGTCCTTGGGATAGAAGTACAGGGCAACCCACTTGCCCCGATACTGCTCGAGGGTATGCCATTCACCGCTCTGGTCCTGCAGGCGGAACTCCGGTGCCATCGTGCCGAGGGTCGGGCCGGCTGCGCAGGCGACGCCACACCAGAGGGCGAGCGCGGCCAGTCCGGCAGCCCAATTCATTCTCGCCCCACGGGCAATCGTCATGCGGATTCTCCAGGCGGTTGCGCGCCTGTTCGGACCCGGCCAGACGCTGTGCCATACTAAACGAACCTGTCCAGGCGATCATGGATCGACTGCGGCCGCGTCGCGACGGCTCTTTTCTGCGATCCTTTTCGTTACGTGGTCACCACGATGAGCCGAAAGCGATCGCAGAAAGCAGCTCGCTGTGCCGCACCGTCGTCCTGATCCAGACTACTCGGACAGGCCCCCGGGCCAGGAGCACGGCGCAATACCAATGGCTATATTGAACGCTGCAGGAAGGGCTGATTCCGTCGGGCTGACGAGCCTTGTCCTGTCCGGTGGCGGTGCACGCGCGGCGTATCAGGTCGGCGTGCTCAAGGCGATCGCGGAGATGATGCCCGCCGAGGCGCCGACCCCGTTTCCCATCGTGACCGGCACGTCGGCCGGTGCGATCAACGTCACGGAGCTCGGGATTCACGCGGACCGCTTCCGTACGGCCGTGACCAACCTCGAGCGGGTGTGGAGCCACTTCCACATCGAGCAGGTGTTCAAGGCCGACTCCATCAGCATGGTGCGCGCGGGGATGCATTGGCTGTTTTCGATGGCTTCGGGCGGATGGCTGCCGCCGCCGCAAGCGCTGCTCGACAATTCACCCCTGCGCAAGCTGCTGAGCAAAAGTTATGATTTTTCCCGCATTGGGCACTCCATTGCTGCAGGCCACCTGAAGGCCATCGCCATTTCGGCATCGGGTTACTCCAGCGCCCGGTCCGTCGCCTTCTTCGAGGCTCGGTCCGAGGTCGGCGCGTGGGCGCGAGTGCAGCGAGCGGGCCAGCCATGCACGCTGACACTGGATCACCTCATGGCCAGCGTGGCGATTCCGTTCCTGTTTCCGCCCGTATTCATGAACGATGAATACTACGGTGACGGTTCGATGCGGCAGGCGACGCCGTTCAGTGCGTCCATTCATTTGGGTGCCGAGCGGCTGATGGTCATTGGTACCCGCAGCGGAGTTCCGCGGCAAGCGCCTGCCGTACCGATGGCGCCCACCTTTGGCCAGATTTTCGGGCACATGCTCGATGCGCTGTTTACCGACGGCCTCTACGCCGACATGGAGCGCCTCGTGCAGGTCAACAACATGATCGAGCAGCTCGAAGGCCGCGGTGCACCGGAGGCGCGCAGTGTGCGGGGCCTTGCGATGCGCCGTGTCGGCATGATGGTCATCCTGCCGAGCCGTGATCCTGCCGAGATCGCGAGAGCACACGTGGGTTCGCTGCCGAGAACGTTGCGAGTGTTGCTGCGGTCGATGGGAGCCCTGAATTCGTCCGGCGGGCAGCTGATGAGCTACCTGATGTTCGAGTCCTCGTATACGCGCGAGCTGATCGCCTTGGGTTATGAAGATGCAATGGGTCGTCGTGACCAGATCCTGGCGTTCCTGCGCGGAGATGACGCTTTGCCGACCGGCGCAACGACCATCCTGCGTCGCCTCGCGGGTGCGTCGCCGCTAGGAACCTCTGACTAGCCTAGGCGCAACGCGAGCACGCATAGGTTAGTCAGAAGTTCCTTAGGTGAGGAACAGCGTGCCGAGGCCGAGCAGTGACGCGAAGCCCACCGTATCGGTGACAGTCGTCAGGATGACGCCGCCGGCGAGAGCGGGATCGATGCCGAACCGTTTGAGCATCAATGGCACGCCGACACCGGCCAGCGAAGCAGCCAGCAGGTTGATGACCAGTGCCGCGAAGATGATCAGCCCGATCTGCCACTGACCGAAGTACAGCCCGGCAGCGACGCCGACGATCGAGGCGAGAGCGGTCCCGTTCAGCAGCGCCACGCCGACTTCCCTGAGCAGCAGCCAGCGGGCATTCGCCTGCTCGACCTGGCCGAGCGCGACGCCGCGGATGATCAGGACAAGGGTCTGGCTGCCGGCGATGCCCCCCATGCTCGCGACGATGGGCATCAGGATGGCGAGCGCAACCACCTTCTCGATCGTGGCCTCGAACAGGCCAACGACATTCGCCGCGAGGACGGCCGTGGCGAGGTTGACGCTGAGCCACAGCGCGCGGCGGCGTACGGTCGGAATGACGCCGGCAAACATGTCCTCGTCTTCGCCGAGGCCAGCCATGCTCATGACGGAGTGGTCCGCTTCCTCGCGGATGACGTCCACCACGTCGTCGATGGTAATGCGCCCGAGCAGCTTGCCGTCTTCGCTGATTACGGCGGCCGAGACGAGGTCGCGATCTTCGAACAGCTTTGCTACCTGGCTCGCGGGCGTGTCCGGAGAGATGCCGGCCACCGTGGCGTCCAGGGACTCGCCGACAGTGCGCTCGGGTTCGTCGGTCAGCAGCCGGGTGATGTCGAGTGAACCGAGGTACTGGTCGTACCGGTTGACGACGAACAGCCGGTCGGTGCGGTCCGGCAGCTCGCCGCGCATGCGCAGATAGCGCAGGACCACTTCGAGCGTGACGTCGGGCCGCACGCTGACGGTGTCCAGGTTCATGATGCCGCCGGCGCTGTCTTCCTCGTAGGCCAGCACGGCAGTGAGTCGATCGCGGTCCTGCGCGTCCATCGACCGCAGCACCTGCTGGTTGACGGTCTCGGGCAGGTCGCCGATCAGGTCGGCGAGGTCGTCCACCTCGAGGCCCTCGGTCGCGGCAATCAATTCTTCGGCATCCATGCCGCTCATCAGCTCGGCCCGGACTTCCTCGTTCAGCTCGATCAGCACGTCGCCCTCGAGTTCCGGGGCGACGAACTCCCATACGATCTCGCGCCGCGCCGGAGGCAGGGATTCGAGGAGTGACGCGATTTCCGCCGGGTGCAGCGAATTGACGAGCCGGTCCGCATGCCGCATCGCGCCCTGTTCGAGCGCTTCGCGCAAGGCGGCGAGCCGGCTGGTTTTCGGGGCTGCAGTCATGGGAGGGCCGGATTCGGGTGGCGAGCTTCCACGATGGCGGAAGTCCTGACGATCGGGGGCGGCGCGCAGTGTAACGACGGTCAGCAGGGTGATGCAAAATCCTTTGCGGCACCCTGATGTTCCGAGGCACGGACGCCTTGGGCTTGCGACGAGTTTCAGCGCGTCGATTGCGGGAGCCGACTAAACCTTCGCTTTTCCCCAGCTGCAGATGCAAAAGCCATGGACAGACTCTTGCATCAACCTGTTACCAGCCGATGAAAGGCACCGGTCGCCGAAGCGGAGCCACCGTGTCCCCGGCTTAAGCCCTGGGAGCGCTACCGACGACCTGGTGCTTCGCCAGGACCGAGGGATATTTCCCCGAAAAATGGGCAGCCAGTCGTTCCACGAGGTACACGGACCGATGCTGTCCGCCCGTGCAGCCGACGGCGACAGTGAGGTAACTCCGGTTCGAACTTTCGAATTCCGGGATCCAGTGATCGAGGAACCGCGTGATGTCCTCGAACATGCGTGTGACCTGGGCATGTTTATCGAAGAATTCAATGACGGCGGGATCGCGACCGGTCTGGTGCTGCAGGGCGGGTTCCCAGTGCGGATTCGGCAGCGCCCGGACATCGAACACGAAGTCCGCATCGCCAGGCAGGCCATGCCGGTAAGCGAACGACTCGAACAGGATCGACAGGCGTCCGACCGAGCGGGCGCCGACCCGTTGCCGCATCAACTCACGCAGCCCGTGGATGCTGGTGCGAGTGGTATCGATCACAAGGTCCGCGGCATTCGCGATCGGATCGAGCAGTTGCCGTTCCAGCCGGA
Organism: uncultured Pseudomonadota bacterium; assembly: GCA_903884105.1. Classification (GTDB taxonomy): domain Bacteria; phylum Pseudomonadota; class Gammaproteobacteria; order Steroidobacterales; family Steroidobacteraceae; genus CAIUGU01. The sequence goes on along the minus strand of CAISDJ010000096.1, from coordinate 9,105 downwards.
TGGCTTCCGCCAGCCCGAGGCCTTCCCTGCTCAGCGGATGCCGGCGGCGGGTTTCGCTGTAGCGCTTGAGCAATGACTCTTCTTCGGCCCGCAGGAAGATCACCTCGCAGTCGAGACCACTGCGTTTCAGTTCCGACAGCAATTGCGGAACCGAAGCGATTTCGGCTGGCTGGTTGCGGGCATCGACGCCGATTGCCGTCAACTGGTAGGAAGGCTCGTTCGAACGCACCGTGTGCGCAATGAACATCGGCAGCAAGCCGGCCGGGATGTTGTCGACGCAGTAGTAACCCAGGTCTTCGAGCATGTGCAGCGCCACGCTCTTGCCCGAACCCGACAGTCCACTAACGATGACTAGGCGCATGGTGATGGGTGGTCAGTGATCGGTAGTCGGTGGTCGGTGGTCGGGGGTCAGTGATCGGTAGTCGGTGGTCGGAACGCCCGAGCCACGGAACCCCGGATCTTGATTATCACCGACCACTGGCCACCGGTCACCGGTCACCGGTCACAGTCTCCCTTAGAGGGTCCTGGTCATCTTTTGGGCTTCATCGGCGTGGTGATCACCGAGTTTTTCCTTGTGCTTCTTCACGCCACGGTCGAGCTTGTCGGCCAGCGCGTCAATGGCGGCATACATGTTTTCTTCGGTCGCATCGGCGAAGACCGTACCGCCGTTCAGCAGCACCTTGGCCTCCGCCTTGTGGCGCAGTTTTTCCACGGTCAGGATGCAGTGGACGTCGATGACCTGGTCGGAATGCCTCACGATCCGGTCCAGTTTCCGGGAGACGTAGTCCTTCAGCGCGGGCGTGACTTCAACATGGTGACCCGTGACATTCAATTGCATGTGCCTCTCCTTAAGATCATTGTCGGTCAGGCGATGTGAGGCCGGCCAACTGGAAGACTCGAATGCCGGCTTTCAGGAAACTCTGCGTGCAAATCTACATCGAATGGCCCCGTCCTGCGTTGCGCTTGCGCTCGCTTGACGGCGGAATCCCCAGGGCTTCGCGATACTTGGCGATAGTGCGTCTGGCAACCTGGATGCCTTCCTCCGACAGGATCTCCGCGATGCGGCTGTCGGACAGCGGCTTGTCGCCGAGTTCCCCAGCGACGAGCTTGCGGATCTTCGCGCGGATGGCCGTCGAAGACAGTTCGGTGCCGCCGGCGCCCGCCACGTGGCTTGAAAAGAAGTAACGGAACTCGAACACACCGCGTGGCGTGTGCATGTACTTGTTCGTGGTGACGCGCGAGATCGTCGACTCGTGCATCTCGATGGCCTCCGCGACGTCCTTGAGGATCATTGGCTGCATGTGTTCATCGCCGAAATCCAGGAACGCGGCCTGCCGCTGCACGATGGAGCGGGCGACCTTGAGCAGCGTTTCGTTGCGGATCTCGAGGCTGCGGATCAGCCAGCGGGCTTCCTGCAGCTGCGTGCGCAGCATCGAATGGTCGGAGGATCGCCCGATCAGGTTCGCATAGCTCTGGTTGACGCGGATGCGTGGCAGACTTGCGGGGTTGATTTCGACGATCCAGCCGTTCTCAGTACGGCGGATGAAGACATCGGGGACGATGTATTCCGAGGGGACTGAATGGATGCTCGACCCCGGACGTGGCTGGCACGCACGGACCAGTGCCAGGGCATCTGCAAGTTCTTCCTCGCTGACCTTGAGCTGGCGTCTGAGCAGTGCGTACTGCTGCTCGGCTACCTGATCGAGATACTGCTCGGCGATGGCGAGTGCGATGTCGCGCCCGGGGACTTCCGGGTCCATCTGCTGCAGTTGCAGGCGCAGGCACTCCGCGACGGAGCGGGCGCCCACGCCAGCGGGATCCATGGCCTGGACGTGCATGAGCACGCGCTCGATATCCGCGACATTCGCGATGATCTCCGGCTGCAGGTTGCCTGCGATCTCCTCGAGGTGTTCGGTGATGTAGCCATCATCGTTGACGGCGTCAATGATCGCGGCGCCGATCTTCATGTCGCGATCGCCAAGGTGGGCAAGGCCGAGCTGCCAGAGCAGGTGGTCGTGGAGGGTCTCGCCCTTTGAATCGGCGAACTCCTGGGAGCGGCCGTCGTCCCCTGACCACGGGGTTTCCGAGGGGCCAGTGATGGGCGCGTCGCCCCAATCGGAATCGTCGGCTACGTCAACCTGCTGTTCCGGCGGCGTTTCCGCAACGGCCGTGGCTTCGACGCCCTGGTCGTATTGCTCGAAAGTGGGTTCGCGGGGTTCCGCGGTCTCGATGACCGCAGTTTCGTCCTCGGCCTCGAGCATCACGTTGGACTCGAGGGCTTCCCGGATCTGGGCCTGCAATTCCAGAACAGGGAGTTGCAACAGGCGAATCGCCTGCTGCAACTGGGGCGTCATCGTGAGCTGCTGACCGAGTTTTAGCTGGAGGGCCGGCTTGAGCATCTTCTGAAGAATGGTAGTCCGCCGGGAGGAGGTCACCGGGCCTTGGGCTATTGCCTGCCTGTGCACCGGCCGGATGCCGTGTGCAACGAAGACTCTAGAGTCTGAAATCCTGACCCAAGTACACCTCACGGACCTCCTGATTGGCAAGGATTTCATCCGCAGATCCGGACGCAATCAGGGAGCCGTTGCTGACGATGTAGGCCCGGCTGCAGATGCCGAGCGTCTCGCGTACGTTGTGGTCAGTGATCAATACCCCGATATTCCGGGTACTTAGGTGCCGAATGATGCGCTGGATGTCGATCACCGAGATCGGGTCGACGCCGGCGAAGGGCTCATCTAGCAGGATGAAGCGCGGATTGGCGGCCAGTGCCCGGGCGATTTCGACCCGGCGGCGCTCTCCGCCCGACAGGCTTTGTCCCAGCGAGTGCCTGATGTGCCCGATATGCAGTTCCTCGAGCAGCGACTCGAGCGCCTGGTCCTGCGTCGTGCCCTTTTGGGGCGGGCAGACTTCCAGGATGGCCCGGATGTTGTCCTCGACGGAAAGTTGCCTGAAGACGGACGCCTCCTGCGGCAGGTAGCCGAGGCCCTTTTTCGCTCGACGGTGCATGGGCTGCCGCGTGAGGTTCTCATCATCCAGGAAGATCGTGCCCTGGTCGCAAGGGATCAGGCCGACGATCATGTAAAAAGCCGTTGTCTTGCCGGCGCCGTTCGGACCCAGCAGGCCGACCACTTCGCCGCTCGACACCTCGAGTGAAAGATCCTTGACGACCTGACGGGACTTGTAGCGCTTGGCGAGTCCGGCGACGGCAAGGCGACTCATGGAGCTGGACCCGGTGCTGGCACCTTGGGAGGCGTCAGCGAGCGAGGGTTGATCGTGATGCTGACTCCGCCCGGATCCTGCTCTCCGGGATTCGCGATCACGCGCTCCTTTGCCATGTCATAGACGAGCGTCTGCCCCGTGATCTCGTTCTTGCCGTCCGAAAGCCAGGCCTTGTCCCTGAGCTCGATGGTTCCGCGTCTGACGTCGTACTCGATGGTCCCCGCCCGGCCACGCGCGACCTGCTGTTCGACGCGCTGCTGCTGGAAAGCAGCGGGAGAGCCCTCGATCTTCGCGGTGGTAATCTGGTTGCTGCGGAAGGTGATCGTCGCCGAGTCAGAGTCCAGCAGCCCGTTCGGCATGCGGATGTGAACGGAACCCACGAACTTCCACTCGCTATTCTCGAAATCGAGGCCGGTCGCGGTCGCGTCATCGGCTTCCACCGACATGCCTGCCTGGGCAATGCGCACCTTGCGGAAGGTCAGCAGGTTGTTGCGGTAGTCGAAGTCGGACGATGCGGCATCGAGGGAAATTGGCTTCGTTGCATCCGTCAGGGTCGCAGCGCGTACGGCCTGGCCGGCCGACATCAGGCAGGCGAGGACACCGGTCGTCATGGCCAGCGCAAGGGCGCGTCGGAATGGCCTGATGTTATTCAAAGCGTCCATTGACCCCGGATTTGAGCTGCAACGTTTCTTGCTTCAGGTCTGCCTTGAGCCCGGTGGCATTCAATCGCTGTCCGGCGAATTCGATCGTCACCGGTTGCGCCGTATGCGCGATATTGTCCGTCAAGTCGAGCGTGAGCGCGGTGGTACGGATGACACCCGAGTCCGCGGATTTGCCACTGCGCACCTCAACGTTGCCGTTGAACTCGACGGTAGCCAGATTGGCTGGAACTGCCGCCGTATCGGCGCGCAGCGTCCACAGACCGCCGGGTGCAGTGTGATAGCCCATGCGAACGCCCTGCACACTGTAACTCTTGTCGGCAACCTGTTCGTCGATGCGGTCCGCGACGAGCTTCATCCGTTCACTGCCGTCCGGCTGCGTGATCGTCAGCGTCGCGTCCTTGAGATAGTAGCCGGGCTGCACCGGACGTTGCGCCGTCGCCGTTCCACCGTCAGGTGAGTGGATCAGTACGCCATAGCTCGCGATGGCCGCAGCGATCAGCCCCGTCATCCAGACCCATTTCCAGCTGATTCCGCTCACGAGTGGGCAGCTCCACGCGAGGCCAGGATCAGGTCGCAGACTTCGCGCACGGCACCCTGGCCGCCGGGTAGTCGCGTCACGTAGTGGGCCTGTTCGCGCACGGCCGCGTGCGCGTCCGCGACTGCAACACCGAGCCGCGCGTTCGCCAGCAGCGGCACATCCGGTGTGTCGTCCCCGATGCAGGCGACGGCCTGGGGGCCGAGTCCCAGGATGTCGAGCAGCTCGCGCAGGCTTGCCAGCTTGTCGCTTACACCTTGCCTGACCCAGCTGACGCCGAGTTCAGTCATGCGACGTTCAACGGCGCGCGAGTCCCTGCCTGAAATCACGGCCACGGCGATCCCTGCTCGCAGCACCTGGACGATGCCGGCCCCATCCCGCACATGAAAGACTTTCAGCTCCTCGCCCCGGGGAGAGAAGTAAAGCCGTCCGTCCGTAAGGACGCCATCGACGTCCAGCACCAGCAGGCGGATGTCGGCGGCACGCTGTTGGGGGGTATCCGCCACGATTTCACATCACGCCAGCGCGGAAGAGGTCATGGACGTTCACGGCGCCGACGACCACGTTGTTGTCGTCCACGACGGGCAGGGCGGTGATCCGGTATGTCTCCATCAGGTGCACCGCTTCGGCTGCCAGCATGCGGGGCTGCGCGGCCTTGGGTTGCGCCGTCATCACTTCGCGCATGGTCGTACCGCTCAGATCGAGCGTCCGGTCCAGGACGCGCCTCAAGTCGCCGTCCGTGAACACACCAAGCAGTTTGTGGCCTTCGTCGATGACCGTGGTCATGCCAAGGCCTTTACGGCTCATTTCCAGCAGGCCTTCCTTGAGCGGTGCTTCCGGGCGGACGTGAGGCAGGCCGTCCCCGGTCCGCATGACGTCAGCGACGTGCAGCAGCAGGCGTCTGCCGAGGCTCCCCCCTGGATGGGACAGCGCGAAATCCTGTTCGGTAAAGCCCCGGGCTTCAAGGACCCCGACCGCGAGCGCATCGCCCATCGCGAGCGCCGCCGTGGTGCTGGCGGTGGGCGCGAGGTTCAGTGGGCACGCCTCTTCGGCGACGCTGACGTCCAGCACTACGTTCGCTGCGCGCCCGAGCGTTGAGTTCGCGCGGCCGGTCAGCGCAATCAGCGGGGTATCGATGCGCTTGATGACGGGCAGGATCCGGGCCAGTTCTTCCGTCTCGCCCGAATTCGACAGCGCCACTACCACGTCCCGTCGCGTAATCATGCCGATGTCGCCGTGGCTTGCCTCGGCTGGATGGACGAAGAAGGAAGGAGTGCCCGTGCTCGCAAACGTGGCGGCGATCTTGTTGGCGATATGCCCGGACTTGCCCATGCCAGTGACGACCACCCGGCCATCGCACGCGAGGATCAGGCGGCATGCCTCGATGAAGCCGGGGCCGAGACGCGGTGCGAGCTCCGCGACCGCAGCGGCCTCGGTGGCCAGTACCTTGCGGCCGCGATCCAGCAGTCGTGTGGGGTCCGGCATTGGGTTCATGGGGTGTACAAGGGACGGCATTCCGGATCGGGATGGCAGGTAGCGATGATACCGCGTCTTAAGGAGAATCAAGGAGAATCGAAGTCTCCTGCCTGGGTTGGCCAATCTTGGCCCCAGGGACCGCAACGCCGGCAAAGGGCGGCGCGGCATCCTGCTAAGATGGCGACCCCGATTCTCCCGCAGCCTTGACGCCCCCCATGAATGCCCAATCCGTCCAGCAATTGATCGAGGCCGGCCTGCCCGGCGCCCGCGTACGGGTGCAGTCGGACGACAACACGCATTTTGCAGCCGTGATTGTCGCGCCGCAGTTTGCAGGCAAGCGGATGATCGCGCGGCACCAGCTCGTATACGGGACGCTGGGACAGTTGATGGGCCGCGATATCCATGCCTTGAGTATCCAGGCGCAGACGCCTGAAGAATGGCAGGCAAGCCAGGGCACCTGAGTCTCGCTCGCGTCGTTCCCTTCCAGTCCCCAAGGTCACATGGACAAACTGCAGATCAAGGGCGGCATCCCGCTCCATGGCGAGATTCGCATCTCGGGTGCCAAGAATGCCGCGCTGCCAATCCTCGCCGCGACGCTGCTGGCCAAGGGTCCGGTGAGCATCGGCAATGTGCCGCACCTGCATGACGTGACCACGATGATCGAGCTGCTCGGTCGGATGGGCGTGAGTGTGACGGTCGATGAGAAGATGCGGATCGGCGTCGATGCCAACACGCTGACCGAGACCGTGGCTCCGTACGAGCTGGTCAAGACGATGCGTGCGTCCATCCTCGTGCTCGGCCCCCTTCTGACCCGGTTCGGTCATGCGGATGTCTCGCTGCCGGGTGGCTGCGCCATCGGCGCGCGCCCGGTCAACCTCCATGTCGCCGGGCTGCAGGCAATGGGGGCCGATATTCATATAGAGAACGGCTACATCCGTGCGCGCGCCGGCCGATTGCACGGCGCCCGTCTCGTGCTCGATACGGTGACGGTGACGGGTACGGAGAATCTCATGATGGCGGCGGCCCTGGCCGACGGCACGACGGTTCTCGAGAACGCAGCGCGCGAACCGGAAGTCGTCGATCTCGCCCATTTCCTGAACGCAATGGGTGCAAAGGTGCGGGATGCCGGCACCGATACCATCACCATCGAGGGCGTCGAGGCGTTGGGGGGTGCCCACTATGAAGTGCTGCCCGATCGCATCGAGGCCGGCACCTATCTGGTGGCCGCAGCGATTACCGGCGGCTGGATCCGGCTCAAGAACACACGCCCCGACCATCTGGATGCCGTGCTTGCCAAGCTGCGAGAAGCCGGTGCGGACATCAAGACGGGGGACGACTGGATCGAGCTCGACATGCGCGGCCGGCACCTGCGCTCCGTCGATATCCGCACCGCCCCCTATCCCGCGTTTCCCACGGACATGCAGGCGCAATTTGCGGCGCTCAACTCGGTGGCCGAGGGAGTGGCGACCGTGATCGAGACCATCTTCGAAAACCGCTTCATGCACATGCTCGAGATGCGGCGCCTTGGCGCCGAGATCCGTATCGAAGGGAACACGGCCATCATCAAGGGCGTGCCCAAGCTGACCGCGGCGCCCGTCATGGCCACGGACCTCAGGGCCTCGGCGAGCCTGGTGCTGGCGGGTCTGATTGCAGACGGCACCACGGAAATCGACCGCATCTACCACATCGATCGCGGCTACGAGCGCATCGAGGAAAAGCTGGAGCAACTCGGCGCGCAGATCAAGAGAGTCGTGCCGACTGGCCGGGGCCGGCGGGCGACGGACTGAGCAATAGCCGGGACTATCCGGTACTGCAGATGCGTTAGTGAGGACCCGCTTGAACTGGAGACGCAAGCCCGGCATGGATGGGTTAATTCAGAGGATCCCATTCACTCCATTCCTGCTTTGCGCCCGGCGCCGCGCCGGATTCGCTGCCTTCGGGTTTGCGACGGGATGCTGTGTGCCGAGCCCGGATACCGCACGCTCCGGCAGCAGCAGAAATCGGGCTTCAAAGAGCGCCGTTCGATGTGTGTATAATGCGTAATTCCGTGAATCTTTGGAGCCTTGGGTGATGCTGGGGAGCCGCGTGGCCTTGGCTGACCAGCTCGTTGCGGGTAACCCCTGATTGAGGTGCGGCCTCGGCAAGGGCAAGGTCCCTGGCGACGTCGAACCCCAAGGGCGGATTCAGTGCGGAATGGGGCCTTCCGGAGAATGTTCTGATGAGTGTAGAAGCTAAAGCCTTGGACGAGGGTATGAATGGTGGCAGGCGCCACTTTCTGCTCGTCGCCACCACCGTCACCGGTCTTGCGGGCGCCGCGTTTACTGCCGTGCCGTTCCTGTCTTCCTGGCAACCGAGCGCCCGAGCACAAGCGCTCGGTGCGCCGGTCGAGGTCGACATCGCCAAGCTTGAGCCTGGCGCCATCCTCAAGGTCGAGTGGCGCGGTCAGGCCATCTATATCGTCCGCCGCACGCCCGAGATGCTGGCCATGCTGGCCAAGAACGTCAGTGCCCTCCGTGATCCGGAGTCTGCCGACTCCGAGCAGCCCGACTACGCGAAGAACGAGACCCGCTCCGTCAAGCCCGAGTACCTCGTGCTGGTCGGCGTCTGCACGCACTTGGGCTGTGCCCCGATCAACCGCTTCGAGCCGGCCGACGCCGAGCTCGGTGCCACCTGGCCTGGCGGTTTCTATTGCCCTTGCCACGGTTCCAAGTTCGATCTCTCCGGTCGCGTATTCAAGGACGTCCCCGCTCCCACGAACCTGCGTGTGCCGCCGTATCAGTTCCTTGCCGATACCCGCCTGCTGATCGGTTCCGACACGGGAGCAGCATGACCATGAGCGCACCGCAGAACGTCTATGACCAGGCAGGGACGAAGATGACCGCGTTGACCGCGTGGATCGATGCGCGTTTCCCGATGACGAAGATGTGGAAGGAGCACGTTTCGGAGTACTACGCGCCCAAGAATTTCAATTTCTGGTACTACTTCGGCTCGCTCGCACTGGTCGTGCTGGTCCTGCAGATCGTCACCGGCATTTTCCTGACGATGAATTACAAGCCGTCCGCAGCCGAGGCCTTTGCTTCGGTTGAGTACATCATGCGTGACGTCGAGTGGGGCTGGCTGATCCGGTACATGCATTCCACCGGCGCGTCGGCCTTCTTCATCGTAGTCTACCTGCACATGTTCCGCGCGATGCTGTATGGCTCGTACAAGGCG
>CAISDJ010000095.1 GCA_903884105.1 uncultured Pseudomonadota bacterium | reverse complement strand
CGTGCCACAATGGATGGAGCGCCGCGCGCGTGATGTTCTCTCCGGGACCGAGCGGCTCGATGTAGCGGACCGCCGCCGCCATTTCGAGAAACACGTCCCCCGCGAAGTCCTCCAGGTCTTGGTAGGTCGCCAGACCCCAGTCTTCCTTGAGGTGATGTTTTCCGGCGCGCAGCTCGACGCGTGTACGCGGCGCTCCGATACTAGGCCACTGAAGCGGCGGCGTTTTGCGGCTGCGGCGGAGTAAAATCCGGCCAGTGGATAGGCTGGCCCCTTTTGGGGGCGGCCGAGGATGTTCACCGTGGAAGTGTATGCCGCCGTTCGACGGTTTGTTTTCGTCGAGGGGAATAGCCGTCGTAAGGCGGCACGGGTTTTTGGGTTGAGCCGCGAGACGGTGTCGAAGATGTGCCGGTTCTCGCTGCCGCCGGGGTATGTGCGGCAACGGCCAGCGGAGAAGCCCAAGCTGGGCCCGTTGATCCCTGTGATCGATGCGATTCTCGAGTTAGACCGAACGGCACCGGTGAAGCAGCGGCACACGGCGAAGCGGATCTTTGAGCGGCTTCGCGACGAGCACGGGTTTGCCGGCGGCTATACGGTGGTTAAGGACTACGTTCGGCTCGAACGGGCGCGCGGGCATGAGACGTTCGTGCCGTTGGCCCATCCGCCCGGCCATGCACAGGTGGATTTTGGCGAGGCCGTGGGTGTGATCGGTGGTGTACGGCAGAAGATCCACTTCTTCTGCATGGATCTGCCGCAGTCGGATGCGTGCTTTGTGAAGGGCTATCCGGCGGAGACCACCGAGGCGTTCCTGGACGGCCACGTCTCGGCGTTTGCGTTCTTCGGCGGGGTGCCACTGTCGATCCTGTACGACAACCTCAAGATCGCGGTGGCGAAGATCTGCGGCGATGGCAAGCGGGAACGCACACGAGCGTTCACGGAACTGGTCAGCCATTACCTGTTCAAGGATCGTTTCGGGCGCCCCGGCAAAGGCAACGACAAGGGCAAGGTCGAAGGGCTGGTAAAGTACGCACGGGCGAACTTCATGACGCCGATCCCTGTTGCTGCAAGCTTCGAGGCGTTCAATGTCATGCTGAGCGAGCGGTGTCATACACGCCAGAAGGAACGTGCCGGGCGTCATACCGAGACGATCGGCGAGCGACTGGCGGCCGACTTGGCAACCATTCGTGAGCTACCAGCGACGCCGTTGGAACCGTGCGAGAAGCGGGCGGCGCGGGTGTCCTCCACCGCGCTGGTGCGCTACCGCGGTAATGACTACTCGGTGCCGACGGCCTATGGCTTCCAGGATGTCATGGTGAAGGGCTTTGTCGCGGAGGTCGTGATTCAATGTCGCGGGGAGGCCATTGCCCGGCACCCACGATCTTATGGCCAGGGCGTGTTCGTGTTCGACCCGCTGCATTATCTGGCGTTGATCGAGACCAAGCCCAACGCGCTCGATCAGGCCGCGCCGCTGCAAGGCTGGGATCTCCCCGAAGCATTCCAGCACCTTCGACATCTTCTGGAGGCCCGCATGGGTAATCGCGGCAAGCGCGAGTTCATCCAGGTTCTGCGGTTGATGGAGGCGGCCCCCAAGGAGATCGTGGCCAGTGCCGTGACGGACGCCATCCAACGCGGCGCCATCGGCTTCGATGCGGTGAAGCAGATGGTCTTGGCCCGCATCGAGAGACGGCCCGCCCGTCTTGATCTTGCGGCCTATCCCTATCTGCCGCAGACGAGCGTGAAGACGACCTCAGCGACCGATTACGCCGTTCTCATGGATGGGAGAGCGGCATGACTGCTGCGGATACAATGCCACCCGGCACAACGAGCGGAACGCCGCAGGTACTTCTCGCCCACCACCTCAAGCAGCTGAAGCTGCCGACGGTGCTGCGCGAGTACGACAAGGTGGCGCGTGAGTGTGCCCGCGATGGGGTTGATCACCCCCGTTATCTTTTGCGGCTTATTGAACTGGAACTCATCGACCGGGAGCGCCGGGTTGTCGAACGGCGGATCCGCCAGGCCCGGTTCCCGACACCCAAGAGCCTCGACACGTTTGACTTCACGACCATCCCAAGCCTGAACAAGATGCTCGTGCTCGAACTTGCACGCTGCGAATATATTCTACGGCGCGAGAACATCATTGCGCTCGGTAACTCCGGCACGGGCAAGACGCATGTCGCCCTCGCCTTGGGGCTGGCGGCCTGTCAGAAGGGATTCACCGTCGCGTTTATGACCGCGGCCTCTTTGGTCCACCAGTTGATGGAGGCTCGCGACGAGAAGCGGCTCCTCAAGCTCCAGCGCGAACTGCAGGCTGTGAAGCTTCTCATCATCGACGAACTTGGCTACGTGCCGCTCTCGTCGACAGGCGCAGAGTTGCTATTCGAGGTATTCAGCCAGCGGTACGAGCGGGGTTCGACGATCGTCACCTCGAACCTGCCGTTCGAGGAATGGACCTCGGTCTTCGGATCAGAGCGCCTGACCGGGGCGCTGCTCGACCGGCTCACACATCACGTCCACATCCTTTCGTTGAACGGCGATAGCTATCGCCTGGAACAATCCACCCGCCGCAGGCGCATCGCGGCCAGGGCGGCGCAAAACCAGGCCACCGCTGACAACATCGACCCTGAGACAGGCGAGATCACCAAGCCGTAAGCGTCCAGACGTCCGCGCCGCAGATATGACAAGGGGCCCGATCGGGCCCCTTGTCATATCTGCATCACATCTCGCATCTGGCCTGCTCTTACTCCGCCACGCTGGCCTGGAATCTCTCCGCCGTTGACAACGCAATAAGCATCAGGTTGATTGTGCAAAATTAAAACCGCCGCATAACACCGTTTGCGATGTGTTGTGATGCTAACTATATTCGAACCGTCTGATTTGTTCAATTT
>CAISDJ010000094.1 GCA_903884105.1 uncultured Pseudomonadota bacterium | reverse complement strand
AGATAAGACGATGCTCGACCTGTTGAACTATGTCGTGTGGGGCAATGGAAGCGTTGCGGCCCGACTCTGGAACGCGATCCGCAGCGACCAGTGGGCAATCCCGCACATTGGCCTGAGCAGCCTCGGGGAAGTTGTCGGCTGGGCTCGCCCTGATGAGTTTCCGCCAAGGAACATGCGCACCAGCAAGGGGCTGCGGGCGCTTGGTTACAACGTCAGAATTGGTGTGTGAGGTCGGCCACGACCAGCGTGACTTCGGCTTCCCGCCGCGCGATCAGCCCAGGGAGAGCCTTCCCGCCGCCATAAACCCATCGCCGCAATTCGGTGGCCGCTGCCAGCCAGTCCCGCTGGTTGACCCGTCGCCGCAGCGTCGATGTCTGCAGCCGCCCAGCGCCGAGGTTGAAAGTGTGACCTGACCCCCGATTTCAGTACCACGGGAAGGTAAGTAGAGTCCGATTTCCGAAGGAGAGATCGGGCATGAAGAAGTCGAGATTTACGGACGAGCAGATCATCGGGTTCCTGAAGCAGGTCGAAGCCGGTGACCTGCTAGGCGATTTTCGTGCCAGCTGAAACTTTGGGAAGATGGCTCTCTGGATGGAGAGGGAGTCATGAGGAAGTCACGATTTACAGAGCAGCAGATGGTCAAGATCATGCGGGAGGCAGACCAGATGCCAGTCGCAGAGGTGGCCAAGAAGCACGGCATCAGCGATGTCACGGTCTATGCCTGGCGCAGGCGTTTTGGCGGCCTTGAGGCTGTAGACGTAAAACGTCTGCGGCAGTTGGAGGTGGAGAACAGCCGGTTGAAAAAGATTGTTGCGGAGCGGGATCTGGACATTGAGATCCTGAAGGAAGTCGCCGCAAAAAAATGGTGAGCGCGTCCGTTCGTCGTCAGCAGATCGCCTACGTATGCCAGCGAGGCCGATCGATACGAAGAGCGTGCGCGCTGTTGAGGGTAGCCCGATCGACCGTGCAGTATCAGCCGCGGTTGGCTCAGCGTGACGCAGCGGCTGTGGCCGTAATGCACGAGCTGGCGGCGCAGTATCCGCGGTACGGCTATCGTCGCATACAGGTGTTTCTGGAGCGGCGTGGCCACGTGATGAGCGCAGACCGGGCTCACCGCCTCTGGCGTCTGCATGGGCTTCAGGTGCCGAGAAAACGGCCCAGAAGGCGGGTCGCCAGGAGCCGCCCACGCCCGCTGCCGGCGACGCGGGCAGGAGAGGTCTGGGCTTACGACTTTGTGTTTGATGCCTGTGCCAACGGGCAGCAGTTGAAGTGCCTGACGGTGGTGGATGAGTTTACGCGGGAATGTCTGGCAATCGACGTAGCCGGCGGCATCCGCTCCGGAAGGGTAATTGAGGTGCTGAGCCGGCTGGTCAGCATTCACGGCAGTCCACGGTATCTGCGATCGGATAATGGCCCGGAATTCGTGTCGAGGTCCGTGCTGAAGTGGCTTACTCAGGCCAACATCGATACGGCCCATAGCGACCCTGGAAAACCTTGGCAGAACGGCTCCAATGAATCCTTCAACGGCAAGTTCCGCGACGAGTGCCTGAGCATGGAGTGGTTCAGGAACAGGTTCGATGCGAAGATCGTGATCGAAGAGTTCCGGCGTCAGTTCAACGAGGTTCGACCCCACTCGAGTCTCGAGCAACTGACCCCGCTAGAGTTCAAACAGAAACTGTCATCAACCAAGGAGCCGGAAGCGGCCATCTCCTAAGTAACCGGTGGTCCGAAGAAAGCCGGCAGGTCACGGTCACGAGCCTTTTTCTTCTTCGGCAAAGCATGACTGACGCGGAAGCGAACTGCCTGGAATCGAGAGTCGCTCAACGGTTTCTGCTTACCCATCTCGGCCCGTCATCTGTAGTAGCGCCACCAGTTTTTCATCGCTT
>CAISDJ010000093.1 GCA_903884105.1 uncultured Pseudomonadota bacterium | reverse complement strand
TCCTTCCATTCATTAAGGGTTGATCGAGGAGAGTCAACGGTTGTCCATGGTCAAGTGGCAGGAACCAATGGATTCACGGCATGCCGACGCCGAGCAGCAAGGCCCAAGCGCCCTGTCGCCATCAAATGCAGTCCAAAAAATCTTGATGCCCCCTGCAGCCAGCGTGCTTTACGAATGGCAAACAACGCCTGTCGCACCGTAGTTCGCTCGGGTGGGGGTGCACAGCCTGCCTTCCCGCAGAGCCTTGGGTAGCTCTAGCTATGGCATCTCGTGCCGCGCATCAAACTGGCGTGGTATCGATGCGAGAAGCGCCCGTCATTGCACCTGTCGCACCCACCCCTACTACTCTGCGCTGATGGACTCCGACAATCCAGCAATCCAGGACTTCGTCCGCTGGCTCTCCGCCACGCCGGCGAGCCAGTGGATGCTTGCCCTGGGCCTTCTGCTCGCAGTAATGGGCAAACCACGCTTCGGCAACAGCCCCAAACGCATTGACGTCAGAGCTCGTGCCAGCTTGCTTGGCGGCCCTACGCTGTTGTGCGGGGTCGATACCTCGATCCAACACATTACGGGCTTCATCCCTCTTTTCCCGAGCACGAGCCAACGACACTCCCGGATACACGCCAAGCGTCAGCAGCTTTTCAGTCTTCCTGATCTTGCCTCCCACTTGCCAGTACTGCCAATGCCATAGCCGAAGTGATACTTGAAACGCCACAGCTTCGTGCCTGCAGGATTAGCAGGTAGAGGCCCGCCCATCGAACAGCTTCTGAGCCTTCCCCGTGGGCTTGGCCGCCTTTACAGCGACGTCTGTCAGAGTGTCGTTAGCCATGCTTGGGGTATCAGGAGAGAGAATCGATTCAATACCCCCACGGGTACCCTTTGTGGTGACAAGCTGTCAACAGACGGTAGCAGACGAAAACCGATGGTATTTCGGCATCGGCATTGGGTTTTCCAGGGCTTGTCGGATGGCATCGGATGCTATCGGATACCTAGATGGTGCCCCCGGCCGGAGTTGAACCGACGACCTACCGCTTAGGAGGCGGTCGCTCTATCCACTGAGCTACGGGGGCGTACGTCGGGAAAGGGGGATGTGGAGCTGAGCGGAATCGAACCGCTGACCTTCTCATTGCGAACGAGACGCTCTACCAACTGAGCTACAGCCCCACAACTTAACGCGCGCCGATTGTAGCATTGGCATCCGGTCACGCAAGCGAGCGGATGAGGTCCTGCAGCGACTGCCGCTAGTAATGCAGCTTGACCACTCGAGCATGGGCCAACTGCGGCAGGAACACGATGAACATGGCGTCGTACTCGTCGTCCTTCAGCAGGACTGGCTCGCCAGCCAGCGCTTCCACCAACTGGGGGACGGTTGTCGAGTTGCCGACCACGAGGACGTTCTCGCCATGGTGCTGGCGGCGAATCCGGCCGGGCAAGCTGCCCCATGTATCGGTCGGTATGACGTTGACCGGCAACCCGGAAGTCTCTGCCACCGGCGAGGCGGTCTGCTGCGTGCGCCGGAGCTCGGAAGCATAGACGGCATCGATGCCGCGCACCGGCTTGGCCTCATGTAACAGCCGTACCAGATGCGCAGCACGATCCCGACCCACCACGCTGAGGCCCGGGTCGCTATCCGTCGATGACTCCGTCTCGGCATGCCGGATGACCATCACGATCGTCGTGGCGCGCGCATCCACGAACCACGCCACCGCCGCGGCTAGTGCCACGAAAGCCATCACGGGCAATAGCAGCGGCACCAGAAACGGACGCCGCTTCATTTGGGACAGCTTATCCATGGCCGCATCATAAGCCATGCCGGGGCTGTCGCGGGCAGTCAGGGCCCAATCGACCCGGGCAGCTGGCCGGAGCCTGCGATCCTGTGATGTACTGCGAGCTTATGAACGCGATTCCAACCCGAGCGGCGACGACGTCCCCGTCCATCAGCCTGAACGCCGGCGGCCTGCGTTCCCTGTTCGCATTTTTCCGTGAGCACCGCGGGTCCGGATCTCCCCTGGTCCTGGCAACCGTGATCGCCACGACCGGCACGACGTATCGCAAGCGCGGCGCACAGATGCTCATCCGCAATGATCACCAATGGCACGGGCTGCTGAGTGGCGGTTGCCTCGAAGGCGATCTTGCCGCACATGCGAACGAAGTTTTCGACGGCGGCCAAGCCAGGATCGTCGATTACGCCCTGTCCGCAATGACGGACGCCGTGTGGGGCTTCGGCCTCGGCTGCGACGGCAGTGTCCGCATCCTGCTGCAACGACTTGACGCCGCCAACGCCTGGGAGCCCTATGCAAGCCTCGTAAAGGCCGTCGAACAGGGGGAATCAGGACGACTGGTGCTGGTCTGTGGTTCGACGGACCCCAAAGCCGCAGTCGGAATCTGGTCACTGGAAAGCGACGGAACATCGATGACTGGCCCGCTGGCCGCCTTGTCGCTACCGCTTCCGGAGGGGCTGGCCGCACAGTCTGCGGAACAGGCAACGATCACCCATCACGGGTATTCGCACGAGTGCGTGGGACTACCGCTGCCGCACCTGCCTCGCCTCATGATCCTGGGTGGCGGGCCCGACGCTGTGCCGCTCACGCAATTCGCGGCGCAATTGGGCTGGCATGTCGTCGTTGCCGATCATCGCCCGGCGTATGCCGATCCTGAGCGATTTCCCTGCGCGGACCGCGTGGTGCTCGCGCCCAACCAGACACTTCCCGCCGCCATCGACCTCTCCAGCGCCGACGCGATTGTGATCATGAGCCACAACCTCGCGGCGGACGAACGCTACGTGGCAGCGGCAGCACACTCTCGGGCTCGCTACATCGGCCTGCTGGGACCAGCAGCTCGAAAGTCCAAGCTCCTGTCGACCCTGCCCGCACACTTCATGACGGATGCGCGCTTCAGGGGACCTGTCGGCCTCGACCTCGGCGGCGAAGGCCCTGAATCCATTGCCCTCTCCATCGTCGCGGAAATCCAGGCGATGCTGCACGGGCGGTTGCCGCTGGCCCGCTGACATTCTGCAGGGAGCGGACGTCGACTACGGCCCCTTCTTGGCTGGGGACTGCCAAGGTTTTGTTCGCTTGATCTCCTCGCTCAACCACCGCCGGTCGTCCAGCGACCTGCGAGGCGCCTCCTTCGCGAAAGCCCGGGCCGCAATCTGATTCCGTGGATCGCCCACAGCCGAGACATCATCCGGGCTGGACTTTGCGTGCGCACTGTCGGCCGGCTCTTCCAGTGACAACCGATTTCCGGTTTCCAGGGCGGACCTCTTTTCCGCATCCAGGCCCTTGGAAAATACGCCAGTCGAAATCTCCCATTCCCACACCGCCTGCCCACGGGAATCAAACGTGACCCAGCCCGAGGGCTTGGCATCCAATGGGGGCACGAAGTCCTCCGACTCAGCCGACCAGCCGCGTGGCGCGGCGTCTGGCAAGCGCGAGCAGCATGTATTCGACTCTTTCCGGCGTTGTCCTCAAGTGGTCCGCCGCTGCCGCGATCGGCAACCCCTGGTGCATGACCAACTTCCACGCGGCCATTGCCCTGCGTGCCCGGAGGGGTCGATGAAACGTGCTGGCCAAGTGAATTTCCTTCATGGAAGCTGGAGCGGTCTGTGGTGACAGGACCACAGTGTCGGCGGAACAACGTGCTCCCCGCAGTGTGGCGGGCTCGCCAAAACCCATCAGTTGCACCCCTAAATGCGGTTCGGCCAAATCGACGCGGAATCCCGCTTGTGGAAAAGCGTGCCGCTGGACACGGCCAATCGGGAACCGCAGAATTGCCCGCCTCCGGAGAGGTGGCAGAGCGGTTGAATGCACCGGTCTTGAAAACCGGCGGGGCCTCACGGCCCTCGTGAGTTCGAATCTCACCCTCTCCGCCAAACTATTGCACCGCTGGCCGGCCTTGATGCTCGCCCCCTGCCCCGCCGTCCCGATCCCGCCTGGTATGGTGGTTCATGCAGTCCAAGAACCTGAGTCTGGCGGGGTTTCTGGCGGGCGTCTTGCTGGCCTGCTACGGCGCCATGCAGGCGAGCATCACGGCAGTGGTGGCCGGTTGCGTCATCTGCTGGGTCGCCGGAGGCTTCTTCAGGTCGTGACCGGCAGCCCAGACCTCCATTCACGAACTTAAGGAACTAACCGGCCCGCGTGGGGTCTGTGTCAGGGGTCTGATATAGTCCGCCCCGTTCACTTCAGTTGACCGTTTCAGGTAGGAGGTCTCGATGGCCGAGTTTCCCGTTCAGGCAATCAGTACGACCAGCGCAGGCGCGCTGTCGACCAACAAGGTTCTGCGCAATACCTACCTGCTGCTCGGCGCCACGCTCGCGTTCAGCGCGTTGACTGCCGGCCTTGCGATGGCCATGAACCTCCCGCACCCAGGCGTGATCATCACGCTGGTCGGCTACTTCGGCCTGCTGTTCGCGACCACCAAGACCCAGGACAGCGCCTGGGGCCTTTTCTGGGTATTTGCATTGACCGGTTTCATGGGCATCACTCTCGGCCCCATCGTAAGCATGTATCTCAAGTTCCTGCCGAACGGCCATCAGGTGGTCACTACCGCCCTCGGCGTGACGGCGGCAACGTTCGTCGGCCTGTCCGCCTATGCGGTAAAAAGCGGCCGGGACTTCAGCTTCATGGGCGGCTTCCTGACCGTGGGCATCCTGGGTGCCTTCGTGCTCGGGCTGGTTGCCATGTTCTTCCACCTGCCCACGCTATCGCTGGCGGTGTCGGGCATGTTCGTGCTCGCCATGGGCGGCATGATCCTGTACGAGACGAGCAACATCATCCGTGGCGGCGAGACCAATTACATCTCGGCGACAGTGACGTTGTACGTCGCGATCTACAACCTGTTCACCAGCCTGCTGCACTTGCTCGGGGTCATGTCGGACGACTGAGCCGGGACATTGCCAATGTAACCAAGGCCGTGGGTAGCGATACCCACGGCCTTTTCTTTTGGGCGCGCTGTTCCGGTCTCAGGCCTTGATGACTTCGGCGCCACCCATGTAGTCGCGCAACACTGCGGGCACGACGATGCTGCCGTCGGCCTGCTGATAGTTCTCCATCACGGCCACCAGCGCCCTGCCCGCTGCCACTCCCGACCCGTTCAGCGTGTGCACCGGCTCCGGCTTGCCGGTTTCCGGGTTACGCCAGCGCGCGAGCATCCGGCGGGCCTGGAACGCTTCGAAGTTCGAGCAGGACGAAATCTCGCGATACTTCTGCTGGCCCGGCAACCAGACCTCGAGGTCGTAGGTCTTGGCGGATCCGAAACCGATGTCGCCAGCACACAGCGCAACCTTTCGGTAAGGCAACTCCAGTCGCTTCAGTACCTCTTCCGCGTGGGAGGTGAGCTCCTCCAGCGCAGCATGTGACGCGTCCGGCCGGACGATCTGCACGATCTCGACCTTTTCGAACTGGTGCTGGCGGATCATGCCGCGCGTGTCCTTGCCGTACGAACCGGCCTCGGACCGAAAGCACGGCGTGTGGGCCACGAACTTGCGCGGCACCTGATCGGCCTCGAGAATCGAGTCGCCTACCAGATTGGTCAGGGGGACTTCCGCCGTGGGGATCAGGTACAGACCCGACTCACCCTTGACCGCGAACAGATCCGCTTCGAATTTCGGAAGCTGGCCCGTGCCCTTCAGTGCCTGCGCATTCACGAGGTACGGAACATACATCTCCTGGTAACCGTGCTCGCGCGTATGCAGATTGAGCATGAACTGGATCAGCGCGCGCTGCAGGGCGGCTAGTCCACCGGCCATCACGGCAAAGCGGGCACCGGAGATTCTGCCCGCTGACGCAAAATCAATCAGTCCGAGCTTCTCGCCGAGCTCGACGTGATCCTTGGGCGTGAAACCGAACTCGCGGGGCGTGCCCCAACGCAACACCTGGACGTTCGCGCTCTCGTCTCGCCCCGCGGGTACGGATTCATGGAGCAGGTTCGGCAACCCGAGAACATATTCGTCGAGCTGCGACTGCACTTTCGAAAGCTCCGCTTCCACATTGGCGAGATCCGCGCCAAGGGTCTCCACCTGCTGAAGCAGCGGCGCGATGTCCTGTCCCTGCGCCTTTGCCCGCCCGACCGACTTGGCGTGCGTGTTGCGTTCACTGCGTAGCTCGTCTGCGCGGATCTGCCAGCCCTTGCGACTCTCCTCCAACGACTGCAGGCGCACCACATCCAGAATGAAGCCACGTCTCGCCAGGTTGGCGGCGACAGCGTGCGGGTCAGAGCGGAGCAGTTTGGGATCGATCATTGTCGAAGTGGTCGGTGGTCGGTGGTCGGTGGTCGGTGGTCGGTGGTCGGTGGTCGGTAAGCCAATCATGAAAGCAATCCTTGGGAAGTCTAGCGGAAAACAGTCTCGACCGATCAGCTGTCGATCCCCCAGCCACTGACCACCGGTCACCGGTCACCGGTCACCGGTCACCCTGCTCCGCAACCTCGCGAGTGCCTCGGCAATCTTGATCTCGAGTCCTCTGGCGACAGGCCGGTAGTACTGCTTCGGGCTCATTTCGTCGGGAAAGTACTTTTCACCGCTGGCGTAAGCATCCGGCTCGTCGTGCGCATAGCGATAGCCCTTCCCTGCCCCCAGCTCCTTCATGAGGCTGGTCGGTGCGTTGCGGATCTTGAGCGGTACGTCGAGCGAGCCGGACGCCCGCGCATCGGCCATGGCTTCATTGAAGGCCACGTACACGGCATTGCTCTTCGCAGCGCAGGCGAGAAAGACGACGGCCTGGGCGAGCGCGAGTTCGCCCTCGGGACTACCCAACCGTTCGAAGGTTTCCGCAGCCTCAAGCGCGAGGGTCAGCGCACGCGGATCGGCATTGCCGATATCCTCACTCGCCATCCGCAATATGCGACGCGCTATGTAACGGGGGTCGCAGCCACCGTCCAGCATGCGGCACAGCCAGTACAGCGCCGCATCCGGATCGGTCCCACGGACCGACTTGTGCAGCGCAGAGATCTGGTCGTAGAACACATCGCCCTGCTTGTCGAAGCGGCGCACGCCGCCACTCGTCACCTCTGCGGCAATGGCCTCAGTCAATGCGGGGGGTGTCGCTGCCGCTGCCAGATCCAGAGCGAGCTCAAGCATATTGAGCGCCCGCCGGGCATCCCCGTCTGCTGCACGGGCGATTCCCTCTAGAGCTGCATCGAGGATCTCGACGGTGGCACCCGCCTCCCCACCCTCTGCTATCGCGCGGTCCAACACGGCACGGATGTGCACCGACGTCAGGGAACGCAGCACGTAGACGCGCGCGCGGGACAGCAATGCGTTGTTGAGCTCAAAGGAAGGGTTCTCGGTCGTCGCGCCGATGAACACCAGCGTGCCGTCTTCCACCCAGGGCAGAAACGCGTCCTGCTGTGCCTTATTGAAGCGATGGACCTCATCCAGAAACAACACAGTGCGACGTCCTGCCTGATGGCGGATGGACTGCGCCTGCTCGACGGCGGCACGAATATCCTTCACCCCGGCCATCACGGCGGAAAGCGCCATGAATTCGGCATCGCAGGTCTGCGCGACGAGACGGGCCAGCGTGGTCTTCCCGGTGCCGGGGGGACCCCAAAGGATCATGGAGTGCAGCGCCTTGCCTTCGAGCATATGACGCAACGGCTTGCCGGGCGCAAGCAGGTGCTCCTGCCCCGCAATGGCGGCAATGCTCGATGGACGCATGCGATCAGCCAGGGGCCTGCCCGGACTCGACGAAGGGACCGATACCTTCATGTTGAGATACTCTACGAGCCGAAACGCTGCTGCAGTCGCGCCTCGAATCTCAGTGCCCAGCCGCCACACCAGGCCAGCGCCAGCAGCAGGCCGACGAAGACACCGGAGCTGTTCGCGAGAAGATCAGCACCGTCGCCTTGCCGCCCGTAAGACATCGAGCCCTGCAATATCTCGATCGTCGCGCCAAGCAGGAAGAGAGCCAGCACGATCCAGCCATAGCGTCGTCTTGGAAAAATGCCGGTGAACCACAGCGTCAGCCCGGCATAGGCAAGCGCATGCGTCACCTTGTCGTTCCCCACCATGGCACCTTCCACGTAATAGCCCGGAACCAGGCTGCCGCTCAGCACGCCGAGTACCAACAACGCGCTGCCAATGAGCCACAGGCGAGCAAACCGGAGAGGCAACATGGAGATGGATCGCTTAGGGTGACTTGGCCACGTCGCCGATGACGTCCGCGCCGGCCGGTGGCTTGAATGCGAACTGGCTGGCGTCGAGCGAAGGATTGCGCTTCAGGCCGACAAACTCCAGCACCGTGTTCTGGTTCAGCTTGTCCTCAAGCTCCATGAACCTGAGTGCGTCGCCGCGAAATCCCAGGCGAACGCGACGGAAATCGGTATCGCCGCGCTTCGGCACCAACTGTACCCAGAATGTTCCTTCGCCCCCCTGCTCGACTCGCTCCACGGTGAACGCGTCGCGCAATTTGCCGCCCCCGGAGAGCAGCATGGCAGGCGTCCCCGCGAGCGACTGATCGAGCACCCGTACGGTTACTTGCTCGAGATCGGGGTCGTACAACCACAGGCGCGTGCCGTCGGACACGATTACCTGTGCATGCGGTGAGGCATAGTCCCAGCGGAATCGATCCGGCCGGCTGATTTTCAACGTACCCGAAGACTGTTCCGCAATCTGTCCGCGACTGTCACGCAGGACTTGCTTGAAGGTCGACTCAAGACCGGTCAGGCCCTGCATGAAACGATCGACGCGCTGGTAGCCTGTTTCCAGGCCGAGGATCGGCTGAGGCTCAGCGGCAAGAGCCACTCCGTTCGTAACGACGAAGAGAGCCAGAGACGCCAGTACTCGACGCCACTCGCTCGGCAAAAACGTTCTGGACGCGAGCACTAGCTATCCTGTGGAGGCGCAACCAGCACTTCCCGCGAGCCATTGGGCTGGAGCGCGCCGACAAGGCCGGCTGCCTCCATGGTCTCGATCATTCGCGCTGCCCTGTTGTAGCCGATCTTGAGGCGCCGCTGCACACCGGAAATCGATGCCTTGCGGCTTTCAACGACAATCTTGACGGCCTGGTCGTACAGCGCATCCTGCTCGCCATCCACCGCGACGCCCTCACCGCCTGCTTCGCCTTCGCCGGGCATTCCAGGGATGAAGCCTGTCGGGCCCGAGAGAATTTCATCGATGTACCTGGGCGGCGCAGCGCCCTTCAGCTCCCCTACGACACGATGCACTTCCTGGTCCGAGACAAAAGCGCCATGAACCCGGATGGGCAAGGATGTACCGGGCGGCAGGAACAGCATATCTCCGTGTCCGAGAAGGCTCTCAGCGCCACTCTGGTCGAGAATCGTGCGCGAATCGACCTTCGCAGACACCTGGAAGGCGATGCGCGTCGGGATATTCGCCTTGATGAGACCCGTGATGACATCGACGGATGGTCGTTGCGTCGCGAGGATCAGGTGAATGCCCGAAGCGCGAGCCTTCTGTGCCAACCGGGCAATGAGTTCCTCGACCTTCTTGCCGACGATCATCATCATGTCGGCGAGCTCGTCGATGATGACGACGATGAACGGGAGCGTTTCGAGCAGCGGGGCTTCCTCGGCACGCCCTTCGGGCCTGAGCAGCTTGGCCAGCAGCGGATCGCGAATCGGTGTGCCCGCTTCGCTCGCTTCCTTCACCTTGCGGTTGAAGCCAGCGAGATTGCGCACCCCAAGCGCGGCCATCAGCTGATACCGTCGCTCCATCTCCGCCACGCACCACCTGAGCGAATTGGCCGCCTGCTTCATGTCGGTGACCACAGGCGCCAGCAGGTGCGGAATGCCTTCGTACACCGACAGCTCCAGCATCTTGGGGTCGATCATGATCAACCGGACCTGCTCTGCCGTGCTCTTGTAGAGCAGCGACAGGATCATCGCGTTGACCGCAGTCGACTTGCCGGAGCCCGTCGTACCGCCGACAAGCAAGTGAGGCATCCTGGCCAGATCAGCCACCATCGGTGCACCGCTGATGTCCTTGCCGAGCACGAGCGCAAGCGGCGACGACATCTCGTCATACGCCCGCGACTTGATGATCTCGCCGAGCGTGACGATTTCCCGCTTCTCGTTCGGGATCTCGAGTCCCATCGTCGACTTGCCAGGGATGATTTCGACGACGCGCACGCTGATGGCAGACAACGCCCGCGCCAGATCCTTCGCGAGATTGCTGATCTGGCTGACCTTCACGCCGGCTGCTGGCCGCAACTCGAAACGCGTGATGACCGGGCCGGGATGCACCTCGACCACTTCGGCCTCGACGCCGAAGTCACGCAGCTTCAACTCCACAAGCCGGGACATTGCCTCAAGTGCTTCCGGCGAGTAACCGGCCTTCTGTGGCACCGGGTCATCGAGCAGCGCGAGTGCCGGCAATTCCTTTGATGCGGGCCGCTCAAACAGGGGCACCTGCTTTTCGCGCTCTACCCTTTCGCTGGCTTCGACCTTCTGGACGACTGCCTCAATCTTCGGCGGTGGCCGCTTGGCCACCCGCTTCTGCTCCGCGCGGACGATCTCCGCCCGCGCCTCCTTCACTTCGCGACCGGCATTGAGCTCGCGGGCACTTGTGATCTTGGCGCGTATCCAGTCATACGCCCACAGCGTCCAGCGTCCCGTGCGATCCATGATCTCGATCCACGAGATGCCGGCGAACAGCGAGACGCCAGCCAGCCAGAGCGCCAGCATCAGCAGGGTCGCGCCGAGAAAACCCAAGGAAGACTCGAGGCCCCGCCCCACGAGCGAACCGAGTACGCCGCCACCCGAGCTGGGATAGCCCTCGCTCGAAAAATGCAATGTCGCCAATCCGCAGCTGGTCAACAGGGTAATGAAGAAGCCGACAGCCCGAAATGCGGCCGTAGCGCGGTTCTGGCGTTCAACGCCCGCGCGCCCGGCATAAAGAAACCAGCCCGCCAACGCGATCATGATCGGCAACAGGAAGGAAGGCCGTCCGAACAGCATGGTCAGCAGCCCGGCAAGCCACGCGCCGGCAGGCCCGATCAGATTCGCTACCGGCCCGGGAACCCCGGTGGAAGAGAACGAAGGGTCATTGCGGTCGTAGCTGGCCAGCGCGACGAAAAGAATCAGCGCCACTGCGCTGAAAACCCACAACGCACCCTCACGCAGGGAGCGGATGACGGTCTTGCCGAGGCGACTGGCCTCCTTGGAACTCGAACGTGTATCGGTCGTGGCTGCCAACTGTGTCGCTTCCGGCCTTGGGGAGAATCAGACTAAACCCATGATTTTCTGAAATATAGCACGCGCGCAACCCTTGATCCGGCCGGTGCCACCACCATACCCGGAGTATCGCCGCCTGCAATGTTCGCCGGAATGCGACAGGCCTGTATGGCTGCGGCTTTTGCCGATCACCGCCGTTTTCCTTACCATTGCCCGTCGCTCCCAAATTGCTTCCGTCCGGAAGCACCCAGAACTCCAGTCGACGGCCGTTGACCGCGAAGACCCCACGTTGGGCTTCGAGAGGAAAGCAGTTGTCCCGGACTCCAGGATTGCAGGCGGTGGGAGGTCGATGCACAGCGGACGCCATGCCGCCTGAGCCAAGTTAATGAATCGAAACGTGCTGATGAAATGCAGGTGAAGTATACATGACCACCCCCCGCCACTCGCGGCTGCTGATCCTCGGTTCCGGCCCGGCCGGCTATGCGGCAGCGGTCTATGCCGCTCGCGCCAACCGCAACCCATTGCTCATCACTGGCATGGAGGAAGGTGGCCAGCTGATGACCACGACTGAAGTCGACAACTGGCCGGGCGACGTCCATGGCCTCACGGGTCCGGGCCTGATGGAGCGCATGCGCAAGCATGCCGAACGCTTCAACACGGAGGTCGTCAACGACCATATCAACAACGTGGACCTGTCCCGTCGCCCCTTCCGTCTCGAAGGCGACCGCGGTGAATACACCTGCGACGCACTGATCATCTCGACAGGAGCAACGGCTCGCTATCTAGGCCTGCCTTCGGAGCTGGAGTTCCGCGGCAAGGGTGTCTCGGCCTGCGCGACCTGCGACGGCTTCTTCTTCCGCAACCAGAAGGTCGCAGTGGTCGGCGGCGGCAATACCGCAGTCGAGGAAGCCCTGTATCTATCCAATATCGCCAGTCACGTCACGCTCGTCCACCGGCGCGACAGCCTGCGCGCGGAGAAGATCATGCAGGACCACCTCTTCGAACGCGAACGCGAAGGCAAGGTGCGC
Source organism: uncultured Pseudomonadota bacterium (assembly GCA_903884105.1). GTDB lineage: Bacteria > Pseudomonadota > Gammaproteobacteria > Steroidobacterales > Steroidobacteraceae > CAIUGU01. The sequence continues at coordinate 22,396 of CAISDJ010000093.1, read as the reverse complement.
GTCGTGTGGAATCACGTTGTCGATGAAGTCCTGGGCGACGACAGCGGCGTGACAGGCCTCAAGGTGTCCGCAACCGAGGACGGCAAGGCGGAAAACCTCGATGTGTCAGGCGTCTTCATCGCGGTCGGGCATGTGCCGAACACGGCCCTGTTCGCAGGGCAACTCGACATGGGCAGCAACGGCTATCTCGTCGTCAAGTCGGGGTTGCAAGGCAATGCGACGGCCACCAGCGTACCGGGAGTCTTTGCTGCCGGCGACGTTGCCGACCACATCTATCGGCAGGCCGTCACTTCCGCAGGCAGCGGCTGCATGGCTGCCCTTGACGCCGACAAGTACCTGGACCAGCTGGATGCCGCCAACAAGCACTGACGAGCGAGCCCAAAGGAGCCGCCCGGTGCGCGTTCGCATACTCAAGTCACTGGATGCGATCACTGCTGAGCGCTGGAACGCGCTCGACCTCAAAGGCTGTCCGTTCGTCCGCCATGAGTTCCTGGCCCTGCTCGAGCGCGAGCACTGCGCACACCCGGATACGGGCTGGACCCCGCAGCATCTCGTGGTCGAAGACGACGCGGGCTCATTGCTGGGCGCGATGCCTTTGTATCTCAAGCCCCATTCGTGGGGCGAGTTCGTGTTCGACTGGGCCTGGGCGAATGCATACACCCGCGCCGGCCTCGAGTACTACCCCAAACTGGTCAGCGCCGTCCCGTTTACCCCGGCGACAGGCCCTCGCCTCCTGTGCGCGGCAGCAAGCGACGTCGTGGCCGTTCGCGAAGCACTCATCTCCGGTGCAATGACACTCGCATCGCAACTGAACGTCTCGTCGCTGCATGTCCTGTTTCCGGAAGTCACCGAGCAATCGGCACTGGTGAACCGCGGCTTCATTCCCCGTCGCGACTGCCAGTTTCACTGGCAGAACCGCGGGTTTGCGGATTTCGAGGCCTTCCTTGGCGAGTTCCGTGCGGACAAGCGCAAGAAAGCCCATCGCGAACGGCGTCGCATCACCGAGGCCGGGATCGAGTTCCGCACGCTGGGTGGCGGGGAGATCGATGCGGAACTCTGGGATGTCATCCATGAGTTCTCGCTCAATACCTTCAGGCGCCATGGACATGATCACTACCTGACCGCTGCATTCTTCAAGCACTTGGCGCAGGTGCTGCCCGAGATGATCATGGTGAAGCTGGCAAGTTACCGCTCACGGCCGGTCGCTGCCGCGATCTTCTTTGTGGGCGCGGACACGCTCTATGGCCGGTACTGGGGTGCAGCCGCCGACTTCGACAGCCTGCATTTCGAAGCCTGCTACTACCAGGGCATCGAGTACTGCATTGAACGTGGCATCACCCGCTTCGAGCCCGGCACGCAAGGTGAACACAAGGTGCCACGGGGATTCGAACCTTCACTGACCTGCTCCGCGCACTGGCTCGCCGACCCCCGGTTCGCGAGCGCGATCTCGGCGCACCTGCGCCAGGAGGGCGTCGCCGTTGACGAGTACATGGCGGGCATTCGCGATCACTTGCCTTTTCGTCGTGCCGAGGGGACCACCGCCATTCCTGACGACCGGGAATCCCACTGATGCCCGCGATCGTCTGGCTCACAGCCGAAGATGCTCCGGACTGCTTCCCATCCGTCGAGCGCGCACTGCGTGAGCCGGATGGCCTGCTGGCCGCAGGCGGCGACCTTTCGCCTGAACGGCTACTGGCGGCGTACCGTCGCAGCATCTTTCCCTGGTACTCGCCGGGACAACCGATCCTGTGGTGGTCGCCGGACCCGAGAGCGGTCCTTGATCCGCGCGAATTCAAGCGTTCGAGGAGCCTCGACAAGAGCATCCGCAATCGCGGGTTCGAGACCCGGCTGGATAGCCAGTTTGAATCCGTGATGCGCGCCTGCGGCAGTTCGGCCATCAGGCCGCAAGGCACCTGGATCTCGCCGGCCATGATCGCGGCCTATACCCGTCTGCACGCCGCCGGCTACGCCCACTCGGTTGAGACCTGGCGCGACGGGCAGCTTGTCGGTGGGTTGTATGGGGTCGCTTTCGGCCGGATTTTCTGCGGGGAGTCGATGTTCAGCCTTGAGCGCGATGCTTCCAAGGTCGCGCTGCAGAGGCTGTGCGAGGTATTGATCGCCCGCGACTACACCCTGATCGATTGCCAGATGACCACCCCCCACCTCCTCAGCCTGGGCGCCAGAACGGTCCCCAGGGCGGAATATCTTGCCTGCTTGGCCACCTCCGGCGGTCCACCGGATCACGCTGCGCGGTGGACCTGACCGACGTTCATTGCATTGGGCCGCCCCTTTATGCACAATTCGCGCGCTTTTACCCCGTCCAGCAGGTATTCATGTCGAAGGAAGATGCCATTCAGATGGAAGGCCGTGTCGTCGACACGCTGCCCAACACGACGTTCAAGGTCCAGCTGACGAACGGCCATACGGTGATCGCGCACATCTCGGGCAAGATGCGCAAGAATTACATCCGTATCCTCACTGGCGACCAAGTCACCGTCGAACTCACCCCGTACGACCTGACGAAGGGACGGATCGTCTACCGCGGCAGGTAACGCGCGGTCACCCCAGAACAAACAAGGCCGGCATTGCCGGCCCTTTTTTTATTTGCTCTGGCCATCTGGCGTCGATCAGGCCTCGCGCTCTTCCAGCAACGCGGGTTCCTTGTTTGATCGCGTGTCGAGCTTGAGCGACCCGTCAGGCCCCACACTCACATGCACGTGGCCGCCTTCGGCCAGCTTGCCAAACAGGAGTTCCTCCGCCAGCGGGCGCTTGATGGAATCCTGGATGACACGCGCCATCGGCCGGGCCCCCATCTTCGGATCGTAGCCCTTCTCGCCCAACCACGCGCGAGCCGCCTCATCGACGTGCAGCTGTACGCCCTTCTGTTCGAGCTGAGCCTCGAACTCGACCAGCAGCTTGTCGACCACGCGCTCAATCGTCCGCTTGTCGAGCTGGCCGAACTGGATGACCGCATCCAGGCGATTGCGGAATTCAGGCGAGAACAGCCGCCGGATGGCTTCCATGCTGTCCGTGGCGGAGTCCTGCTGCGTAAAGCCAATGGAGGGCCGGTTCATTTCGAATGCGCCCGCGTTGGTGGTCATGACGATGATCACGTGACGGAAATCGGCCTTGCGACCGTTGTTGTCGGTCAGCGTCCCATGGTCCATGACCTGCAACAGCAGGTTGAAGACTTCAGGATGGGCCTTCTCGACCTCATCGAGCAGCAGCACGCAATGCGGGTGCTTCGTAATGGCTTCGGTCAGCAGGCCGCCCTGGTCGAACCCGACGTAGCCAGGAGGCGCGCCAATCAGGCGCGACACGGTGTGCCGCTCCATGTATTCAGACATATCGAAGCGGACGAGCTCGACGCCCAGGGCCAGCGCCAACTGCCGTGTGACTTCCGTCTTGCCGACGCCGGTGGGGCCCGCGAACAGGAACGACCCGACGGGTTTGCGCTGGTCACCGAGCCCTGCACGCGACATCTTGATCGCAGCTCCGAGCGTTGCAATGGCGGCATCCTGACCGAAGATCACGAGCTTCAGGTTACGCTCAAGGTTCTTGAGCAGGTCACGATCCGATGTCGACACGCTCTTGGGCGGAATTCGCGCGATACGGGCGACAACTTCCTCGATCATGCTCACAGTGACGTCAGTGCCCCGCTCCGCCGGCGGCTTGAGGCGCAACCTGGCCCCGGCTTCGTCGATCACGTCGATGGCCTTGTCGGGCAGCTGCCGGTCGTTGATATGGCGAGCGGCGAGTTCGGCAGCCGTCTGCAGGGCCTCATCCGTATAGCGCACGCCATGATGCTCCTCGAAACGCGAGCGGAGCCCCTTCAGGATCTCGATCGTTTCCGGCACCGACGGCTCGACGACATCGATCTTCTGGAAGCGCCGTGCAAGGGCGTGGTCCTTCTCGAAGATACCTCGATACTCAGCGTAAGTGGTTGACCCGATGCAGCGCAGCTCGCCGTTGGCAAGCGCAGGCTTGATCAGGTTTGAAGCATCCATCACGCCACCGGAGGCCGCACCGGCCCCGATGACCGTGTGGATCTCGTCGATGAACAGAATCGAGCCGGGATTCTTCTTGATCTCGCTGACCACGGACTTCAAGCGCTTCTCGAAATCGCCGCGGTACTTCGTTCCGGCGATGAGAGCGCCCATATCAAGCGAATACACCGTGGAGTCGAGCAGGATATCGGGCACCTTGTTCTCGACGATCAGGCGCGCCAGGCCCTCGACGATCGCCGTCTTGCCCACCCCCGCCTCACCGACGAACAGGGGATTGTTCTTGCGGCGGCGGCACAGGATTTCGACTGTCCGCTCGATTTCCATCTGGCGACCGATCAGCGGGTCGATCCGCCCTTCCATCGCCAGCTTGTTCAGGTTGGTGGCGTACTTCTCCAGGGCAGTGCCGCCCTCGGCTTCACGCTCGCCCTCCTGGCTGGCACTCGCCTCGTCCTTCTCCGTCCGCTCTTCGGACACTTTAGAAAGCCCATGGGACAGGTAATTCACGACATCCAGCCGGGCCACATCCTGCATCGAGAGCAGGTAGGCCGCATGGGAATGCTTTTCACTGAAGATCGCGACGAGCACGTGAGCCGCAGTCACTTCCTTCTTGCCACTGGCCTGCACATGCAGGACGGCGCGCTGCAGGACGCGCTGGAACCCCAACGTCTGCTGGACCTCCCGGTCGTCACTCTGCTTGAGCCGGGGTGTCATCTGGTCGATGTAGTCGCTGAGGTCGCCGCGCAGCCGGGCCACGTCCGCGCCACAGGCACGCAGAATGTCTCGCACCCGGGGGGTGTCGACGATAGCGAGCAACAGGTGCTCGACCGTCACGAATTCGTGCCGGGCCTCGCGGGCCGACTGGAACGCCTCGGTCAGACAAATATCGAGTTCGCTGCTTAACACTCAGGCCTCTTCCATCGTGCAGAGAAGTGGATGCTGATGCTGGCGCGCATAAATCATCACTTGCGCCACCTTTGTCTCCGCAATCTCGTACGTAAACACCCCGCAGACGCCCTTGCCGCGGGTGTGAACCTCAAGCATGACGCGAGTGGAATTCTGGCGGTCCAGCCCGAAGACCTCCTGCAAGACATCGACGACAAATTCCATAGGGGTATAGTCGTCATTCAGCAGGATCACCTGGTAAAGGGGCGGCCGTTTCAGTTTGGGGGCGGCCTCCTCGAGTACCAGTCCTCGCTCGTTCCCCGTTCGCTCTTCGCTCATGGCCTCATCGGATGATTCATTGCAACACTTTATAGGGGTGTTTGCAGGGCAATACAAGGCACGGTCCGGAGCTCCGCAACTTGAGTGTCGTCAGGTTGCGCCATATTGCTGCTTTGGCCGCCCCCATTCATATAAGTGTCCAATTGATCGTTCACAATACGGGCCCACGGGCCCCTCGCACCCCCCGCACCGGGCCACCTCATGGAATGACCTGTCCCGTGAGGACCGCCGTGACCGGCCTCACAATGCCGGGCAGGTCACCTGATTTCACTAACGGGAACAATCCCTTGAGGCTTACTATCTCAACTCCTTATCATGATCGGTAACATGCCGGCCCTAGCCCTCAACGTGCGGATGCTTCGAGAGCAGTCACCCGAACAGCGGCTGCAGACTCTGATGCGCGTTGCTCCCGGGGTCTTGGCCGCGGTTCTGGTGGTCGCGCTTGCGTGGCAGCTCGTCCAGCTAACCTGGCTCTTCCTGGGTGCCGCCACCGTCAATCCCGCCGCAGTGGGCAATGCCCCTCCAGCCACCGCGGTGGTAGCGCAGGATTTGAACGGCATCGTCAATGCCCACCTCTTTGGGATCGCGTCAAAGGATCCCAACCCGGCCGATGTCAGCGCAGCGCCACAGACCCAGATGAACCTCGTCCTGACAGGCACAATGGCGAGCGCCGACCCGCAAAAGGGCTACGCGATCGTGGGTGACAGCGCCACAAGTGCAAAGACATACCCCACGGGAGCAACCCTGCGCCCCGGAACCAGGTTGCACTCGGTCTTCACCGACCGGGTCATTATCGACAATGGCGGAAAGCTTGAAACGCTTGTGCTTCCCCGGCAGTTTGCCGTTACCGCAGCACAGGTCCGCCCAGCGGTAGCAGCTACCGGAAACGGGGTCGGCGATGAACTCAGGCGAATCGCCGAGACAAACCCTGGCGCCTTCACCTCGGTTGTCCGTCCGCAGCCCGTGTTCGCGAACGGCGTGCAACGCGGCTATCGCGTCTACCCAGGACGCGACCGGCAACAGTTCTCACGCTTGGGACTGCAACCCGGTGATCTCGTGACTTCGGTGAATGGCACTCCACTCGATGACCCGTCGCGCGGCATGGAAATCTTCAATTCCCTGAATAGCGCGGCCCAGGTCAGTGTCACGGTGGAGCGCAATGGGCAGACCCAACAGTTGTCGCTCAACACGGCACAACTCTCGTTGCCTAAACCAGATCAGGCCGTGGAAGCTCCCCCGGAAGCCCCGGCGGGCCCTATCCACACCATTGAATCGGCACCTGCCGCACAGTAAACAGGCCAGTCCATGAAATTTCCGATCCTCCAGACACTGTCCGGGCAGGCCAAACGCCGGGTCATCGCCATGACCTGCGCTGCAGTGGTGATGGCCGTGGCGGACGCTTCGGCGCAACAGGCCACCATCACGCCGAACTACAAGGATGCGGACCTCGCCCAGATCGTCGATGCGGTGAGCGCCATTACAGGCAAGAACTTCATCATCGATCCCCGTGTCCGCGCTCAAGTGACCATGCTGTCATCGACGCCGATGTCACCGGATGCGTTCTACCAGGCTTTCCTGTCGATCCTGCAGGTCCACGGCTTCACTGCAGTCGAAACCGGAAACATCGTCCGCGTCATTCCGATGGCCAACGCCCGTACCTCCCCTTCCATCGATCTGCCCGATCGGGTCAGCGCAACGTCAGATGAGATCGTCACGCAAGTCATTACCGTTCGGAACATCAGCGCCGTCCAGCTGGTGCCGATTCTGCGACCGCTGATCCCGCAGGAGGGGCACCTCGTCGCCTCACCCTCCTCAAACGTCCTGATCATCTCGGATCGCGCCAACAACGTGAACAGGATCATGCGGATCATTGCGCGCATCGACCAGGCGGGCGATGGCGACATCGACATCATCCAGCTGCAGAACGCGAGCTCGGGCGAGATCGTCAGGGTCGTCAACACCTTGTTTACCGCCGGCGGTGCCGCGGCTGAAGGCGGTGGCGGTGCCATGCAGGTCAAGGTCGTCGCGGACGACCGTAGTAATAGCGTGCTCATCACGGGCGAAGCGTCGCAGCGCCTCAGGATCAAGACCCTGATCACGCACCTGGACACTCCGCTCGAAAGCGGCGGCGATACCCAGGTCCGCTACCTGCACTACGCCGAAGCGGAAAAGATTGCGGCAAAACTGAAGGAACAGGTACAAGGCGTCACCCAGGCGGCACCCGGAGGCGCTGCAGCTGCAAGCGCGGCGACGGCTGACCGCAATGTAACCATCTGGGCGGATGCGCAAACGAATGCGCTCGTCATTACGGCGCCGCCGAAAATGATGCGCCAGGTCATGTCGATCATCGACAAGCTCGACATTCGCCGCGCGCAAGTCCAGGTCGAGGCGATTGTTGTCGAGATCGATTCCGACAAGGCCTCGGAACTCGGCCTCAACTGGGGGGCGACCGGCAACGATTCGGCAGGCAATCCGATCCCTCTCGGGGTATTCAATCAGGCGGTCGGTGGTACCAGTCTTGGCGACATCCTGCGCGGCATTGCCAATCCGAGCGCGGCAACGACCATCCCCAATGGCCTCACTCTGGGCGGAGGCAGATTCGACCAGGCCGGAGGCGGCATGAATTTCGCGGTGATCCTGCGGGCGCTGCGCGGCGATGCCAACACGAACATCATTTCCACTCCGTCGATCATGACGCTGGACAATGAAGAGGCCGAGATCAAGATCGCGCAGGAAGTTCCCTTCATCACGGGTCAGTACACGAACACGGGCGGCGGCACCACCGGCACCACCACCGGCACCGTCAATCCATTCCAGACCATCCAGCGGCAGGAGGTCGGCACGATCCTCAAGATCACCCCGCAGATCAATGACAGCGGCTCCGTGCTCATGAAGATCGAGCAGGAAGCCTCAAGTCTTGCCCAAGGGACATCCGGCGCAGTCGACCTCATCACCAACAAGCGGACAATCAATACCAAGGTGTTGGTCGACGACGGGGGTGTCATCGTGCTCGGCGGACTCATCGAGGACAATCTCCGGGAAGGCGAGAATCGCGTGCCATTCCTCGGCGCGATTCCCCTCATCGGCGAACTCTTCAAGACCCGCAGCGTGAAGAAGGTGAAGACCAACCTGATGGTCTTCATCCGCCCGACCATTATTCGCGACGGCGTCGAAGCGGCCTTCGAGACCAACAGCAAGTACAACCTGATCCGCGACCAGCAACTCCAGCGAGGCAACGGCAACGTCAGGATGCTCCCGGGCGAGAAGCAGCCCACACTTGCACCTATCGAGGAGCTGTCAAAGTATCCACCCGTAGCGCCTCCGACAGCGCCTGCTGTTGACGAAGCAGGAGCGAGACAGAACACGACCAATGAAGGTGTCCGCGTGGTTCCATCAACCCCAATCTCGCGGCCGACGCCGGAAGCTCCAGCCGCCGCAGCGCCTGCGCCTCGTGCCAGCCCCCGTTGATGGCCGCTTCCCCGCCCATTCCCATCGAGGAGACGGCGCAGGTCCCGAGCACGGCACCGCTGTTGTCGTTCGCGTTTGCAAAACGCCACGGCATTCTCGTGCAGCAAGTGGTGGAAGGCGTAGCGGAGACGATCTACCGCGCAGGCGCCACGCCGTCCAGCATTGCCGAAGTGCGTCGTTTCCTCGGGGTTCCTTTGCGGCTGCGCCGCGTCGAATCCGACGTGTTCGACCAGTTGCTGCGTGAGCGCTATGAGGGTGGCACCAGCACGGCCATGCAGATGGCGGGTGGATTCGAGGACGATACGGACCTCACTCACCTGGCCCAGGATCTCCCGGAGCCCTCCGACCTGCTGGAAAGTGACGACCACGCGCCGATCATCAAGCTGATCAATGCAATCCTGACCCAGGCTGTCCGCGACAACGCGTCGGACATCCATGTCGAGCCGTTCGAAAATCGCCTGGTCATTCGCTTCCGGATCGACGGCGTGCTGCGGGAAGTCCTGCAATCACGCCGCGCCGTCGCGCCGCTGGTCGTATCGCGCATCAAGGTCATGTCGAAGCTGGATATCGCCGAAAAGCGGTTGCCACAGGACGGCCGCATCAGCCTGCGCATCGCAGGCAGGGCCGTCGACGTGCGCGTGTCCACAATCCCCGCGGGCCACGGCGAACGCGTGGTCTTGCGCCTGCTCGACAAGCAGGCGGGCCGTCTTGAATTGAGTTCCCTCGGCATGGAGCAGCACACTCAGGACCTGATGGATGAACTCGTGCACAAACCGCACGGCATCATCCTGGTGACGGGCCCGACAGGCTCGGGCAAGACGACCACGCTGTACGCAGCGCTCGAGCGAATCAACGACAACACTCGCAACATCATGACGGTCGAAGATCCCATCGAGTACTACATCGACGGCATCGGCCAGACCCAGGTCAACACCAAGGTGGAGATGACCTTTGCACGCGGCCTGCGGGCCATCCTTCGCCAGGACCCGGACGTCGTGATGGTCGGTGAAATCCGCGACCTTGAAACCGCCCATATCGCCGTGCAGGCCTCCCTGACCGGCCACCTTGTGCTGTCGACACTGCACACGAATACCGCGGTCGGCGCCGTGACCCGGCTCCGCGACATGGGCGTCGAACCCTTCCTGCTGTCTTCCAGCTTGCTGGGCGTCATGGCCCAGAGGCTGGTCCGCGTGCTGAACCCCGAGACCAAGCAGGCTTACGAAGCAGGCGATTATGAACGTCGTTTGCTCAATATCCCCGAAGGCGCACCCTCACCCATCCTGTACCGTCCTGGTGCCGACATGGCACATGGATTCAAGGGCCGCACTGGCATCCACGAACTGGCGCTCGTCGATGACACCATGCGCACCATGATTCACGACGGGGCAGGCGAACACGAACTCGAGCGGCATGCCCGCAAGATGACCCCAAGCATCCGCGACGATGGCCGACAGAAGATTCTGGCGGGCATCACGACAGTCGAAGAAGTCCTGCGCGTCACGCGCGAGGACTAGGGCCACCCCGGTGGGCGCATTCGAATACACCGCCGTCGATGCGGGTGGCCGCGAGAAGACAGGCGTCCTCGAAGGCGACACCGCCCGGCAGGTACGGCAAATGCTGCGCGAACGCAGCTTGCTACCTGTCACCGTCACCGAGGTGGCGCAGCGGGAGGCACGCAGGGAGGAAGGCCGTTTTTCCTTTACTCGCGGCTTGACCGCCAAGGACCTCGCGCTGCTGACGCGGCAACTGGCGACACTCGTTCGTTCCGGGCTACCCCTTGAAGAAGCCCTGCTCGCGGTTTCAGAACAATCCGAGCGCCCCCGCACCCGCAGCGTCCTCCTTGGCGTGCGCTCCAAGGTCATGCAAGGCCACTCGCTGGCGGATGGCCTGGGAGATTTCCCCAAGGCATTCCCCGAGATCTACCGTGCAACCGTTGCGGCCGGCGAGCAGTCAGGCCACCTCGATACAGTCCTCGAACGACTCGCGGACTACACTGAAAGCCGCGAGCAGCTGCGCAGTCGCACGCTGAATGCGATGCTCTACCCCATCCTGCTGTTCGTGGTGTGTGCCTCGATCGTGGCGATGTTGCTGACGTTCGTGGTACCGAAGATCGTGCGCCAGTTCGAGAACTCCAAGGCAGCATTGCCACTCCTGACCCAGATCCTCATCGGGTTCTCCGACTTCATGCGCAGTTGGGGCTGGCTGGTGATCCTTGCGAGCATTGCTGCCGCCCTGATTTTCCGCCGCTGGCTCAAGGCGCCCGCGGCCCGGCGCCGCTTTCACCGCATGCTGCTCACCCTCCCCCTCGTCGGCAAGGTCGTGCGGGGCACCAATACGGCGCGTTTTGCCCGCACGTTCTCCACGCTGACCTCGAGCTCGGTTCCCGTGCTTGAGGCCCTGAAGATTGCAGGCGAGGTGGTCACCAACCTGCCGATGCGGGATGCCGTCGAAGAAGCCGCCGCCCGGGTACGAGAGGGCGCCCCCATCGCGAAGTCCCTGGCCGTCTCGCGCCTGTTCCCGCCGATGATGATTCACCTGATCGCGAGCGGCGAGACCAGTGGTGACCTGGAAACCATGCTGGATCGTGCGGCCAGCAACCAGGAACGCGAGATGGATGCCACGTTGAGTACGTTTGTGGGCCTGCTGGGGCCGCTGATGATCCTGGTAATGGGCGGCTTCGTGCTGCTCATCGTGCTCGCGATGCTCCTGCCCATCTTCCAGCTCAACGAGCTGATTGCCTGAAGCGCTTGCACCGTTGCTGTTGATGACCCGTGCAGTAGCCCCTTGCACGCTTCGGCGAATCGCACTATATATCTGCCGCACTGCAGCCCCGCTTGAGAGGGTCGATGAGCGAAAAGACGCAATCGGAAGAATTCAACGAGGATGAGGAGGTCGAGGAATCGCCGGGCGCCGGCGATGAGCTCGACATCGAGCATCTCATCGATGACCTGGACAAGCGCAAGCGGGGCGCCCCCAAGGCAGGCGAGCCGGCGTGGCGCCGCCTTGAGCGTCTTCGCGAAGAAAAGATGACGGCTGAACTGGTGTCCGATTTCAATGACTATGAAATCGAAGGCGTTCCGGACCGAGCGGGTCGAGCGGGTCGAGGCGCCAAGCCTGGCAGCAAGCGCAAGTGACCGCTGCCGTTTTAGTGAAAATCCCGGGACGCGACGTTGAGTCGGCCCAGCCACCGGCTACGATCCAGAAGCTGCCGGGCTACCACGTGAATGACCTTGCCTTCGCGCTGCAGGATTCCATTTGCCTGTAGCAGCCTTGCGCCCAGCAGGACCTTGCGCTGACGTTCCGCGAGACTCGCCCAGACGATCAGATTGACCTGCCCCGTCTCGTCTTCGAGCGTCACGAAAATGACATTGCCATTGCCGGGGCGTTGCCTGCCGATCACGAGCCCGCCTACCCTGATCGCAAGGCCCGAGGACAGGATCTTGAGCTCTTCAGCCGCAACGACCCTTTCGCGATCAAGGCGACCCCTGAGCAATGCAATCGGGTGACGGCCCAGCGTCAGCCCGAGACTCTGATAGTCGGCAGCGATATCCTGGCCCTCCAGTGGCCGGACAAGCAGCGGAGTACCCTCGGCAATGCGCAGCTGTGGGAAGACGGGCAGCGGAGCTTCGACACCGCTCACGCCCCAGATCGCCTGATGACGATCGCCCGCCAGGGACTTGAGCGCTCCTCCCGCAGCGAGCGCCTGCAATTCGCGCCGCCCCAGACCGGTCCGCTCCGCCAGGCGTTGCACGCTCTCGAACGCGCCGGCCGCCCTGGAGGCCATGATTCGTTCTGCCGCTGCCTGCCCGACCCCCTTGATCAGCCTGATGCCGAGGCGCAATGCGGGCTCGCCGTCCGTGCGCCGCTCCAACGTGCTGTCCCAATCGCTGTATTGCACGTCCGCACCCCGAACCTCAACGTGATGCTCACGGGCATCCCGGACGAGCTGGGCGGGCGCATAGAAGCCCATTGGCTGGCTGTTGAGCAGCGCGGCCGTAAAGGCGGCAGGCTCGTGCCGCTTGAGCCAGGCAGAGACATAGACGAGCAATGCGAAACTGGCAGCATGGGACTCGGGAAAGCCGTAGTCGCCAAATCCCTTGATCTGCTCGAAGATCTGCCGCGCGAAACTCTCTTCATAGCCACGCGCGCTCATACCCTCGATCAGCTTCTGCTCGAACGGCTCGAGTCCGCCCTTTCGCTTCCAGGCGGCCATCGCGCGGCGCAGCTGGTCCGCCTCACCGGGCGTGAACCCGGCAGCCACTACGGCGAGTTGCATGACCTGCTCCTGGAAGATGGGCACCCCGAGCGTGCGGCTGAGTACGCTCTCGATCCCGGGCCCGGGGTACGTGACCGCCTCCACCCCGGTCCGCCTGCGCAGGTAAGGATGAACCATGCCTCCCTGGATGGGGCCGGGACGCACGATGGCCACTTCAATGACGAGATCATAGAAAGTGCGTGGCCTGAGGCGCGGCAACATCGACATCTGGGCCCGCGACTCGATCTGGAAAACGCCGATCGTGTCGGCATCGCTGATCATTTCGTAGACACACGCTTCCTCAGCCGGGATGGTATCGAGGCTGTACTCCCTGCCGCGGAATTTCCGCATGAGATCGAAACTGCGGCGGATAGTCGTCAGCATGCCGAGCGCCAGCACATCGACCTTCAGCAGGCCGAGCGCCTCCAGGTCATCCTTCTCCCACTGGATGACGGTCCGCTCCGGCATGGCCGCGTTCTCCACGGGCACCAGATTGTCGAGCGAGTCACGCGCAATGACGAACCCACCGACATGCTGCGAAAGATGCCGAGGAAATCCGCATAGCTGCCCCAGGAGCACAAACAACTGCTTGAGGAGCGTGCTTTGCGGATCGAGTCCTGCCTCCCGAATCCGCTCGTCATCCGGATGCTTGCCATCCCACCACTGCAGCGTACGCGCCAGGCGATGCGTCTGCATGACGTCAAGGCCGAGCGCCCGCCCTAAGTCGCGAACCGCACTGCGTGGCTGGTAAGTAATGACCGTCGCCGCAAGGGCAGCCCGATGGCGGCCATATTTCCGATAGATGTACTGGATGACTTCCTCGCGCCGTTCGTGCTCGAAATCGACATCGATATCGGGCGGCTCGTTGCGCTCTCTCGACAGGAAGCGACCGAACAGCAATGAGCTCCTCGCCGGATCGACGGCGGTGATGCCGATGCAGTAGCACACCGCAGAATTCGCGGCAGACCCTCTCCCCTGGCAAAGAATGCCCTCCGAACGGGCGAACCGCACTACGTCGTAGACGGTCAGAAAGAATGCCTCGTAGTTGAGTTCACGGATCAGCGCCAGCTCTTCTCGGACCTGGGCACGCACCTTGCCCGGCACGCCGGCCGGCCAGTGACGTTGCATCCCCTCCTCCGTGAGCTGCCTGAGATAGCTCGCCGGCGTTGCGCCGCGCGGCACGATTTCCTCCGGATATTCGTAGCAAATCTCGTCCAGAGAAAAGACGCAGCGGTCGGCGACCTCGATCGTCCGGACCAGCAACTCGGCGGGATAGAGCTTGCCCAGGCGTGGCAAGGGCCGTAGATGGCGCTCGCCATTGGCATGCAGCTGCAGCCCCGCCACAGCCAGCGACACTCCGAGACGAATCGCCGTTACGGCATCCTGCAAAGGCCGTCGCTCTGGCACGTGCATATGGACATCGCCGGTCGCAACCAGGGGTGTCTCAAGCAGCCGGGCCAGCACACTCAACTGCTCAAGACGCGAGCGATCGATCCCATCGCTCAAGAGTTCCGTTGCAATCCAGGCACGCCCTGGAAAGGCCGCCCTTATCCATGCACCCTCGTCCGGATCGGGGTCGGATCCCGGCAACCACAGCGCCTCGCACTCCTTCAGGAAACAACCCTCGGCGGATGGAGCAGAAAAATCCTCCCGTTTGAGGTGATAGCGGCCCTTCTCTGCTGCACGCCGACCCAGCGTGATCAGGCGGCACAACTGGGCATACCCGATCCGGCTTGTGGCGAGGACCACCAGCCGCAGGCCATCGACAAGACGGAATTCGCTGCCGATGATGAGCTTGAGCCCGACCGCTCGTGCCGCAACATGGGCGCGCACGACACCCGCCACCGAACATTCGTCTGTCAATGCGAGTGCCGCATATCCTAGCTCCGCGGCGCGCTTTACCAGCTCCTCGGGATGCGAAGCGCCACGAAGAAACGTGAAGTTGGAAAGACAGTGAAGCTCTGCGTACATGGCCCGGGCTTCATCCAAAGAAGCCGTGCAGGAACCAGCCATGCGGCACGTGGCGATCCCGGTAGATCCACAAACGCACTCCCGCTGCAGTGCGTGCGACGTAGTAATCCCGGGCAACGTCCCGGCCCGCCCACCAGCCTCCTTCGATACGCTCAGGCCCTCGCCTGATTTCAAGCGGACCACCAGAAACCGGCCAACCACCGACGTGTTCGAGTGGTTGTGGATCCGCCAGCAACCAGAGGGGACGGCAACGGCCAGAGTGTTTTTTTTCCGCTGTTTTACCCTCCTGCCACGACGCCACTTTGCGCCAGGCATGCTCCGGACGGTGATCGTCAATGGCCTGCAGGCGATATAGCGAATCCGCACCTAGCCTGGCTTGAAGCCGCTCGAGAAGGCGCGATATCTGCTCGGGTGCATGGGCATTCGTGGCAAAGAAGAAGGGTTTCGATAGAGTCGCATTCATCAAGAGCGGCCCGGAACGCAGCTTCGCCCCCCGCGCTGGTGCCTGCAGCTGTATCCGTGAGAGCTGTTCGCTCATGACAGCAACGAAGTGCTCGCGTTGTGTGGCGAGCAATGCAAAGCGAAAGACCTGGCGGGTCGGCGGCCGATCCCGATGCAACAACAGGAGCAACAGCGATTGCACGCCTGCCTGCCTCGCTTCAAGAAATTCTGCCAGGTCATCGAGCAGGGAATCGAGCCGCTCAAGCAACCAGCTGCCCTGTCCGATCTCATCATCGAAATCACGCATGCCGCTGAAACGGACCTGTGGTCGAAAATCCCGACGTACATCGGGCAGCCGGCCCGTCGCCTGGTCCAGCTCCAGAAGCAGCGCCGGTCCCACGCGCCGGGCAAAGCCATCCCGCGGCAACCGCAGGCAATCACCCACTGCATGCACGCCCATCGATGCCAGCAACGTCACCCTGGGCTCAGGCCAGCGCAACACGGCGAGAGGCAAGCATGCGAGCAACCCTGGAAGATCGCGAACAGTGGTGATACTGGTCTTCTCGCCCGATCGCGCGAACCACAGTGCTGCACGCGATGTGGGCGCGAGCGCAATCCATGGCGTCACACCGTGTTCGCGCGCTCCTGCAGCAAGCTGTTCAGCGAGTGCAGCGATCCCCCCGAAAAGCCTGCGGCTCCCCTTGATCTCAAGCAGCACGGCATCGGGAAGTTCAAGGCTGACGCGGGGCGTGAACCTGCCAGCCCATCCTGCGAGACGCTCCAGCAGCAAGCGCTCTGCTTCGGGCTGTCTTTCGTGGATACGCAACCGTCGTGCCAACGCATAGGCCGCATTGATATCCATCCCTGCCGTGACACCCAGACCCAAGGCAGCTGCATTGCAGGCAATGACCTGCTGCCGGCCTGCGCTCTCTACGACAGCAAGTGGCCCGTGATATTCCCGCTCCGAAACATGCCCCGCAGCGCGAAGCGCTTCGAAAGGCAGGCCCGGCAAGTGCAGTGCCAGCCAGAGCTCACGCGCAGTTGCAGCGGCAGGGTGGCTGCCTGATGCAGCGACCGCAGCTGGAGTGCTCTTGAGCAAAGCGCTCCCGCCTTCACTGCGCATGCCATCCCGATTTTCATCAGGACCCCGCGGCGGAAAGAGATCGAGTGACTTAGCCGGCACAGCCATTCAGGAATTCCACAGGTTAGAGTGTCAGTCGTCAGCATCTAGAAGCCTGAGGCACACTGATCCGAGCGGTCCGCTGCGGCTCTTCAATACCCTGACAGTCAGACCTGTTGCCGCGGGCTCAAGCTCGAGACGCAGTACCGCAGGAGAAGACTCCCGTGCATGACGACGTGGCCTGCACAGCACGGCCAGGGAGCCGGACTGCGTGGCAGCCAGCTGCAATCGCCGCAACCACTGCATGCGCAGGGACTGCGTATCGCCCACCCACGCAATCACTGCGCGACAGACCGTGGAGCGCAGCGCTTGCTCCATCGCCCAGAGGCCCTCCGGCGTCCGGATGATGAGCAGACGCTTAAGATCGACTCCTCGCGTCGCCAGGGCAGGGGCATAGGGTTCATGGGGAGGCGACACCATCGCCAGCCAGGTCTCCAGAGACAGCCGCTGAAGAGCCACGAGTGCCGGCAACAACAAACCCAACTCGCCCATGCCAGGCCGATCGATCAGGAACTCAACCAGGCCTTGGGCAGGCCAGCCCCCCCCAGGGAGCCGCTGATCGAGGACCGCAAAGCCGGTCGGGATGACCGCCGCACTCGCTCCCCCACTCTTTCCTGCACGCCAGACCGCCGGATTCCCGAGCAGCACATCGATACGCGGATCGCTGCGGGAGCCATTGAAATCGGCGCACATTCACTTCCAAAAAGAGTCACTGACACTTCCCGCAACCGGGAAATCAAAGGCGACAGGCAGCCGACGGACGGGCCTCGAGCTCAACCGATGGACTAACCGATGGACTGCTACGGGCAAGCACAGCGCACGAATGAGTGGGTCGTGGGGACTGTCTTCCCGGCCGTCGGCTGCCTGTCGCCTCTATTGGAACGAGCCCTTGCCCGTGCCCTGCCGCAGCACCCCGACAACCACTCCCTCGATGATGAGCGACTGCTCCTTGAGATCAACCCGGATGGGATCAAAGTCGTCATTCGCAGGCATGAGCCACACGATCGGCCCGTCCTGCTTGTAACGCTTCACGGTCACTTCATTCTCGAGGCGCGCCACGACAATCTGGCGACTACGCACTTCGGGCGTGCGATGCACGGCAACGAGATCCCCATCGAGGATGCCGGCGTCCTTCATGCTCATGCCCTTGACCTTGAGCAGATAATGCGGCCGAGGACTGAAAAGCTGCGGATCGATCTGATACCGGGCTTCAATGTTTTCCTCTGCAAGGATCGGTTTGCCTGCAGCCACGCGGCCAATGAGTGGCAACCCCATCTGCTCACGCAGCGAATCCTTGAGCTGGATCCCGCGGGACGCTCCGGGCGACAGATCCAAAACGCCTTTTCGCTGCAAAGCCCTGAGATGCTCCTCAGCTGCATTGGGGGACTTGAAGCCGAAAGCCTTCGCAATCTCGGCTCGCGTTGGCGGCCTGCCCGCATCCATCAACCATTGCTGGATGAATTCGACGATCTGCCGCTGGCGCGGGGTCAGTTCATTCATGGCCAATTACTCTTGAGGAGGTTTCTGTACGGACACCCAGTAACTGTCATTTTATACAGATCGAGGCAGCGAAATACAAGAGCCTCCAGCCCTGCCCCTTGAGCGCCACCGCCAGCGCATCTTCCAGCAGGAAACTTGACAGAAAGCAGCCTCCGCAGCCGCTTGTCCGCCCAACTCGACCACTAGTCGGAAACCCCGTCCGGCCATGTCAGCGGCATCTAGAGTCCCGGCCATGCGCATCACTGCCCCACTCCGCACCCGGTCCCGGCCCATGGCGTCACCCGCCCTGGTCAAGGGGTTTACGCTGCTCGAGCTGATGCTGACCGTTACCGTGGCAGGCATCATTCTGGGGCTCGGGATCCCCAACATGACGCAGTTCATTCGCAACAGCCGCATGACCTCTGCCGCCAACGACTTGCTGGCTGGTGTCCATATGGCCCGCACGGAAGCCGTAAAGCGACGCGCATGGACAACCCTGTGTTTCAGCGCCGATCCCACAGAGGCAACCCCGGTTTGTGACGGCAACGGAACTCAAGGGTGGATCGTGTTCGCCGATGCCAATGCCGACCTGACCGTCGATGGCGGAGAAGAAGTTCTGCTGCGCCACGACGCGCTACCTACATCTCTTTCCGTGAACGTCAATGATGGCGCTGCCAACGGTGGCTACATCTCGTTTGCCGGCTCTGGATTTGCCCGCCCCACGGCAGGCGAGGAAGACATCGCGGACGTTGTCCTGTGCGATGAACGCGGCAACGTCGCTGTCTATGGCGACGAAAATTCGGCAGCTCGTGCAATTCGCATCTCCCCCACCGGACGACCCCAGGTAAATCGCGCTGTCAGCGAAGTCACCGCGGCGGGAGGCTGCCCGTAATCACCCCCGGGTGACCCGCGAGAATCTCATGATGAAGAAAAACACCCCCGAAAGATCACGGACTCAGGGCTTCACGCTGGTCGAAGCCCTCGTCGCGTTGGTCGTGCTGTCCATTGGCATGCTGGGCATCGCCGCGCTGTATGTGGAAAGCCTGCGTGCCGGCCGCACCGCGCTCATCCGTACGCAGGCCGTCAACCTGGCAAGCGACATGGCCGATCGCATCCGGGCGAACCGCACAGGTGGCGCCTCCTATGCCAAGGCCGTCAACGATGCTGGCACCCTGTCAAACGACTGCGAAGAAGGTGGCGCAAGCGTCAGTTGCACACCTGCGGTGATGGCAGACCATGACAAGGCCATCTGGGACACAGAGGTCACCCAATCGCTGCCCGCAGGCACGGCGCAGATCACATTCACCGACGCGAATCCCAACGTCTATGTGATCACCGTGACCTGGGCCGAGCAGGCAGCCACGGTCAGCTACGTCATGAGGATCGAAGCATGAGCCCGCGCAAACGCCTGATGGCGGGCGTCAGCCTCATCGAGCTGATGGTCTCGCTGGTCATCGGCTCGTTGCTGATCATCGGCGCGGTCACCGTGTACATGCAGAGCCGCAACACCTACCGCACCAACGAATCGGCAGCACGCCTCCAGGAAACGGCCCGTTATGCGCTCGATGTCATCGAGCCTGACGTGCGCATGGCGGGATATTGGGGCCTCACCAACAGGCCCGAATACGTCGAGAACCGCGCCTTGCCGACGGAAACCGCCCAGGCCGTTGCAACAGGTGTGACGAACGATTGCGGCACCAACTGGACCGTCGATGCGGCGCATTACCTCGACGGCCGCGACCACAACGGAATCGGCTACGACCTCGACTGCGGTGGCATCGACCCTGCCGCGGGGGCAGATGTCCTGATCGTCCGCCGCGCTAGTTCAAACACCACGGTGGCAACGAATAACCGCTTCCAGATCCAGAGCAATCGCATCCGTGGCGTGGTTTTCAAGAACGGGGCCATTCCTGCCGGTTTTCCCGCAGCACCCGCCTCTGAAACCCACGATCTGGTGGTCAATGCCTACTACGTCAGTAATCCGGGTGGCGGCGCGCGATTCAGCCTGCGGCGGCAACAACTGAGCGGCAATGCCGTTCAGGACGAGGAAATCATCGAAGGCGTGCAGGATCTGCAGGTCCAGTTCGGCATCGATACCAACGGGGACAACAACGCAGACCAGTACGTCAGCACCGAAGCCGTCCCTGCCGGTGCCCAGATTGTTTCGGCGCGCATCTGGCTGATGGCTGTCGCTCCCGATATCGAAGTCGGCTTTGTCGACGGCACCGACTATGCCTACGCCAATGCTGCGCCGGGCACGTTTGCCGACAACCGTCGCCGCCTCGTGGTCTCCAAGACGATCCAGATCAGAAATTCAACGCTATGAATACGCTCAAGCATCCACTGCCGCCGGCGAAGAGCAGGCAGACAGGCGCCGCACTCGTCGTCGGGCTGATCCTGCTGCTGGTCCTGACACTGCTCGCAATCTCGGGAATGAACACGGCCACCCTGGAACTGCAGATGGCGGGCAACAACCAGTTTTCGCAGAGCGCCTTCCAGGCGGCCGAGTCAGGCATCGAAGCCACGATGCAGTCCGGAAGCTTCAACACGAATGACAATTTCGACAGTGGCATTGTCGACATTCCGGATTCGAATGACACGTATGAAGCGACCATGCAGTTCAACACCGACAACGGCCTCAGCCCCGATCCGAACGGAGGCTCGAGCATCGGCGAAGGCGGCATCGGCTTCAACGCCTACCATTTCGACATCGTGAGCACCGGCACCTCGAACCGCAATGCCACCTCGACCACGACCCAGAGCTTTTACATTATCGGGCCGGGCGGGCCTTGATCACGGGCCGCCAAACGGCTGTCAGGAGCAACATCATGTGGAACCGAACCCTACCTCTGCTCGCAACACTCGCGCTCGTCGCCACCGCACACGCGCAGGACGAGCGGCGGCCACGTTACGTGACGATCGAGCAGGCCATCGAAGCCCGCAGCGACGCGCTGCGGCTGCCCGACCGCACGCCCGCGACCTTGATCGCAAGAACCTGCAGCACATGCCCTGAAATGAACCTGCAAGTCTCCGAAAAGACCCAGTTCGTTCTGGGGAAGACCGTCGTCAAGCAATCCGAATTCAACGAGCGCGTCCGGCGGGAAGCCGTGGACCTCGGTGTGTTCTACAACCACAAGACATTCGAGATCAACCGTCTGGTTGCCTTCGGCGTCACTGTCGCTCGCGCGAAGTGACCGCAGACTGACAACCCGCCATTGAGGATCCCATCATGAACCGCACTCCTCGCCACCTGGCGACCCTGCTTTCGACTGCAATGCTTGTCGTGCTCGCGGGCGCGGGCCATCGCGCCGCCGCCGACGATACGGAAATTTTCGTCGCCGAGCCCCCACCGGGTACGAACACGGCGGCGAACATCATGTTCATCATCGACACGTCGGGAAGCATGGATACCGAGGTGATCACCCAGGAGGCCTACAATCCGGCCACTCGTTACGGAGGCGACTGCGAAGAAGACCGCGTTTACTGGGAGTCCGGCAACAACAACGCGCCCCGCTGCTCGGGTCGACGCGAGACGGATCAGTACGTCGACGAGGACAATTTCCTGTGCCAGGCCCACCTCGGCACCTTGACCAATGCCGGCCTCGTATCGATTTCCAATGTTGCCCAGTACCGCAATCGCTCGAGCAACCGCAGCGTATGGGAAGGCTTGAGCGGCGGCCGCGACAGCGAGGTCGAATGCAAAGACGACATGACACCGACGCCTTCGGATGGCCGGACCGTTGACGACGGCCGCTACCCGAGGAACAGCAGCACCAACAATCCGTACGGCACCACTGCGGTGAACGACGCATGGTGGAACTCGAATTCACGGAATGACACCTACACCTTCTACACGGGCAACTATCTCAACTATCTCGACACGGGCGGCACCGTCGTCGGCACGCGTATCGAGATCGTCAAGGAAGTGACGATCAGCACCCTCGACCGCTTGAGCAATGTGAACGTCGGGTTGACCATCTTCAACAGCAACTCGAGCACCAACCAGGGTGGTCGGGTCATCTATCCGATATCGCCGATCGAGACGGCCCGAGAGGATATCAAGACGTTGGTCGACGGGCTGAATGCCGACGGATCCACGCCGCTCTCCGAGACGCTGTACGAGGTCTATCGCTACTGGGCCGGAGAGTCTCCGAGATACGCCAACAGTTCCAGCAGCACCCGCGTCGGGGGAACGGGCGACTTCATCTCTCCGCTCGGCGAGGAGAACGTCTGTGCCAAGAACTACAACGTCTACCTGACGGACGGTGAGCCTACCAGCGACACTGACGTCAACACTGTCGTGCCCGACCTGACCGACTTCGTCGGCACCGATCTTGCCAATCCCGACCAGTGCTCCGATAACAGCACCGGTGG
>CAISDJ010000092.1 GCA_903884105.1 uncultured Pseudomonadota bacterium | reverse complement strand
TTGCAGCAGGCCAAGCGGGCGGCCCGCGGCTTCAGAACTGCGACCTCCTTCATCGCCATTGCCTACTTGAGGTTGGGCAAGCTGACACATCTGCCAGCCTCTCCCTTCGTCCCCGCGACAGCTCGCGCAGTTGCCTAACCTATTAGCTGAGCGCATAGTGTTCCACACGAAACGGCATAGAGCCTGCCCAGGCCTGACCGATGCCCTCGCATATAGACACGGTGCCACCAGCCGTCATGTCGCCAACGATGAACACGCCATCCATCGGCGCTCCTGGCAGGTTCAGCTTTCCAGCCACGCCAGAAGCCTTCCAACTCGTAACCTGCTCGGGCGTGCCAACGAATTGCAGGCTCACCGGCTCGCCACCGGCCAGCGGCGTCACCGGCACCACCAGGGCACCCGCCATGCGCCGCCCAGCAATGCGCAATGGGTCGCCGGCCGGCACCACGCGTAGGCCAGCCGTGTTGCCGTGCTTGACGGCGATGTAACCATGCTCGACAGCAGCTGGCTCACAGCGCCCCCAAACCTCGGCGGCACTCATGCCAGTGCGCGGCCGGTTGGGTACTTCCTGCGGGCGTCCTTGAGGCTTTCTGGATCGTTGCCGCGCCGGCGCCTGCTCATCCCTAGGCGGTCGCCAACCGGCAGCGGTCGCGGCCTTCCAAAGCGAACCTATACCCGTCCCACCATTAGCTTTGACCGTGCGAAACGCGGCCCTAACGTCGCGCTCGTCTTTGAAATTGGCACCCTGGGTGCTCCACTCCACCAGCGTATCGACTGACAGACCGGCAGCGATGGCGGCGCGGCCGATTCGGTGCCAATCCTCCCGAGAGCATCCGGGGTCGATGGCAAACAGCGCTGCGCTCGCGTGCCTGGGATCGATGCAGATGCGGTCATGCGGCATTTGGCCCCCCCTTCAGCCAGTCGCCGCCGTACAAGACAAAGCATTCCTTGTCGGGGTCGGAGGCGTGAGAGTCTTCAGCAGCCTGCGTGACGGCCGTGAACGATCGGAAGCCCCGCATGACAGGAAACTTCACATCCAGCTCTTGCAGAATTGGCGCAATCACGCCGGCCACGGTGGACTTCACAGACCAAACCTTGATGGCAACAGGCTGCTCTTGCCAGTTGTCGCTTCGATAGCCGCGCACGGCCGCACCTATGATCGCTGACGGGTCGCTCCATTGCGTGACGGAGTCGACTGGACGGGTACCGTCGACCACCCGCGGCCAGTCCGGCGATCCGACCTCGCGTTTGTCGGTCAATACGCAGGTGATCCGACCGGTCTCGAGCACTGATATTTTGAGGATTAGGACTTCGGTAAAGAGCGAGTAGCAGACGCCTCGCACGGTGATCGTATGGCGCGCGTCGACTTTGCGTACGATGGCGGCTTCCAGTTCCACTGTCTGGCTGGCCGTGCCGCGCCGACCAGGCAATGTGCGCCAAGTCTGAATTTTCTCGACGGTCATCACGCACCCCCGATCTGGTGCAGGAATTGAAGCCCAGCGCTGAATTTCTGCAGCTGACGGGTCCGATTCAATCTCGTTGCAAGCAATGAGTCATCCGGAACTTCCACTAACACGAATTCGGACAGAGCGTAACGAGCGCGCAAGTTCACAAGGACTTTTCGCCCGACTTCGCAGGCGACAATAATTATTGGGTCTGCATTGCTGTTGTTACCGACGGCCTGACCGTTGAAATCGGCCGGGCCTTCGTCTTTTTTGGGTGGGATCAATGCAGTC
>CAISDJ010000091.1 GCA_903884105.1 uncultured Pseudomonadota bacterium | reverse complement strand
CGGTGATCGGTGGACAGAAGCCACTTCTGCTCACCGATCACCGACCACCGGCCACCAAAAATCAGTCGATGTAGAGCGAACTCACGCTCTCTTCATCGCGGATCCGGCGCATCGTCTCGGCGAGCAGTCCGGCCACCGAGAGCTGGCGGATCTTCGGGCACTTCTGCGCGGCGTCGCGCAGCGGAATCGTATCGGTCACCACGAGCTCATCGAGCGCCGAGACGGTCAGGCGCTCGACCGCGGGACCGGACAGCACCGCGTGCGTGATGTACGCAACCACGTGCTTGGCACCGGCATCCTTCAAGGCCTTGGCGGCATGGCACAACGTGCCCGCCGTATCGATGAGGTCATCGATCAGCACGCAGGTCTTGCCCGCCACTTCGCCGATGATGTTCATCACTTCCGATTCATTGGCCCGCGGCCGGCGCTTGTCGATGATCGCGAGGTCCGCATCGTCCAGCCGCTTGGCGAGTGCCCGTGCGCGCACCACGCCGCCGACGTCGGGCGACACGACCACGATGTCCTCGTACTTCTGCTTCCACACATCGCCGAGCAGCACGGGGGAGGCATAGACGTTGTCGACAGGCATGTCGAAGAAACCCTGGATCTGGTCGGCATGCAGGTCGACGGTGAGCAGGCGGTTGACGCCGGCGCTCGCGATCATGTTGGCAACCAGCTTGGCGGTGATCGGCACTCGCATCGCTCGAGGGCGGCGATCCTGCCGCGCGTAGCCGAAGTACGGCACGACCGCCGTGATCCGGGCAGCGGAGGCGCGCCGGCAGGCGTCCACCATCACCAGCAGCTCCATGATGTGTTCGTTGCCAGGCGGGCACGTGGGCTGCACGATGAACACATCGCGGCCGCGCACGTTTTCCATCAGCTCGACCGTGATCTCACCGTCGCTGAAGCGCCCGACCGACGCCCGGCCCAGAGGCACCGTCAGATGACGCGCGATCTCGTAGGCAAGCGGCAGATTCGCATTGCCAGAAAACACCGCCATGGTGGCGCCATCCATTGGGAAACTCCTGACCGCAAAAATTGACAACCCGACTGGCTGGGGCGGGAGGATTCGAACCTCCGAATGGCGGGATCAAAACCCGCTGCCTTACCACTTGGCGACGCCCCAGCAAACTCATTCAGGGGGCACCCCTGACGGACAGGTCGACCCCCGCGCTACGTGCGCGCCTTTTCGTCCCGCAGGCGGCCTAAAAGCGGCGAACGGTTGATCCCACGAACGACAAATCCCTGCCAGCGGCCCGGCATGCGCGCAAGAACGCGCTGCGCCGCGGCCTCGTCAGGGAACAAAGCGAACGCGCACGAGCCGGTTCCGGTCAGCCGCGCATTCGCGAAATCCTGAAGCCAATCAAGCGCTTCACCCACCCGCGGGTAGTGCTTTCGAACCACGGGTGTGCAGTCGTTGCGCCCACCCTGCTCGAGGAAGCCGCGTATTGTGGTGAGGGGGGAATTTCGTGTCAATTCAGCGGCCTGAAAGACCTCCGCCGTACTGACCGCGGCGTCGGGCCGGACCACGAGATAAACCCCCTCGGGGAACTCGACCGGGGTGAGTTGCTCGCCCACCCCTTCGGCCCAGGCCGAGCGTCCCCTGACGAAGACCGGCACATCCGCCCCGAGCGACAATCCCATCTGCGCGAGCTGATCTTCGGTCTGATGGAGCCCCCAGCGTTCGTTCAGCGCGACGAGCACGGTGGCCGCATTCGAACTGCCACCGCCGAGCCCTCCCTGGATCGGAATGCGCTTGCGCACGGCAATCGCAACGCCTCGCGTACAACCGGTCCGCTGCGCCAGCAACCGGGCGGCTCGTACCGTCAGGTCCTGCTCGGCGGGAATCTCAGCGGGTCCCTCCACCCGCTCGATGACCCCGTCGGGGCGATCGATGAAGTCCAGTTCATCGACCAGATCGATGAACTGGAAGGCAGTCTGCAGCAGGTGATAGCCGTCGGCGCGGCGGCCGACAACGTGCAGGCACAAGTTGAGCTTGGCCGGCGCGGGCCAGCAGATCGAGACGTCATGACTCATGGCACGTCCGCCCCGAGCACCCACTGATCGATGACGAGCCGTACCCGCGACGTGCCGCTCGTGGCCGTGAGCCGGGTCGGCAGCTGCGCGCCCGCTTGCTCGATCGATCGATCGTAGACGATGACCCAGCCGTCCTGCTCCAGCGTCCTCGGCACTGACTGACTTCGCCATTGCGCGGGACCCGGCGCCGGAAGACCCAACATCCAGTAACGCAGGTTACGCGCGGGCACGGGAGCGCCGAGCCTCGCCTCGAGCTCAGTCCACGCCGCCTGCGATTCAAGCCGGCGCCCATCGCTCGCTTCCAGCTGCACGGCATCGTCCTCGATGAAGAGCTTCATGCCACCGACACCCAAGGGCCCCTGGATCTGGATGCGGGTTTGATTGCCTTGTTGCTGCCAGTCGAACGAACCGGACCCGCCCGATCCGTCGGCCGCCACAGCCATGCGCCCGGTGGCCCGCCATTGCGACAGCGTTGCAAGCTCGACAGGGCGCTCGGAGCCTTGGTTGCGGGAAACTGGCGCGACGCATGCGGTGAGCAGCAGCGCCATTGCGGCCGCAGCTGTCAGCTGGAATACCCGCATGCGCAAGGTGCCTGGCGTCAGCGGGAATTCCGCTTCAGACGGTCGGCAAAGTCGGGCCGGTCGGGGTGACGTTCGCTGCCCTGCTTCCACACGGCGCGTGCCTCTTCCTTGCGGCCCAGGGCCCAGTAGACATCGGCAATGTGCAGCTCGATGTCGGGATCGTAGATCCGCTCGCGCGCCTTCTCGAGGGGCGGCAACGCTTCCACATCGCGGCCGACGCGATGCAGCGCCCAGCCCAGGCTGTCGAGCACGGGCCCGCTGTCCGGTGTCTGCGAATGCGCCTGCTGGATCAAGGCGAGACCGTCCTTCAAGCGACGGGTGCGATCCACCATGAGGTAACCGAGCGCGTTCTGCACCATCGGATCCCGGGTGCGCGTGGTGTTCAGGCGCTCGAGGTCCGCAAGGGCTCCGTTCACGTCACCGCCGCGCTCGCGCAGGTACGACCTTGCGATCAGGATGTCATGCGAATCGGGGTAATCGCCCAAGCTGCTGTCGAGCAGGATGCGCGCCCCCGCCGGATCGCCGCTCTCTTCCAGCATCCGGCTGCGGGCGACGATCATGTCGATCGCATACTGCGGTCGTTGCTCGCCGAAATCAGCCAGCCAGGACAAAGCGGCGTCCAGCGACGAGTGGTCGCGCAGGAGCCGGGCGATGCGGATCTGCGCTGACACGGCAAAGTTGCCCGTGATGACGCGGGAATAGCTGCGTCGCGCTTCCTCCCAGGCCTGGCGCTGTTCGGCGAGGCCTCCCCGGTAAAACAACGACTCGGTGACGAACGCGCCCTGCTGGATCAGCTTCTCGAACCGGCCACGGGCGGCATCGAATCGTCCTGCCTCGAGGTCGCGCAAGGCCTTGAGGCGTTCAACCACGGCCGCGGTTTCGGACGATCCTCCGGCTAACGCCTCCAGCTCCGTCATGCCCTGTTCTTCGCGGTCGGCGGCCAGCAACAACAGGGCGTACTCCATCCGGTTGGCCGACGTCCCGTCCTGGTCGACGACCGACTTCGCGGTGGTGAGGCCTGCGTCGACCTGGCCCACCACCAGCTGCACCTTGGCGAGGATCAGCCCGGCAGGTGTCCAGTACGGCGACAGCTCGTGCGCACGCTGGGCACTCGCGAGCGCCAGTGCGAAATTCTCGGAACGAAGCGCGGCTTCAGCCAGGGCAGTGTGCCCCTCGGCCACCTTGGGGTACTTGTCGACAAGCGCCTTCAGGACGGTGGTCGCCGCGGAGGCGGATCCGTTTTCCGCCACCTGCGGAGCGAGACCGAGGAACCCGGCGGCCACGTTGATGTAGGCCGAGTTGAGCAAGGCGTCGAAATGCGTTACCGCCTCGTCGATGCGGTACTGGTCAAGGGCGGCAAACGCGGCGAAGCGGGTGCCCGCCTCGCTGGTCGGGTTGATGGAGAGCCACCGGGCGGCAATCTCGCTGACCAGTGTCATCTGCTTGAAATCGTAGGCCACCTTGGCCGCTTCGGCGAACTGTGTTTCCTCTTCTGACAGGGACGCCGCACGCGTGTAAAGTTCAGCTGCCCGGCGATACTGCTTGCGCTGCAGGGCGGTTTCCGCCTCCAGCAGCACGGTATCGGGATCGACAGTCTTCGCCCCAAGGGATGGAGCGGCGGAATGCGCATCAGCGGGCCTTGTGCCCGGGGCAGCAGCACAGGCGCCAAGCCCGATGCAGGCCGACACAGCAAGAACAAGGACCCTGGGGCCCTGAATCGACGACTTGAGAGACAGCATGATTTCACTATATAGCACGGTCGTCGGTCCCCGGTTCGCCAACGGTTCCGCGGAAGCTTGTTTTGCCCCCCTCGCATCCACGACAATCCGCGCCCTCTCACGACCCGCTGGAACCCTCTGAACCCGGCATGCCATTCCTCGTTCTAGGGCTCAATCATCGCTCCGCACCTGTCGAGCTTCGCGAACAGGTCGTGTTCTCGGGCGCGGACCTGGCGGCGGCCCTTGCCGAACTGGGCAAGGTGCCCGGCGTGCGCGAATCCGTGATCATTTCCACGTGCAACCGCACCGAACTGTATTGCCACACCGATCGCGAGGGCGTGGCCCTCAACGCCTGGCTCGAGCAGTGGCATGACTTGGGCCACAGCCAGATCCGCGACAGCCTCTACCAGATCGAAGACACCCGAGCCGTTGCCCACGTGTTCTCCGTCGCCTCCGGCCTCGATTCGATGATCCTGGGCGAGCCGCAGATCCTCGGCCAGATCAAGGAGGCCTATCGCCTCGCGCAGGAATGCGGCACCACCGGTCCGTTCCTCAATCGCCTGATGCAGGCCACGTTCTCGGTGGCCAAGCGCGTGCGCACCCAGACACGCATCGGCGAGAATTCCGTCTCCGTGGCCGCCGCTGCCGTCAGCCTCGCTCGCACCGTGTTTTCCGATCTCAAGAACCACACCGCACTGCTGGTCGGCGCCGGCGAGACCATCGAACTGGCGGCCCGCCACCTGCATGCGAACGGCTTGCGGCGCATGATCGTCGCCAATCGCAGCCTCGACCGTGCGCAGGCACTGGCGGCAGAGTTCAAGGGCTACGCGATTACGCTCGATGCGTTGCACGCGCACCTGCCGGAAGCCGACATTGTCATCAGCTCGACCGCGAGCCCGACGCCCATCATCACGCTCGAGGCAACCCGGGCTGCGCTCAAGGCGCGCAAACGGCGCCCGATCTTCATGGTCGACATCGCGGTGCCCCGCGACATCGAACCGGAGGTCTCGACGCTGGAAGACGTCTACCTCTTCACCATCGACGACCTGCAGAACGTCGTCAGCGAGAATCTCGAGACGCGACGCGAGGCGGCCCGCGACGCCGACAAGCTCATTGCGGCAGAAGTCGACAAGTTCGAGCAGCAGCAGAAGACGCTCGATGCCGTGCCGGCCATCCGGCAGCTCCGCGCCGAGGCGGACTCCGTCAAGGCACAAACGCTCGAGCAGGCCCGCCGCCTGCTCGCCACCGGCCGGGACCCGCAGGAAGTGGTCGAGTTCCTGGCCACCACGCTGACCAATCGCCTGATGCACGCCCCCAGCCAACGGTTGCGGGAGGCCGCCGAGCACGGCGAGCCCGACCTGATCCGTGCAGCAATCGAGCTGTTCACGTCCCACCCCGACGCAGCCAGGGTGAGCAAGACACCAGCAGCAGACGAAGCCGCGGAAAAATGAAAGACTCGATCCGGAGCAAACTGGAAAGGCTCGCCGAACGATACGATGAAGTAAGCGCGCTGCTTGCGGAACCGGATGTCATCGGCGACACGAACCGCTTCCGCGAGCTGTCGATGGAATACTCGCGGCTGCAGGATGTGGTGGTCCGCTTCCGCGAATATCTCGCCACGCTGGCCGAGCGGGACTCCGCGCGCGCGCTGGCGGACGGCGATGACCTCGAGATGCGCGACCTCGGTCAGGAGGAGCTGCAGCTCCTCAACGCCCGCCTCGAAACGGCAGCCGGCGACCTCGCACGCCTGCTGATCCCGAAGGACCCGCGCGACGACGCGAACCTGTTCCTTGAAATCCGTGCCGGCACCGGCGGCGACGAAGCGGCGATCTTCTCGGGCGATCTGTTCCGCATGTACTCACGCTACGCAATGA
This sequence comes from uncultured Pseudomonadota bacterium, assembly GCA_903884105.1. Taxonomy (GTDB): domain Bacteria; phylum Pseudomonadota; class Gammaproteobacteria; order Steroidobacterales; family Steroidobacteraceae; genus CAIUGU01. The sequence goes on along the minus strand of CAISDJ010000091.1, from coordinate 33,437 downwards.
TCCGCGGCTGGACGGTCGAGATCCTGTCCGAAAGCCAGGGCGAACACGGCGGCTACCGCGAAGTCATCAGTCGTGTGGTCGGACGCGGCGCGTACTCGGCTTTCAAGTTCGAGTCTGGCACGCATCGCGTGCAGCGCGTCCCCGCAACGGAGGCCCAGGGACGCATCCACACGTCGGCCTGCACCGTGGCAATCCTTCCGGAAGTGGAGGAAGTGAATTCCATCGACATCAACCCGGCGGACCTGCGCGTCGACACGTATCGCTCGTCGGGCGCCGGCGGCCAGCACGTCAACAAGACCGACTCCGCGATTCGTCTGACGCATATACCGACCGGCATCGTCGTCGAGTGCCAGGATGAACGTTCGCAGCACAAGAACCGCTCGCGCGCGATGTCGCTGCTGAAGGCACGGCTGCTCGCGGCCGAACAGGAAAAGCAGCACAAGGCGCAGGCGCTGTCCCGCAAGCTGCAAGTCGGCTCGGGTGACCGGTCGGAGCGCATCCGCACGTACAACTTCCCGCAGGGGCGCGTGACGGATCACCGCATCAACCTGACGCTCTACAAGATCGATACCATCATGAACGGTGCGCTGGAAGACCTCATCCAGCCGCTGCAGAACGAGTACCAGGCCGAGCAGCTGGCGAGCGTGGTGGAGTAGCCGCGGGGCGTAGGTGGCCGGTGGCCGGTGGCTGGTGGTCAGAGACCAGAGGCCGGAGGCAGAGGGAGTTCGTGAATGAACGATTCTTCCACCGGCCGCCGACCACCGGTCACCGACCACTTCCCCATCAATACTTCCACAGCACGCCGATCGACGGCACGACGCCAAGCCAGGTATTGACGCGAGCATCGAGCGCCGGCGAGCCACCGGATGGCGTCACGACGCGGTAGTCGATGCAGCAGGGATTGCCGTGATCGGTGAGATTCGTGACTTCGAGCCAGGCTTCGAGTTCGCCGCGCGGCAGCGTGAACCGCCGACTGGCCCGCACATCGAGTGACCGGAACGCGCCCAGGCGATCGCCGTTGCGCGCGCCGATCAACGCCGATGTGCCCGCTCCCGATGCCGACCGCAGCGAGACCGGAGTCGTCGGCCAACCGGTATGCCACGCATCCGCCAGCGTGACATCCCACCGTCCCCGCACCCAGCGTACGCCGGCGCTTGCCGCATGCTTCTGGTCCCAGCTGCGCAGTTCGTAGTGCCCGCCGATGCGGTCTTCCGCCTCGGACCATGCATAGTTGAACCAGCCGCTCCATGCGCCCGGCGGCTTCCACGTCAGCGACACTTCGATTCCCTGCGCGCGGGCCGACGACGGCGCCACCCTGACGCGGTCCGGCTGCAACTCGGGCAGCAGCAACAACGTGTCGAACAGGTTCTCGTAGCGAGCCCTGAGCTGCGAATACTTCTTGCGGTAAGCCTCCACCCGCAACGCGAGATCGGCCGGCAGCTCGTGGTCCATGCTGAGCACCAGGTGCTCTGCATGCTGCGCCGGCAGGAAAGCCGTCACGCCATCTTCGATCTGCAATTCATTGATCCGCTGCAACTGCGAGTATTGCCCCCAGCTCGCCCTGAACGTCGTGGCGGGACTGGCCGAATACAGCAGGCTGAGCCGCGGGCCCACCTGCACTGCGTGCTCGGGCCCCGTGTAGGTCTGGTCCTCGACACGCACGCCTGCTTCCGCGACCAGGCTGTCGGTGACATTGAATCGGCTCGTCCAGAACGCGGCGTACTGCCAGCCGTCCGGCGACACTGCGAGACTGCGCACGGCCTCGGTTGTGTCGAGGCCCGGAAACAACACCGTGGGTTCAAAGCGGATGCGGCTGAGGTAGTGATAGTCCGCCTGCAGTTCCTTCAACTCAACGCCAAAGTGGTGCAATCCGAAGGCGGTGGTCCAGTTGAAATCCGCAGTCAGCGCCATGACCTGGAACTGCCGGCGATCACGCACGCTCCCCTCGCGACGACCTGGATCACTGACCTCGCCGCGGCGGTCGTTGTCGACCTGCGTGTAGGACAGGATCGCTTCACCCGACAATGCTTCCGACCAGTCGTGCTGGACTGTCGCCCAGGCATAACCATTGCGATAACCGGCAAACGCGACTTCGCCTGCCCGCTCCCAGCTGAAGTCGATCTCGTCACGCGACCCGAGCATGTGCAGGGCAACGCGCGTTGCATCGTCGACCTTGAAGTCGATGGTCGCGAAGCCGTCCTGGTATTCGGGATTGCCCAGGTCCGTATCAAGCGCATTGAAGACTTGCCCGAGGTTGCTCTGCCGCCCCGACACCAGCCAGTGACCGCGCCCCTCCTCCAGCTCGCCCGCCGCGAGGCCGTTGACATGAAACAGGCTGAGGCCGAGCTCGAGACGATGATCGACTGGCGCCTCCTGCGATCGCATATCGATGACGGCACTCATGCGGTCCCCATACTGCGCACCGAAGCCACCCGAGTGAAAATCGAGTCCCCCAATGAACCGCGAGTCGAGCAGGCTCACCGGACTCAGGAAATTCTTGAGGTGAAAGGGCTCGTACAGGACCATGCCGTCCAGCAGGATCAGCGTCTCGCCCGGTTCACCGCCGCGTACCGGCGACAGGCCCGACACCCCGTTGCCCGCCACGCCGGGCAGGCGTTGAACCGCCTTCAACGTGTCCTCGCCAAGCCGCGGCAGGGTCTGCAGCACTTCACCGGACAACAGCGTATGCGATCCCGGCTGAACCTCTCCCAGTGAGTAACGGCTGGTCGTGACGATGACCTCTTCGAGCACGACGTGCCGTCCCTCTGCTGGACGCGCTCGAGACGAGGCAGCTGGAGCTGCCGCGACTGCGGGCACCGGTCTGACCGCATAGGCACCCTCGCCCACCTGCACCAGCATGAGACCGTGAGGAGCGAGAACCTCCTCCAGCCGGGGCACGCCTGATTGCGCAGAGGGCTCGGCCAGCACGCGCAAGCTTTCCGGGACAACCTGCGTGTTGAAGACAACGATGATCCCCTGGGCACGAGCCTCACCGAGGACATCGGCGATGGCGCGACCGGCGAGCGGCGCAGTGGCCGCTACAGCGCTCTTGGGCGGAAGACTCTGTACCGCGAGCAGACAGGCTGCCAGCAAACGCACACGCAATGGGAAGGAGAGACGGCGCACAAGGATCCGCTGATCGATTCTCGCAGGCAGGGTGGACTCGGTAGACGCGATGTTACACGTGGCAGCGCGAGACCCGGTGCCCACCCGCACACGGGGGGCCGTCGACCGTCAGGGAGGGATCGCCTGCGCCAGCGGCGGTGCCGGTTCGTGCACGTCGAACACACGGCATCTGTAGCCGTAGACATACACCGTCAGGCTGATGATCCATACGAGGAAGGCACTCCACACATCGTGGGAAATGAAGTGCGCGCCGCGACTCTGTTGCGCAATGCCGAAGATCACGCCGGTGACGAGCCCGAGCGCGAGTCCTGCATGGGCCAGCCGCCGATTGCGCTCGCGCCACAGGAAATAGAACGCGAACAGCGCAAAGGCGGAACTCGAGTGGGCGGCCGGAAAGCAGGCCGCATGCGGCAAGTCGTTGGGCCGGTCCTCGAACAGGCCGACGTGCGGTCGGTCGCCGCCGAACCCCTCGAGGTCGGATGGACAGTCGACGTTGGTCTGCGACTTGATCAGGCCCACGAGCCCCGTCGACAGGATGATGGCAATCGCGACATAGCTCGCCGGACGCTTCAGGTGCGCATGACGGCGGGAGACCTTGCCCACGCCCCAGACCACGAGCGCCGCGACCCCGACGAGCCGCATCGCCCAGCGCCCGCCTTCGTGCAGGAAGTCGTTGGTCCACCAGGACTCGGCGCCGATCCAGCGCGTGCCGTCGAAAAAGACGGCGCGAGCCAGCATGGTATCGAAGGACGTCTGCGCGATCACAACCGCACACACGATAAACAGGAGCAGCGGCAGCCAGCATTGGCGCCACCAGGCCGCGTGCAGGGACGGTTCGGAATTCATTCGCTATGGAACAGGCGTTGTGGTTCTTGTCTGCGGCTGCTGCCAGGGACTGGTGCGATCACCACCGTTGATCGGCACAGTATAGCCAAGTCCACCCCCGTCGCAGTTCACTCCTTCGTCGCACGCCCCACCCGCCACTCAATTCAGAACGACCGTTTGGTTTCGACAATCACCTGCATGCCGTCCATCCCCGGCGTTCGATCGAGCGGGTACGCGAGATCGACGTGGATCACGTTGCCGAGCCCCGAGCGCAGGCTCCCGAAGCGAAGCCCGAACCCGACATCCTTGAGGATCCCGGAGGCCGGGCCCGCAACAGAATCGTTGCCCCACACCCGGCCCGCATCGAAGAACACGGCGGCCCCCACCTGGAACAGTTCGAACGGACGCCACTTCGTATAGAACCGCTCTTCCAGCGTGACCAACGTACGCGCTGACCCTGCCTGAAAGCGCAGCGGATACCCGCGCAGCCCGTTGTCGCCGCCGAGCAGGACCTGCTGGTCGAGATCGAGCCGGGTACCCAGTTCACCGTTGACGCCCGCATACAGGACGCCCCAGTCCGCATGCCGCAGGTAGAAACTCGCGATACCGCCCAAGCGACTGTTGGTCAGCTCGCCCGCCTCGATGCGCGTGGTGTAGGTCAGCTCGCCGAGCAGGTAGCGATCCTTGCCCAAGGTCATGCCCGCCCCCGCGAGGCCGCCCACCATCACCGCAGTACGGTCCGCACCAAAGACGCTGTCCGCAAGGCCGACACTCACGCGCAACGAGCGGCCCAGGTGCAGATCCTCGGTGCGACCGATCTGGTTCAGGTTCATCGTCGTACGGTAATTGTCCTCCAGCCACTCGATCCCGACCCAGGGAAAACTCAAGGTGCGGTCCGTCGGCAACGCACCGACGAGCGGCAGGGCGGTCGGCGTGAAGTCATTGCGCTCGTAGTGGAACCCGCCGATATAGCGCGATATCCAGCCTTCACGGGTGTCCCGCTTCACCCCGCCGTTCAGCTCCAGTACGCGGCGCTCGGCATCGAACTGGTCGATCATGACGCCGCGGTCGTAGCGGCTCACGGTGCTCAGGCCATCGGTACCCGTGAATCCCACGCTCCACGGCGTCTCAAGGGAATAGAACGGCCTGCCGATCGACAGCCCGTGCAGGTGGCCATCGCTTGAGTCCGCGTAGTCGAGGCCCAGCGTCCACCAGGACCCAAGCAGGTTCGCGTCGTTGTAGTTGAACAGCCAGGATGTCCGGTCGACGTTCGAATCGCGCGAGAACGCGACCGTCTTGCCCCAGCCGAACAGGTTCGTGTCCTTGATCTCGACACTTGAGTGGCTCACGCCGCCCTTGCGGCCATACGAGAAACCTGGGCTCAACGTCCATACGTCGTGGACGCGCACTTCCACGTCCACGGTATTGTCGGCGTTGTGCCTCAAGGCCGTGACGCGCGCCTCGTTGAAATAGCGCCGGCTGCGCAGGATGCGGGCCGTCTCCGCGAGGACCCGATGGTCGTAGGCATCGCCGGTCTTGAAGAGCAGCTGCGGCTCGATGGTTGCAAGGTCTGTGGTGGGATGCAACCGATTGGCAAGCCGGTACAGCGCGTTCCATTCCTTGCCGGGACGGGACTCGAACACGTCGTCGACGATGATGTCGATCTTGCCGATCCGGGCCCCGGCCGCCTCGAGTTCGTCAGCGGTCGGCAGGACCTGCCCGGCAGGCTCCAATGCCGGGGCGGCGGTGGCCCCTTCTGGCTCTGCAGACAGCGCGGGCTGCGCAAGCGCAATGGCAAGCAACAGTGCGGACGCACGGAAATGTCGGGCCACGCTGCCTCCAGGGACTAGAACCATGGGAACGTTCGCCGGTTCGGGGCCGGCCGTCAATCCCTGATCGTCAGTCGGCCCGCCGTCCGCTCGACCCGTAGCGTCGTGGAAACGAGGACCGCATCCACGGCCTGGTCCGGCGTCAGCCCCGACACCGATCCGCGCAGCACAACCTGGCCCGCCTGCGCCTCGGCTGCCGGCGTCGCATAGACCACCTCGCGACCCAGCTCGCGACCGGCCCACGACAGGAACTCCGCGAGCGGCCTCCTGTCGATGTCATAGGGCGGTGTCACTGCGCCGATCCAGCTCCAGGAAGCGGCGTCCGCCGCAATCACCTCACGCCTGACATTGCCACCCGATGAAACCACCAGCTGGTCGCCGGCGCTTCCCTGCAACGTCGCATCCCGACGCTCGAGCCCGATGCGCCCTTCCCGCACGCTGACGCTCAGCTCGGCGGCCAGCAACCGCACTTCATACTGCGTCCCCAGATGCCGGACCTTCCCGTAAGGTGTCTCGATGACGAGCGGTGCCGACGCGCCGTTCTTTCCCGAATCGACGTACACCGCACCCCGCACCACACTGAGCCGGTCGCTCTGCTCGACACGAACCTCTGTTTCTTCATCGAGGCGCACCGTGATGCCATTGTTGAAAACGAGGGCCAGCCGTCCGCCGGACTTCGTGACCAACCGTTGCCCCGCGGTCACGTCGGCCTGGCCTTTCTCCACTGCAGCGGACCCCGCAACCTGCACCACACGGGCCACGGCCGCTTCCGTGGGCCCGGCAACCCACAGGCTCGCGGCCACGCCCAGGACGACCACCGCGGCTACCGCAGCGCCGGCAAACGCCCGCTGCCTGCGCCGCTGGAACTGCTGGTCCACCGTCGCGCGCCATTCCGCGTGCAGCGTTGCCTGCAGCGACTGCGCAAAATCCGCAGGCGGGATCTCACGCTTGCCCGCAGCGCGCAGCAGCTCCGCGACCGTTGCCTCGTCTGCCGAAACCGGCTCTGCTTTCCCGTTGCTGTCGAGATCAGAATCGCGCATGGCAACCCGCCCTTATCGTGTCAGCATGCCGGACAGCACATCGTCTGCCGTCGAGCCAAAAACCGTTTCCACTGCTTCGCGAAACGCCACGCGGGCGCGCGCCAGCAGCGACTGGGCCGCAGTGTGGCCAATGCCGAGCTGCTCACCAATCTCCTCGACCGACAGCCCCTCGACGTATTTCCATTCGAGCACGTCGCCGTAGCGTGATGGCAATCTGTCGAGCACGGTGCGAATGAGATTCGCCGTCTCTGCCCGGTCGAGACTGGCAACGGGATTGTCCCGGTCGGGTGCTTCCACCGCCTCGAGCGCCGCGCGTACTTCGGGACTGTCGTCGATCAGGACCACGCGGTCGGTCCGTCGCTGGTGGGCTCGCAGGTAGTCGATGATCTCGCGCCGGCAGATCTGGCACACCCACGTGAACAGGGCCGCTTCGCCGCGGAAGTCCTTGAGATTGCGCAGCGCCTTGGTCATCGCGGCCTGCACGACATCGCGGGCCGCGTCTTCCTGGCGGCCGAGACGCGGCAGTGCAAAGCGGTAGACCCGCGGAAAATAGGCGTCGAAAAACACATGGAAGGCGCGCTCGTCGCCTGCCAGCATCTTCTGCACCAGTTCCGCTTCTTCTTTCACTTGGGCTCCCTTTCCTGCAGGTGTGTCGTCTATTTGACGGCTTCAAGGCAGAAATCAATCGCTGCACCGGCCCTGCCGGCATGCAGCTTCGGGTTCCCCGGATTGACCCCGCGCGACGGCCCGGCGAACAATCCGTCGTGCTGACGATAGGTGTTCAAGCGCGACAGCTTGTTGCAGCGCATGTTCGGCAAAGCAGCTCCTCCTGGTGCCATGGAGTCGGGTTTCAAGGAGGCGTTAAGTACCCACTGCCATCAGTTCTTGAGAGCCTGCGGTCGTTGCCGTTTTCATCGGCAACGATTCATTCAGGCCTACCGCTGTCGACTTGCGATGCCTTGCGGCCTCCTGAGTCGACTCAATCGCCACGCAGGAGACTTCAAGTGCGAATGAACAGACTGCTTGCCTTGTTCCTCACGGTATCCTCCGCCCAGTTTCTGCTGGGAAGCGCACAGGCGATGCCTGCGTTCGCCCGGCAGTACAACGTGAGTTGCGTCGTGTGCCACGACGCCTATCCCCACCTCAATGCCTACGGCGACTCGTTCATGGCGAGCAATTTCCGCATGCCGAACTGGCGCCAGACCATGTCCGAGCTGGGCGATGAACGACTGGCGCTACCCAAGTCCGTACCGCTCGCGATTCGCGCCCAGGCCTTCTTCCAGGGGCGGGATGCGGAGGAGATCAGTGTTGCGACCGGACCTACCGGGAACAGGTCCAGCTTCGACATCCAGGCTCCGTACCTGATCAAGCTGCTCTCCAGCGCCCCGCTTTCCGAGCACGTAACCTACTACTTCTACGGGATCTTTGCGGAGAAGGGCGGCAACGGCGAGACCCTGATCGAGGATGCATGGTTCAGGCACGACGACCTGCTGGGCAGCAAAGTGGGCGCGATGGTGGGACAGTTTCAGATCTCCGACCTGATGTTTCCGCGTGAAACCCGACTGACGTTCCAGGACTTCTACGCGTATCGCGCGGCCGGCATTACCTACGAGCGCGGCATCATTCTGGACCGCACCTTCGGGCCGGTAGACATGGCGTTCGGCGCGGTCAATGGCAATGGCATCACGCAGAACTTCTCCATCAACAGCCCTGGCTACCGGCGCCCAGACCGCCTGTTTGACAACGATTCCCGCAAGAGCCTGTTCGGCCGCCTCGGTGGCGAGCTGGGTCCGGTCCAGATGGGTATCTTTGGCCTTGCTGGCAAGCAACGCAGCGCGAGCGGGCTGGCGGGAACCTCCAGCGGCAACCGGGATACCGACAAGAAGATCCTCGGCGTAGACCTCTCAGGCAGCCTGACCCCCAAGACCCATTGGTTTGCCCAAGGCCTGTGGAATCGGTGGAACGGCTTTCTGGATGCCGACCCCACGCGCAACTTCAGCTGGTTCGGCGGCTTCGCCGGCGTCGATTACGTCATGAACGACCGCTGGGTGGTTTCCGGCTTGTACAACTACGCAGAAGCGGGCGATTTCAAAGGCACCAGGACGGTCTTCGAGGGCATCAAGATGAACTCGGTCTCGGCCGGGCTTTCCTACTACTTCATGCGCAACCTGAAGGGCGTCATCGAGATCAACGCCGACCTGCTGGGCAGGGACCGTTTCGGCCCCCCGTATGTCGGGCACCAGACTCGGGAGAACTACATCCTGTTCGGCTTCGACGCGGCGTACTGACGGATCGAGGGGAGCGCGGTAGCCACGCGCACCGCGCTCCCTCGCCCAGCTAGAATGCGCGGCATGCCGGCCGCACCTCCCGATCCTGGGATCTCGCTCGAAGACCTCCTTCGCCAGGGGATTGCCGCGCTCGGCGTACACAGCCCTTCTCCCGGACTCGATGCCGAACTGCTGCTCCAGTATGCAACCGGTTTGCCACGCAGCACTTTCAGGAGCTCGCCCGAACGAAGGGTCGCGGCCGGGCAATCTGAGCGATTCCGCTCGCTGATAGATCGCCGCCAACTCGGCGAGCCGGTGGCGTACCTGCTCGGGACGCAGGACTTCTGGACCCTCACGCTCGCGGTGACGCCGGCTGTGCTGATCCCGCGACCGGAAACGGAGCTTGTCGTCGAACGAGCCTTGACACACCTGCCGTCGGCCTCTCCGGCGAGCGTCCTGGATCTCGCGACAGGCAGCGGCGCCATCGCACTCGCGATTGCCAGCGAGCGGCCGCAGGCCCACGTGGTTGCCACCGATCTGTCGGCAGCGGCCCTCCAGGTGGCGGGCGACAATGCCAGCACGCTGGGACTGAACCAGGTCGAGTTCCGCGGCGGCCACTGGTACGACCCTGTCGGTCCCGCACGCTTCGCCGTCATCACCAGCAATCCCCCCTACATTGCAGCAGGCGATCCGGACCTCGATCCCGCCGTGCTGGCCCATGAGCCCACGATTGCGCTGCTCGCGGACAGCGACGGGTTTGCGGCCCTCATCGAGATCATCGCGGGCGCACCCGCGCACCTCGAACCCGGCGGCTGGCTGATCCTCGAGCACGGCTGGCAACAGGCCTTGAAGGTGCGGAATCTGCTTGAACAAGCCGGGTTCAGTCACGTACGCTCCCACGCCGATCTGGCGGGCCACGAGCGCGTGACCGAAGGCCAGTGGCCTGGATTCGAAGGGGATAGGGGAGAGTGAAGGCGGAAACACCGGATCCAGAGCCGAACAAGATTCCTGTCGCCTTCACATACTGATCTTCCCCCTATCCCCTATCCCCTTACCCGAGGCAATGTAAAGTGCTCAAGTTCAAGACGTCCAAAGGCGAGTTCACGGTCGAGCTGTTCACCGCTGAAGCGCCGATCTCCGCCGAGAATTTCCTGGCCTACGTCGACAGCGGCCATTTTGACGGCACCGTCTTCCACCGGGTCATCCCCGGCTTCATGATTCAGGGCGGCGGCATGACGGCCGACATGAAGCAGAAGCCGACGCGCGATCCCATCGCCAACGAAGCAAAGAACGGCATCAAGAACACCCGCGGCACCCTGTCCATGGCGCGCACGAACGACATCAACAGCGCCACGTCGCAGTTCTTCGTCAATGTCGCGGACAACGACTCCCTTGACAACCGCGCCGGCAGTTACGGCTACGCCGTGTTCGGCAAGATCGCGTCCGGCATGGACGTGGTCGACGCCATCGTCGCGGTCAAAACCGGCAATCGCGGTGGCCACCAGGACGTGCCGGTCGAAGCGGTCGTCATCGAAAGCGTCACGCGCACGTAACGGCCGAGGCAAACGGCTCAGTCGGACACCCAGCCGGTTCATCGCCGCGATGGCAAAGCGACGCAGCCCGTTGTCGCGCGTCGTTCGCGGCCTGCTATGGCTGATCGGAGGGTGGCTGGTGCTGACGCTCGGCGCAGTGCTGCTGCTGCGCTGGGTGGCCCCGCCGACCTCTGCATTCATGCTGCGCGATCGCGGCGTCGCCTGGTGGCAGCACGACCAGACCTTCCACTTCCAGCACGAGTGGGTCGCGTGGGCCAACATCTCGTCGCAGGCCAAGCTGGCCGTGATCGCCTCCGAGGACCAGAAGTTCGCCGAACATTTCGGGTTCGATCTCGAATCAATCAGCGCCGCGCTCGAGGAGCGTCGCAAGGGTGGCCGGACTCGCGGTGCCAGCACGCTGTCGCAGCAGGTCGCGAAGAACCTGTTCCTGTGGCCGGGACAAAGCTGGGTCCGCAAGGGGCTCGAGGCGTGGTTCACGCTGCTGATCGAAAGCTGCTGGACCAAGCAGCGCATCCTCGAGGTGTATCTCAACGTTGCGGAATTCGGCAAGGGCGTCTACGGCGTCGGCGCCGCGAGCCAGTCCTTCTTTGAGAAACCTGCAGCGCGCCTCTCAGCAGCGGATGCCGCGATGCTTGCCGCCGTCCTGCCGAGTCCCAAACGATTTCGCGTGACGGCTGCGTCGGCCTACGTGCGCAAGCGGCAGCAATGGATCCTCGGGCAGATGCGGGCCATCGCCAAGGACCCGGCCATCGACGCGCTGATCTAGGGAACCGCGGGGAAGACCACGGCGAAGGTGATCCCAGAGCCGTCCAGTCCGTCCCGCATTTCAATGCGGGACCGGTGATCCTCGGCAATCCGCTGCACGATCGACAGGCCGAGCCCGCTGCCTGACGCATCGTTGCCGATGACGCGGAAGAAGCGTTCGAACACGCGCTCGCGCACCTCGGGTGGAATGCCGACACCGGAATCGCTGACGCTGAGTTCCTGTCCGTCAGCGCCCGGACCACACGCCACGCGCACCGTGCCGCCCGTCGGGGTATAGCGGATCGCGTTGTCGACGAGGTTGCGCAACAGGATCCGCAAGCGATCTGCATTGCCCCGGACCGTCACCGGCCTCACGTCGACCTCGAGCGCCACGCCCCGCACCTGCGCGTAGCGACGCTGCGCTTCATATTCGCCCAGCACGAGTGGCTCCAGTTCCACAGCCTCCATCTCGCCGGGATGGCGGCTATCCATCCTCGCCATCAGCAGCAGCTGGTCCACGACCCGCGAGCTGCGGTCCACGCCTTCGAGCAGGTCCTGCACGGAAGACTTGAAGTCGTCCGACCCCCCGGCATCCCCCAGCACCTGCGCCGTCGTGCGAATGGCTGCGAGGGGCGTCCGCAGTTCATGGGCCGCGTCGGCCGTAAACGTACGTTCGCGTTCCAGCGCGGAGCGCACGCGACCGAGCAGCTGGTTCAAGGCATCGAGCAGCGGGCGAACTTCCTGAGGGGCCCGACCGACGCTCACCGGGCGCAGGTCATCCGGGGAGCGCAAGCTGACATCGCGAGCCGAGGCTTCAAGCGGCTCGAACACGCTGCCGACAATGGCCCAGATCAGAACAATCGCCATCGGCAGCAGGAAGAACACCAGCACGCCAAGGCGCGAGAAAATCGACGTGCCGGTCTCCTCGCGATGTGCCAGCGTCTCACCCACCTGGATCTGCAGGTTGTGCTGATCGTCCCATGCCGAGAACACGCGCCACGGCTGCCCATCGGCAATCCGCTGGGAATAGCCCACGGCCGTCATCGGCATGAGCGGCTCGGCACTGGCACCAACGGAGCGGTACACGAGGCGCCCCGTGCTGTCCCAGATCTGGAAGACGAGATAGTGCGCGTGCGTTTGCGCGGCAGGCGAGACGATTTCGGAGAACGGCCCGCCATGTTCGAGGATTTCGTGCTGGGCCAGGCTGAGCAACAGCAACCCCGATTCCCGCAACTCGCGATCCGCCAGTTCGTCGCTCTGCTTCTGCGCCTGAAAATAGATCAGGACGCCGCCCACCAGCCAGATCACGAGCACGATGCCGGACAGCAGCGCGATCAGCCGCGTGCGCAGCGACCACGGGGGGGTGGATTCAATGGCCATCCGGCCCGGCTTCGATGATGTAGCCTGCGCCGTGGATGGTCTTGATCAGCTCCTTTCCCAGCTTGCGACGCAAGTGGTGGATGTAAACCTCGACCGTATTGCTCTCGATTTCCTCGCCCCAGCCGTAGAGGGACTCCTCGAGCCGCGACTTGGAAAGCACCTGACCACGGGACTCGAGCAGCTGGACGAGCAAGGCGTACTGATGTGCGGTCAGCGGAATAGGCGTGCCGTTCATGATCACCGTGCGCGAGGCAGGATCGACGTCCAGCGTGCCATGCACGAGATGGGACGCAGGACGGTGGTTCGCGCGACGCACGCTTGCACGGATGCGAGCGGCCAGTTCGTCCAGGTCGAACGGTTTGACGATGAAATCGTCCGCGCCCAGGTCGAGCCCACCCACTTTGTCCGCGACCTCATCTCGCGCGGTAATGACCAGCACCGGCACAGCGGAGCCGCGCTTGCGCAGCTTCGTCAGCACCGTCAACCCATCCTGACGCGGCAAGCCGAGATCGAGCAGGACCGCCTCGTACTCATGTGCGGCAATTGCGGCTTCCGCGCTGACCCCATCGCGAATCCAGTCGACGGTATAGCCGCGGGTTTCGAGGCCCTTGCGAGTGGACTTGCCCAGCAGCAGATCGTCTTCAACCAGTAGTACACGCATAGATCGCCTGACCTGTTCGTTATCTTGTGCGGCTGTCTGCAAGGCTAGCGATGACTGCTTAAGGAGTTCTTAAGCAGCTAATTCTAGCCTCTGACACTACCAAATGGACCAGCGGCACCGGTTCTGCCCCCGCTGGACTCCGAGGCAATCGAGTCAACTTGCGGATCACCCATGAAAATCACCGTGCCTGGCCTGCTTGCCTTGCTTGTCGCAATACCCGCGCTTGCCGCAGAGCCTGCCCTCCTCATCTTGACCCCGTTGCAGATAGAACGCGCTGGTCTCGTCACGTTGCGCCCCCGGGTCGCCGCAGGCAACTCGGAGCACCCGCAAGCCGGCACGCAGTCGCGCCTGAGCGGCAGGGTGATGGTGCCGAACAGCGGCTTGAACCTCGCGTCGGCTCCACTGCCTGGCGTCCTGCAGAAGCTGCTGGTCGACCCGTTGCAGACTGTTCGTGCCGGCCAGCCCCTGGCCGAGATCTACAGCGCCGACTACCTGACTTTGCAGCAGGGTTACCTCGAGGCCCTGTCCGCAGCGGAGGTGGCAGATGCCCGAGCGAAACGCGATGAGAGCCTCTTCAAGGATGGCATCATTGCAGCCAGCCGGCTGGAAGAAGCCCGGGCGCAGAAGATGCAGGCGGACGCGCTGTTTGAGGAACACCGGCAGAGTCTGGTCATTGCAGGCTTGTCGCAGGCAGGTCTCGCCCGGCTCAAGTCCGCAGCCGACCTGAGCGCGGTTCTCGTGGTGACGGCCAGGATGGCAGGGTCTGTCCTCGAACAGCTTGCAACTCCGGGACAGCGCCTCGAAACCGGCGCACCGCTCTTCCGCATCGCCGAGAGCTCGAAGCTGTGGATCGAACTGCACGCGACATCGACCGAAAGCGCACTGATCCGCGCCGGCAATGCGGTGACGGTGTCCGGTTGCGATAAGCCGGGCCGCATCGTTTCCACGAGCCAGCACCTGAGCAACGCGAACCAGTCCGTCACGCTCAGGGCCGAGTTCAACTCGCCCGGGTCGTGCCTGAAGCCGAACCAGTTCGTGGAGGCCGTCGTCGACTCCGGCGCGCTCGGAGCCGGAACCCTCGGCATTCCCACGAGTGCGGTGCTGAGGACAGGCGGCCAGGACTACGTGTTCGTGCGCGATGGCGGCGGCTTTCGCGCGGCCCGCATCGACATCGTGGCGCGCGGCGGCGACCTCGTGTGGGCAAAGGCCGCGATCCCCGCCACAACGGAAATCGTCACGCAAGGCGTCGCCACGTTGCGCGGGGCCTGGATAGGCCTCGGGCCTGAAACGACCGGGCCACAGCCGGCGGAGAAGACCTGATGCTGTCGCGCCTGGTTGCCTTCGCGCTGTCGCAGCGCCTGCTCATGCTGGTGCTGACGCTGGTGCTGGTAGGCGCCGGCATCAATGCCGTTCTCAAGCTGCCGATCGATGCCTATCCGGACATCTCGACCACGCAGGTCAAGGTGATCATGAAGGCGCCGGGCATGACACCCGAGGAAGTGGAGGAGCGCATCACGGCGCCGATCGAGCAGGAACTCCTCGGCATCCCGCGGCAGACCATCCTGCGATCCAAATCCAAGTACGCCATTACCGACGTCACCATCGACTTCGAGGATGGCACCGATGTGTACTGGGCCCGCCAGCAGGTGAGTGAGCGTCTCGGCAACGTGCTGCCCTCACTGCCGTCCACGGTGACGGGCGGCCTGGCACCGATCACGACGCCGCTCGGCGACCTGTTCATGTTCACGATCGAAGGCGACCTGTCGCTGACCGACAAGCGCACGCTGCTTGACTGGGTGATCCGCCCGCAACTACGCAGCATCCCGGGCGTTGCCGACGTGAACACGCTCGGCGGCTACGTGAAATCCTTCGAGGTCGTGCCTGATCCAGCCGCACTCGCCGCTCGCGGCCTCTCGCTCACGGACCTTCACGACGTCCTGGCTGTCAACAATCGCAATGACGGCGCCGGCCGCCTCACGCAGAATGAAGAAGCCCTGCTGGTCCGCAGCGATGGCAGCATCCGCACGCTGGACGATGTCCGCGCCATCGTGATTGCCAACCGCGACGGCGTGCCGGTGCGCGTCGGCGATGTGGCCGAACTGCGTATCGGCCACCTGACCCGCTACGGCATGGTCAACAAGGATGGCGTGGACGAAGCGGTAGAGGGCCTGGTCCTCGGCCTGCGCGGCGCCAACGCGCAGCAGATCGTCGAGCAGATCCGCCTCAAGATCTCCGAGATCGAAAAGAGCCTGCCCGAAGGCACGACCATCAAACCCTTCTATGACCGCGGTGCGCTCGTCGAACGGGCCGTGGGCACCGTCACCGAAGCGCTGGCGGAAGCCATCGTGCTGGTCGTGATCCTGTTGTACCTGTTCCTCGGCAATGTCCGCGCCGCCGTCGTCGTGGCGCTGATCCTGCCGCTCTCGGCGCTCGCCACGTTCGTGATGATGGGAATGTACGGCCTCTCGGCCAACCTCATGTCGCTGGGAGGTCTCGCCATCGCGATCGGCATGCTCGTAGATGCCGCGGTCGTCGTCGTGGAGAACATCGAGGCCCATGGCGGCAACAAGCCTTCAGGACCGCAGCCCTCCGCCTTGCACGTGATCTACCGGGCCGTGCAGGAAGTCGCCGTACCCGTGACCTCCGGCATCCTCATCATCATCATCGTGTTCCTGCCCCTGCTGACGCTGCAGGGGCTCGAAGGCAAGCTGTTCGCACCGGTGGCGCTGACCATCGTGTTTGCGCTGGCCGCCTCACTGGTCCTTTCCCTGACGGTCATTCCGGTCATCGCGTCATGGCTGCCTTCAAAGCACGCCGCGCATCCGCCGCTGGTGCGCTGGCTGGAAGAACGCTACTCGCGGCTCCTCAACTGGTCGCTTGCGCATGATCGCATCGTCTATGGCTCTGCGGTCGCGGGACTGGCCCTTGCGGTGCTCCTGTTCCTCGGCGTAGGCAAGTCCTTCATGCCCACGCTCGATGAAGGCGACATCGTGCTGCAACTGGAGAAGGTCCCCTCGATCAATCTGGCCCAGTCGGGTGCGACGGATCGCGAGATCCAGAAGCGCATCATGGAAGCGGTGCCCGAGATCGAAAGCGTCGTTGGGCGCGTCGGTTCCGATGAGCTCGGCCTCGATCCGATGGGCACCAACGAAACGGACAGCTTCCTCGCGCTCAAGCCCCGCGAGGAATGGCGCCAGGACGACAAGGAATGGCTGCTCGATGAACTGCGCAAGGTCGGCGACGAGTTCGCGGGCGTGACGTTCAGCTTCACGCAGCCGATCGACATGCGCGTGTCGGAGCTGATCTCGGGTACCCGCGGCGACCTGGCCGTGAAGATCTTCGGTCCGGACATGCTCGTCCTCGACAAGCTCGCCGGCGACATCGGCAAGGTGCTCGAAGCCATCCAGGGCAGCGAGGACGTCGTCACCGTCAGCAACCAGGGCGTGCAGTACTTGAGGCTCGAAATCGACCGCATGGCTGCGGGCCGCGCGGGGCTGTCCGTCGAAACCGTGCAGAACGACCTGCGCATGCTGGTCGAGGGCACGACGGCGGGCGTCGTGATCGAGTCCGGCCGCCGGTTGCCATTGATCATTCGCGGCGACAGCGAAGTGCAGCGCTCCCAGGATGCGTTCCAGCAGCTCCGTCTGCCGATCAGCGGTGGCACTGCGCTGCCTCTCTCGGCTGTTGCCAGGCAGACCATCGCCGATGGTCCCGTGAAGATCGATCGTGAAAACTCCGTGCGCATGACCGTCGTGCGGTCGAACGTGCGCGGTCGCGACCTGGTGGGCTTTGTCGAAGAAGCCCAGGCCAGGGTTGCCGAGCAGATCAGGCTCCCGGACGGCTATCGCCTCACCTGGGGCGGGCAGTTCGAGAACCAGCAGCGCACGGCCGCGCGGCTCGGCCTGATCGTGCCGCTTGCGCTCGGACTGATCTTCCTGCTGTTGTTCGCCACGTTCTCGTCGCTCAGGCAAGCCGTGCTCGTATTCGCCAATATTCCGTTCGCGCTCATCGGCGGCGTGGTGGCCCTCGCGATCACTCGCGAGTACCTCTCGGTGCCCGCGTCCGTCGGCTTCATCGCGTTGATGGGCATCGCGGTGCTGAACGGCCTCGTGATGATCAGCTACTTCAATCAACTCGCGGGCAAGGGCGTCGCGGTCGCGGAGATCGTCACACAAGGTGCACTCCGGCGATTGCGCCCAGTGCTGATGACCGCAAGCATCACGGCATTTGGCCTCGTGCCGTTGCTGTTTGCCACCGGTCCCGGCTCTGAAATCCAGCGCCCCCTCGCCATCGTCGTCATCGGCGGACTGGTGAGCTCGACCCTGCTGACGCTGGTGCTCCTGCCCAGCCTGTTCCGCCGCTTCGGGCTGGGAGCCTCCACATGAGCACGAGCTACGATTGCCTGCTGACATTGGCCGTTCCCGAGCACCTCGAAGAGGAAATGCTGGACCTGCTGCTGGCCCACGAAGACCTCGTCTCCGGCTTCTCGGTGTACGCGGCCGAGGGCCTGGGGTCGGGTGCCCATCTGCATACAACACTTGAAAAGGTCCGCGGTCGGTCTCACCGCCGCATGATCACGCTGCTGATGCAGCAATCGCAGGCTGCGACGCTGATCGACAGAATCAAGGTCCAGGTTCAAAGCCCGGAAGTCATCTGGTGGACCACCGCGCTCACAGGTTTCGGGAGGCTGGCATGAATCCGCGCTTCGGATTGAGGACCGTCGTCTCCGCACTGCTGATGGCGAGTGCCACGCTGGCAAACGCGGGCGGCATCTACCCCAACGCGCTGCCACCGGCTGGCGATATCGAAGCCATCCTCGGAAGTTCCCCGTTGGTCGCGGGGGCTGCGGCCGGCGTCGAGCTCGGCGATGCGATCAATCGGCGACGCCGCGTGGGGCCACACGAATGGACCCTGCGCGCCATGACTCAGGAACGACGCGACCAGACGACCCAGCAGACCTACACCGAAGCGCAAGTCTCGCTGGAACGCGGCTTCCGTATTCCCGGCAAAGCATCGGTGGACGCTGCGCTCGGGCAACAAGCCGTCCTCATCGCGGAGTTCGCGCACGCCGATGCGTGGCATGAGGCGGGTCGCTCGCTGCTGTCCTCGTGGTTCGACTGGCTGCGCGAGCGGGAGTCGGTGACCGTGCTCGCGGGCCAGGTCAAGATCCTTGAACAGCATCGCGACGCCGTTCAAAGACGCGTCACGGCTGGCGATGCGCCCGCCATCGAGGGTCAGCTTGCCGAAGGCGAGCTGAATCGCGTCCGCGCGCTGCATCTCGAAGCACAGCAGCTCGCAGCGGCGCGCAGCCTCGACCTCAAGGAGCTGTTTCCGGCGTTGGCGCAACGCGCACCAGACACGATCGACGACCCGCCCGCTGTCGAGGAAACCGATGCCATCTGGCACGAACGCATCGTGGCAGACAACCACGAACTCGAACTGGCGGAGAACCAGCAACAGGAGGCGGAACTGCAGGCCCAGCGGGCCCGGCTCGACCGGATGCCCGACCCCACCGTCGGCGTTCACTATGGCCAGGAACGTGATCGACAGGAGAAAGTACTGGGCGTGACCGTCGCCCTGCCCTTCGGCGGATCAGGCCGGCGCGCCGACCACGCCGCCGCATTAGCGCGAGCCACGATGGCCACGGAACGGACTCGCCAGATCCGCCTCAAGGTGGAAGGCGATGCGAACCGCGCCTTGAGCGCGGTACGTCTGAGCCGCTTGCGGTGGGAACAGCTGTCGCGCCTGTCGGAACAGATGCAGGCCACGGCAGCGACGATGCGACGCGGCTACGAGCTCGGGGAACTGGATCTGGCACAGACGCTGACGGCGCAGCGGCAGGCCCTTGAAGCCACGCTGGGCGCGCAACAGGCGGAACTCGACGCCATCGAGGCCTACGCGCGTCTCCGTCTGGACGCACACGAGATCTGGGCACTGGAGCACGAACACCCACAGTGAGCGCGCCGCATTCCCTCATGCCCGCTGCGAATATCGGAGTGATCGCCGGGATGACGGCGATTCCCGGCACTCGCCTACGCAGTGTCCCGGCCCCTGCTCGCGTGCCAGCATCGCGTGCCCACACTGGTCAGGTTCAGAGTCAGCGCCTGTTCATGAACCTCGCGGAGCGACTGCAGCCTGCGATCAATTAGGTAAATGTCTTACTAATATCTCATGTAGCCTCCTAGCCCTACCAGCAACATAGTCCGGGCGTGAAACCTGGAGTTTCCATGCAGCGCAGCTACATAGATTATGCGTTCGCTATCCTGATAGTGGTGCTGGCAACAGTACTGCGCTTGTCACTGAACAGTGTTTTTGGCAGGGATATCCCCTTTGCGGTTCACTACTTCGCCGTTCTCGTCGCGGCCTGGATCGGTGGGCTGCGGCCGGCCCTGCTCACCTTGGGCCTGAGTGCCCTGGCGGTTGATTTCTACTTCCTGCAGCCGACAGGGAGTCTCTGGTTGGATTTACCCCAGGAGCGGTACGGCCTCGAGTTTTTCTTGGTCACCGGCCTCGGCACCTCACTGCTTGCAGGGCGGATGCACAGCGCGCTTCGCAAGTTGGAGGCGACCCTAGTTGAATACCGGCAGAAGCAGCTTATTCTGGACGACGCCTACGCACACCTCGAAGCCCGCATACACAAACGCAGCCTGGAACTGATCAGCGCCAATGATAGCCATATGCAGTCGCAGAAATTGCTGCAGGCAAGCGAAACACGATTCCGCTCCTACTTCGAGAATGCCCCGATCGGCATTCTCATCGCGGACGATAAGAGATGCTTCAAGGAGGCAAACCCGGAGGCCTTGCGGATGCTGGGGTATTCGGCCGAGGAGCTGCGGGGGCAGCCGATAGGTGCGATTCAGGCAACCCTCAAGCACGATGAACTTCAGAAAGAACTTGACGAACTGAAAAACATCGGGGCCTATGATCGGCCTCGCCTGCTCGCCAGGCAGGATGGCACACAGTTCCTGGCAGCACTTCGTGCAGTGATGCTGCCGCAGGACCGCAGCATGGCCTTCTTTCGTGACATCACCGAAGAGCACCGAGCCTCCGAGGCGCTGCGCAACGAGCGGGACTGGTTTGCATACGTGATGGCGACCATCCCTGTCGTGAATCTGCTCGTTCCGTGAGTTCCCTAACGGCAAGTGGACATCGGCGTTAGCGAATCCCAGACTCGAACCCCTCTTGGGTGTGTCGGCCGCATCAATCGCCAAAGACGCCACTGTGCTCTTCGAGCACGTTCATCCCGATGACGTAGTCAGCCTCAGACTCAGCGCGACAGAGGCCGCCCGCGGCTTACACCCATGGCACTACGAATACCGCCTGATCAACCCGGCGCGCGGCGAACTCTGGATCGAAGCTAATTTCGTTGCCACGCATGAGCCTGGCGGCTCGACCCTATGGAATGGCTACCTCGCCGACATCACGTCACGCAAGCGCACTGAAGAATCCTTGAAAACCTCCGAAGCGCGCCTGAGCCAGCTTCTGCAAGGCGTCACCGACTATGCGATCTTCATGATGAATCCGGCAGGCCTCATCATGACCTGGCAGAAAGGCGCGCAGCAGATGTATGGCTATGCTGACGACGATATCCTCGGTCAGCCCTACTCGTGCCTGTTCCCGCCACAGAGGACTGCGGAGGGAACGCCAGCAAACGAGCTCGCCCGGGCGAGCGCCAACGGAGACTGCGACACGGAAGGCTGGCGCAGCCGCAAGAACGGCACCCAGTTCTGGACCACCGGCAGCCTGACCGCACTTTACAATGGGGCAGGCAAGGTCATCGGCTACGCGCAAGTCAGCCGCGATATCACTATCAAACGTCGCAACGACGAGTTGCTGCATTCGGTGCTTGACCACACCCTAGACGGCATCATCACGATCAACGAACACGGCATACTCTCGACGATCAACAAGGCAGGAGAGGATCTCTTCGGCTATCGCAGCAACGAGATTTTAGGTGAGAACGTCAGGCAACTGATGCCGGAGTCGGATAGCAGCCGCCATGACTCGTACATTACGAACTATGTGAATACCCACGAGGCCAAGATCATCGGCATCGGCCGTGAGGTCCGCGGCCAGCGCAAGGATGGCAGCACCTTCCCGATGGATCTCGCCATCACGGAGTTCCGCCTTGACGAGCAGCGCTACTTCGTCGGCATCGTCCGGGATGTCTCGGAGAAGAAGAAGCTGCAGGCGCAGCTCTTCCAGTCGCAGAAGATGGAGGCGTTCGGCCAGCTCGCTGGAGGCGTCGCGCACGACTTCAACAACCTGCTCACGCTCATCAACGGCTACAGCCAGATGCTGCAGCGGATGGTTCCCGCCACCGACGGCAAGCAGAAGATGCTGGGGCAGATTTTTCGCGCTGGCCAGCGCGCCGCCTCGCTCACCCAGCAGTTGCTGGCCTTCAGCCGTCAGCAGGTGCTCGAGTCGAAGCTGCTTGATGTCAACACCGTGGTACTCGACGCCGAAGTCCTGCTGCGCCGCCTGATTGGCGAGGACATCGATCTCACCACCACACTCTCGACGCATCTGAGCGCCATCAAGGCCGATCCCGGCCAGATCGAGCAGGTCATCGTCAACCTCGCCTTGAATGCCCGCGACGCGATGCCCCAGGGCGGCAAGCTCACGATCGAGACAAGTGAGCTCGAGATCGGCGAGCCCCCTTCCGGACAGGCGAAGCCGGAACGGTACGTGACGATCTCGATCAGTGACACCGGCGTCGGCATACTGCCCGAATTGCAGGAGCGCATATTCGAACCCTTCTTCACCACCAAGAGCGGGGGCAAGGGCACGGGCCTCGGCCTCGCCGTGGCGCACGGCATCATCAAACAGAGCGGCGGCACCATCGACCTCTATAGCGAAGTGGGTGTCGGCACCACGCTCAAGATCCGCCTACCCGCCGTCGGGAGCAGTGCCCCGAAGCCTGCCGAGCAGAACCTGCCCCCGTCCGGTGCCGGTCGGGAAACCCTCCTGCTGGTGGAAGATGACGACAATGTCCGCGAGTTCGTCGCTCTCTCCCTCGAGTCATTTGGGTACACGATAGTGACAGCGCCAGATGGCAAGGCAGCGCTATCGCTCTATCTGAACCGCGACTCCCCCATCGACCTCGTCATCACCGATGTCGTCATGCCGGAAATGAGCGGCCGTGTGTTGGCCGAGATGCTGCTCGCCAGCAACCCAGGCCAGAAGGTGCTCTTCCTGAGCGGCTATACCGACGATGCCGTCGTCCGCCACGGCATCCTGCAGGCCAACGTCGCGTTCCTGCAGAAGCCCTTCACGCCCGAGGCCCTGTCTCGCAAGGTCCGCGAAGTCATCGACCAGGCTTGAGACGCACCCGACAGATCCGTCTCGAAGGGGAAGCCGACGAACCCCGCGTTGAACGCCACCCGATGGACTCGTGACGCCAGGGCACTGCGCCGCCGGCCATCTCTCCCGGCGCGCCGTGGTGCGTTCCGCCTGCTACGACAGTCAATG
Source organism: uncultured Pseudomonadota bacterium (assembly GCA_903884105.1). Taxonomy (GTDB): domain Bacteria; phylum Pseudomonadota; class Gammaproteobacteria; order Steroidobacterales; family Steroidobacteraceae; genus CAIUGU01. The sequence goes on along the minus strand of CAISDJ010000091.1, from coordinate 10,541 downwards.
TGATCGCCCACCGTGACCTCCAGAGGATCCCCAGGAATGAAACTGCATTTCTCACCCGGCTCCTAGGCCCTGGCCGCACACATCGTCGCCTAGGAAGCCGGCATCCCCTTGCCCTCGTGCAGGTTGATCTGCGCAAGAAGCAGACTGCCGCTGGCAGTGACTTCCTCGCCATCAACCCGAAAGGCTACGTACCCGCGCTTGAACTCGAAGGCCGCCAGATCCTGACTGAAGCCTCCGCGGTGCTGCAGTACCTCGCGGATCGCAATCCTGCATCTGATCAGTGCAGAGCAACGCCAGGAGCGTCTCGACTACCTGAATCGACGCCTGCCGCTCGTGGACAAGGCGCTCGCAGGCAGTGCCTTCCTCACCGGCGACACCTTCACCGTGGCAGACGCCTACCTGTTCGTCGTCGCAAACTGGGCGATCCGACTCAAGCTGGACCTGTCCGCCTTTCCACACCGGCTCGCCTCCCATCAGTGGGTCGCCGCACGCCCCGTCGTGCTTGCAGCCATGAAGGCAGAAGGCCTGCTCAAGTGGCGGCTTCCGTCGCCTCGTTGTCGCGCCATTCCGGTACCCAGCGCGGCCCTGCCTAGGGGAAAAGCTGACCCCGATTCAGTCGCTCTCCCTAGCTGCCCGAATGTCACACTCCGCGCATGGATCATACCGAATCGTCAAGGCCAGACGTCGCCGGGTACACCTGCGCGATCATCAGCGTTGCAGCCGCACTGTTAGCCCGACTGCTCTTGAACCCGCTTCTCGGGGACCGATTTCCGTTCCTTCTTTTTACCGGTGCGGTCATGGTGACCGCCTGGTACGGCGGCTTTCGACCCGCCATGGCGGCTGCGCTACTCAGCGGTTTGGTCGCGGATTTCTTCCTCGTGATTCCGAGATTCAGCTTCCACCTGCAGTCCCCCGAAGCGTTGTTTGGCCTCGCCGCCTACTTCGCGACGGTTATAGGCATCGCTGCATTGGCTGGATCGATGCACGCCGCGCGGCGCAAAGCGCAAGCCGCGGATGCGATCAGTCACCAGCGAAACCTGGATCTCGAGAAGGCAAGAGAGCAGCTCGAAACCCGGCTCCAGGAACGCACGCAGGAACTGACCCGCGCCAACGCGCACTTGTTGCAGTCGCAGGGCGAGCAGCAAGCCAGCGCAGCCCGGTTGCGATCCTACATCGAGAATGCCCCGATCGGGATCGTCATTGCAGACAGCCAATGGCGGTTCGTCGATGCAAATCACACTGCATTGCGGCTCCTCGGCTACCGGGTTGACGAGCTGCGGGGACAGCCGATCTCCATCATTCAATTGCCGGAATCCGAGGCTTCGCTGGCGCGCGCGATTGACGCCCTGGATGAAACCGGCACCGTCGACGAAATCATTCAGTTCGTAAAGAGGGACGGCACTCCATTCTGGGTCTCTTTCCGCGCAGCGGCCCTCCCCGCAGGGGGCCGCATGGGCTTTTTCATTGATGTAACCGTAGAGAAACGCATCGCTGACCAGCTCCGCATCGAGCGGGACTGGTTTGCGAAAGTCGTCTCGTCCGTTCCTGTGGTGATCTGTTCGTTCCGTCAGCGCCCGGGCGGTACCCTGTCGTTTCCGTTCTCGAATCCTCGCCTGGACGACATCTATGGAGTGCCTGCCGATTCCCTGACAGAAGACGCTTCCGGGGCCTTTGCACGCGTTCATCCGGATGACATCGGTCGGTTCGGCGAAAGCGTGCTTGAATCGGCACGCACCATGACGCCTTGGCGCTGCGAGTATCGGGTGATGAACGCGAAGCGAGGCGAACTCTGCGTCGATGGCCATGCGATCCCGGTCACGGAGCCAGACGGATCCATCCTGTGGCACGGTTACTTCGCAGACATCACGGTGCAAAAGCGGACCGCGCAAGCCTTGCGTACCTCGGAGACGCGCCTGCGCCTGATGCTCGAAGGCGTGAGCGACTACGCCATCGTCATGCTGGATCCCGACGGCCGGGTGCTGACATGGCACAAGGGCGGCGAACAAGTGTATGGATTCAGCGAGGCAGAGATGCTCGGTCAGGACTATTCGCTCCTCTTTCCAGCGCAGGACATTGCCACTGGCAAGCCCCAGCTGGAACTTATGCATGCAATCTCGGCAGGCAGGTGCGAAATCGAAGGCTGGCGAGTCCGCCGCAACGGCTCGCAGTTCTGGGTCGCAGGCACGATCACCACCGTCCTTGCCGACGATGGCAAGGTCATCGGCTTTGCGAAAGTCACGCGCGACATCACTGCCAAGCGGCGCAACGACGAACTGCTGCATTCGGTGCTCGACAACACAATCGACGGCATCATCACCATCAATGACCGGGGCACGATTTCCACCATCAACCGGGCCGGCGAAGAGATCTTCGGCTACCGCAGCGTTGACTTGATTGGCGAGAACGTGCGGTGCCTCATGCCGGAACCTGATCGCAGCCAGCACGACCGCTATATCACCCGCTATGTCGAGACGGACGAGGCGAAGATCACCGGCATTGGCCGGGAAGTCCTCGGTCTGCGCAAGGACGGGACATCCTTTCCGATGGACATCGCCATTACCGAGTTCCGGCTGGACGACCACCGCTATTTCGTCGGCATCGTGCGCGAAATCTCCAGGCAGAAGACGCTCGAAGCGCAGCTCTTCCAGTCGCAGAAAATGGAGGCGTTCGGCCAGCTCGCAGGCGGCGTGGCCCATGACTTCAACAATCTGCTCACGTTGATCAACGGCTACAGCCAGATGCTGCAACGGTTGGTGCCGGAAAATGACGGCAAGCAGAAGATGCTGGGACAGATCTTCCGTGCCGGTACGCGCGCCGCGTCGCTCACCCAGCAGCTGCTGGCCTTCAGCCGGCAACAAGTCCTCGATCCCAAGGTGCTCGATATCAATTCAATTGTGGTCGACACTGAAACCATGCTGCGTCGCCTGATCGGCGAGGACATCGGCCTCACCACCGTGCTCAATCCACACTTGAGCGCAGTCAAGGCGGATCCGGGCCAGATCGAGCAGGTCATCATGAATCTGGCCGTGAATGCACGCGACGCCATGCCCTTGGGTGGCCAACTCACCATCGAAACGACCGAATCCGACCTCCGCACACCCCTCGCCGGACAGGGCTCCGTGGCAGACCCGGGACGGTACGTCACGATCTCCTTCAGCGACACGGGCACCGGCATGCCACCCGAGGTGTGCGCGCGCGTGTTCGAACCGTTCTTTACAACCAAGGGCATCGGCAAAGGCACCGGCCTCGGCCTCGCCGTGGCGCATGGCATCGTCAAGCAAAGCGGCGGCACAATCGATATCTACAGCGAAGTCGGCGTCGGAACTACCTTCAAGGTCCGGCTGCCTGCCATCAATGGCGAAACCATCGCGACGCCGGTTCAGGAACTGGCTCATTCCACGACCCGATCAGAAACCATTCTGCTGGTGGAGGACGACGACAATGTTCGAGAGTTTGTCGCCATCACACTCGAATCCTATGGCTATTCGGTGGTGACTGCGCCTGACGGCAAGACGGCTCTCTCGCTCTATGAGAACCGGAACGTGCCCATCAACCTCGTCGTCACCGACGTCGTCATGCCGGAGATGAGCGGGCGCGTGCTCGCCGAAACACTGGCTACGAGCAGCCCCGGGATCAAGGTGCTGTACTTGAGCGGCTACACCGACGACGCCGTCGTCCGCCACGGCATCCTGCAGGCCAACGTCGCGTTCCTGCAGAAGCCCTTCAGCCCGGACGCCCTCGCCAGAAAGGTCCGCGACGTCCTCGATCAGGCTTGAGCCGCCGCTGATCGAACCGTGCGGGCTCGCGCTGCGACCTCCATCCCTATCCAGCGGTCAGGATCAAGGTGACGCGGGGCGACCCGACGGCCTATCATCGCTGCGGGCAGCTTCCGAGGAGCCTTCTCGTTGCCTCGCTGCCGAGGTAGCCGCGCCCGCCTGACGGAATAGAAGAAGATGAACAGACCTGCTGCCTTCCTGCTGCTCCTCTGGATTGCCGCACCCGCCAGCGCTCTCGCCGCAGGCCTCTCCTCCCTTGATGAGTTGAAGGCGCTGGCCAACGAATCCACCTTGCTGCTGGCACAGGAGCAGTTCGAAGGCGGGTTCCAGATACTGAAACCGCACTGGCCAGTGCCGGCGGCCGAACTCCTGCTCGTGATCCGCCAGACCTCTGCAGACTGGCCGCGCATTCGAGCGCAGTTCGGCAAAAGCCAGGGCATCAGGTACCTCGGTGAGCAGCGGCTCTCGTCCACCTTCATCCGCTATTCGTACCTGCACCGGTTTGAGAATGGGTCGGGACAATGGCAGTTTACCTTCCAGCAATTCCAGGACTCCTGGCTGGTGGATGGCGTGGCGTTCGTGGAAGGACCGCCGTTGACTGCCGAATGACAAAGGACCGTTGCATGTCGGAGCTGATTGAATTCGAGACGGAGCGACTTCTGCTGCGGCAGTGGCGTGATGCAGACAAGGCACCCTTCGCGGCGATCAATGCGGATCCGCGGCTCATGCAGTACTTTCCAGCCCGACTTGACCGCGCTCAAAGCGATGCGCAGTGGGGCGAACTGCAGAACCACATCGACTACAACGGCTTCGGGATCTGGGCTGTCGAGGAGAAGGCGACCCGCACACTCATCGGCGGTGTCGGCCTGCAGATTCCCTCGCCTGACCTGCCCGTCTTTCCGTGCGTCGAGATCGCGTGGCGCCTGGGCACTGATCACTGGGGCAAAGGCTTCGCCACAGAGGCGGCCCGTGGCGCGCTCCGCGTGGGGTTTGATGAGCTCGGCCTGCCGGAGATCGTGTCCTTCACGTCAACCGGCAACCTTCGGTCGCGTGAGCTGATGAAACGGCTCGGCATGCGCGACACCGGCGAGACCTTCGACCACCCCAAGGTTCCCGAGGGCCATCCCGTGCGCAAGCACTGCCTCTATTTCCTGTCACGGAAGCAGTGGCGGGCGGCGAACCCGCCGCAAGTCGTGTAGATTATTCCGCGTCGCGAGCACCCTTGGAATCCCGCCACATGAGCCTCATCGAAGAAATCCGCGAGTCCTGGCACTGGGCCGGTCTCGACCCTGCCGAGATCGTCGGCGAGAACGAGTTCGGCAACCTGCTGATCCGGGATACCGCCGGCCGGATCTGGCGTTTGTGCCCCGAGGACTGCTACTGCCGCATCGTGGCGATGGACGTCCATCAGCTCGCGGAACTCTCGAAGAATGAAGAGTTCATGAAAGACTGGCACATGCAGCCCCTCGTCGAGGAGGCCCGTGCGCGATGCGGACCGCTGTGGGAAGGCCGGAAATACAATCTGCGCCTGCCCGGTCTGCTCGGTGGCCAGTACGGCGGCGACAACCTCGGCATCACCACCCAGGTCGAGCTGGTTCGCGCTTCGGCACGAGTCGCAAAGAACGTAGAGGCGCGGCCACTCGGGCCCGAAGCAGCAGGCCGGTACGAATGACGGCGCACGCAGGTCCATCACTGCCTTCGCCGCACCTGGACTCACATCCGCTCGGGTGGACCGGTCCCGTGCCTCGACGCGATTCTCCCGGCTTTGGGCGACCCCAGCCTGCATTGGAGCCGGGGCGGCGAGCGTAGCGCCTTCGCTGGCTCGCCGTTCCTCGATCGGCGCGATCAGCGGCCGAGACTCAGGCGCCACGCCGGTCGCCGGCCCGCCGCGACGTTCCTCTTGATTGGCGGCGCAAGCCGCCACCAGCACGACACCGATCCCGAGGACCAGGGGAGCCATCGGCAAACGGGGCGGGAGTTTCATGGCGAATTTCCTCGCTGGGACCAGTCGGCAAGCGACCTTCGCCTGCCCTCTGACCCGTTAACGCGGGAAAGGCCGAATCGGGGTTAAGGGACGTGAGATGCCGCCATGAGAGGTCGCGACTGATCTGTGCCGCCTGCAATGGCGGGCGAGCGCCTCTTCAACCGGAAAGGGCTGCCTGGAGTGCCGCAAGACTCGCGTTCGACTCCTCGATGATCCGGGCGCCGCTGCTTTCATCCAGTCCGAGGCTGCCAAGCGCGATCCGGAAATCCGCGGACGAGTCCACACCCTGCTCCATGCCGACCTGATCCGCATTGGCCACCGCAACACTCTGCACATCGCTCAGGTCGGCGGACCCGCGCCTCGCGCGGTCCACGTCGAATTGCTGGCCGATGGCTTCGACGACTTCTTCCTGGAGGCCCCAGTTCTCGGCAATGCTGCGCCCGATCGTGGCACTCCAGTCCTTGAGCAGCATCTCGCGAAGCTCGGTCTGGCGGATGACACCCGCCCCCGCGCCGGCTCGCGCCAGGATGTACACGGCGCCGATGTTGTGCAGCAGCCCGGCGAGCATGGCCAGGTCCGCATTGACGCCTGGAATCCTGAGCGCCAACACTCGGCCGAGCGCCGCCACCTTGGTGCTCTGGCGCCAGAATCGTTCGAGGTCCTGCATGATGTGCTTGAACTGCACGGCGCGACGCAGCTGTCCCAGCGCGAAAGCGAGGGCCGCTGTGCGGACATTGGAGAGGCCGATGCGCGTCACGGCCGTATGCAGGTCGGTGACGGGCTTGCCGCTGTAACCGAGCGCAGCCGAATTCGCCATGACGAGGACGCGAGCCGCCAGACCGGCTTCTGCGCCCAGGATGGTGGCGATTCTGGCCACGGTAACGGACTCGTCGTCGAGTGCCCTGCGTACCTTGAGCGCCACTTCAGGGAAGCACGGCAACTCGACCTTGCCCTCGGACAGCTCGTTCGCCAAAGACCGCACGAAGGCAAAGGCCTCTTCGCGCAATGCAGTCGTCAGGGAGGAATTTTCTTCTGCCATGTGGACTATTGCTGTTCCTTTGCTGATCTGTTCTTGAACGAGGGCGGGCCACCCGTCATCGGATACTGCCGCCTTCAGAAGTCGAACTCGAAACGGATGCCTCGCCCGGTCTCTTCTTCCTGCAGTGCGCGCAGGATCTCCTCCAGCGGTTCGGGCTTCCCATAGGCATATCCCTGTGCGTACTCCACACCCGGACTCCTGACCTTGCGCGCAAGGTCCATGTTCTCGACGAACTCGGCCACGGTCTCGAGGGACATGCCCCTGGCCATTTGCACGATGCCTTGCACCGTCTGCTCCGATCGGGCATTCGTCAGGATGTCGCTCGCAGAAGCCGAAGCGTGCCTTGGCGCCCAGCAGGGCCCCGAACAGGCCGGCATACGTATCGAAGAGACGCGGCTGTCGGGAGGGCATTAAGGAGGCGCCGGGTCTTGAGACGAACGATGAAACGTGCGGCAACCTTAGCAAGGTCCTCTTCATTAAGTGAAAAGCCAGGTCACTCTTGTTGCCCCCAATGCGTGACGGATTTCACGCCGCATCAGCAGAAGCCCCATCACCGGCCGTCGGCGGGTCGTAACCGAGGTTGGGTGACAGCCAGCGCTCGGCCACCTCGATGGATTGCCCCTTGCGCTGCGCATAGCTCGCCACCTGGTCGCGATCAATCTGGCCGACCGCAAAATAGCGTGCGTCCGGATGCGACAGGTACCAGCCACTCACGGCCGCGGTCGGATACATCGCGAACGACTCGGTGAGCTGGATGCCCGTCGTCCGGTCCGCATCGAGCAGCTTCCACAAGGTGGCCTTTTCGGTGTGGTCCGGGCAGGCGGGATAGCCAGGCGCGGGACGGATTCCGCGGTACTTCTCGTCGACGAGCTGGTCGCCAACCAACCGCTCCTCCGGCGCGTAGCCCCAGAACTCCCGGCGAATACGCTCGTGCGTGCGCTCGGCCAGCGCCTCGGCGAGCCGGTCCGCCAACGCCTTGAGCATGATGGACGAGTAGTCGTCATGTCCGGCCGCGAACCGCTTGAGGGGTTCTTCGATCCCGAAGCCCGAGGAGACGGCAAATCCGCCGACGTAGTCAGGCACACCGCTCGACTTCGGCGCAATGAAATCGGCCAGCGACAGGTGCGACTGCCCTTCAGGCTTGTCCTTCTGCTGCCGGAGGAAGTGCAGCGTCGTCAGCACCTGAGTGCGGCTTTCGTCCGTGTAGATCTCGACATCCTCATCCACGGAATTCGCCGGGAACAGTCCGATGACGCCCTTGGCCGTCAGCCATCGCTCGCGAACGATCAGCTTCAGCATGCGACGCGCCTCGGCATACAGGTCGCTGGCCTGCTCGCCGACCACCTCGTCATTGAGAATGTCGGGGAACTTGCCCGCGAACTCCCATGCGTTGAAGAACGGCATCCAGTCGATGTACCGCGTGAGCTCCTCGAGCGGCTGCTCGAAGGCGCGCAGTCCCAGCATCCTGGGGATCGGCGGCCGGTACTCGGACCAGTTACCAGCAAAGCGGTTGGCCCGGGCGCGAGCAAGGCTCATGCGAGGCGACTTCACCTTGCGTCCCGCGTGCTGCTCGCGACGGGTCTGGTGATCCGCCTTGATCTTTGCAAGGTACTCCAGGCGCGTCTGCGGCGTGATGAGCTGCTGGCAAACGCCGACCGAGCGGGAGGCATCCTTCACGTACACGACCGGACCGTCGAACTGCGGATCGATCTTGACGGCGGTGTGCGCCGGCGAGGTCGTCGCGCCACCGATCAGCAGCGGTTGCGTGAAGCCCTGACGCTGCATCTCGCGTGCGACGTGGACCATCTCGTCGAGCGACGGCGTAATCAGGCCCGACAGGCCGATCATGTCGGCGCCCTCGCGGCGCGCGGTTTCGAGGATGCGCTCGCACGGAACCATCACCCCTAAGTCGATCACTTCGAAGTTGTTGCACTGGAGCACGACGCCGACGATGTTCTTGCCGATGTCATGCACGTCGCCCTTGACGGTGGCCAGCACGATCTTGCCGTTGGAACGCGAGCCGCCCCCGGCCCGCTTCTGCTCCTCGATATAAGGAATCAGGTGCGCAACGGCCTTCTTCATGACGCGCGCCGACTTGACCACCTGCGGCAGGAACATCTTGCCCGCGCCGAACAGGTCGCCGACGACGTTCATGCCATCCATCAGCGGTCCTTCGATGACTGACAGCGGCTGCGCGAACTCGAGTCGGGCAGACTCGGTGTCCGCGACGACGAACTCGTCGATCCCCTTCACCAGCGCGTGCTCGAGGCGCTTCACGACCGGCCAGCTCCGCCAGGCCAGGTCCTCCACGCGCTTCTGCCCCGCCTCACCCTTGAAACGCCCGGCAACCTCGAGCAGACGTTCCGTCGCGTCCGGACGGCGATTGAGGATCACGTCCTCGACCCGTTCCTTGAGATCGGCTTCGATCCCTTCGTAGATCGCGAGCTGCCCGGCGTTGACGATGCCCATCGACATTCCCGCCCTGATCGCGTGATACAGGAACACCGAGTGCATGGCCTCGCGCACCGGATCGTTGCCGCGGAAGGAGAACGAGACGTTGCTGACGCCGCCGCTGATCAACGCGTGGGGACACGTGCGGCGGATCTCGGCCGTCGCTTGAATGAAATCCACGGAGTAGTTGTTGTGCTCTTCGATGCCGGTGGCTACGGCAAAGATGTTCGGATCGAAGATGATGTCTTCGGGCGGGAAGCCCACGGACTCGGTTAGCAGCTGGTACGAGCGCTGGCAGATCGACACCTTCCTGGCAACGGTATCGGCTTGTCCCTTCTCGTCAAAGGCCATCACGACCACGGCCGCTCCGTAGGCGCGCACCTTGCGGGCGTGCTCGATGAAGCTGGCCTCGCCTTCCTTCAGGCTGATGGAATTGACGACGCCCTTGCCCTGCAGGCACTTGAGGCCCGCCTCGATGACTGTCCACTTCGACGAATCGATCATGACGGGCACACGGGAAATGTCGGGCTCGGAGGCAATCAGGTTCAGGAACCGCACCATCGCGGCCTCCGAATCCAGCATGCCCTCGTCCATGTTGATGTCGATGATCTGCGCGCCACTCGCGACCTGCTGGCGGGCAATGTCGAGCGCGGCGTTGTAGTCATCGGCCTCGATCAGCTTGCGGAACTTGGCCGACCCCGTGACATTGGTGCGCTCGCCCACGTTCACGAACAGGCTGTCGGGGCCAAGGTTGAGTGGCTCAAGGCCACTCAGGCGGCAACGCACTTCCAGTACGGGGGGCTTGCGGACGGCAACCGCCGCCACCGAATCATGAATGTGGTGGATATGGTCCGGCGTCGTACCGCAGCAGCCGCCGACGATGTTGACCAGGCCACTGTCGGCATACTCGCGGATCAGGTCGGCCGTTTCGCACGCGGTCTCGTCGTATTCGCCGAAGGCATTCGGCAAACCGGCATTCGGGTGCGCGCAGACATAGCAATCGGCGAGGCGCGACAGCTCCTCGACGTACGGGCGTAGCTGCCTCGCACCCAAGGCACAGTTGAGTCCGATGACCGTCGGCCTCGCATGGCGGATGGAGTTCCAGAAGGCCTCGGTGGTCTGCCCGGACAGCGTGCGTCCCGACGCATCGGTGATCGTGCCCGAGATCCAGATTGGCAACGTCTCGCCGGTCGCCTCGAACACCTTGCCTATCGCGAACAACGCGGCCTTGGCATTCAGCGTGTCGACCACCGTCTCGACCATCAGGATGTCGACGCCGCCCTCGACGAGG
>CAISDJ010000090.1 GCA_903884105.1 uncultured Pseudomonadota bacterium | reverse complement strand
CGCAGCGTCGGCCGTACCGGCATCGGACGCTGCAGCTGGCTCGGCCGCGGCATCGTGATGCCATAGGCGTTGTAGTCGACGCCATCGGTGGTCAGCTGCACGGAATCCTTTTTTGTCTCCCGGCTCCGCACCCACAGGTTGTTCCGGTGCACGAACGCTTCGAGCTTCTTGTCCGGCGAGGCGACGTAGGGCACGTCACTGGGCAGGGTGTCGCCGACGGCACAGGCGTACGTGGTGATGTTGCAGACGAATCGTTTCCGTACGGCCGTGAACTCGATCTCGTTTTCGTCGGTGGCATCACGGCCGAAGCGAAACGTCTGGAACGGCAACTTCTTCGCATCGAAGGCCGTGTCGCTGGCCAGCGTCATCGCCCGTGCGAGACGGACATGATCGAACAAGGCACGCCGGCTGTTCGTCACGGGATCGACGAGAACGAACTCCGATCCGTCGGCCAGCTTGTTCCGGTACCAGAAGCGATTGCCATCTTTCAGCCATTCCGGCTGCACGACGTCGCCACTCACCAACCGATCGGTATTCCAGCTGAGCAACTGCTCGGCGCGCGCATAGCTGACCTGCGCCTCGGCGGCGAGCGGCAGTGTGAGCACTGAGAGGCCGACGGCGGCCACCAGATGCCATGGACGGGCGTGCATATCCCTAACTCCGCGTGAGGGAAAGAAGGACGGGAATCAGCGGCCGACCACGCGAAGCGTGGCGCGCATCCCCGGCTGGTTGTACGTGCATCGATAGGCGTGCACACCGGGGACGGTGGCCACCCAGATATAGGACTGCGTTCGCTGCAAATCGCCGGAATCGTCCCAGGGGCCGCCGGTCACCGTGTGCACCTTGCGTCCCACGTTGTACCAGCAGACGACGGTGCCGACCGGCACAATCGTCTCACCGTTCTCCGTGCCATCGGGCTGGGCCTGGAAGAAATCGTCGCCGCAGTAGATCTCGACCTGATTCTGTGCGAACGATCCCCGCTGAATCCGCACGGTGAGCTGCGTGGTCTTGCCGGCGTCGATCGTGAACTTGATCGGGTGCTGATAGGGTTCCGGGACGATCGCCTGCCCAGACGCTTGAAAGCGGAGCTGATATTCACCCGCGGGGAGATCCGCAAAGCGAAACTTCCCGTTGGCGTCGGGGGCGATGGTCATCCCCACATGCTGGCCGCTCGGATACATCAGGATCAGCGTGCCGAAGTTGCCTTGCGGCGTCCCCTGCACGTTGACCAGCAGCCCATCCAGACTCCCCTTGGTCGACAGCAGCGGCGCAGTTGGGCTGGTGCTCCCGTCACTGCTGCAGCCGGTGAGCATCGCCCCAAGGCTGACGACGGTCACACCCGCCACCCAGAAAAAGTCGCGGCGCGACGACAAACCGGGAGCGGACGGATGTCCGCTCCCGGTTTCGCTCTGCCCGTCGGTCGTCAGCTCAGCTTCGGACAGGTGGCCTGCCCCTCTTTCATGTTCGGGTTGGCGAGAATCTCGGAGCGCGAAAGCGGGAGCATGGTCGCCCGGTCACCGCCAAGTGCGCCGCGCACCAGGTTGAACCGGTGCAGGTCATACATACGCTGTCCTTCGACGAAGAGCACCGCCATCCGCTCGTTGAGCAGCGCCGTTTGCGCGGCTGCCGCATTGCCGGGTGCCGGGATTGGCGCGAGCCCTACCGCCGTGCGGTTTTCGTTGAGCTTCGTTGCCATGTTGGCAAAGTCACCCTTTCGCATGTAGACCTCGGCGGCAATCAGCGCCATCTCCCTCGAGCTGATCAACACCTGATTGGCGGCCCGATCTGAATATTTCGCAATGCCGAAATAGTCGAATCGGTTGTTGACCCCTTTTTCGTTCAGCTTGCGGGTCACCGCCATGCGTGGATCCGGCTTCGTGGCGTCGAACCAGTCGGCCAAGGTCCCGTTGGTGTAGCTGGTCGCGGTGAAGCTTCCCAGCACGCGAGCGTGATACATCCGGCGCAGCCCGCCAGACCGGTTGCGGTTCTGATGGAGCTGATTGCCGGTGGTACTCTGCTGGTTGGCCGCACCTTCGGCGTAGACCGCCTCTTTGAGGAAGCCGGCCGGCACCGCGAGGGCGTCAGCGAGGGCTGCGTCGTAGTTACCCGCGAACAGATTGGCACGGGCACGTGAGGCCAGCAGGACGGAGCGCCACCTCACCTGATCGGCCGCCGGAATGCTGTTCACCAGATTCAACGCGGCGGTGAACTTGGTCACCGCCTGCGGGAAGAACTTGGTGTTGGGCTCCCGGGCCCCGCCCTGCGTGAGGGGACCTTCGCAAAAGCTCGATCCGATCAGCAGATCGGAAAAGCCATCCACCCACGTCACCTGCGTGAGCAGGGGACTGGCGTTGGCAGTCGCGCCCAGCACCGTCTTGATGCGATCCGCTGCGCTTTGTGCGGCATAGCGAGCGCGAAGAACGGCATCGAGTGGGCCGGAGAAGGAGCCGGTGGTGGCCCAATCGCCGCGCAGGCGCCCTTCGGAGATGTCTTCCCAGTCGATCCAGGTGGACGTCGACTCGATTTCGTCCCCTTGCAACGCGGTGACGACGACCACGTCATCGAAGGCCTGGTGCAGACTGCCCT